>DATBLQ010000021.1:0-86685 GCA_036555325.1 Aestuariivirgaceae bacterium | reverse complement strand
TGCCGCAGTCGCTGGAGCTGCTGCGGCAGTACTGGCTTACTTCCTTCCCCAGGAGGCTGTGCCGCTGCAGGCCATGGCTGAGGAGGCTGCAAATTCGCGCGTCCGAGCCGGAGTTCAGTTTCCCAGCGACACGAAGGCGGGTTTCGAATTGGGGCGTCGAGTAGCCGAACGGGTGATAGAGCTGGCCAAAGCAGATGGCTCCGATGGGAAGTGGACCGGCTCGGTGCCGACAGGTCCGTGTATGTGGACCGGGACCCAACCCGGAAATGTGACGATGCCCAACTGGAAGCCAATTTTGCTGAAATCAGCCAACGAGTTTCGTCCTCCCCCGCCGCCAGATTGCCAATCGGCAGAGGCGAGGGCCCAGGCGGAGGGATTGCGACAATTCCAGCGAACATTCGAGACCAATTCAAAAGCGTTCTATTGGCAAACTCCGACCGGCGGGATGACCGTTTTCTATGACTATGCGAACACATGGATGTTCGAGGATAAGACAGACCAAAATCCGCCTCGCGCCGCACGCGTATATGCGCTGCTCGGAACGGTCATGCTCGATGCGTTTATTGCGAGCAACGATGGAAAGTTCGCCTATTGGTACCTTCGCCCGCACCAGCTGGACCCAAGGATCGTTCCGCTGTTTCCAGTACCCAATTTTCCAAGCTATCCGTCAAATCACTCCACGGCATCAACTGCACGGTGCGAAATTTTGGCATATTTGTTTCCCCGTCATGCGGATTTTATCCGGAGATTGGGCAGGGAGGCGGGAGGTTCGCGTATCTGGGCCGGGATCCACTATCCAATGGACAACATAGCTGGCATCGCACTTGGCAAAGCGGTTGCAGAGAAATTTATCGCTCGCGCGCAAGCTGATGGCGCTGACTAGAAAAAGAATCAATGCCAGCAGCAGCGCCATATGCGTCAAATCTTCAATTCACGCTTGATCTCGTCGAGGAAGCGCCAGTCAGTGAAGCCTGCGATGATCTCGTTGGGCGTCTTCTTGATCATGCCGACTTCATTCAGTCTGAGGGGGAAAAAACGGACCGTGTCCTCGGGGTCGCAATCCCACCAGAGCCCAAAGCGCGCGCTCAAGAATATTCCGCGTCCCGTTAGCCGAAGACGCATCAGGCTTGTTGGTCATGGGATCTCCCATTGGTGGAGAACAGCACATCACCCGTGGCTTGAACAGACCTGCCTTGAGGATTTCGTTCGCCAGCGGGTTTATACTGTTCGCAGGTGATGTGGCGCCGACATGGTCGGGCTGGAAGTATGAGCGCAAGCAGAAATCAACCGGAGACTTGAACATGAATTCGCTGGCAGAGAAAACTTGTACCCCGTGCAAAGGCGGCGTTCCCCCGCTCACGGCAGATGAAGCGAAGAGTCTGCTGAGCCAGACTCCCGCGTGGCAGCTACTCGACGATGCTCGTCGGATCGAGCGTCGCTTTTCATTCCGCGACTTTGGCCAAGCTTTAGGTTTCGTTAACAGAGTTGCCGAAATCGCCGAGACCGAAGGCCATCATCCGGACATACACTTCGGTTGGGGATATGCAACGGTTTCACTGCAAACCAAAAAGATCAAGGGATTGCACGAGAACGACTTCATAATGGCGAGCAAAATCGACCGCCTCCCCCAATAGACCGTTGCTGTGAAACGCAATCTACAATGGCGGCCAATTGGCGCGCTTTAAGCCAGCGAACCCAGGACCAATAAGGACACCAGACCGGCCGCGGCAACACCTGCGATAAAAACCGGATTGACAGGTTGCGTTGGTCCGCGCTGAGCCTTCGCCGAGCGCTTCTCCATCAGTTCAACCAGCTCTTTTTGGGCGTCGGCAATGTCGGCAGCGTGACGCAATGTTTGCAGATCGGATGGACTGAGTCTCATTGCAAGTTTCCTCAGCGGTCATCTTGCACACCAAGCCGTTTAACAAGTCTTCCCACCTATATAAGTCGGAAGCTGAGGTTAAAGTTCCGTCAAAATTCCCTCTGCGCGGCCCGCCATTCCTCGGGTAACGGCCCGTATTAAAAGCGAAATCCTCCTCACGGAACCGATTGGTGGAAATGGTGTTGGTGGTCCTGCGTATCGAAACAAGCCACCTATCCATTCGCAACTGGGAGGCACGTCATGAGTCATGAGCAACACAGAGTGGTCAACGGCAACGACATCGAGGCCGCGAATCCGAAGCGGGAAGAAATCGATGAGCCGGATGAAGACGTCGAAGAAGAAGAGGACGAACCGGTATCCCCCGATGATGAAGCCGATCTAGAGGATGATACTGACGGAACCCCGACCCGTTAGCATCGAAGGAGACCCCCTCGACCTCCCAATCCCAACCCTGTGAGGGGGTCTAACCTCCAACCGATTTCTGCCGAACAAGCTCAAAAGGTAATGTGCCGGCTATCAGGGGCCGGCTCAGTTGGCGTCCGCCAAATCGCCCAGCTCGGCAATCAGAGGACCGAGATATGTCCGATATCGACGCCACCGGCCAATCGATGTCTGATAGATTGGCTGCCTTACCTGCCACTGGCTGGCGGTGGCCACGTTCCTATTCGTCTTGTGAAAGAACAGGCAGGCGTCATCCCATTCCAAATCGAGAAAATCGATAATCCGCCGCGCCTGCGCTTCAAGACCATTCACAATCGTTTCATAGTCGATCTCAAGAATCCTAAGCGGGGCAGTCTTTCGCCAATGATCCATGAGATCGTGGCATAGACGGTAGTATCGACCGAGAGTCCCCAAATCATATGAATAGTCATGGCCGCGATCGAACTTTTGCATGAAAATCGACAAGCACGTGTCTAACGCATTGCGGCGGCAGTAGATGACAGAGGCGTTTCGAAACGCCAATGCGACACAGCCGAGATAGCACAGGTTCAATGGCGACTTGTCGACGATGCGTTGCTTGGCAAGACACTCTGGATCAAGGCGTGCAAGATATGCCTCCGCCAGATTTCGCACGTACTCCGGCTGCAGGGATCTTATGCGTGGTGCGTCGACCTTCACGTCCTTCGAGGTTGCCCCGAGGAGGGTGGCCATGCGCGATATGTGGGGAAGTTCGCCCGCGCCCACTGCCTTTGGGTGGCTGGCGATGATCTGCTCGACCAAGGTTGTTCCCGACCGCGGCATGCCGACCACGAACACCGGAAGCCGGCTTTCATGCCCGTAGGTCGGTCGCTCGGCAAAGAACTCGCGAGTGAAGACGGATTTCGTGTCTCCGGCCCATTCCGCTCGCTTGGAAATATCAAAGGTTACATTTTCAAGCTGTTTGGCCTTGAGGACAAGACCGATGGCTTCCCCATAACGACCGAGATCGTCGTAGGCCTTGGCGAGTGCGTGCATGAGGACCGATCGCTCCAGCGTGGGAATGCGCTGATCGCCAAGCAACGACTCAGCCTGGACCATTTCACGACTGGTTTCGGTTACCCTGTCTGACATGAGGAAGCCGACAATGGCGCGGAAGTCGTTTGGATCATCGTCCAGCAATTTGCGGAACTGGTCTTTGGCATGGTGCGGCCGACCGCCGTGCTGCTCGGCCTGGGCAAGAGAAAGACGGACCCGCTCATGCGATGGATCGATGTCTGCCGCCTTGCGCAACATTGCACGAGCGGCGTCGGTTTTTCCGCAGGCTGCGAGGGCCTTGCCGAGATTACACAGAGCGTCGATATAATCCGGCTTCAATCGCACCGCCTCCTCAAGTTGCATAACGGCTAGATTCGGTTCGTGGGCCATCAGCAGCGTGTTGCCGGCGTTGTTGCGGTAGACGGGCTCGGCTGGCTTGAGGCGGATGGCCGCTTCAATCAGGCCTACGGCATGGCCGTATCGGCCACGCTGGCCTTCAACCGTGCCTAGCAGATTGAGAGCATCGGCGTGATTGGGTTCGGCAACCAGCACCTGCCGATAGAGTTTCGCCGCACCATTGAGATCGTCTTTCCTATGGAGCGCGATTGCCTGTTGCAGCAACTGATCGATGGTAGCGGCCGGCATTCTTTTCACGTTCTTGAGTTTGCAGCGGGAATGTTAGCAATGGCCGAGGAACATGCCAACCAACTCACGCCTCATAGCGATAACGCCAGAGATCCCACCGGTTCTTGATCCTGACACCGAGACTTAAGAATGGCTGTGGCGGGAGTTTCTCCGGCTTGCCCAGCAGTTCCATATCGGCAATGAGCGCGTTGTCTTCTCCACACGCCATGTCGGCCGCCAGCACCCCGGCGATGGTTCCCTTGGTCACACCAACCGCATTTTGACAGACCGCCGTCCAGATGTTGGACGCCGCGCGTCCAAAGCCCGGTGCATTGTTTCTCGATAAACAAACGTAACCAGCCCAGGTGTAGTCGAGGGTTACGTCGGGCAGCATGGGAAAGCGCTGAAGAAAAACCCGGCGGTGCTTTTTTCGAACTTTCGCCAGCTGAGTTTCAGTGACGCCATGCCTGGGGGCATAGGGAATGTGATGGCGGATGAGTATGCGATGGTCGTTCGTGTAGCGCATGGTCGCTGAGACAAAAGCGTTGGCGGGTGTCAGCCCCCAGCTTTCGGCAACGCCCAACGCCTGACGCTCCGTTTCGTTCAGGGGTCGCGTGAGACTGGCAAAGGCTGCAAATCGCAAGAGGCGGCGGTGGAAAAAGCCGAACTCGGGGGCAAATCCATTGACACACAGAACCATGCGGGGAGCCTGAATGAAACCTTGCGGGCTTGCGAGCTCGATTTCATTTCCATAGGCGGTCACAACGATCGGCGAATTTTCGTAGAGAGTAACGTTGTTGGGCAGAGCGGCGGCCAGACCCCGCGTCAGGGCTGCGGGATTCAGTAAGACACATCCCGGAGTATAAACGGCAGCATGGTAGTAAGAAGAGCCGATCTCGCGCCGCAAGTCGTCGCGATCGAGCCAGCGCAGCGGTTCGTCCAAGGCCTCGAGTTCGGTCGCAAACGGTTTCAGAGTTTCGGCGGTCCCGCGCTCGGATACAGCGGCATGATACCTGCCCCGGCGGGACCAGTCACAATCGATTGAACCCTCAGCGACCTGCTTGTGCAGATAGGCGATGGCCGCCCGACTTAGCCGAATATATCGTCGTGAGGCTTCAAGCTCATCGAGCGACCCACTGGTGTTGTGGGGCAAGTCAATCGCAAAACCCGAGTTGCGACCGGAGGCATTTTCGGCGACTTCGCGAGCTTCGATAAGCGCAATGGAATCGGAGGGCCGGTTTTCGGCAAGACGCCTGGCGGCGGCAAGACCGGCAAAACCGGCGCCAACGACGATCCAGTCGGCGCGATGACGCCCGGCCAGGGGAGGAAGGGGCTCGCGCGGTGGAAGAGTTCTGTTCCACCCGTTCGTGGCGTCGTTTTCGGGCAGAAAGGAAATGGCAGTCATGCTTGGGCGCGACGGCGAGACCACCGTCGAAGTAGGGTCAACGGATTTGTTGAGGACAGTTCAGCTGACGACACGGGTTCCCCTCCCCGTCATATGCCTGTCGATCACACGTTGCAGGAGCGGTACATAATAGTCAAAGGAAGGAGCAGACCTTCCTGGATCCTTGCCGCCCTCATCCCACTGTCTCACCCTGACTGCGGCATCATAATAAGGATCGCTGCGGAACTGAGCGACCTCTGCCGATGACATGGGACCACCTTGAAGCTTCAGAGTGGCGCGCGAGGCGTTGGTCAGTTTGGCAAAATAGGAAGGATCGGTGGCGCAAAGGTATCGCTTGGCAGCCACGTGCAGGCGAACGCAGGCTACGACGCGGGGCGGGAAAAAACCTTCAAGCACGCGGGCACCCGCTTCATCGTGCATGTTGTCGATGCCCTGCTCGATATAACCATCGTCAAATTCACCGGTGTAGTGACCAATGTCATGCAGCAGAGCGGCGGCGATGAGTTCGTCATCGGCGCCTGCCTCCTCGGCCAGCATGGCGCTCTGAAGCATATGCTGGGCAATGGTGACCGCCTCGCCGAGGTAGGATTCAGCCCCGCGTCTGGAAAAAATCTCCGCAATGAAGGAAACGATGGTCTCATGGCTAAGCAGAGGCTCTGTCATTGGGCTGCAGCCTTCATTTCCTCTTCGATGACCGCAAGAGTGGAAAGCAAGCCATCCCTATCTGCGTAGCAACCCTGAAGCCAGCGTTTGCCGACGCCGGAAAAAGCCTTGCGGGCATGGAGGACGCGCGTGTTATCGACAATGAACAACTCGCCCGGAGCCAGTTTGAACGAGACCGCCATGTTTTCATCTTCGATGAGCTCGGCGAAGCGGCGGTATGCCGCGTAATATTCCGGCATGTCGGCAAAGGGAACATCGGTAGTGGCTGAAAGCGAACGGTTGTTGAAACGAACAGCCAGGAGCTCGCCATCGGGGCCAAGTTCGATGATGGGCCGTTTGGCAAAAAGGCGAACACCGGGGGAACCTGAATATTCAAAGCGCGCCGGATAACGGGAGAGCACATCAAAGTGAGCCTGGCTTTCGGCTGCAAGCCGTTCGACAACCTTGAACCCGTCAACCACCAGGGAGTTTCCTCCGTCGACTGAATTTTCCAGACAGGCCAAAAGCTGCAATGTCGGTACGGGATCGCGATAGGGATTGTCGGTGTGGGCCTGAAGACCCAGATTGGTATAGGCGAGGTTGCTCGGATTCACTTCGGCGCGAACATCAAACCAGCGACCATAGTTCGTCTCGCGGACAAATCCGAATTTCTCCGCGACCGTGCAAAGAAAGCCGCTGTGGAGCGGCAGCCCGGTCAATAGGGCAAAACCATAGCGGCGAACTGCCGACAGCCAGTCGCCGAAGGCGGCGCGATCGTTGGAGATGCGATGCCAGCTGTTGACCGGAATATTCGACCCAAGGGAGGACTCCCATCGTTCTATCAACTCGCCTGTCCAACCGGGCCGACGCTCAGACTGCTCGTCATGGCTGTGCGCCTGCAGCCACTGCAACGGAAAGACCACGGTTTTCGCGTCGGGCTCGAATACCACGGTCAAGCTGGTGCCGGACACGGAGACGGAACCGATCCGGCCGTCGGCAGGCTGATCGAGTATGGTGATGAGACGCTGACCGTTGAGAGAACTTCTTGTTTCAGGATCAAGCGCATTGTCCCTGAGCCACAGTGCGTGAAAACGCGATCGCCGGCCGTCGGGCCATTTCAATTCCAAGGCATGGCGGTCTTGTATAATGCTTGCTTTAACGGTGGCAGCGACCATTGCCAGTTCCCTCTCAAGTATTGTGCCGCCAGAACGATTGCGGATGCAAGCCTTCGCAGCCAAGGCTTGCAAACCTGAAGGATGCGTTCGCAGATCGAAATGGGATTGTCGCTTAAGGGCTCCCGACCTAGATTTTTCAGCTATGCTAGGGAAACCAATGCAAAGGACGCGATGATGGCGGAAAGCCCGTCGGGAATGCCCAGCATCAAGGAACTGGTCGATAAAGGACCCATTTCTACAGGAAGCGCGAGGCGGTCCGGAGGTCGAGAAGGCCGGCGACAGATGCGATCGGCGCCCGTCGCCTGTTTTCCCGTGCTTGAAAGCAGGATCCCCATCTACGATCTCGTGCCCGAGGAAGCGATCGAACTCATCCATATTGAATCGGTAAAGATTCTCGAGGACACCGGCATCGAGTTCCGCGACGACGAGGCGGCCCAAATGTGGCGCCGTGCCGGGGCGGATGTTCGCGGCTACCGGGTGCGCATCGACCGGGGGCAACTCATGGAGCTCGTCGGCAAGATACCGCCGGAATACACGATGCACGCGCGAAATCCCGATCGGACGGTCACGGTGGGCGGCCGCAAGACGATTTTCGTGCCGATGTACGGGGCGCCGTACGTTCTGGATTTCGACGGCAAGCGGCGTTACGCCAGCAAAGCGGATCTCTATGACTTTCACCGGCTCGCCTACATGGCGCCGCAGCTGCACTCGACGAGCTCGATCATCTGTGAGCCGATGGACGTGCCGGTGCCGCATCGGCACCTGCATATCATTTACGGATGTCTCAGATGGTCGGACAAGCCGTTCATGGGCATCGTGACCTCGCGCGAGCGGGCGGAGGACACGATGAAGATGGCGGGCATCGTTTTCGGCGAGGATTTCGTCAGGGATAACACGGTGCTGACGGCGGTCGTCAACTGCAACTCCCCACTGGTGTGGGATGCAACGATGCTCGATGCCCTCAAGGTGTATGCGGCGCACAACCAACCCTGTCTTCTGTCGCCGTTCGCACTGTGCGGAGCCTCAACGGCTGCCTCTACCATCGGGGCGGTGGCGCAAGTGAATGCGGAGGGGCTCGCAGGTCTTGCCTTCACCCAGCTGGTGCGCCCGGGGAGTCCGCAGGTCTACGGACAGTTCATGGTGACCGTCGACATGAAATCGGGGGCGCCGATGGGTGGAACGCCGGAAGCAGCACATATGACGATGCTGATGGGGCAACTTGCCCGGAAGTACAAGCTTCCCTGGCGCACATCGGGTTTTCACGTCGGATCAAAGCTGCCCGATGCTCAGGCAGGATATGAAGCAAACATGCTTATGCACGCAGCGTTGCTGTCGGGGGCCAACTATATCTGGCACGTGGCGGGCTGGCTCGAGGCAGGACTGTGTGCGTCTTATGCCAAGTTCATGCTTGACTGCGAACAGCTCGGCGCCTGGTACAAATACGCCCAGGGAGTTGATGTCGATGACCTGCAAGCCGCCATGCAGGCCGTGCGCGAAGTCGGTCCGGCCGGTCATTTTCTGGGCACGGCGCATACTTTGAGGAAGTTCGAATCGGCGTTCTTCATGCCGACGATGATGGACTTCAACTCGTACGAACAATGGTCGGCGGAAGGCTCGCTCGATGCAGCTGCGCGGGCGCTCAACAAGGCGCGATCAATGCTGCAGCAATACGAGGAGCCGCGGCTCGATGACAGCAAGCGTGAGGCGCTGGAAGAGTTCATCAGTAAACGCGAGAAGGAAATACCGGCGGCAATCAGCTAATGGCCAAGTGGCAGGGGTGATCATGGCGCGGCCTGTGCCGTTCATGAAATCTATGAAGCTCTACGATCAGGTGGAGCGAATTCACAACGAACTTGATGCGGTGGGGCTCAGTGCCGATGCGCCGCTCAAGGTATCGGACCTTACCGCATTCGACCAATATCACTATCTGGGAACCGCGGCGGTTGATGAAGCTATCGACGCACTCGGGCTTCGGCCATCCTCAAACGTTCTCGAAATCGGATCGGGCATCGGAGGGCCGGCACGTTATGTCGCTGATCGGGCGGGCTGCAGGGTGACGGCGCTGGAGCTGCAGCCCGATCTTCACCGCACTGCAGAGGACCTCAGCCGCCGATGCGGGCTCAGCGAAAAGGTCCGACATGCCTGCGGCAACATCCTGGATGGGCCGCCGGTAGATTCACCCTACGACGCGATCATGTCGTTTCTCGTCTTTTTGCATATCGCGGAACGGAAGCGACTTTTCGCAATCTGCAGAGAGGCTTTAAAAAAAGGCGGCTGCATGTTCATCGAGGATTTCACACTGCAGCGCGAACCCAGCCTTGAGCAGCGAAAGGCGCTTGAAGTGAAAGTGCTTTGCCCCTATGTGCCGGCATCGAACATCTATTTGGAACAATTGGAGCAAGCCGGCTTCAAAATCGACAGATTCGAAGACATGACGCAAAGCTGGAGGGAATTCACGGCCGAACGGCTTGCCGCATTCCGCCGCAGACGCGAACAAAATCTCATGCTGCATGGAGAGGCGTTAACCAGCGGTCTTGACGATTTCTACTCTACCGTTGCAGAGCTCTACGCTTGCGGAGTGTTGGGGGGCGCACGAATAGTGGCGCAGCGGATCGGCTAAGTCATCTTCGGTCAAGCCATCCGGCCAGGCGATGCATGGCGTCCTCAAGCTGGTCCCGCGGACGGGCAAAACACAGGCGCAGGAAGCCCTCTCCGGCTGCGCCGAATGCCAGACCGGGAGCGCAGCCTACGCCGATCTCATCAATGAGCCGGCGCGTGAGCGCGGTTGAGTCGGTGACACCCTCAATACGGAAGAACAAGTAGAAGGCGCCTTCGGGCCTTGCGAACTCGACGCCGCGGGCCGAAGCGAGGGCGTTACAAACGATATCGCGACCAAGCCGCGCCTGCCCAAGTTGAGCCGCCAGAAAAGCCTCTCCGTGCTCCAGGGCGGCCAGGCAACCTTTCTGCAGAAAGGTCGTGGTGCCGGACGTATTGTATTGCACCAAGTTCTCGACGGCCTGACCCATCGACTTGGGAGCAATCATCCAACCGACTCGCCATCCGGTCATAGCCCAGTTCTTCGAAAACGTGTTGCAGGAGATGATACGCTCGTCCACATCGCAATGCTGAAGAAAGGACGGCGGAACAAGGTCGTTACGCCCATTGTCAGGGTAATAGAAGCGGGCATAGACCTCATCGGCAATGATCCATAGGCCGCGGCTTCGGGCAAAATCCCTAACGGCGATGATCTCCTCCTCCGACATCACACGGCCCAAGGGATTGCTGGGCGTGTTCATCATCAGGGCCTTGGTCTTCGCGGTGACCGCATCGAACAGGCGATCAAGATCGAGCGTCCATCGCGTGCCATCGAACTGCATCATCACTTCAACGGGCCTCACTTGAGCCATGCGGAAGGGCGCTGCGTAATTGGGCCAGGCGGGGGATGGCAGAATAACCTCGTCGCCAGGGCTCAAAAGCGCCTGAATGGCAAGTTGAACCGACTGCATGCCGGCCTGACAGACGAAGAAATTCTCGGGATCGAAGGTGAGACCATAGAGGCGCTGATGATAGCGCGCCAGAGCGGCGCGAAGCTCCGGAATGCCGCGCTGCCAGGTGTAGAAAGTCTCCCCCGCCCGCAAACTTGCGATCGCCGCTTCGGAAATGAAGTCCGGCGTCGGCAAGCTGCCCTCTCCGACCCAGAGAGGAATAACGCCAGGCTTGCCACGCGCGTAGTTGAATGTCTCGACAATGCCCGAGGGTGGTTCCATCGCCACCGATGGCTTGAGGGCTGATAAGACTTCTGCTTTGAAACTGCGCGACAAACCGCTGATCCCGTCGTTGGACATCTCTTGGCTGCCCGCTCTCTTATTCAACCTCTGCACGGAACGAAAGGGAAAATTCCCAGCGACTCCGTTCAGTCGACCGAAGGAGGGTAGCTTCCATCGGCGGCATGCTTTTCCTGCCCACTCAACGGCGGATTGAACACACAGATGAGCCGCAGATCGCCGGTGAGCGCGCGCAGAATGTGCTCATCGTGCTGATCCAGCGCATAGAGCGTTCCCGGCGAGATAGGGTAGGTCTTTCCGCTCTTCACGTCGACAACTTCACCTCGTCCGGCGATGCAGTAGTTGGCCTCCAGATGATGCCTGTAATGAAGGCGCTGTTCGGTGCCCTCTTTCACCACCGTATCGTGGAGGGAGAAGCCCATTCGATCCGATTTCAACAGAATTCTCCGGCTTTGCCACCCCTCGCCCGATATATGGCGCGGCGTGTCGATGATCTCATCGAGCGTTCGGACAATCATTCCTTCCTCCTTTAACGAAAAATTAAGGGCGTCTTTGGCGTTGACATATCAAAGGGAAAATCCGTACTCGCGGACCAGCAGGCATGGAGGACCGTGATATCATGAGTCAAAGAGTATCCTTCTACGCGGAGATCGAGCCCTACAGGACGGGGAGGCTGAAAGTTTCCGGGTTGCATGAGATCTATTTCGAGGAATGCGGAAATCCAAAGGGCAAGCCTGCCGTGGTGCTGCACGGGGGACCGGGCGCAGGGGCAAGCCCAACGATGCGCCGGCTGCACGATCCGGCCGCATATCGAATCATCCTTTTCGACCAGCGCGGGTGCGGCCGCTCGACCCCCCATGCGGAACTTGCGGAAAACACGACATGGGACCTCGTGGCGGACATGGAAAAGCTCAGGCAGCATCTTGGCATCGAGCGCTGGCAGGTTGTGGGTGGGTCCTGGGGATCGGCATTGGCGCTCGCTTATGCCCAAGCTCACCCACAAGCGGCGAGCGAACTCGTCCTACGCGGCATCTTCCTTTTGAGGCGGGCAGAACTCTCATGGTTCTATCAAGAGGGTTGCAACTGGATCTACCCGGATTTGTGGGAAGAGTACGTCGCGCCTATCCCCCTGGACGAAAGAACCGACATGATAGGCGCCTACTATCGGCGACTTACCGGGGGTGATCAAAGCCAACAACTGAAGGCTGCGCGAGCCTGGAGCCAGTGGGAGGGAGGAACTCTCTCGCTCTTGCCCGATCCGGCGCGCGTGGCAAGATTTGGCGAGGAGACTTACGCGATCGCTTTCGCGCGGATCGAATGCCACTACTTCATCAACCGAGGGTTCCTCTCAACCGACGATCAGCTGTTGCGGAAAGCGCACCGGCTCGCCCCGATTCCAGGGGTCATAGTGCACGGACGTTATGACGTGGTGACGCCGGTAAGGAACGCGATAGAACTTCACCGCGAATGGCCGCAAGCGACGCTCAGAATCGTACCGGACGCAGGGCACGCGACAACCGAGCCAGGGATCGTCCATGAACTGATCACGGCGACGGACAAGTTTCGCTGAGCCTAGGTTCCAATGCTGCGCCGCAATGGAAAGGCCTTGCATATCGCCAAGCATTGATTCGCGGTCGCGCCCGCGCAAGTCCCATGCAAATGCCGGCCCCCCGCAGTTCTTCTTGCGACCGACCGGCTTCAATCTCGCCAATTTGGCATTGAGTTGGCTTGAGAATTCGGACCGCCCAAAATTTGTCATGGTTCGGTCGAGTTGCCGCCGATGTCGCAGAGCAGTCTTCAACGATCGATGCGGCGGGGAACTTCATCGACAAAAGGAGAGTCCTTGATGGCCCGGGTTTGGTCGCGCTGGCTCCTGTCGCCGTCCCGAGCCTGCGTGTACCTGGTCTGCCCGTTCCCGTAGGAACGGGCAGACCGCTCGCATTCCTGATCAGATCGCCTGATCGTGCTGCTTTTCCTCGAACTTACGGATAAATGACAGGAAACGTTCGAGATATTTTTCAAATAAGTTCATGATTCGGTCGATGTCTTCCTGACTTGGGAGGACGAGGCGGCTGTCCGGAGCATCATCGCGCGCCTGGGCAAGCCTCGTTTTCAATTCCTCGTTCTCTCTTCTCAATTTTGCGATCTCTTCGTTAAGTTTGGCGCGGTCATCGGCGACACTTGTGCAGCTCCACTCGCCGGCACGGGAAGAACAATGCGAGACCGCACCGGTGACGGTGTCCAGGCGGATGAAGGTGTTTTGCTCCGCCTCCTTGAGAACGAAACGTCCGGCCTCTTCGGCCGAGGCGCCAGCGGCCAGGGCGCCACCCAGCCCGAGAGCTAAAGCGAGGACCCAAAACCTACGATGTGCGGGGCGGGAAACGTCCATAGAAGGTTTCTCCTTTTTTGGCCATGTCACGCAACAGGGCCGGAGCGGCATATCGATCGCCGTATTTTCTTGCATAGACCCGGGACTTGTCGAGGAAGGCCTTGCTTCCAACAGTGTCTATATAAGACAAGGGTCCCCCCGTGAAAGGGGCAAAACCGAAACCCAAAATGGCCCCGACATCGGCCTCGCGAACATCGGTCAGCACTTTTTCCTCAAAGCACCTGGCAGTTTCGAGGGCCTGGATGAACAACAAGCGCTCCTTCAACTCATCGAAGGAGAAATCGCTTGGGTTTTTGGCGGGCAGTATGTCGGCAAGCCCCGGCCACAGGCGCTTTTTGCCGCCCGGAGGATAATCATAAAAGCCCTTGCCGTTCTTTCTACCGCAGCGGCCGCGCTTTGTGACCATTTCCTCCATGATCCGGTCGATCGGACCCTGGCGATATTTGTCGCCCAAGTCCGCCCGGGTTGCCTGAAGAATCTTCCAGATCAAATCGAGCGCTACTTCGTCTGAAAGTGCCAGGGGGCCGACGGGCATACCGGCGGCCTTACCGGCGTTTTCCAGCAGGGCAGCCGGCACTCCCTCGGCCAGCATGTGGATACCCTCTTTCTGGTGGGCCATCACGACCCGGGACGTAAAGAAGCCGCGGGAATCGTTAACGAGGATCGGGGTCTTTTTGATCTGGCGAACGAAATCAAAGGCCAGGGCCACCGCCGCATCGGACGTCTGACGGCCGCGAATAATTTCGACGAGCTGCATTTTTTCGACGGGCGAGAAAAAATGTATGCCGAGGAAATTTGCGGGCCGCTCCAGTTTTTGGGCAAGCCCGGTGATCGGCAATGTGGAGGTGTTCGAGGCAAGGACACTTTCCGAAGCGAGTGCTTTCTCGGCTTTCGGCAAAACGGAAGATTTCAGTTCACGGTTTTCAAACACCGCCTCGATGATGAGGTCACAACCCGCGAGGGCGGCAAAGTCCTCGCCTGGAAGAATGCGCGAGGCGAAGGCTTCCAAATCGGCAGATGAGGCGGTTCCCTGGGACACATCGCGCTGTAGCGAGGCTTGTGCCTGCGCCTTGCCTTTTTCGGCGGTCGGCAAATCGCGATCGAGCAGCTCCACCTCGATTCCTGCCCGGGCTGCAACATTCGCGATGCCGGCACCCATGAACCCGGCACCGATAACGCCAAGCCTGCTGACGCGACGCTGCGCAACGTGTGGCGGCCGACGAGCACCCTTGTTGATGTCCTGCATGGAGACGAACAGAGTGCGAATCATGTTCTGCGGCTGTGCTCCCATGAGGAGCTTGGTGAAATGGCGCGCTTCTATGCGGAGGGCGGCGGCAAAAGAGCTGACCTGCAGGCCTTCATAGACACATTTGAGGATCGCACGCGCAGCGTCGTAATTGTCATAGGTCTTCTTTCGGTAAATCGCATTGGCGGCAGGCCAGAGACGCAAGCCCGACGGTGAATAAGGCGCGCCGCCGGGGATCTTGAAATTCGGTTCGTCCCAGGGCTGCACAGCCTTGGCGCCATCGACGATCCATTGCTTTGCCCTCTCCATTAGCCGATCGGGCGGGACGATCTCGTCGATCGCCCCGATTTTCAAGGCCGTGGCTGGATCGATGTGGCGACCGGTGAGCATCAAGTCCAGAGCCACTTCCGCGCCAGTCAGCCGCGGAAGACGCTGAGTGCCGCCGGCTCCGGGCAAAAGTCCAACCTTGACCTCGGGCTGACCCAGCTTCGCAGAGGCATCATCGATCGCCATTCGACGATGGCAGGCGAGGCAAAGCTCGAAACCGCCGCCGAGTGCCGTGCCTGTGATCGCGGCCACCACAGGCTTGCCACATGTTTCAAGCGAACGGTAAACGGCGGAAAATCGGCCTGCCTCCGTCATCAGGCGACGGACTCCTTCCTCATCGGGCTCCCGTTTGGAAGCTTCGGCAAATTTGGCAACAAAGGATTGCAGCCACACGAGGTCGGCGCCGGCGCTGAAGGACGGCTTGCCGGAGGTCAGGACGGCGCCAACAATGGTCGTGTCGGTCTTCAGTTTCAAAATAATCTGTTCGAGTTCGTCGAGGACGGTGAAATCGAGGACATTCATCGTCCGGCCGGGCATGTCCCAGGTGATAACGGCGATACCCTGGGTATCGACCGATTGAGAAAAATATCGCATAGGGTCAGACACGCTCGATTATGGTGGCGGTGCCCATTCCAGCGCCAATGCACAAGGTGATGAGCGCCGTATTCAAATTGCGCCGCTCAAGCTCATCGAGAACCGTGCCAAATATCATCGCGCCAGTTGCCCCGAGCGGGTGGCCCATGGCAATGGCCCCTCCTGCGACGTTGACGCGGGCAGGATCGAGGTCAAGGAGCTCGCGGTAAAGAAGCACCATGGAGGCAAACGCCTCGTTGACTTCGAAGAGATCGATATCCTTAAGGGTCATCTTGGCGCGCTGGAGGACCTTGCGGGTCACATCGGCGGGTCCTGTGAGCATGATGGATGGCTCGGACCCGATGTTGGCGAAGCTTCTGACGCGGGCGCGCGGAATCAAACCAGCCTTCCTGCCGGCGGTTTTGCTGCCGAGCAAGACAGCTGCGGCGCCGTCCACTATGCCTGAGGAGTTGCCGGCATGGTGGACATGATTGATCGATTCGAGCTCGGGATAGCGCTGCACGGCAACGGCATCGAACCCGTATTTCTCACCCCAATCGGCGAAGGCAGGTTTTAGACTGGCCAACGACTGCATCGTGGTGTCGGGGCGCATATGCTCGTCCCGGTCCAAGATCGTAAGGCCGTTAATATCTTTCACAGGTACGACGGATTTTGTGAAAGCTCCGCTCGCCCATGAGTTTGCAGCGCGCTTCTGGCTCTCGAGGGCATAGGCATCCACATCGTCGCGCGAATAATCGTATTTTGTAGCAATGAGGTCGGCCGAAATGCCCTGTGGCAGGTAATAGCTTTTCAAAGCGATGGAAGGATCGACAGGCCAGGCACCACCCGAGGCGCCGATACCAATGCGGCTCATCGACTCCACGCCGCCACCGACCGCCATATCATGCATGCCAGAGATGATCTCCGAGGCGGCAAAGTTGATGGCATCGAGGCCCGATGCGCAGAAGCGATGCACCTGGATGCCGGCAACCGTCTGAGCATAGTCGGCATTGAGCACGGCGGTGCGGGCGATGTTGGCACCGGCCTCGCCAATGGGATCGACGCAACCGAGCACCACGTCGTCGACGAGCTTGGTATCGAGCTCGTTACGGTCGCGAATGGCACGCAGGGATTGGCTCGCAAGCTCGAGCGCCGTCACTTCATGCAACGACCCGTCAGGCTTGCCACGGCCGCGGGGGGTGCGAACATGATCGAAGACAAAGCATTCCGGCATGGGAAAACCTATCAGAGACTCCTGGCGATAAGCATCTTCATGATTTCATTGGTGCCGCCGTAAATCCGCTCGACACGAGCATCGCGGAACATGCGAGCGATGGGAAATTCGTTCATGTAGCCATAGCCACCGTGCAATTGAAGGCAGCGGTCGATGATCTGGCATTGAAGATCGGTGAGCCAGTATTTCGCCATGGATGCGGTTACCGTATCAAGAGTTTTGTTAATGTGGCGGCCGATGCAATGATCGACGAAAACCCGGCCGATGGTGGCCTCTGTCTTGCATTCGGCGAGCTCGAACTCGGTGTTCTGAAACTCGATGATGGGCTTGCCGAACGCAGAGCGATCTTTGACATAATCGATCGTCACTTCAAGGGCGCTTTCGATGCGAGCGGCGGCATGGATGGCGATCAGCAGTCGCTCTTGAGGAAGCTGATCCATCAACATGTAGAACCCCTGGCCTTCCTCGCTGCCAAGAAGGCTTGAGGCTGGAATTTTCACGTCATCGAAAAACAATTCGGAGGTGTCATTGGCCTTGAGGCCGATCTTGTCGAGGTTTCTGCCGCGGCGGAAACCCTGCAGGCCATCGGTGTCCACGACAAAGAGAGAGATGCCCTTAGCTCCAAGAGAGGGGTCGGTTTTGGCTACGACGACGATAAGATTGGCAAGCTGCCCATTGGTGATGAAGGTCTTTTGGCCGCTGAGCACGTAACCGTTGCCGTCCCGCCGAGCAGACGTTCGCACGCCCTGGAGGTCGGAGCCGGCTCCCGGTTCGGTCATGGCAATCGCGCCGATATATTCGCCGGTCGCCATTCGCGGCAGCCAAGCCCGCTTCTGCTCCTCGGATCCATAGTTGAGGATGTAGGGTGCGACGATGGCGTTGTGCAGCGAGATGCCGAAGCCTGAGATTCCCGCCCGGTTGGCCTCAAAGGCAATGATCGCCTCGTGGGCGAAAGTGCCCTCCGCACCGCCATAGGCTTCGGGAACGGCAGCGCACAGCAGACCGGCTTCGCCGGCCTTGGTCCAAATCTCTCGGTCGACGCAGCCCTGCTTCTCCCAGCGCTCGTAGTGGGGAGCGCACTCCTTAACGAAAAATTGCTGGCAGGTGGCGGACAGGAGGTCCAATTCCTCCGTCATCCACTCGGGTCTCGCGGTTGCCAGTGCGGACATCGGCCGGTCTTCAACGCTCGTTGGCGGCAAGCGGCCGGCCTACTTGACGTTCACGTAACATCCCGTCGACAATGTCGCAGGTCCGTTCGAGGTCGGCGATCGCCTCCTCCAGTTCAACCCTCTGCTTACGCAAGGCTTCCAGCCTTTCCCGCATCTTGACCGAGGCGACCTTTAGCTGGGTGACCTGCCCGTCACGCAGATGATACAGGTCTAGCATTTCCTTGATTTCTTCGAGGCTGAAGCCCACTCGTTTACCCCTCAAAATCAGCTGCAACCTGGCGCGGTCGCGATATGAAAACAACCTGGTCCATCCTCGACGGGCGGGCGAAAGCAAACCTTTCTGCTCATAGAAGCGCAGGGTCCGCGGAGTCACTTTGAATTCACGACACAGTTCAGTGATCGAGTAGGTTTTCTCGCGGCTCGGCCGCTCATTGCTCGGGTTCATAGGCTCGCATCTCTCGTCTGATTTGTGGCCAACTACATCCGCCGTTGGCGGCAATATGACGTCCACGTAACAAGATTGCCAGTGGATTGCGTCAGGCTGCCTCATAAAAAAGACGAGGCATGAAATTCTCTCAGGCTGATCAGCTGTTTAACGGAATGTTTACCAAGAGCGTTAACCTTCGTCAGATGGCTCTACCGGAGCCTCCATTATTGGAAGAGAGAATTTATGAAATCCGGCATC
The DNA here is from genome assembly GCA_036555325.1 of Aestuariivirgaceae bacterium. Taxonomy (GTDB): domain Bacteria; phylum Pseudomonadota; class Alphaproteobacteria; order Rhizobiales; family Aestuariivirgaceae; genus DATBLQ01. The sequence goes on along the minus strand of DATBLQ010000021.1, from coordinate 68,094 downwards.
CCCTGGAGCACCAAAGGAGTTGAACCGGATGCAAGAGAAGACGCCAAGGATTCTCGAGCTCGACCGGGACTGACACTGGGCGAGCGGATCAACAAAACCATCCTCGAACAAGCTGAGACACCTCCGTTACCGTCGAGGCCCAATCATCCGAACCTCAAAGACAGGCTTCAATCGATTACCGATGAGCTGGCGATGATGGCGGCGGGGCCCGCCTCACCCACGAGCCGTCATGGCCAGGATCGACAGTCGTCGTCTTACACCAGCCCCGACTACGGCGGACTCCTGGAGCGCATCGAAAACAGCGAGCGTTACTTCAGCGAAGGGATCGGTTCGCTGAACGAACGGCTTGCGGCACTCAGCGCGCAGCTTGCGAAGCATGCGGGGATTGGACCTCGAGCAGGTGATAAGGAAAGTTACACCGCGTTGGAAAAAGCGGTGCGCAACATCGTCGGACATATCGAAGTTTCAGAGCGACGAACGCATGATGCTGTGAAGTCGATTCAGGACCAGGTGGCAAATCTCAAGCGGCCAAGCGGGGTGGAAGCCAGCGAGGCTGCCGCGGGCAATCAGGCGGGTCTCGCGGAGATCGAGAGGGTGATCGGCGAATTCGAAGCGCGGTTGGCCGCGGACCGGGAGCAAGAGGAGAACCGTTTTGGGTCGCTGGAAACGCAAATCGCCAAGATGGCGGATTGGCTGCAATCTTTGCAAGGGTCTGCCGAGGCTCTCGCCGAAAGCGCCACGACTGCGGCGGTACATTCGGTTCGGATGGAACTCGGCCAAATCGAGCAGCATATCCACTCTCTCGCCTCGCATACGCAGGCAAGCCTTACCCAGTCGACATCGTGGCGCAACGAATATGCTGAGCTGAAGACCGACATCGAAGGGCTGCAACGGCTGCTCGACGACATCAGAGCCGATGTCGTGAGCAAGCGCGACCTGAGCTCGCTCAAAGCGGCAATCGAGCAAACGTCGATCCGAGCTGCGCAATTGCCGCTGGCGGAAATGGAACATCGGCTCGATGAAATCGGCAGGCGCATTGCGGACATCGAGATCCGAAGCCGGGCGGAGCCGCAAATCGGTGAGATAGAGCAGCGGGTTTATGAACTGGAGGCCCGTCTGGCGTCAGACGCACCGGCAGGTTTCCAGGACGATCTCGATGGTCTCCACCAGAAAATCGACCACATAGGACATCGTCTCGCAGAGGCCGAGGAGCGACTACCGGCAATCGCTACGATTGAGCGGTCGATGAGCGAGCTTTACCGAGCATTGGAGAACAATCGGCAGGATGCGCATGAAATTGCGGAAGAAACGGCGACCCGAGTCGCCCAGCGCTTTCTAGAGCACGTCCCACAGACGCAGTCAGCGGTGTCGCCCGAGTTGGTCGCACTCGAGGAAGCGCTTGCGGCAGTGAAGGAGCAAAGCGCTCAATCGGATGCGCAGACGCAAGAAACGCTTGATGCGGTGCATGAAACGCTGGAGGAAATCGTCAACAAGCTCGCCGAGCTTGAGGCCGGCCAAAGAGCCGTGCTCGAAGCCAATCGCGACAGTGAGCGGCGGGCGTCTTTCTCTGCCCCGGCAAATGAGCCGCCAGAGCCCATTCACGAGCCAATGGAAGCGCCGCAAAGTTGGCAGACCGCCGTTCAACACCATCTAGCCCATGAACAGCTCCTCGCGGAACCTCCTGCGCCCCACCCTGCGTCTGTCAGGAGCGATCAAGATCTGCACATGGATTTCTTCGTACAGCCCGAAGGGGCTGTCGAATTCAACACTTCGCATTCGCAGGGCAAGACCGATGCTCCAGCCGACGATGATTTCATTGCTGCAGCCCGCCGCGCGGCGCAGGCGGCGGCGCAAGGGTCAAGGCTGAGCATCAACCGTTTCGCCTTCACCGGAGCAGAGGCTCCCCGTCCGACGGCAACGAAGCGGAGGTTCGGAGGATTTTCGCTCGCTTTTTTAAGGCCGGCGCCGGCGCTCAAGCCCAGGCATCTTCGCGGGGTAGATGACAATATCGCAGCAGCGGCCGATACGGCCGCCTTTCCCCAGGACCAGGGTCGCAAGAGGCTGATCGTTGCAGCGTTGCTGCTCCTGGCGGCCGTCTCAGCCTACGCTTTGAGCGCCATCAAAAGTGCTCCGCCGATCCCGCCTAAAGCCATTCAAACGGAACCAAGGGCGGAAGCGACCAGCCCGGACAAGCATGCAAGCTTCTACATACCGGGACCAAAGATTGTGAGCAGCAAGGCATCGGCGCAGACAACCGCGGAAGTCGCATCCAGCGCGGCGAGACATGGTGAGATGCTGGGGACGCCCAATCCGCTGCCGGCAGCAATCGGCGGCGAGCTTCTCCGAGAGAGGGCGCTTGCGGGACGGCCCGAGGCACAGGTCGCCATAGCCGCTCGCTATATCGAGGGCGAACTCGTTGGCCAGAATTTTTCGGAGGCGGCAAAGTGGTATCAAAAGGCAGCGCTGCAGGGCTTCGCTCCCGCCCAATATTGGCTGGCTACACTGTTCGAACAGGGCAGTGGAGTTCGACGAGACTCATCTAAAGCCCAGGTCTGGTATGGAGAGGCGGCAGCCCAGGGCCATGTGAAATCGATGCACAATCTCGGCGTGCTGTTGGCAGGGGCGGAAAGGCCCGACTACAGCCGCGCGGCAAGATGGTTCACTGAAGCGGCAGAGTTCGGACTGAAGGACAGCCAATTCAACCTCGCCCTATTCTACGAGCGCGGGCTTGGCGTGAAGCAAGATCCGGTCGAGGCCTATTTCTGGTATTCGGCGGCGGCAAATCAAGGCGACAGGGAAGCCCTAGCCAAAGCCGAGGCCATGGGGGAGACGCTCCCCGTTTTGTTGAAAACCGATGCCTTGAAGCGATTGAGCACGTGGATGCCCAGGCAGGCAAAGCCCGAGCCCAATATCATCTAGCAATCTGGCTGAGTTTTTCGGAACTAATCCAGGTGACGGGATGAAAATCCATAAACGGCGGCGCGACCAATCATCCAGGCGGTGAATCTACCCTCTACAAAAAGAGACGAGATTTCCGGTGCCCAGACATCGAGCCCGCCGGTGTATGCGCCGAAAGCAGGCATGATGAGGCGCTGATCGTTGGCAACAAAGCTTCGCGAGGTCAGCCTGCGGCCGCGGCGGCTGATGGATGCGACGGGATGCAGGTGGCCGGCAATCTCCAATTCGGAGGAGAGCGAGGAGCGGGGCAGATGACGGAGGTTCAGCGGCCCCAGGGCGAGCTCGGCGGCAACGCGGCCTCCAAGACCTTGCGGCAATCGCGGATCGTGATTGCCGGTCAACCAGAACACATCGACCATTTCGCCAAGCCGTCGAATGCGCTCAAGATCGGTAGGCTCGATACGTTCCCCTGCCGCAGTATCGTGGAAACTATCGCCCAGGCAGACAATGCGCCGAGGTTTCAGCCTGCCGGTCACACCTTCCAGCATCGAAAGAGTGGAGCGGGTATCATAGGGGGGAATGTAGAGTCCCTTTTGGAGATAGCTCGAACCCTTCTCGAAATGGAGATCGGCAACAAGCAACGCTTGATAGTCCGGGACATAGAGGGCGCCCGAGACATCAGGTATGAGTTCAACCCCGCCCAGCCTCGGCCTTGTGGACGAGGCTTGGGGGCCCCGTGCCTGCCTCGCCCATGAGCAGTCTTGCGGCTTCTTCAAGGAGCTTGTCATCTGCTTCGCCATGAACCGGTTCGCGGCCGATCTCCAACATTACGGGCACAGAAAGCGGAGAAATTCTGTCCAGCGCTCGATGAACGATCTTTCCTCTGATTCGTGCAAGCAATTCCGCAAGCCGCCTGGCGTCAATCAAACCTTCCGCAGCGTCGTCCCAGGCGGCGCGCAACAGAATATGATCGGGCTGATGGCTTCTCAGCACGTCGAAGATGAGATCAGAAGAGACTGTCATCTGCCGTCCGGTCTTCTGTTTCGCAATCGAACGACGTTCAATCAGTCCGGAGATCATCGCGCAGTTGCGAAAGGTCCGCTTCATCAGCATCGAACCGGCAAGCCAGGCATCGAGATCGTCGCCAAGCATATCCTGGTCGAAGAGCCGGGCGAGGCGCAAACGGGCGGAGGAGATTAGAAGATTGAAGTCGCGCGCTCCCCAAACGGCAAGCGCATATTCGTTGGCGACGAAGCCCAAAGGCTGCGCGCCGGCGCGTTCGAGCCTGCGGGTGAGCAGCATGCCAAGCGTCTGATGGGCGAGGCGGCCCTCGAAAGGATAACAGACAAGATAGTGCTTGCTGCCGCGAGGGAATGTTTCGACCAGCATCTCATCGGCGCGCGGCAGCACCGAGGCAAAGCGTTGAAGGGAAAGCCACTCGCGGACTTGAACGGGCAGGTCCCTTTGCTTGTCCGGCTCGGCGAGCATCTCGCGTACCCGCCTGGCGAGATAGGTAGAAAGGGGAAACTTGCCACCGTAGTAGGACGGTATGGCAGGCTCGGATGATTTCGTTCGGGAGACGAAGGCGGTGAGTTCCTCGACCGCCTCCAGGCGCAAGACCTCGCCGGCGAAAATGAAGGTATCGCCAATGGACATCGAGTTGACAAACCATTCCTCAACCTCGCCCAGCAGGCGACCGCCTAAATTGGCAAGCTTACCATCGACACGGCGCGGCTTTACGAGGCGAATTTTCAGCATCTCGTCTTCGACGATGGTTCCCACGTTCAACCGGTAGCTCTGGGCAAATCGCGGATGCGCCAAGCGAAGCCGGCCATCGGGCAGCAATTTAAGCTTGGCATAGCGCTCGTAGCTTTTCAGCGCATAACCGCCGGTGGCGACAAATTCCACAGTTGCATCGAATTCCTCCCGCGTCAGGCTGCGGTAGACAAAACTTGAGCGGATCTCATCATAGAGTTCGGAGGGACGAAAGGGGCCGCCTACCGCCGTTCCCAAGACATGCTGCGCCAGCACATCGAGCTTCTTCATCGTCATTCGCTCGGAGTCCTGCACCCGTTCCTTGACTGCCACTCGAGCTGCCTCACATTCGAGCACCTCGAACCGGTTGGACGGGACAAGCAGCGCTCGCGAAGGCTCATCCAGGCGATGATTGGAACGGCCTATTCTCTGGATGAGCCGGCTGGACCCTTTCGGGGCGCCGATGTTGATGACGAGATCGACATCGCCCCAGTCGATGCCGAGGTCGAGAGTGGAGGTCGCAACAACGGCCTTGAGACGCCCTTGCGCCATAGCCGCCTCGACTTTGCGGCGTTGCGCCACATCGAGTGACCCATGGTGCAGGGCGATGGGTAAGGTTTCGTCATTGATACGCCAGAGTTCCTGAAAAATGACCTCGGCCTGGGACCTGGTGTTCACAAAAATCAACGCCAGGCGCGCGGCCTTGATCGCCTCGTAAACCTCGCCAATCGAGTAGCGTGCCGAATGACCTGCCCAAGGGACCCGCTCGACCGATTTCAAAATCGCCAGTTCGGGCAAAGGGCCCAAACTGCCGGTTATGAGTTCGGCACGATCGAGCTCGTTGGGAAAGTTTTGCGAAACCATCCAGGTCTGCAGCATCTCCGGCTTGGCGACGGTGGCGGAAAGGCCGATGCGGCGGGCAGCCGGAGCCAGACGGGCAAGCCTCGCCAAAGCGAGTGACAATAGCGCGCCGCGTTTGGAGGCAACGAGGGCATGCAACTCGTCGAGGACGAGAACGCGCAAGTGGGCGAACAGGTGCGGGGCATGGGAATCGGCGATCATCAGGGCCAGCTGCTCGGGCGTGGTGATCAGTATGTCGGGCGGGGCAGATCGCTGGCGGCGCCGCTTGTGAGGCGGCGTGTCGCCAGTGCGAGTTTCAATTTTGATGGGAAGATTCATCTCGACGACGGGCTTCTCGAGATTGCGGGCAATATCGACGGCCAGTGCCTTAAGCGGTGATACGTAAAGGGTGTGAACCCCCCTTCCCGTCTGCGAGGACGACAGCTCGATCAGGCTTGGAAGAAAACCTGCCAGAGTTTTGCCACCACCGGTGGGAGCGATGAGCAAAACGCTCTTTCCCGATTGCACCAGGGAAACGACGGCGAGCTGATGATCGCGAGGCTGCCAGCGGCGCTCCTCGAACCAGCGGGCGAAGGTTTGCGGCAATTCCAAATGATGAGGATGATTCTTCATAACACCCTATGGAGCAAAAACGCAGCAAATGTTAGCACTTCGCCCGCAACTGCGTTGAGCTCTACATGCCGTCTGCAACGACGAAAGTCACGCACCGTCGGGTGCTGGCGATAGCCGTTCCAATCATGCTGTCCAATGTCTCACAGCCGCTCATCGGGGTGGTCGACACGGCGGTGATCGGACGGCTGCCAGAGGCCTATTACATCGGAGCCATCGCAATCGCCTCGCTTGTCTTCACCTTTCTGTATTGGGGTTTCGGCTTCCTGCGGCTGGGAACGAGCGGGCTTACCGCACAGGCCTTCGGAGCAAGCGACGATAAAGAAATCGCCGCGGTCTTGGGGCGTGCGTTCATAGTGGCAATCGTCTGTGGCGCATTTCTGGTGCTGGCGAGCCCCTTGATAGAGCGGGCGGTCCTGGGGCTGATCGAGGGCTCGGCGGAAGTCGAAACGACGGCATCGATCTACTTTCGCATAAGAATCTGGTCGGCTCCCTTTGCGCTCGCAAATTTCGTCATTCTCGGGTGGTTCATCGGCCAGGGACGGGCCAAAGTCGCTCTCGGGCTGCAGCTCATTCTCAACATCACCAACATGGCGCTCGATGCGCTGTTGGTGCTGGGATTGGGGATGAGGGCAGAGGGTGTGGCGCTCGGCACACTTGTGGCGGAGGTGGCGGCTGCCATGGCCGGCCTCATCGTCATCGCCAGAGAGATGGGGCGGCGGCGGCTGCCGTTCGAGCCAGAAACGATTTTCGATACGGCCAAGCTCAAACGCACGTTCAGCATAAACATCGACATCATGGTGAGGACATGGTGTCTGGTTTTTGCGTTCTGGTGGCATGCGGCGCAGGGGGCAAAGCAAAGCGACGTGGTTGTCTCGGCCAATGCGGTGCTGATGCATTGCTTCGAAGTAGCAGCTTATTTGATCGACGGGTTCGCTTATGCAGCCGAGGCGCTGGTCGGCCAGGCCGTCGGCGGGCGAAGTCCTGAGCGCTACCGCGACGCAGTGCGGATCTCCTCAAGCTGGGCGCTGGCGACCGGGGCGATCCTGGCCGTCGTCATTCTTGCTCTAGGACCGGCGATCATCGATGCGCTGGCGACTAATTCCGACGTGCGGCAAACCGCGAGAGTTTACCTGCCATGGGTGGCGCTGTCTTCCCTCCTCGGAGTTGTCTGTTTCCAGCTCGATGGGATATTCACCGGCGCTACGCGCACTGCCGACATGCGCAACATGATGGTCGTCAGTCTCGCTGTCTATCTCCTCACCTGGTGGGTGGCTATGAAAGCCCTCGGCAACCATGGACTATGGCTGGCGCTCAATGTTTTCTTCATCACGCGGGCGATCACGCTGGGCATGCGATTGCAGGCGCTGGAGCGGGCAAGCTTCAAAGCCAGTCGCTGAGGCCCGTTCCCACTATCTCGCTTATGGAGGACTTGCCGGACGCTTCCAGCCGCTGATTTAGGCCAGCACAAATTTTGGCGACGATGGAAGGGCCCTCATAGACAAGGGCAGTATAAAGTTGAAGGAGGGATGCTCCGGCGCGAATCTTCTGCCAAGCGGTTTCGGCAGAGGAAACCCCGCCCGCGCCGATTAAAGGCATGCGGCCGGCTGTCAGCCGATACAGGCGAGCGAGCTGGCGAGTGGACAGTTCAAACAGCGGAGGACCGGACAGGCCGCCCATTTGCGCTGCCTGGGGGGACTTTAAGACAGGACGCGAAACGGTGGTGTTCGATACGACGATACCGTCGACATTTCCGGCTATTGCAGCGGCCGCGATGTCGGCCAACTCCAAATCGCTCAAATCGGGGGCGATTTTCAGCAGCAGCGGTATTGGGTGCGCCAATCCGCTGCGAGCGCTCGCAAGGCGGTTGAGCAAATCAGCAAGCTCGTTTTTCGACTGGAGCGCGCGCAGCCCCGGTGTGTTGGGAGAGGAGATATTGACAGTGATAAAAGCGGCGACATCGCTGAAGATCTGAAGGCCACTCACATAGTCGGCAATGGGATCGGATGAGTCCCGGCTGGCACCGATATTCACGCCAAGGATGCCTTTTGACCGAGACCTGGCCTTGAGTCTCGCCAGCGCCGGCCCCTGCCCGGCATTGTTGAATCCCAGACGGTTGATCAAGGCACGGTCTTTTTCCAGGCGGAACAGCCTGGGTTTCGGATTGCCCACTTGGGCAAGGGGCGTGATGCTGCCGACCTCGACAAACCCGAAACCCAAAGCAAGCATCGCATCGGCTACCTCAGCGTTCTTGTCGAAGCCGGCGGCCAGTCCAACGGGATTGGGAAACTTCAAACCCCATAGTGTGATTTCAAGACCGGGGTCGGAGGGCGGCGAGGTCGCGGGAACAAGACCCGCCTTCAGGGCGGCAAGCGCCAGGCCATGCGCCAATTCGGGGTCAGCCAGAAACAGAAGCGGCCGCAGCATGACATAGAGACCGGCCATTCCTCCTCGGCAATTCCCCCAATTGGTGCAGAGCCCGCGTGAACCCTAGGGTCGGGAATTTAGATATTCAACTCTGGACAACGGAAGATATTTCCGGCATAGTTTCCTAGGAAAGAATGTTCACAAACGGGAGCAGCCTATATGTTCACGCACAAACAGCTTTGGACGGCTATCGATGGGGTTGCCGAAAAACACGGGCTTTCGCCGTCGGGGCTGGCGAAGAAGGCGGGGCTCGATCCCACGGCTTTCAACCCCTCGAAACGGCACGGGCCGGACGGGCGCGAGCGCTGGCCGACAACAGAAAGCGTTTCAAAGGTCCTGGCTTCGGTTGGGACGACCGTGGATGAGTTCGTGATTCTTCTTACGGGCCGCAAGGGTATGGAAAAGATGCGGACCACCATCCCTCTCATCGGCTTCGCCAAGGCCGGAAAAGGCGGATACTTCGATGACGCCGGCTTTCCGGTGGGAAGCGGGTGGGATGAAATCACGGTTCCAGGAGTGAAGGATCTCAATGCCTATGCGCTGGAAATTTCCGGCGACAGCATGCAGCCAGTTTACCGTCAGGGAGACATCATCATCGTCTCGCCCAATGCCAGCATCCGACGCGGCGACAGGGTTGTGGTGCGAACCAAACGGGGCGAAGTGATGGCGAAGATCCTCCAGCGACAGACATCCAAGGCCATCGAACTTGCCTCGTTCAATCCCGATCACGAAGTCAAGTCGGTGCAAACGGAAGACGTGGTTTGGATTGCCCGGATCATCTGGGCAAGTCAGTGAGCAGACGCCGGCCGCTGCGCTTCCTGTGTATCGGCGGCGCAACGGTCGACCGCTATTATCATCTTCCGGCGCCGGCGGTCATCGGCTGTTCGAATCCTGCGCGGGGCATCAAGAGCTTCGGCGGAGTGGCTCGCAATGTCGCGGAGGTCCTGGTGCGTCTTGGCGCCGAGGCAAGGCTTGCTAGCGTCGTGGGTGAGGATCGACCAGGGGATGACCTTGATGCCGCGATGAGGTCTTGCGGAGTAGATACATCGCTCGTGAGCAGGAGACGGGGCGCTAGGACAGCTGAATATATCGCCGCTTTCCATGAAGGCGAACTGTTCTCCGCTTTCGCCGATATGGAGGTGCTCGATACTATCGATCCGCCGTTCATCGACAATGTGCTCAAGAGCAAGGAGCACATCGATGGACTGTTCGCAGACTGTAACTTGCCCGTGCCTGTATTGGTGCGACTCAGAGAGCATTGCGGGGAGAAGCGCTTAGCGCTGGCCGTAAATACTGTCTCCACAGCCAAATCGAAAAGGCTCGGAGGGAGCCTTGCAGGGGTAGACCTGCTCGTCACCAACCACGCGGAAGCGCAAGCCATCGTGGGCGAAAGCGAGCCTGAAACCACTGTCAAAGAGTTTTTGAAGCTTGGCGCCGCAGCCGTGGTGCTCAGTCAAGGTGCCAGTGGAGTCCAGGCAGGAGAAAACGGCCGTCTCATGCGGATCCTGATGCCCGGGACAACAATACGCAATGTGAGCGGAGCGGGCGATGCGCTGGCGGCTGGAACGTTCCTGCGGCGGCTCGAAGGGGCGGGCTTGTACGATGCGGTGATGTTCGGCATGGGCTGCGCATTGGCTGCGCTTAAATGGCCGACGGCTCGGCCGCAGGGTTTCGACAGGCTAGAAGCGGAGCGATGCATGGAATTGATCGCCGCATCAAACCCATGTTGACCCCGGCAAACGTGCATCTCTCCGGCGAGGTGGAAGAGGCGATAGCCACGAGAGAGCCAGTCGTAGCGCTTGAATCAAGCATCATTACCCATGGACTGCCGCACCCAGCCAACGCCGAGACGGCACTTCGCATCGAACGCCTGGTGCGCGACAGCGGCGCAATACCGGCAACGATCGCCCTCATCGAAGGAAAATTGCGCGCGGGTTTGAGCCAGGACGAGATCGGAAAGCTTGCGGCATCGCGGACTGCCTTGAAAGCTTCAACGCGCGACCTTGCATCTCTCATGGTTGCGGGGATGACCGCCGGCACCACCGTCGCCGCCACCATGTTCATCGCGGCGAAGGCGAACATCAAACTCTTTGCCACGGGCGGCATCGGCGGGGTGCATCGAGACGCGGAGAAGACGTTCGACATATCGGCCGATCTCGCAGAACTCGCGCGGACACCGGTGGCGGTCGTCTCGGCCGGGGCGAAGTCGATTTTGGACATCGGGCGGACGATCGAACTCCTGGAGACGCTGGGCGTGCCCGTCATCGGCTACCGAACGCGGGAGTTTCCGGCCTTCTTTTCGCGGAAGAGCGGCCGCGGCATCGATCATAGCTTCGAGAGCATCGACGAAGTGGCGCAGGTCATTTGCCAGCACTGGGCCATCGGGAGCGGGGGCGGGCTTCTGATTGCGAATCCGGTGCCCGAGATGCATGCGCTCGACGGGGAGGCAATCGAGGCGGCCATCGAACAGGCCCTCAAAGATGGGACGCAGGACGGCATCTCTCAAAAGGACGTCACGCCCTACCTCCTCGCCCGGATCGTCGAAATAACAGGAGGAAAGAGCGTCAGGACAAATATCGAGCTCATCAGTCACAATGCACAGGTGGCAGCACACATCGCCGTGGCTTATGAAAAACTGATGCGCTCAAAACGGTAGTGCCGCCACGCTCAAGGTTCGGAGCACTCCTCGGCGGTTGCCGCAACGGCAATCGGGCTCTCGGGGGAACAGACGGGCGAGACGTCAGCCTCAACCACTTCCTCGATGGTGATATCAACGTTTCCCTCATGACGGCGGGCTATGTTCTCGTCAACCGTGCGAAACATGGCGGTAACGCCGGCTTGAAGAGTTCGTGCCGGCGCAATGGTCAACCGTGGTTCATTCGGAGAGGCCGAAACACCAATAAGGCTCACCGTCCCAGCGCAAAAAGCGAGGACTGCAAGGGCTACGCCCGCGTTGCGCAAGAACTTGACGTCCGGGGCGAGGCCGGAGCCGGTGGACTGCCACATAGGGGTTCTCCCATTTGCGTGGAAACGCCAAGAGGAATGGGAAGGTTGCAGCGTTGCGGGATTCTTAGTTAACAAATTCGCCGGCGAGGGCATTTTCGATCAATGTTCGCGTTTCGTTGACGCCAAATAAGGCAACAAAGGAGCCGAAACGCGGGCCCTGCTGTTCGCCGAGCAAGATTTCATAGAGAGCGTTGAACCACGCGAGCGAAACGCCCGGACGGTCGGGTGTGGCGCCCTTGACGTCCATGTCTTGATAGCGGGGGATTTTACGGGCGACGTCGTAAAGCACCGACTGAATGTCCTCCGCGGTCGCATCGGGGGGCAAAGTAGCCAGGGCCTGAGTCAGCTCCTTGAGCGCCTTGAGCTCGACCTCATCAGCCGCACGATAGCGCTTTGCCGGTTTGACGAAATCATTGAAGTAGTTGATGGCGTACCCGACCAGCTGATCGAGAACGGGGTGAGTTTCGGGAGATACGCCCTCCACATGCTTGCGCAGAAAACCCCACAGGACAGCCCGGTCGGAGGCATTGCAGGCGCTGACCAGCTTGAGCAAGAGAGAGAAGTTTACCGGCAGATCGACGTGGGGCGGATTGGCGGAATGGATGTGCCAAACGGGGTTGGCGAGCTTAAGCCTGTTATCCTGCCGGTCATAAGCGGAAAGCTGCTGGAAGTATTCATCGACGTTGCGCGGGATTACGTCGAAGTAGAGCCGCTTTGCTTCACGCGGCTTGTGATACATGAACAGCTGCAGGCTCTCCGGACTAGCATAGCGCAACCATTCGTCGATCGTGATGCCGTTTCCCTTCGATTTCGAGATTTTCTGGCCCTTCTCGTCGAGAAAAAGCTCGTAGTTGAAGCCCTCGGGCGGTTCCCCGCCCAAAACTTTGCAAATGCGGCCCGACAGCTTCACTGAATCGATGAGATCCTTGCCGGACATTTCATAGTCAACGCCCAGGGCATACCAGCGCATGCCCCAATCAGGCTTCCATTGCAGTTTGCAGTGCCCTCCGGTGACCTTGGTTTCGAAGCGCTCGCCAGAGTCTGGATCGCGCCAGACAATCGTGCCTGCGGCAACGTTGACTTCTTCTATCGGCACCTGCATCACAATGCCTGATCGAGGATGAATTGGCAGAAAGGGCGAATAGGTCTGCGAGCGCTCCTCGCGCAGGGACGGGAGCATGATCGCCATCACCTGGTCATAGGCTTCCAGCAGCTTGAGCAGCGCCCGATCAAAGCGGCCCGATGCGTAATACTCAGTCGAGCTCGCAAACTCATAGTCAAAGCCGAACCGATCGAGGAAACGCCGCAACATGGCATTGTTGTGATGGCCGAAACTCTCGTGCTCGCGAAAGGGATCGGGAACCTCCGTGAGTGGCCTTCCCAGATGGGCGAGCATCATCTCCCGATTGGGAACGTTGTCGGGAACCTTGCGCAGGCCGTCCATATCATCGGAAAAACAGATGAGCCGCGTCTGGATGTCGGACATCGTCGCAAAGGCATGGCGGACCATCGTGGTGCGAGCAACCTCGCCGAAGGTGCCGATGTGCGGAAGTCCCGAGGGACCGTAGCCGGTCTCGAACAGGACTTCGGCCGGAGGAGCGGAGCGCTTTTCGAGGCGAGCCAATATCTTGCGCGCTTCCTCAAAGGGCCACGCTTTGCTTTCGAAAGCTTCTAGGCGGAAATCAGACAGACGGGACATTTCTCGATACTGAAACTTAAGCTGCGGCCCCTGGCACTGGTAAAGGGCTCGCAAACGGCCGTCAATCGGCTAGGCTCACTCCTTATGGTTTCTCCTGCAATCATCGACTCGATTGGAACCGTGCTGGCACTGCCCACGGCAGTGGCACAGGCGACAGGTGTACTCATTCGCCAAGCCGCGGGCGAACAAGCGGCTCTTACTGCCGAGGACGGGCTTGAGCAGCTGGCGAAGGAGCCACACCTTGTTTGCCATGCACCCTATCTCATCGAGAGATTGGCGCTCATCGCCGATGCGTCGCGCGAGCTTCGCACTCTAGCGCATCAATCGCGCCATTTCGACGTTGCGGAGCTATTTCTTTTCACGCGCCCGGCGCAGTTTGCCGTTCCAACCCCACAAGGTCTTGCGCGCGCCCTTGGCATTGCAGAAGCAAACGATGCGCGCGCTCTGGCGGAGGCTGCGGTACGTCTGTTGCAAGACCTCGCATCGCCTCATTATCCCAATCTTCGGGAAACCTTGCAGCTTGCCAATTTCCTGGCGCGAAGCAACTGGCCCTGGGCCAAGGTAGTGATCGCATCTGTGGAGGATTTGCAGGTCAAGGCGGACGCCCAAGTCTTCGCCACCGGGCTTAATGTGTGGGATCGGATTCCTGAATGGGAGGATCAGGGGCCTGAAGCAAAGGCCTCGCAACAAGGAGTGGACAAAGAGGCCGCACTTGCGCTCCTGGAGCAACTGCTGGGAGATGATCAGGAGGTGCGTCCGCAACAAAAAGACTATTGCGCGGCCGCAACTCATGCATTCGCCCCGCGGCAATCGAAACATGAAATCAATATTCTCCTGTCGGAGGCCGGTACGGGGCTTGGCAAAACACTGGCCTATCTCGCGCCCGCCCATCTGTGGGCGGAACGAAACGGATCTCCGGTGTGGATCTCGACTTTCACCAAGAATCTGCAGCGGCAGCTGGAACAGGAAACCCGGCGACTGTATCCCGATCCGGAGGAGCGGAGACACCGCGTGGTCGTCCGCAAGGGGCGGGAAAACTATGCCTGCCTGCTCAACCTGCAGGAAACCTTCGGACGGCTCACTGCGCAGACACCACGCAGCGCCCTGCTTGCGGCACTGATCGCCCGCTGGGCCCGTTACAGCAAGGATGGCGACATGGCCGGGGGAGATTTTCCGACCTGGCTCATGAGCCTCGTATCTGATCCGGCGTTAGACGACGGGCGGACGATGACAGCGCTCTCACTGGGCCTCACCGACCGGCGGGGGGAATGCATCTACTCGGCCTGTCCGCATTATCGCCGGTGTTTCATCGAAAAAGCAGTGCGAGCCGGCCGAAGAGCGGAGATCGTCATTGCCAACCATGCCCTGGTTCTACACCAGGTGGCAGTGGATCATGTTCTGGGAGTGGCGAGGAGCGAGGAGGAACAGGACAGCGCGGGACACCTCAAGCGGGTCGTGTTCGATGAAGGCCATCATCTTTTCGATGCTGCAGACAGCGCATTCTCGGGCCACCTCACGGGACGGGAAACGTCCGAACTCAGGCGATGGGTCCTCGGCCCGGAAATGCGCGGGCGCAGAGGGCGCAGCCTCAAGGAACGGTTGGGCGACCTGCTTGAGGAGAGCGAGGCCGGCGAGAGGCTTGTTGATGAAATTGCCGACCTGTCGCGAATGCTTGCCGGGCCGGGCTGGCAAAGGCGGGTCCAGGCGGGGCAGCCGGAAGGATCAACGGAGATTTTCTTCGCCCTGCTTCGCCGACAGGTCCTGGCGCGTGCAGACAACGGCGGCGGCCAGACACTCGAAACGGATTGCCATCCGCTGATCGAGGGGCTTTCGGAGGAGGCTTCGCTCTTGGCTGCGCATCTCCTCGATCTGAAGCAGCCGATGCTGAAGCTCGCCCTTGTGCTGCTCAAGAAGCTCGACGATGACGCAAAGGAGCTGGACGGCAACGAGCGAGCCAGAATAGAGGCCCTGGCGCGCGCATTGAAGCGGCGGGCTGACCTGACAATCGGAGGGTGGATCTCGATGCTGAACCGTCTGATTGACCAGCCCAATCCGCTGTTCGTCGACTGGTTCTCGATTGAGAGCCATGCGGGCCGTGAAATCGATGCGGGCCTGCATAGCCACTGGGTTGACCCAACGGAGCCAATGGCAAACGCGGTCTTCAGACAGGCAGACGGTGTCCTCATTACGTCGGCAACTCTCAAGGACCGACCGCCTCATTCGCCGGAGGATTGGCAAAACGCCGAAATGCGCACAGGGGTTGTTCACCTGCCCTATCCGGTCGTCAGACTATCGCACGAAAGCCCCTACGATTACGCGAGGAACTCGCGGATCGTGGTGGTCAATGACGTCAATCGAGAAGACATGGATCAGGTCGCTGCCGCCTATCGGGAACTCTTTATCGCGGCCAACGGAGGAGCGCTTGGCTTGTTTACCGCCATATCGCGGCTCAAGGCGGTGCACCGGCGGATTGTCCAACCCCTGGCACAGAGAGGCCTGACGCTTCTGGCCCAGCATGTGGATCCGATCGACACCGGCACGCTGGTTGACATGTTTCGCGCCGATCAGGATGCCTGCCTGCTCGGCACGGATGCGGTCCGCGACGGGGTTGATGTGCCGGGAGATTCACTGCGTCTTATCGTGCTCGATCGCGTCCCCTGGGGACAGCCCACGATTCTCGAGCGGGCTCGCCGGCAGGCGTTCGGCGGCAACGTCTATCAAGACATGATCGTGAGACTGAGATTGAGACAGGCGTTCGGTCGGCTGATCCGGCGGAGGAGCGATCGCGGTGTGTTCGTCATCCTCGATCCCCGGCTGGCGAGCCGTTTCACAACTGCTTTTCCGCCGGGGGTGACGGTCATGCGCACCGGTCTTGTCGATGCAATCGAGACGGTTGCGGAATTCGTGAGGCTTGCACCGCAAGCGCCCCCTCAATAGGGACTCATCGGAAAATAGCGCCGGAAGATTGCAGCGTAGTTGCCCGAGGACTGGAGCCGGTCGAGGCCGTAATCCAGAACATCGCGCAATTCGGTGTTGCCGCGTTTCACCGCGATGGCCATGCCGTGGCTGAAGTAGGCGGGATCGTTATACCCGCCGCTGACAAACCGGCAACAGCCCTGCGACGCGCTGCCGGTGAGCCAGAACATGATCTGCAGCGCGTCACCGAAGAACGTATCGACGACTCCGCTGCGCAATGCTTCCAGCGCTTCGAGGTTGGTGGCGAAGGGCCGGATATTGGAGCGCGGAAAATATTGGTTGATCCAGGCTTCATGGGCAGTTGACTTGACCACGCCGATGCGTTTGCCGGCAAGGCTGCGCATATCGGCCTTGACGATCGGATTTTGTTTTCTGACCGCGAAGCGCGCTAGGGAGCGGTAGTAGGCTCCAGTGAAATCGGCCGTTTCGACCGACTGTTCGGTCACGTTTATCCCGGCGATCACCGCATCGACTTCGCCGCGCTCAAGGGCAGGCATCAGGTCGACCCAGGGCCTTGCGGAGAATTCGCAGCTCAGCCGCAGATCCTCGCAAATGGAATTGGCAATGGCGATGTTGAAGCCGTTCAGGGCGCCGGAACTCTCCTTGTAGCTGAAGGGCGGGAAATCCTCATCGACAGCAATACGCAGCGACTCCACCACCTTAAGGTCGGGCAAGGGACGGCCCGGATCGATGTGGCGGAACAAGGGTACGGGATAATCACCCGTTTCGGCGGGGGTCTGTGGCTGCTGCTTTCCTGTCTCCTGCGCGACGGCGGCGGTGCAAGCCATAAGGCCGGCAGCAACGAGCGCGGGAATCATAATCCGCAACCTCGGTACTTCTTTGACGATCTCCTGTTGCATTTCCTGCATTCGCGTATAAGTTGAGCTACAACCTGTTGCTTATTTTGGGTTGTGTCGAGGCGGGGGCGCCGGTGGCCAGAACCAATAGCGGAACGGTCGGTGACATTCGGTCACCGGAACAAAAGACGACGTCAACATTCGGGCCAAAACCGGCTGAGCCAGCCACATACCGGCCAACATCGTCTCCTGGCGAAATCGGCATCCTAGGCCTCGCAGATCTCATCACCGCCTGCCGGCAACTACGGAACGAGGAAATCGGACCGGCACTGCAAGACCGGTATCTGCCGATCCGACATCTCAGTCCAGAGCCTTTTATCGTGGCAACGGATGAGCTTTCGATCGCCTCGGCGCGAGAGGCAGGCCATGCGGTTGGCGCTGTGGCCGGGAGGAGAGATTTATCCCGGGCCTTGCAAATCGCATTCGGAAAATGGCTCATTTCGCGCGCCACAACGCAGCTTGAACGAAGACATCCAATTTTCTCGGCCCGCAGCGAGGGGGGCCGGGGCCGAAAATGCTCAATCTGCCTTGCGGCCATACTGGCGATCGCCGGTCTCATAGCATCAATTGATATTCTAGGGGCGCTGGCTGGACTGCTCATCTCACTTGGCTATCTGGCAGTGATATCTGTAAGGCTCGTCACGCTTGGCAATCTTCGGCAAGCAACGGAGCGGCCGCGGACGAGGCTCAAGGCCAACGAACTCCCGATTTATACGGTGCTCGTGCCGATGTTCCGCGAAACGAAATCGTTGCGCAAGCTTATCGGCGCCCTCAACAGGCTGGACTATCCGGCAGATCGTCTCGACATCAAATTGATTTTGGAGGAGGAAGATCAAGAGATGCGGCGGGCAGTCGCGAATCTCGATCTGGCTCAGCCCTACGAAACGATCATCGTTCCCAAAGGTCTCCCGCAAACCAAACCGCGAGCGCTCAAATACGCGCTCTACTATGCGCGGGGCGAGCTGTTGACCGTCTTTGACGCAGAGGATGTTCCCCAACCCGGGCAATTGCGCCGGGCTGCGGAAATCTTCGCCGCCGCACCTGCGAGACTCGCCTGCCTGCAGGCAAGGCTCACCTTCGAGCGCACGCATCAGAACTGGCTCGCCAAACAGTTTCTCATCGAATACGCCGCCCTGTTCGATGTCGTTCTGCCGGCATTCGGCTTCGAGCGGTGGCCCATTCCCCTGGGCGGCACGTCCAACCACTTTCGCACCGACATCCTGCGAGATGTGGGCGCGTGGGACCCATTCAACGTCACTGAAGACGCCGATCTTGGCCTGAGACTGGCACGCTGCGGATTTGAGGTGGATACATTCGCCGCCAGCACCCTGGAGGAGGCAAACACATCTCTATCCAACTGGATGCGCCAACGGTCGCGCTGGATGAAGGGTTGGCTTCAGACCACGTTGGTCCATCTGCGACATCCGAGACAGCTGTTGCATGATCTCGGCGCTTATCGATTCTTCATCGTGATCGTGCAGCTGGTCGGCATGGTGGTTTCGCCGTTGGTACACCCATTTTTTCCGGCATTGGTGGTTTGGGTGCTGTTAAGAACGAGCGGGGAGTCACACGGAGGCGATTTTTTTGTCTCGGCGGCGACCGGGCTCAGTGCCGTCGTTTGCATCGGCGGCTATTGGACGGCGGTTGCATGCCAAGTGAAGGGAATCCAGCAACGGCGCTTCAAGGGCATGATGCTGTCGACGCTGACGATGCCCTTCTATTGGTTGCTGATCTCTATCGCCGCTTGGCTCGCCGTGTGGGAGTTCATGCGCCGGCCTTATCATTGGAACAAGACCGAGCATGGATTGGCGCAACGCAAGACGGGAAAGCTGGAGCGGGCGAAGGGGATCGAACCCTCGACATCAAGCTTGGGAAGCTTGCGTTCTACCACTGAACTACGCCCGCGCGCCTACGCGAGAGGCGGTTCTAGCAGAAAAAATTCGCTCCTCACAGAGGGACACCGTAAGGCGCCGGATCAGCGCGGGGCGGGCAGCCAATTGCGCACAATGCCTCCATAGGTGCCGGGGCCGCTAATCGGGCCATGTCTTGAAATGTTTGGCGAGTGCCACACCTTGTCCTTGGTAATTCGAGGCGATGCCCTCGCCATAGAGCCTGTCGGGCTTGCCGCCCAAAACTTCGCTGTACCGAAGCCATCCGACATGCTGGCCGTGTTCCAGGATGAAGGGCACTCCGTGGGCTCGAACTTCCAGCACGGCTCTGCTGCCTTGAGCGCGTCCATCGCGCCATCCAAACCCCGGATCGAAGAAGCCGGCATAGTGGATACGAAACTCGCCAGAATTGGGATCGAAGGGAATCATTTCGGCAGCCAAACGAGGCGGGACGCCAACTTGCTCTCGCGTTGCAAGGATATAGAAGCTGTCCGGATCGAGAGAGAGCCGGCCTCCGTCGCTTGTGATCTTTTCCCAGTACTCGCGAGGGTCATAGTGGTTGACCCGATCGACGTCGATGGTGTTGGTGCCGTGCTTTGCCTTGTAGCCAATGACGGACCCCCGCCCGCTGCCAACAAGATCCACAGTGACCGGGACAAGACCCTGCCTTAGAGGCAGAGGTTCTCCATCGACACTCACCAGCCTTCCCTCCTCGTACTCCTGTTGGATTTTTGTTGCGGGGGCCATTGCGCGCCGTCCGCGCGACAGCCGCACCTGGTTCAGGCGCGAACCTTTGCGAACGACAATACTGAATGTCAGAGGGGCGACTTCCACATAGAGGGGTCCCTTGTGCCCGGCAGGAATTCGATCAAAGGCCGTCGCCTTGTCGGTAATCAACCTGGTCAGAACGTCCAGCCGGCCCGTCGAGCTTTTCGGATTGGCAGTCCCCTCGATGTCGCTTCCCAAGTCGACGTTTTCCATCAGCTTGGCGACATAAACTACGCCCCTTTCAAAGACCGCACCGGCGGAAAGGTCTATGGGTGAACCCTCCAGTCTTGTCACGCGCTCCATGACGGCAGAATTCGGGCCAGGCAGAAAACTTGCGCGAACACGGAATGCCTGGGTCCCCAGTCGGAGGTCGAGGCTCGCCGGCTGTATCTGATCTGAGGTGATCGACTCAGGAGTGCCTACGATACTCTTGCCACCAATCAATTCCTGGATCTGCTGCGCAGGCAGAATGCCTGTGTTGCGCAGAGCGACGACGTTGGAGGGCGGCTCGTCATCGTGATCCGCAGGGAAAAGAGGCAATCCGTTCTTTTCACTCATATCAACCTATCCCGTTGCGTCCATTATAACAATTTTCTGCAACACTTACCGGCTCCAGGCAATTGATCAATCCCTGGTGGCTGTGGGATTCGTGGACGGAGGACTGTTAATTGCGTGGATAACGCGCATAGATGTGGCAGCCGCAGGGTTGTGACGCATCTTTAGAATTTTTCATACGCGCAGGCACTTTTCGAGGAGTGGAAAAAGCGGCCTGTCGGTATAAGATCCGGTGCCATGTATCAACGAACGACACGTTCTATCCGCATAACTGTGAAACCAGCCTTTCTGGAGGAGCAATCGCAGCCGGACGAAGGGTACTATGTTTGGGCTTATACAATCACCATCGAGAACCAGTCGGAAGAAACGGTAACGCTCAAAACCCGCTACTGGCGCATCACCGACGGCAAGGGTCAGGTTCAAGAGGTTCGCGGGGCGGGGGTGGTTGGCGAACAACCGACGCTCAAACCGGGCGACAGCTTCGAGTATACTTCGGGTGCGCCGCTGCCGACGCCTTCCGGTTTCATGGTCGGCTCCTATCAAATGGAAACGGCACAAGGGGAACCCATCAACGTGGAAATCCCTGCCTTTTCGCTCGACAGCCCCTATGCGGCGAAACAGGTGCACTGAGCAAGACGGCCTGCTATATCCGCCCGATGGCAGTTTCCGACCTCAGCTCCCTTGACCTGCTCAAACGTCTTGTTTCCTTCGATACGACGAGTCGCAACAGCAATCTTGGCCTCATCGACTTCGTGGAAGACTTCCTCGACAGGCAAGGCGTTGACAGTATCAGGGTGGATTATGAGAGCGGCAGCAAGACGAACCTTTACGCCACGATCGGCCCGGATATCGCCGGCGGCATCGTCCTGTCGGGGCATACCGATGTGGTGCCGGTCGACGGGCAAGCCTGGAGCAGCGATCCCTTCAAGGTGACGGAGCGCAAGGGGCTCCTCTATGGCCGCGGGGCGGCGGACATGAAGGGATTTATCGCGGTGGCTTTGGCGTCGATACCGATGTTTGTCGAAGCCAGGCTCAAGCGGCCCATCCATCTCGCCCTCTCCTGCGATGAGGAAGTGGGATGCCGTGGAGTACGGCCCCTGATACAGCATATGGGAGCGCATCTGCCGGCACCGCAAGCGGTTATCGTGGGTGAGCCGACGCAGATGCGGGTGGTCAACGCGCACAAGACGGCTTTGTCGTTCGAAACAGAGGTCACGGGCCATGAAGCACATTCGAGCTCGGCGCATCAGGGCGTGAACGCCATCATGATGGCCGGCGAGCTCATACATGAACTCAGCCGAATAGCAGATGAGCTCAAGGCGCGCGGGCTTTCCGCCTTGGGTTTCGATCCGCCCTACACCACAGTGCATGTTGGCACCATCGCCGGCGGAACGGCAAAGAACATCGTGCCCCGCCACTGCAAATTCGTGTGGGAGACGCGGCTCGTCCCGGGAGAAGACCCGGACGAAGTGCCGCGGCGTTTAAGGGCCGCGGCGGACGCGCTTCTGCCGGCCATGAAAATGATTTCCCTGGAGACTGGCATTGCCACCAAACTGATCAACATCGTTCCCGGACTCAAGCCAGAGCAAGCTTCGTTGGCAGAAGGACTGGCACTGCAGCTGACGAAGGAAAACGCGACCGGGGTGGTTTCTTATGGAACCGAAGCCGGCCTGTTCCAGGAGGCGGGTATCCCCGCAATCGTTTGCGGGCCGGGCTCGATCGATCAGGCGCACAAGCCCGATGAGTTCATCTCACTTTCCGAGCTTGAACGATGCGAGGAGTTCATGCGCCGACTGGCCCACTATTGCGCTGCCAACGCGGGGTGAACGCCCTCAGCTCAAATTCTCAATCTCTTCGAGAGTGAAGCTGTAGCGGGTGGAGCAAAACTCGCAGGTGACGTTGATCAGATTGCCCTGTCTCATTTCTTCACGTTCTGTTCGAGCGAAGCCTTTAAGAACAGCGGCGATGCGTTCGCGTGAGCAGGTGCATTCGCTTTTCACGGCCTGTGCCCGATAAATAGTCACTCCGCGTTCATGAAACAGGCGGTAAAGAAGCCGCTCAGGGCTGATCGTGGGGTCGAGCAGTTCATGCTCCTCGACCGTATCGGCCAAGAGACGCGCTTCGATCCAGCGGTCGTCTTCCAGGTGAGGTTCGATGGCGCCTGCAGGCGCATCACCAGAAGAAAGGCGCAAGGGACTGGAAGGACCGGTCTGCGGCAGATGCTGGATGAGTATACCGCCGGCCCGCCAGGCTTCGCGCGCCGACCGGCCGCGTCCCATGAGAGGTCCGGCGGCGAGCATGACACGAGTTGGAATCTGCTCGGACCGCTGAAAATATTCATGCGCGACTTCGCTCAACGAACGCCCCTCCAGCGCGACAATGCCTTGGTAGCGCTCCATGTCGGTTCCCTGGTCGATGGTCATGGCCAGATGGCCATTGCCAAGCAGATTGGCAGGCAACTCATCGCTGGTACCGGAGAGCTTGTCGGCGACAAGAGAATCAAACCGTGCATAGCCGCGCATGCCGCCCGAGGTCGAGTAGTCGGCAACCAAGATGTCGACCGGGCCATCGCCCTTGGCCTGGAGAATGAATTTGCCTTCAAACTTCAAGGCGGAGCCGAGCATGGCCGTAAGGGCAATCGCCTCACCCAGCAGGGCGGAAACCGGGGGAGGATAGTCATGGCGGTGAAGGATGTCATCGACCGCCGAGCCCAAGCGCACCAAACGTCCGCGGACTCCGAGAGGCTTTATCTCGAAGGGCTGGACCAAATCATCGGGCGTTTCCATCATTGAACATCACGCCCGCTGTCGAGACAGAAGGCAAGAATGCTCTTCTGAATGTGCAGGCGATTCTCGGCCTCATCGAAGACCACCGACTGCGGTCCATCGATCACCGCGGCGGTTACTTCCTCACCCCGGTGGGCGGGGAGGCAATGCATGAATATGGCATCCTTCTTGGCGAGCTTCATCAATTCCGCATCCACCTGATAGGGTTTCAGCAAATTGTGGCGATTGGCGGTATCGGCGACGTTCATGGACACCCAGGTGTCGGCGATGACGCAGTCGGCCTCCTTCACAGCTTCCGCCGGATCGGCGGTGACGCGGACATTCGCCTTGATAGCCTGGGCCCAGTCGAGAAGCGATTTTTCCGGCTGCAAGGGCTCAGGACTTGCGACGCGCAAAGCGAAACCGAACTTGCCGGCGGCATGAATCCATGAATTCGTCACGTTGCAGCTGTCGCCGCACCAGGCGACGACGAGATTGTCAAGTCTTCCCTTTTTTTCCTCGAGGGTAAGAAGGTCGGCCATGACCTGGCAGGGATGCGACCGATCGGTCAAGCCATTGATCACCGGAACCGTTGCGTGACGAGCAAGCTCCAGCAGAGCTTCATGCTTGGTCGCCCGTATCATGATGGCGTCGACGTAGCGCGACAGCACACGCGCCGTATCGGCAATGGTCTCGCCGCGATCAAGCTGCATCTCGGCAGCGGTGAGAACAACGGTCTCGCCACCCATCTGACGCATGGCGACATCGAAGGAGACGCGAGTGCGAGTGGAAGGCCGCTCAAAAATCATGGCCAAAACCCGCCCGTCCAGAGGTCTCGTCACTTCAGGGGCTCCTCGCGGCCTGCCCCGACGGGCCTCCTTCATGGAGCGCCCAAATTTGAGAATAGAGCGAAGCTGCGATGAATCGAAATCCGAAAGATCGAGAAAATGCTGCGGCCGAGCCATGGCAAGTCTCAAGCTATGGCTTTCGCGACTTGAGCCTTCTCCATTTGAAGGCAGGCGCGATCGAGGCGAACCACCGCCTCTTCAATCTCGGTCGATGTCACGGTGAGGGGCGGCAGAAGACGAACGACATTGTCGCCCGCGGCGATGGTCAAAAGGCGCTGATCATGACAGGCGGCAATGACATCGGCATTCTTGGGGATACATTTCAGCCCAAGCATCAGTCCGCGGCCGCGCACCTCTTCGATGATAGCGGGGTGTTCATCCCTCAGGCGCGCAAGTTTCTGCGCAAGAAGCACGCCCGATGAACGAACGTGGTCCAGAAATCCGTCGGCCAGAACAACGTCGAGCACGGCGTTGCCCACGGCCATGGCGAGAGGATTGCCGCCGAAGGTCGAACCGTGAGTGCCAACAGTCATGGCGGCCGCGGCCTCTTCCGTCGCCAGGCAGGCGCCAATCGGAAATCCGCCACCAATTCCCTTGGCGATCGCCATGATATCGGGAACGACACCGGCCCATTCGGATGCGAACAGCCGTCCGGTGCGACCAATTCCGCACTGCACTTCATCAAAGATCAACAAAATGCCGCGCTCGTTGCTGAGCTCGCGAATGGCACGAAGACGGTCGGGCGGTACCGGGCGAATGCCGCCTTCGCCCTGTATCGGTTCGATAAGGATTGCCGCAGTTGCATCGGTGATCGATGCGTTGAGCGCCTCGTCGTCATCGAACGGCACCTGATCGAAACCTTCGACCTTTGGCCCGAAGCCTTCCAGGTATTTCGCCTGGCCGCCGGCTGACACGGTGGCAAGGGTGCGGCCATGAAAGGCGCCTTCGAACGTGATAATGCGGAAGCGCTCAGGGGCGCCTTTGGCCCAATGGTACCGGCGCGCCATCTTGATCGCACATTCGAGAGCTTCAGCCCCGGAGTTCGAGAAAAAAACGGTTTCGGCGAAGGTTGCATCCACGAGACGCCGCGCAAGTCGCTCCTGGCCCGGTATCTCATACAGATTCGACGTGTGCCAAAGCTTGGCCGCCTGTTCGGTCAAAGCCTTCACCAAATGAGGGTGAGCGTGACCGAGGCTGGAAACAGCAATGCCGGCGCCAAAGTCGAGATAGCGAGTGCCGTCGGTGGAATAGATGAACGCGCCTTCTCCCCGCTCGAAAGCAAGCGGTGCGCGGTTATAGGTGGGAAGTACGGGCGCGATCACCTGTGTTCACATGCAAAATCAAAAAGCGCCGCATCACCGGCGGCGCGAGTACGATCGGCGCTTTATATAAACTCTTAAGCGCATCGGTCAACGAAAGCTGTTTCAAACTGTGCTTTTCAAGCAACTGAGTCAGAAGGTCGCATGCCTCGCGAGTCACCGATTTGTTAACCTTCGTTAATCGGCGGCGGGGGAAACGAAGCTGGGGATAATAATCTCAGATTCTTGCGGCCGATTCGCGGCATGTAGTAGGTTGTATGCCCCCTACACACAATAGGTAGCGTTATCAGTCAGTCGTTGATTAGAAGCGCGCAGACCCAATGGGCTGCCGAAGCAAGAGGGATTCCAGGGTGACTACCACAGCGCAAGATGCAAACTCACCGACCACCCCCAACGACAAACTATCCTGGACAGAGGAGCGGGTCGAACTACTCAAGAAATACTGGAATGAGGGCTTGAGCGCCAGCCAGATTGCAAGTCGGCTCGGCTATGGGGTGACACGAAACGCAGTGATCGGGAAGGTTCACCGGCTTGGCTTGTCCGGCCGAGTTACGCCCCAGCGGGCAGCGCGGCCGCGGCCGCGCAGAACTCGCGAGCCAACCCATCCCGGCCGCCCGATGCTGCCAGTCAACGGGGCCACGGCACTAAAGCCACTCCATCGGGCCGAGCCACAGCTCAGACTCGAGCCTGAACCCGAGCCCATCCGGCTTGTCGACATCCCGCAAGGGGAAAGGGTGAATATACTGATGCTTTCGGAAAGAACCTGCCGCTGGCCGGTGGGCGACCCTGGAAGCAGCGATTTCTGTTTCTGCGGACATACGCCCAAGGCGAGTGGCGGGCCCTATTGCGAGTACCACTCGCGCATCGCCTTCCAGCCCTTGCAGGACCGCAGACGGCATAAAGTGGCAAGCTGACACTTCAAAGCTTGCGAATGAAAGGGCCCCGTTTTGGGGCCCTTTTCGCTTCGCGGGGTCACCTTACAAAGATAAACGGGAGATGAACGGCGCGTTCAGGCCGGGTTGTACCTGCCTGGGCCAAGGTAGGGTCAAGAAATCAGGCAGAGCCTGGACAGGGAAATGGCCAAAATCATCGCAATTAGCGCTCTTGCCGCCGCACTCATCGCCAGCGGCGCCTATTCGCCTCAGGCGCATGTGACGAGCTCAAATACGTACAACATTACCGTGGTGAAAAAGAACCAGCCCTGGCCAAGTCCCAGTCGGACCATTGATCTGTGCGATCTGTCGCTCTGCCAGGACGTCTGATTGCAAAACCCCAAGGTGCTCAAACCTTGGGGCGCTAACCCGGGAAGCGGCGGAGGCGCCAACGATCCGCCCCTCTCACTGGCGTATCAAGCCGCTTCCCGGCACCTTCTCGCAAGAGCAGATATTCGCTTAAGCAGCAGCGAACCGTTCGTCGAAAGAATAGCCCATGCCCCGCACCGTTCTTATGGGGTCGACCTCGCGGCCGCGGGTGATGGATTTGCGCAGGCGGCCGACATGTACATCGACGGTACGCTCGTCGATATAAGCGTCGCGCCCCCACACAGCGTCGAGGAGCTGGGATCGGGAGTAGACTCTTCCCGGCGACTGCATGAAATGTTCAAGCAGGCGAAATTCCGTGGGCGACAGGTTGATATCTCGTCCAGCTCGGGTAACGCGCCGTAATTTGCGGTCGAGGACCAAATCTCCAATGTTGAGCGCCTCCGACATCACTTCAGGCTCGGTGCGACGCAAGATGCTGCGCACGCGAGCCAGGAGCTCGGGCACGGAGAAGGGCTTTACCACATAGTCATCGGCTCCGGTTGCCAAACCCCGGACCCGCTCGGTTTCCTCACCCCGGGCCGTGAGCATTATAATAGGAATACCGCGCGTCTCGGTCTTGGCGCGCAACATCCGGCACAGCTCTATTCCGGAAATTCCCGGAAGCATCCAATCCAGGATCACGAGATTGGGTTTTTCGTCGGCAATCAGCATCATCACGTCCTCAGCCAGGGCCGTGGTGCGAACGCGAAAGCCGGCGGATTCGAAATTGTAGCTCAGCAGGACTCTGATCGGCTCTTCATCCTCGACGATCAGGATCGAAGCCGCCATCCGTCAGCACCCCAAACCGGTTATGGGCGTGCTGCTGGTTATGTCTTTCTTTGGCCGCTCGTCCTTCAGCGGCCTGCCATGCACAAGATAGTAGATATTCTCGGCGATGTTGGTGGCGTGGTCGCCGATGCGCTCGATGTTTTTCGCGCCGAAAAGAAGATGGGTGCAAACACCGATGGTGCGCGGGTCCTCCATCATGTAGGTGAGCAGTTCGCGGAAGATCGAATTGTAGAGCGCATCGATCTCTTCATCGTTGCGCCATACGGCGAGTGCCTTCGCTTCGTCGCGCTCGGCGTAGGCGTCGAGCACGTCCTTGAGCTGACCCAAGGCAAGGCGACCCATGCGCGCAAGCCCCGTCATGATCCGTCGCGGGTGATCTTCCGGGATGGCATGGGTCCGCTTGGCAATGTTCTTGGCAAGGTCGCCGATGCGTTCAAGGTCGGAAGCGATGCGAATGGAGACCATGATCTGACGCAGATCGAGAGCCATAGGCTGGCGCTTGGCAATGATTAGCACGGCTTTCTCCTCGATTTCCAGCTCGAGGGCGTCGATCTTATCGTCAGTAAGAATGATATTATCGGCGGCCTCCACATCGTGCCCTACAATGGCGTCTATCGAGCGGGCAAGCTGTTCCTCGGCCAGACCTCCCATTTCAGCGAGCTTTGTCTTGAGCCCGGCGAGTTCCTCGTCAAATCGCTTTACGGTGTGCTCGTTCATCGAATCTCCTTGCGCGCATCAACCGAACCGGCCAGTGATGTAGTCCTGGGTGCGCTGGTCCTGCGGATTGGTGAATATTTCATCGGTATCGCCCATTTCCACCAGGTGACCCAAGTGAAAGAAGGCGGTGAGCTGCGACACACGAGCGGCCTGCTGCATCGAGTGCGTGACGATAACGATGCAGAAGTTCTGCTTCAGCTCATCGATGAGCTCCTCTATGCGGGCAGTGGCAATGGGATCGAGCGCCGAACAAGGCTCGTCCATAAGGATGACTTCGGGATTTACCGCAATGGCGCGGGCAATACAAAGCCGCTGCTGTTGACCGCCGGAAAGCCCGGTGCCGGGGGAAGCCAGCCTATCCTTCACTTCATCGAACAATCCGGCCCGCTTGAGGCTTGATACGACGATCTCGTCAAGGGCTCCTTTGTTGTGGGCCAATCCGTGGATACGTGGCCCGTAGGCGACGTTCTCGTAAATCGATTTGGGGAAAGGATTGGGCTTCTGAAAAACCATGCCGACTCTTGCGCGCAACAATACCGGATCGAGATCGCGGGAGTAGATGTTCTCGCGGTCGAGTTCGACCGTGCCGGTGACACGGGCGTTGGGTATCGTGTCGTTCATTCGGTTGAGGGTGCGCAGAAACGTGGACTTCCCGCAGCCCGAGGGGCCGATGAGTGCTGACACCGCTCGATCGGGTATGTCGATCGAAAGATCGTAAATCGCCTGCTTATCCCCATAGAAGACATCAACGTTGCGGGCGCGGATCTTGATCGGTCGCTCGGCGATTATCGCTGGAACGGCAGGGGTCATGACCGTGGTGTTCGAAGCATCCATTCTCAGGACCCTCACCAACGACGCTCGAAACGCCGGCGCAGCACGATGGCGGTGCCGTTCATGACGAACAATACCGCCAGCAACACTATGATCGCCGCGGCTGTTTTGGCCTCAAAAGCAATTTCCGGCAAGTCCGACCAGAGGTAGATCTGGACGGGCAGGACGGTTGCCGAGTCGGTTATGCCGGACGGGACGTCGACAATAAAGGCAACCATGCCGATCATCAAAAGCGGCGCAGTCTCGCCAAGCGCGTGCGCCATGCCGATGATCGTGCCGGTCATGATGCCGGGCATGGCGAGCGGCAAGACATGATGAAACACCGCCTGCTGATGAGAGGCGCCGACGGCGAGCGCTGCATCCTTGATCGACGGCGGAACCGCTCGCAAAGAAGCTCGACCGGCTATTATGATCGTGGGCAAGACGAGGAGCGCCAGCACCAGACCACCGACAAGGGCGGCCGAGCGCGGCAGGCCGAACGTGTTAAGAAAAAGAGCCAATCCCAAGAGGCCAAATACGATCGATGGAACAGCAGCAAGGTTGTTGATATTCACCTCGATGATTTCCGTAAGACGATTCTTGGGGGCAAACTCCTCCAGATAGATCGCAGCGGCAACACCCACCGGCAGACATAGCACGATCGTGACCAAGAGAGTGAGAAGCGAGCCAACGAGTGCTCCGCGAATCCCGGCAAGTTCGGGCTCGCGACTATCACCGGAGGTAAAAAAGCGCGTATTGAAGTGTCGGTCGATGAGCCCTTGCCCCTTCAGATGCTCGAGCCATGCGATCTGCTGATCGGCAATGCGACGAAAGGATTGAGGCGTCTGGTAGGTGACTATGCTCCAGTCTCCCGGCGCAAGGCTTGCTGCAGAGCGGGGCGGAACAAGGGCGGGGCCGATGAGCCGGTCGGCAGAAATTTCCTCGGCCTTGATCAAACCCCCATTCGCGGCGGCGAGTATGCTTGGAAGCGTTGCGTCGAGTTTTTCGGAGGCCGAGGACGACGAGGCCCGGATTTCCAGGTTCTGCATCCGAGTCTGCAGTTCAGCCGACTTGAGATCTATCGACTGCAGACTGTTCTCCAGACGCAACGCCTCAGCGGAATTGCCGCCATCGCGCGCCTGGGCGAGGCGGCTGGCGATCTCCGGCCGCTGAGCCAGGAGGCCTTGCACTTCGGCGCGCAACAGTGCAACGCGGGCACCAAGATGCCGCTTGATTTCGGCAAGGCTGGCCGCGAAGGCGCCATCGGGCGAGAGGATTTCGTAACGTTCCTGTGGCTGGATGTTGAGGGTCGCTGCAGACTTGGCCGGTTCGGCCTCGACCTTGGTCAGCCTGCCCTTGAAAAAAAGGTCGGCATCGGCAGAAAGGAGTGCCGGGGTCGCGACCGTGGTGCCGATGAGGGCCGGATTGGCGATGACCCTGTCGCGAAGTGCATCGGCAGCGCCCGAGGATAGAAGAGAGTTCAGCAATTTCCGCTCGGCTCGCGATTTGACATACGGAAATTGGCTGGCGAGCACGTCTTTGACGATTTTGCCAAAGTCGGCACTGGCAATCTGTTTGGGATCATGCGCGCCCAGAGGATCGATCTCTGCAGGCACAAGAGGCGTTCTCAACATAAGAGAATGTTGCCAGAAGGCCGGCAGGCCCTTGCCGAGAATGTCGATGAAGAGCACGGCAAGAAAGGCCGCCGTGAGGATGAGGCCGAGAACCCCATAGGCGCGGAACCTCGCTTCGGCGCGGTAGCGTTTGACGAGCCGCCGCTTTGCAGCGGTGGATGAATAGTCGGAGGCGCGCCGGCCATCGATCAGATCAGTCATAGCGTTCCCGATATCTCCTGACGATGCGCAGGGCGAGGACGTTGAGCGCCAGGGTGAGGAAGAAGAGGACAAAACCAAGCGCGAAAGCGGAAAGTGTCTTGGCGCTGTCGAATTCCTGGTCGCCGACGAGAATGGTCTTGATCTGAACGGTGAAGGTCGTCACCGCAGCGAGGGGATTGAACGTCAGGTTTGCCGCAAGACCCGCAGCCATAACGACGATCATGGTCTCGCCGATGGCGCGGGAAATTGCCAACATGAACGCCGAGACGATGCCCGGCAGGGCGGCGGGAAGGACGACCTTCTTGATCGTTTCGGAGCGAGTGGACCCCATGGCGTAGGAACCATCGCGCAGCGACTGAGGGACGGCATTCATAACGTCATCGGAGAGCGAGGAGACGAAGGGAATGATCATCACTCCCATGACCAGCCCAGCGGCGAGGGCGGATTCGGATGCAACCGAAAGGCCAACAGCGGTACCGATATTGCGGATGAACGGGGCGACCGTGAGCGCGGCAAAGAACCCCAGCACCACGGTCGGAATTCCAGCCAGTATTTCCAACATCGGTTTGACGAAGGCGCGCGTGCGGGAGCTTGCATATTCCGACATGAAGATTGCCGCAGTGAGACCGATGGGTCCGGCAACAAGAATGGCGATCGTGGTAATCAACAGCGTGCCGGTGATGAGCGGCACGATTCCAAAGGAGCCGCCGAATTCCCCCTGGTCGGCGCGCAGAGCGGTTTGCGGATTCCATTCGAGGCCGAAAAGGAAGTCGACCGGGGAAACGAGCTGAAAGAACCGCAAGGTTTCAAAAACGACCGAAAAGACGATACCGACCGTTGTCAACACGGCGACGGCAGCGCAGGCGAAAACCAGATACTCGACCCAGCGCTCGAAATAGTTGCGTGCGGGAAAGTAACTTGAAATCCTGTTCCAGCCGTTCAGCAACAGTGCAGCCGCCGCGGCGAGACCTGCTATCAACGTTATGACGCGGCCGAGCCATGTGATGCGTGCGTAGGCTGCGGCAGCGCCAATGATCTCGCTGTTGGCGCCGGCGACTTCGCGTCTCTGGACAATCTCGCCAATGTCGCGCAATGCCGTATCGCGGCCTACGGGATCGGTCGTGACATGCGCTGGCAGGACCGACAGGGCGTATTTTTCCGCAAGCCAGCCGGTGAGCGGCCAACCAAGCGCAAAGATCGCAAATGCAGCGGTGAGCACCAGGCTTGCCAGGAACAGACCATGGTAGGAGGGACGCGAGTGCAGAGCCGCCCCGGTCGTTGCCAAAGCGCGGGCGCGAGAGGCTGCGAGAAAGAAGCTCAAGACAGCGAGACCTGCGGTGCAGAGGAGATATGTCGCGGCCATGCGCTTCTCTCAAACGCGAAGGCGGCCGCACTCTAGTCGTTGCGGCCGCCTCGCAGCTATTTCAGTTCATCGGCGACCAACGGTTGCATGGCGCGTACATCGGCTGCAACCTTCTCGAATTCGGCAGGCGGCAGCGGCACCAGACCCTTGTCGGCAAGGTATCCATCTTCACCCAGGGCTTGAGGGGAGATGTACTCCTCGGCGAACTCCTGAATGCCGGGCACGAGCCCGATATGAGCCTTCTTGAAGTAGACGAACAGGGGCCGGCCGCCCTTGTATTCACCGGAGGCTATGGTCTCGAAGCTCGGGGCCACCCCGTCGATGGGTACGCCGGTCAGGCGCGATACGTTTTCCTCAAGAAAGGAGTAACCGAAGACGCCAAAGGCGTTTGGATTGGCTTCGATCTTCTGAACTATGACGTTGTCGTTTTCACCGGCTTCGACATAGGCGCCGTCATCGCGGAGCGTTTTCCAAGCCGCCTCGAAGGCCTTGGGGTCGGATTCCTTGAGTTTCTTCAGAGCTTCGATCTTCTCGGCACCCTTTTCCATGAACAGCTCGTGAAGCGAGTCGCGGGTGCCCGATGTGGGGGGTGGTCCTAAAACTTCGATCTTGGTCGCGGGCAGCGATGGATCGATGTCGGACCATTGCAGGTATGGATTGGGAACCAGCTTTCCGTCAGGACCTGGAACTTGCTTGGCCAGGGCCAGATAGAGCTGAGGCAAGGTCAACTGCACCGGAGGGGAGGCTTTGGAATGGGCGATCGTCAAGCCATCGTAACCGATTTTGAGTTCCACCACCTCCGTCACTCCACCGGCCTTGCAGTTGTCAAACTCGCTTTTCTTCATCCGGCGCGATGCATTGGTGATGTCTGGATGGTCCACTCCCACGCCGGCGCAGAACAGCTTCATGCCGCCGCCAGTGCCGGTCGCTTCGACGACCGGTGTTTTCATTCCCGTGGTGCGGCCGAAATTCTCGGCAACTGCGGTGGTGAATGGATAAACGGTCGATGAGCCGACGATACGGATTTGATCGCGAGCTTCAGCCGCCGTCGTCAAAGGCAGCAAGGCGACCACACAAGCCGCGGAAAACGTAAGGGAAGCAAGTTTCATATGCGTGTCCTCTTTCTTGCACGAGCGACTTGCGAGTCTAGGTATGCTCGATGAGGGTTATGTGACAGCCAATTAACAGTTGTGTGACAGGCTAAGTTGCCAAATCACAACGGCTTTGGGCGGTCGGGCGGAGAGAAGCCTATGGTGAACCGCGAGCCTTTGCCGAGTTCGGACGCTATTGCGAGCTTGGCCCGGTGACGATTTAAAATGTGTTTAACGATCGCCAAGCCTAAACCGGTGCCGCCGCGCGAGCGGCTTTCCTGAACGCTGACGCGGTAGAAACGTTCGGTTAGGCGGGGAAGGTGCTCCGGGGGAATACCTGGACCGTAGTCGGCAACACTCAGCTCGATCCGGCCGGCGCCGTCCTTCCTTGCCAGCACGTCGATGTGCTTGCCGTCCGCTGCATATTTGATGGCGTTCTCAAGGAGGTTTTGCACCACCTGGATCAATTCATCGCGGTCACCCTGGACCAAAAGCTCGCCGGAGAGGTCGAGCCGGATGTGGACGCCAGCCTGGCGCGCCGATGTGGTAAGCATTTCCGCGGCTTGTTTCACGAGCGACCCGAGATCCACCAAACCGACGGGCCGACGGTGCACGTTGAGCTCAATCCGGCTCAAGGACAAAAGATCGTCAATCAGCCTCGCCATGCGTTCGGCCTGGGTGCGCATGAGACTCAAGAAACGCTCCCGGGCGCGTTCGTCGCTCTTGGCAGGACCCTCGAGGGTATCGATAAATCCCAGAAGCGAGGCCAGGGGGGTGCGCAATTCATGCGAGGCGTTGGCAACGAAATCAACCCGCATGCGCTCGAGTTGTTGCTCCCGAGTGAGATCGCGGAGCACCATGACAACGGCGGGTTTGCGGCCATCAAGTTGTTGCTTGGCCAAAGGGGCTATGAAGGCCTCAAAATGACGTTCAAGGGGGAAGCGGTGGGTGAAGTCAACCTTCACCGCCTCGCTATTGGTCATGACCTCCTTGAGCGCGTCCAGGATAACCGGAGAGCGGATGGCGTGGGCAATGTGTTGGCCCTTGAGCTGCATCTCGACTATTTCCTCAGCCGGCGGATTGCAAACAATGACAATCCCGTCACTATCAAGAACCAAAAAGGGATCAGGGAGGGCGTTGGCCACGGCGGCCAGAAGTGTCAAAGCGTCATTTCCGACGCTTTCCGTATCGGCGGAGGCAAGAGTGGCGAGTTCGCGGTTGAAAGGCCAAATCATGCGATTGGCGGAAACGAAATCCTATGTGCTATCACCATGGCCCCTCATATAGCAATTTCCTGGCGATGACATCACCCGTTGAGCGTCCAGTTCCATGAATGACATTCAGCCGATTGCCCCAATCGATGATGGAATGCTGGTGTTTTACAAAAAACTTTCGGGCGCGAGCCCGCCGGAGGCCGTGAACTGGCCGCTCGCACAACAGCGCAAATGCTGGGATGAGGTGTGCCAGGCGTTTGCGGCACCGCATCCGGCGGGCTTGAGAACGGATGATATCTCGCTGCCACGAGAGGGTGGCAGCGTTGGGGTGCGACTCTATCGGCCGGCGGGAGAAAAGCTGCGTCCTGGGGTTCTTTATATGCATGGCGGCGGCTGGGTGCTGGGAAGCATCGAGACACACGACGACATGTGCGCAGAAATGGCGCAAGGCGCGGATGTTGCTGTGGTGGCTGTGGACTATCGGCTGGCGCCAGAACATCCGCATCCGGCGCAATTGGAGGACAATCTCGCGGTGCTCGGCTGGATGCGCGAGCATGGGAAAGCCTACGGTATTTCACCCGATGCAATAATTGCCGCAGGAGATAGCGCCGGGGGACAGATGAGCGCATCACTTGCACTTTATCTGCGCGACAACAAGCTTGCACAGCTCAAGGGCCAGGTGTTGATCTATCCCGTCCTCGGCATCGATCTCGACACGGCTTCCTACCGGCGCAATGCGGAAGCTCCCTGCCTTACCCGCGCGGAGATGATCTATTACTGGGACTCGGTGCTCGGTCCGAAGGCGCGCGACAACAAAAAGGACAAGTATATCGTTCCACTTGTGGAGAAGGTTTATGCCGACTTACCCCCGACCTTCATTGCGGCGGCCGCGCATGATCCGCTCTATGACGATGCGGTCATCTATGCCGGTAAGCTTGAGGCCGCAGGGGTTGAGGTTGGACTGAGGAGCGAGCCCGCGCTCACCCACAGCTACATGCGTGCACGGCATGTCTCGCAGGCTGCGCAGGCCGGGTTTGCCGCGATCGTACAAGCGATGCGAAACCTCGCCTATTACGGGCGGCTCGGCTGAGGTTTGCGCCAATGCAGGTGAAGAAGAAACTGCCGAGCAAGGTCAAGGAAATCGTCAACGAATGGATTCCAATGACCGATGGCGTCAAGCTTGCGGCGCGCATCTGGCTGCCGGTCGAGGCGGAAAGAACCAGGGTTCCCGCCATCTTAGAGTATCTCCCCTATCGCAAGCGTGATGGGACAGCGGTCCGCGATCAGCTGACACATCCCTATTTTGCCGGCCACGGCTATGCGGCGGTGAGGGTCGACATGCGAGGCAATGGGGATTCAGAGGGCCTCATGTTCGATGAATACGCGAAGCAAGAGCAAGATGATGCGATTGCGGTCATCGGTTGGCTTGCACAACAGCCCTGGTGCTCCGGCAGGGTCGGAATGATGGGCATCTCGTGGGGCGGTTTCAACGCGCTGCAGGTGGCGGCCCGAAAACCACCGCAGCTCAAGGCGATCATCACGCTGTGCTCGACGGATGACCGTTATGCCGACGACATTCACTACAAGGGCGGATGCCTGCTCTGTGAAAATCTGGGCTGGGCGGCGACGATGCTTTCATATTCTTCGCGCCCGCCGGACCCAATGATCGTTGGCAAGCGTTGGAAAAAGATGTGGGTGGAGCGGCTGAAGAACCAACCGTTTCTCATTTCCAGCTGGCTCAAGCATCCGTTTCGGGACGACTACTGGAAACATGGCTCGGTGTGCGAAAACTTCGGCGCCATCGAGGCAGCGGCCCTGTGCATCGGGGGATGGAACGATGCCTATTCGAATGCAGTGCCGCGGCTGGTGCTCGGGCTCAAATCGCCATCGAAGGGCATCATCGGGCCGTGGGCGCATAAGTATCCGCATTTTGCGCTACCTGGCCCCCGCATGGGATTTTTGCAGGAGGCCCTTAGATGGTGGGATTTCTGGCTTAAGGGAGAGCCGACGAAAGTCTTGGGGGACCCCAGCTTTCGCACCTACATCATGGATGTAGCGCGGCCCAAAGCCTCGATCAGCGAGGTGCCCGGGCGCTGGGTTAAGGATCACATCTGGCCTTCAGATAGCGTCCAACGGCAGAAGCTCTATTTTGCGGGCGGGCGGCTGGAGCGCGCGGCGGGCCCCGAGCATCAAATGACGATCGCATCGCCACAGGACACGGGACTCGATGCAGGGGAATTCTGCATTATCTGGCTCGGGCCGGAGTTCCCGGGGGATCAACGGCGGGATGATTCCGGATCGCTGACGTTCGACAGCGAGCCGCTGGCGGAGGCGATCGATCTCGTTGGCGCACCGGTCGTCACCTTGTCGTTAAGTGCGAACCAAGCGGTGGCGTTTGCAGCCGTCAGGCTCAACAGCGTCTGGCCGGACGGAGCGGTGTCGCGGCTGACCTATGGCGTATTCAATCTTTGCCACCGCGACAGCCATGAATACCCGCAGGCGCTCGAGCCCGGCCGGCGGTACAGCGTGAGACTCAAACTCGACGACACGGCGGTGCGCATCCCGAAGGATCATAGGCTGAGAGTTGCCATTTCGACTGCCTATTGGCCGATGATATGGCCTGCTCCGCATCCGGTTACGCTTACGGTCTACACCGGCCAAAGTCACATCGAGATTCCGGTGCGCGGACGAAAGCCCGACGATACATCGCCCGAATTTTCGCAGCCGGAGACGGCGGCGGGGCTCAAGCAGAAAATTCTTTCGAAACCCGAAAACAGGAGACAGGTGATCATCGACCAAGCGAGCGGAGTGACGCGAGTTGAAATTGTCGACGATTTCGGCAGGTATCAAATGAGCGAGCACGGCCTTACGACCTGGTCGTGCGCGCGGGAGACCTATTCCATCAGGCCCGATGACCCATACTCGGCAAAACAGGAGATCCACTGGACGCAAGAACTGGCCCGCGGCTCGTGGGCCGTCAGGACGGAAAGCTATTCGCAGCTCACGGCAACGGCGAGCGAATGGCACGTAAAAAGCAGGGTCGAGGCCTATGAGGGGAACAAGAAGATCATGACCCGCCGCCTCAATGAAAAAATCCAGCGAAAGCTCGGCTGAAGGGGTCTTGGTTCTTCACGCTTAAGCTTCATGGATGTGAATGGCCGTTTACCCGACGCGGGGTTGGAATGGCAGCCGGCTGGTGGCAAGCGCAAGAAGCGGCATTGACGTGAACCTTGGAGCGTGACACGCTTTATGCCCGGGCGCGGTCCTGTCCCAGGGTGCGCTGGGCCGCAAGCCAGAAAACAACAATAAACGGGAGAACTGTCGATGGTCTCAAATGAGACGACCTTGGCTCTCATCCCGCACCAGAACGCATGATTTCAGAAAAGAGGGAGTAATCTTCTGATGTCTGAACTTAGTCGAAAACTTGATGCTGCTGCCAAGCTCGTGGCGCGGGGTAGGCTATCGCGTCGCGAGTTCATGCAGCTCGCCATCGCGGCCGGGCTTACCGTGCCTGCCGCGAGTGCGTTGTTCACCAGGGCCGCACGCGCTCAACCCAAAAAGGGCGGCTACGCCAAATTCGGGCTGGCGCACGGAGCGACCAGTGACACGCTCGAGCCAGGCACTTACCTGGACACCGGAACCCAAGTGCCATTCTGGGGCTCAATGTCGAACAGCCTCACGGAAGTAGATGCCAAGGGCAATATCGTCGGCGACGTCGCCGAAAGCTTCGAAGCTTCCGACGGTGCGAAGAGTTGGATTTTCAAGCTGCGCAAAGGCCTCACATTCCATGACGGCAAGAACGTGACCGCAAATGACGTCGTTGCCTCGTTTCGGCACCATATGGGGCCGGACTCGAAATCCGCTGCAAAATCGCTGTTGGAGCCGATTGCCGAAATCAAGGCGGATGGCGAGGAGACCGTCGTATTCACGCTATCTGGCGCCAATGCCGACTTCCCGTACATTGCGAGCGACTACCACATCCCGATCATGCCGGCGAAAGAAGATGGCAGCGCCGACTGGAAGTCAGGAGTACGTACCGGCCCATTTATCTTCGAGGCTTGGGAGCCGGGTGTGCGCGCAAAACTAAAGCGCAACCCGAACTACCACAAGGAAGGGATGCCTTACTTCGACGAGGTCGAATTTTTGAGCATCGCGGACGTGTCCGCCCGCAGTAACGCCCTTATCACTGGCGAGGTACATTGGATCGGCCGTCCGGATTTAAAGACCCTCACCCAGCTCGCAAACAATCCGAACGTGACAGTCACCGAGGTCACCGGTTATGGCCATTACGTATTCCCGATGCTGGTCGACGTGGCTCCCTTCGACAACGTCGACGTGCGGCTCGCGCTCAAGTGGGCGATCAACCGCGAGGAGATCGCAAAGAAGGTGTTCCTCGGGCACGCTACTCCGGGCAACGACAACCCGATTCCGCTAAGCGTCAAGTACGCCGTCGACCCGGAGCCCAAGCACGTTTACGACCCGGAGAAGGCCAAGTTCCACCTACAAAAGGCCGGGTTGACGACGCTTAAGGTCGATTTGTCAGTTGCCGACGCGGCTTTCAACGGAGCTGTGGATGCGGCGGTCCTCTATCAGGAAAGCGCGAAAGCAGCGGGAATCGATATCAACGTCGTGCGTGAGGCAGATGACGGCTACTGGGACAACGTGTGGCTTAAAAGGTCATTCTGCGCGGGCTACTGGAGTGGCCGTCCAACTGTCGATTGGATGGTGAGCACGGTTTACGCCGCAGGCGCCGCTTGGAACGAGACGCACTGGAACAACGCGCGATTCAACGAGTTGATGGTGGCCGCGCGCGGTATTACCGACGACACGCAACGAGCGGCCATGTATGCCGAGATGCAGCAGCTTATTCACGATGACTGCGGCACCCTTGTCATCGTATTCAACAACATAGTTGAAGCCCATTCGAAGGAGCTGGCGCACGGCGATATCGCAGTCAACTGGGAAGCCGACGGTCTGAAGATCGCCGAGCGGTGGTGGTTTGCCTAGGCGACGCGGGCCAACAGGATTTGTGTGTGGGCCGCCGAAAAAAAGGGCGGCCCATTGCATTTTCAGGTGGCCAGCTTGCGTTGAATTTGTCAGTATGAGGAAAGAGCCTATGTTGGCCATCGGTTGGGGCTTTAGGACATGCATCCGGTAGTGAGGACCGCGCTGCAGCGATTGGGATTGGGCCTGATTACCCTCCTGGTCGTGTCGATGGTGATCTTCGCATTAATCGAGCTGCTGCCAGGAGATTTCGCCAAAGCGATCCTGGGACAGGCGGCGACTCCGGAGACGGTTGCGGCATTCCAGAAGGAAATCGGGCTCGATAAACCGCCGGTCGTCCGCTATTTCGAGTGGATCGGGGGAATAGCGCGGGGCGACTTCGGAGCGTCGTTCTCATCGCGCGGCGATTACCGGCGGCCGGTTATCGAAATGATCGGTCCGCGGCTGAAAAACACACTATTTCTCGCAGCCATCACCGCGGTCATCGCCGTGCCGCTGGCTCTCGCACTCGGCATTCTGGCGGCACTTTATCGCAACAGCCTGTTCGACCGGGCGATCAATGCGGTGACATTGACGACGATCTCCTTCCCTGACTTTTTCGTAGCGTATATCCTTATGCTGGTGCTGGCGGTGAAGCTTCACTGGTTCCCCTCACTCGCCAAGATCAATCCCGACATGGCGTTGTTGGAGCGGCTCGACCGCATCGCGCTGCCGGTCCTGACGCTAACCTTGGGCGTTGTGGCGCAGATGATGCGCATGACGCGCGCCTCGATCATCAATCTACTGGCAAGCCCCTATATCGAGATGGCGGAACTCAAGGGTGTGCCGCGTAGCAAGATCATTCTGAAACACGCCCTGCCCAACGCGTGGGCGCCGATCGTCAATGTGATTGCGTTCAATCTGGCCCATCTAGTGGTCGCCGTGGTCGTAGTGGAGGTGGTGTTCGTTTATCCCGGCATCGGGCAGATGATGGTCGATGCGGTCAGAACCCGCGACATTCCCGTGGTGCAGGCCTGCGCGCTGATCTTCGCTGCGACCTATATACTTCTCAACCTGACGGCGGACATCATCGCCATCATCACCAATCCGAGGATCTTGCATCCACGATGAGCGAAGTATCACTCAAGACCGGCGAGGTGGCGGGAAGACGGAACGCGCTGCGCAATGCGGTGCGGCTTCTAAAATCGGCACCCCCCAGCGCATGGTTCGGAATGATCATTATTGCGATTTACGCCCTGCTGGCGTTGTTTGCGCCGTGGGTCGCTCCTTATGGAGAATCGCAGGTTGTCGGGGATGCCTATCTTCCGCAATCGGCAGCGCACTGGCTGGGCACGGATCAGCTGGGACGCGATATGCTTACCCGGCTCATCTATGGAGCGCGCAACACAGTCGGCATCGCGCTCTTGACGACGCTCCTCGCTTTTGCGATCGGCGGCTCGCTTGGCATTTTGTCGGCGATCTTTCGCGGCTGGTTCGACCAGATCCTCGGCCGGCTCGTTGATGTGCTCATGTCAATCCCGGAGCTGATCTTCGCCTTGTTGCTTCTGTCGATCGTGGGGGCTTCGGCGACAAGTATCATCCTCATCATTGCAGTGCTCGATTCAACCCGTGTTTACCGACTGTCGCGGTCGGTGGCGATGAATGTCATCGTCATGGATTTTGTCGAAGCCGCACGGCTCAGGGGCGAAAATACGTCTTGGATCATGTCCAGGGAAATTCTCCCCAATATTCTTCCGACATTGGTGACGGAGTTCGGCCTCCGGTTCTGTTTCGTGTTCCTGACGATCAGTTCGCTGTCATTCCTGGGTCTCGGCATCCAGCCGCCGGCCGCCGACTGGGGGTCGATGGTCAGGGAGAATGCAACCCTCATAAACTACGGCCGGTTCACGCCGCTTTTCCCGGCTGGCGCAATCGCGCTCCTCACCGTCGCGGTAAATTTCGTCGTCGACTGGTTCCTGCACAAGACAAGCGGTCTGCGCGATGAAAAATGAAACACAGCGGCAAGGATCGCGTGAGAAGGGCAAAGTCCTCCTCGAAATCAAGGGCCTCCACATCCACGGCTTCAGCGACGACAAATGGCACGAGATCGTGAAAGGGATCGATCTCAGACTGCACCGCGGGGAGGTGTTGGGGCTGATCGGTGAATCAGGGGCCGGCAAATCAACACTCGGCCTCGCGGCCATGGGATTCGCGCGGCCTGGATGCCGCATCCACTCCGGAAGCATCGTGTTCGACGGCATCGATCTCACCAAGGCGAGCGACTCGCAGAAGCGCAAGCTGCATGGCTCGCGCATCGCCTATGTGGCGCAAAGTGCCGCCGCCGCCTTCAACCCGGCGCACCGGATCATCGAGCAGACGGTGGAAACCGCAGTCGGCCACGGCATCCGGTCGAAAGCAGAAGCGGAAAAGGATGCCCGGTCGCTCTACGGAAGATTGCGGCTGCCCGATCCCGATCATATCGGGGCACGCTTTCCGCACCAGGTTTCCGGCGGCCAGTTGCAGCGCGCGATGACGGCGATGGCGATGTCGTGCCGCCCCGATCTCATCATCTTCGATGAGCCGACGACGGCGCTGGATGTCACGACCCAGGTGGAGGTGCTGGCGGCGATCCGCGACATCGTCGAGCAGTTCAACACGGCAGCGATCTACATCACTCATGACTTGGCGGTGGTGGCCCAAATGGCGCATCGCATCATGGTGCTGCGCTACGGCAAACTGGTCGAAGAAGCCCCGACGCGCAGCATGCTCAGCGCGCCGAAGGAGGATTATACGAAATCGCTCTGGGCAGTGCGCAAACTGGCAAAGCCCGAGAATCGGGGCGGGGATGCCATTCTCAAGGTGCAAAATGTGACCGCGTCCTACGGCGAAGGCATCATCAAAGTCCTCGAAGAGGTGACGGTGAGCGTGCCGCGAGGACGAACGGTTGCGGTGGTGGGGGAATCGGGCTCTGGCAAGTCGACATTGGCGCGCGTCATCACCGGGCTTCTGCCGCCCCTCAGCGGGGAGATCGTCTTCAACGGTAACAGGCTGCCGCCAGGCCTTTCCGACCGCAGCAAGGACTTATTGAGACGAATCCAGATGATCTATCAGAGTCCCGACACGGCGCTCAACCCACGCCAACGGGTGCGCGATGTGATCGGCCGGCCGCTTGAATTCTACCTGGGGCTCAAGGGACGAAAACAGGATGCGAGAGTGGGCGAACTCTTGCACCTTATCGAAATGGACGAGCGTTATATCGACCGGCTGCCGGGGGAACTGTCGGGCGGGCAAAAGCAGCGCATCTGCATCGCACGGGCGCTGGCGGCGCAGCCTGAGATCATCATTTGCGACGAGGTTACATCGGCACTCGATCAGATCGTGCAGGAGGAAATCCTCAAACTCCTTCTGAGACTGCAGAAAGAATTCGGCGTTACTTACCTGTTCATCACCCATGACATTGCGACGGTAAGGGCGATTGCGGACGAGATCGTCGTCATGCATCAGGGCCGAGTGGTGCAGCAAGGAGTGAAAAGCGAAGTATTGAGCCCGCCGTATCCAGCCTATACCGAGCTTCTCTTGTCCTCGGTTCCAGAGATGGATCCGGACTGGCTAAGCAATCTCCTCGACAAGCGGGCGAAATCCGCCAAGACCGCCAAACCCATCAGCGCATAGGCGTCCCTTGAAACCTGAGAACCGCTGCGCGCCAAGAGCATGGCACGCCGGCGCAAAACGGCTATGGTGAGGATTGGAACGGTGAACACATGGCGCTCAACATTCTTGCAATCAGCGGAAGCTTGAGGGCGGGCTCCTACAATACCGCCCTCCTTAGAGCCGTTAAGGAGCGAGCGCCGAGCAGCATGGAGATCGAGATCATCACGCCCAAGGGCATTCCGATTTACAACGGAGATGATGAAGCGGCGAACGGCATACCGCCGATCGTCGCCGAACTGGCGGAAAGAATAAGGGCCGCGCATGGCCTGATGATTTCAACGCCCGAGTATAATTTTTCCGTGCCGGGAGGGCTCAAGAACCTCACCGACTGGGTGTCGCGGGTGAAGCAACAGCCCTTCAAGCACAAGCCGGTGGGGGTAATGGGGGCTTCTGGCGGCGCAATCGGCACCGCGCGGTCGCAGTATCACTTGAGACAGAACCTCGTGGGGGTGGAAGCTATCACTATGCCGAAGCCCGAGATTTTTGTTGCGAATTCCAAAACCAGATTCGATGAGGCAGGCAAGCTAACCGACGAGAAGACCATGGAAACCATCGGCAAGTGGCTGCCGGCATTCGAAGCATGGGTACAAAGGCTAAGCTAGGCGATGCCGTTTGTCCCTGACGTTAGGCGCACCGGGGACACCATGCTAGGACTTGACGGCGGTGGAAGCGGCGGCATCTCTCAAGCTTCGTATGCTCTGGGCATAGGCTTGCGGCTGCTGCCCTTCGAAGATGGCGGACCCCGCCACCAGCACATCGGCGCCAGCCTTTACCACCGCCGCGGCATTGGCAAGCGAAATGCCCCCGTCGACTTCGAGGTGGATCGGTCTTGAGCCGATCATCTCTTTGATGCGGGCGATCTTGGAGAGCATGCCGGGTATGAAGGCCTGACCGCCGAAACCGGGATTGACGGTCATCACCAAAATCAAGTCAACCCGGTCGAGAACATGCGCAACGGCACTTTCATCGGTCGCTGGATTCAAAGCGACGCCGGCTCGCTTGCCGAGGCCTCTTATTGCCTGAAGCGAACGATCGAGATGGGGACCTGCCTCGACGTGAACGGTGATCGTATCGGCGCCCGCCTTGGCAAAAGCCTCTAGGAAGGGATCGGCCGGCGAAATCATCAGGTGGACATCAAGGGGCTTGCCGGTCACCGGCCGCAGGGCAGCGACGATCGGC
Source organism: Aestuariivirgaceae bacterium (assembly GCA_036555325.1). Classification (GTDB taxonomy): domain Bacteria; phylum Pseudomonadota; class Alphaproteobacteria; order Rhizobiales; family Aestuariivirgaceae; genus DATBLQ01. Next base: position 23,869 of record DATBLQ010000021.1, on the reverse strand, counting down.
GGGCCCCAGGTGAGGTTTGGCACGAAATGGCCGTCCATCACATCGATATGAATCCAATCGGCACCCTGCCGGTCGATGGCGGTGACCTCCTCGCCAAGCCGGGAGAGGTTGGCGGAGAGAATAGAGGGGGCGATGATGATGCCAGCCATGAGGGCGATGGTCAGACCAATTTGCCCATGGCGACGGCCGTATCGCACATGCGATTGGAGAACCCCCATTCATTGTCGTACCAGGAGAGCACGCGCACCAGAGTGCCGTCCATCACCTTGGTCTGGTCCATGGCGAAATTCGACGAATGGGGATCGTGATTGAAGTCAACCGAAACGTTGGGATCGCGGGTGTAATCGAGAATCCCCTTGAGTTCCTGATGGGCCGCCCGTTCGATCGCGCCATTGATTTCCTCGACATTGGTCGACCGCTTGGTCACGACCTTGAAGTCGATGACCGAAACATTGGCAGTCGGGACGCGAATGGCCACGCCATCGAGCTTGCCTTTTAGCTCCGGCAGCACGAGGCCCACCGCCTTTGCCGCACCGGTTGAGGTCGGGATCATGGAAAGGGCAGCGGCGCGGGCGCGATAGAGATCCTTGTGCAGAGTATCCAGTGTCGGTTGGTCGCCCGTGTAGGAGTGAACCGTGGTCATGAAGCCCTTGTCGATGCCGATGGCATCGTTGATCACCTTGGCGACGGGGGCCAGACAATTCGTGGTGCACGACGCATTGGAGACAACGACGTGGTCCTTGGTCAGCTTGTCGTGGTTGACGCCGTAGACAACGGTGAGATCGGCGTCTTCGGCGGGAGCGGAGACAAGCACCCGCTTGGCGCCGGCCCTCAAATGGGCGGAGGCTTTTTCCTTGGCGGTGAAGATTCCGGTGCATTCCATGGTGACCTCAATGCCTAAGTCTTTCCATGGGAGTGCCGAGGGATCCTTGATAGCCGTGACCTTGATCTTCCTATCGCCGATGACAATGCTGTCGCCCGATACCTTAACCTCATGGGGGAAGCGGCCATGGACGGAATCGTAGCGGAGCAGATGCGCATTGGTTTCAACGGGTCCGAGATCGTTCACCGCCACAACCTCAATGTCCTTGCGGCCCGATTCAACAACCGCTCGCAACGTATTGCGGCCAATTCGGCCAAATCCATTGATTGCCACGCGAACTGCCATGGAAAACCTCCTAGGTGCGGCCCCCAGACCCGAAAGCAAGGTGAGCCAGGAGGCTCTTATAGACGATCAATCGACGGGGGGAAGTGGCGGTCAGAAAAAACCTCACTGATTTGCAGCGATGGCCGCCTGTATGTCGCGCTCGCGCCGCCGGTCGGCCCGATAGAGGATGATGCCGGCAATCACGACGCACGTCGCGACGACGCCGATAATGATGGTGGCCAGTGCGTTGACGTCGGGGGTGACCCCCAATTTCACCTTCGACCAGACCACCAGCGGCAGGGTGTTGGCGCCCGGCCCAGTTGTGAACGCGGTAATGACCAGATCGTCGAGCGACAGGGTGAAGGCAAGAAGCCAGCCGGAGATCATCGCCGGCGAGATGATCGGCAGGGTTATGTCGAACAGCACGCGCAAGGGCTTGGAGCCCAAGTCCATCGCCGCTTCCTCCACCGAGCGATCCATGGAGGAGAGCCGCGATTGCACGATCACGGCGACATAGGACATTGAAAAGGTGATGTGGGCAAGAGTGACGGTAGTGGCGCCGCGTCCTCGCGGCCAGCCGATCGCCTGCTCCATCATGATGAACAGAAACAACAGCGACAGGCCGGTGATGACTTCCGGCATGACGAGCGGAGCCGAGACGAGGCCTGAGAACAGGGTACGGCCAGGGAAGCTTATGAACCGCGCCAGGGCGAAGCCCGCCATGGTTCCCAGTATCATGGCAAGGGTGGCGCTCACGGCAGCGATGCGTATGCTGAGCAGCGCGGCTTCGATGATCTGGCTGTTGGCGAACAATTTCACATACCATTCGGTGGAAAAGCCGCCCCATAGGGTCGCCAGTCGTGACTTGTTGAACGAGTAGATCACGAGCGAAACGAGGGGCAGGTAAAGGAAGACGAAGCCGAAACACAGCCACATCGAGAGAAGTTTGGAACGCCGGTTCATGATGGGTTGCTCGAGGCCATTCGCGATTCCAGATGGCTGTAGATCATGATCGGCACGACTAGCAGAAGCAGCAAAGCGACAGCTACGGAGGCAGCTACCGGCCAATCACGGTTGAGGAAAAACTCATCGGCGAGCACGCGGCCGATCATCGGACTGTCGGCAGCACCGAGAAGGGCGGGGATGACGTATTCGCCCGTTGCAGGAATGAACACCAGCATGGCCCCGGCAACGATGCCCGGTACCGACAAAGGAAGCGTCACATCGAGAAAAACCTGCCAGGGCTTCGAGCCCAAGTCCATGGCAGCCTCGTTCAAGGTGAAGTCGAGCTTCTCGAGGTTGGCGAAAAGAGGAAGCACCATGAACGGCAGGTACGAATAGACAATGCCGACATAGACGGCGAATTCGGTGTGCATCATGCGGATGGGGCTGGAAACAATGCCGGTGAGCATGAGGAAATTGTTGAGCACTCCGTTGTTGCCGAGCATTCCCATCCAGGCATAGATGCGCAGCAGAAACGACGTCCAGAACGGAAGTATGACCATCATGAGCATGATGTGGCGCCACACGCCGGTGGAGCGGGCGATGCCGAGGGCCATGGGATAACCGATGAGGAGGCACAGCATCGTCGAGATGGCGGCGATGCGGAGCGAGTTCAGATAACCTTTCCAGTAAAGATCGTCCTCGGCGAGGAAGCGGTAGTTGTCGAACGTCACATAGGGAAAGGAGTCCTCCCAGGTGATGGGCGGCAGGCCGACCACCGCAGTTCCGCCGCTGATCGCCAACACGATGAAAAATGGAACTAGAAAAAACAGCAAGAGCCACAGGTAGGGGACGCCGATCATCGCGTCGCGCCATGCCCTGCGGTCGAGCCAGCGCCGCAACGGCGCAGTCGCGGCCGGCAGCGGCTGCTCTTGGGCCGCCTCAATCTGCGCGTGGCGAGTTGCTGCGTCCGCCATGCTAGTCCTTCAAGAGAATGGCCGAAGAAGGATCAAAGGTGAGCCACACATCGTCTGCCCACTGGGCGACGCGCTCGCTTTCAAGGCCGCGCCGGGCATTGACATGGTTCACCCGCACCACGATCCCGTTGCTAAGCTTCACGCGATAAAGCGAGTCCTTGCCGAAATAACCGAGATCAAGCACCTTGCCGCTCAACCGGTTTTGCCCAGGCGACGGCATCTTGCGAGTGATATGGATTTTCTCCGGCCGCACAGCGACTGCGACCTTATCGCCACTTCTCAACTCACCGCGGTGGGTAACTTCGATGACCGAATCGAAACCGGTGCAGGCCACCGTAACGTTAGCGCCGTCAGCCGACGCTATTGATCCTTCGAACTGATTTATCGAGCCGATAAAGTCGGCGACAAAGCGGGATTGGGGATATTCGTAGATTTCGGTCGGCGTGCCGATCTGGCGAATCGCGCCCTTGTCCATCACCGCAATACGGTTCGCAAGGGTCATTGCCTCTTCCTGGTCGTGGGTGACGACAATAAAGGTGATGCCGGTTTTCTCCTGAATGTTCATGATCTCGAACTGCGTGTGCTCGCGCAGTTTCCTGTCGAGGGCGCCCAAGGGCTCATCGAGCAGCAACACCTTAGGCTGCTTGGCAAGCGCGCGGGCGAGCGCCACGCGCTGGCGCTGACCTCCGGAGAGCTGGTGCGGCTTGCGACGGGCAAGGGGTGTAAGCTGCACGAGGTCGAGCATCGCCCTCACCCGGTCGGCCCGCTCTGCGGAGGTCAGATTTTCATGTTTGAGGCCGTAACCCACGTTCTTTTCAACCGACATGTGGGGGAAGAGAGCGTAGGACTGGAACATCATGTTTACCGGCCGCTCATAGGGCGGCAAATCGGTCATATCCTGCCCGTCGATGGAGATCCGCCCCTTGGTCGGGATTTCGAAGCCCGCCAGCATGCGAAGCAATGTCGTCTTGCCGCAGCCGGAGCCGCCGAGCAAGGCAAAGAGTTCGCCTTTCTGAATATCAAAAGTGACGTCGCGGACGGCGGTAAAATCGCCGAAGTTCTTGGTAACGGCGTCAACTTTGATAAACGGGGCGACTATGTCGTTGCCCATACAACCTCCCACACACCCGCCGGTAATTTTCAAGACCCCGTCTTGATCTTGTTCCAAGCACGAGTGCGCACCCGTTCGGCCTTCTGAGACAAGGTCGCAGTCATGTAGAGGCGCTTCTTGATATCGTCACTTGGGAAAACAGCAGGATCTTCAAGCACCGACTTGTCGGTAAAGGCAATGGCGGCCTTGTTGGCGTGGGCGTAATTGGTGAAGTTTGTGCACTTGGCGATGACTTCGGGCTCCATCATGTAGTTGAGAAACTGATGGGCCCCGTCCGGGTTCGGCGAATCGGCAGGAATGACAAACACGTCGAACCAGGCGGGGCTGCCCGTTTGGGGAACGTTATAGGCGAGGTTCAGCTTGACACCTGCTTCTTCGGCGCGAGTCGTGGCGGTGGCGTAATCGCCCGACCAGCTCATCGTGACGCAGAGCTCCTTGTTGGGAAGGGCATTCAGGTAATTGGCGGAATCGAATGTCTTGATGTAGGGCCGCACCGGCTTGAAGGCTTCAACGACCGCATCATAGTCGGCGGGGTCTTCGGAGTTGGGATTCCTGCCCAGGTAGGAGAGCGTCATGGTGATGACGTCTTCCGGAGACTCCAGAATGTTGACGCCGCAGGAGGACAGCTTTTCCATGAATTTGGGATTGAGCAGCAATTCCATGCTGTCGACGGGGGCGCCCTCGCCCAAGGCCTCCTTCAGCATGTCGAGGTTTACGGTGATACCGGTGGTGCCCCACATATAGGGAACCGTGTATTGATTGCCGGGATCGCGGTCGTTGAGAACCTTAAGAACGGCTTCGTCGAGATTTTTCCAGTTCGGCAGTTTGGACTTGTCGAGCTTGAGGAAAGCGCCGGCGGGGATAAACCTCGGCAAGGTGGTGCTCGACATATCGATGATGTCATAGCCGGTCGACCCCGCCATGACCTTGGCTTCCACCGTCTCAGCCGAGTCATAGGTGTCGTAAATGACTTTCATCCCGGTCAATTTCTCGAAATCGGCGACTGTCGTTTCGCCAATGTAATCGACCCAATTGTAGATCCGGACCTCGCCTTGCGCGAAAGCGCGGCGGGCGATCAAAGGCATGGAAACGGCCGCGGCTCCGGTCTTGAGCATACTGCGTCTGGTAATTCTCATTCTCTTCACTCCCTTTGTTGTACCGGCGCTACAGGCCGGCCCCTTGGTTCCACAAATTTTCAACCGGCTATGGTTTCAGCAAGACCCCGCTTGATGAGGTTGTTGGCGATGATCAAGCGCTGTATTTCACTGGTTCCTTCCCATATTCGATCGACGCGCAATTCGCGCAGATATCGCTCGGCGGGATTTTCGCGCATATAGCCGCGGCCGCCAAAAATCTGAACAGCGCGGTCGGCGACGCGCCAGGCCATCTCGGAGGCATAGAGCTTGGCGATGGAACAGCGGGCGTGCAGCGTCTTGACGTTGTCCTTGCGGTCGTGAGCGCTGGCTGCCTCATAGGTCATGAGACGGCCGGCATGAAGTTCGGTGACGCTATCGGCAAGCATCGCCTGGATGAGTTGAAACTTTGCAATCGGCTCTCCGGCGACAAAGCGGGTTTTCGAGAACTCGGTTGCCTCCTCTATGAGACGCGCCGCCGCACCGCAGCAGCGTGCGGCGATCATCAACCTTTCGCGCCTGAACCAGGCGTGAGCGTAGGTCATGCCCGCTCCCTCCGCCCCGATGCGATTGGCGGCAGGAATGCGCAAGTTCTCGAAGCGGATTATGGGATGATGATGGTGGTAGGTGTGGGAATAGGCAGGCGTTCTGATGATGCGAATACCGGCCATATCCTTGGGAGTGAAAAAGAGACAGTGCGCTCCGGCATTCGGGCCAGACCCGATCTTGGCCTGAATGATGATCGTATCGGAAAGATTGGCGCTGGTGACATGCCACTTTTCGCCATTGAGCAAATAGTGATCACCGCGCGGTTCGGCGACCGTGTGTATGGCAGAAGGATCAGAGCCCGATTCTGCCTCGGTAATGGCGTAGCAGATGTGCCGTTCGCCACGCATCATCGGAACGATCAAACGCTCAATCTGCTCGGCGTTGAAAGCCTCGAACATCCAGGCCTGCGCCTCAGCATAGCACCAGCCGAGCGCATTGGTTACCCTGCCGAGCTGCTCGGCAATCACCACCTGAGCCAGCATGGGAAGCGCCAGACCACCGTATGATTTGGGCGCATCGGCGCGAGGCAAGCCCATCTCGGTGGCGATGCGCTCGTGACGCGCCGCGGCCTCCGCCGGAATGCGGCCATCGTTCATCTCGGCTTCGAGCTCGAAGGGCTGAAGCTCGATTTCGACAAATTTGCGCAACCTGTCGCGCCAGAGCCGCGCTTCGTCGGGAAGCGAAAAAATCATGACATGACAGTTCCGGAAGCGGTGAAATGCTGAGGGAAAATGGCGTTGAGAGTCGCAAACACCGTATTTAGAGCTTCCTTACGCGTGTAGGGCTTTTCCATGGTCATAAGATCAAGCCAGAGACCCTCAAGAAGCGCATCCAGGGCGCGGGCGATGTGCAGAGGATCATAGGGGTAGCCGCCCTCTTCGATGATGGCGCTGCAGAGCTGATGAGTCACTGCGGAATACTCGGCATCATTTGAAGAACAATGCTCCTGGTAGGTCGGACGACTTTGAGCCTCCGCCCAAAACGCACACCAGGCGGCGAGAGAGCGCGGGGAGCATATTTGCTCGTTGAAATCGGCCGCCAAGAGGCTTGCAAGCTTTTGGGCCGGGGCCGGCCCTGCGTCTCGCAGCGCTCTTTGCCAATTGTTGCGATAGTCTTCGGCGAGGGATTTCAGCGTCTCGACCAACAACTTTTCCTTGGTCTCGAAGTGAAAATTGACAATACCGACAGAGAGGCCGGCCGTCTTCGCCACATCGGCGAGGGTGAGTTCGGCATATCCTTTCTTAGCCAGGGTATCGATGGTCGCTTCGATAAGCTGGTGGCGGCGAACCGCTTTCGATGCCTTGCGCGAAGTCCCAGCAGAATCAGCAAAAACCGCAGCACACATGATTTGCCCCAAGGGCATCTATATTGATTGATGGTTCAATCAAAAGCAATGGTCGAGGCGTGGCAAGGGTTGATTAAAACGGATACCGGGGACCCGAATAAACCTTCTTGAACCCCAGATACCGATGGCCGAAGGCGCGTCGCAGCTGTTCAAGGCGAGAATTTCGCGGATAGACGATCACCGTAATGAAGTTTGTGACGTTTACGGCGGGCGGTTCGGCACCGAAGTCTTCACGGTCCACCGTGGTCGATGTGACCGTCACGACAGTTATGCCGGGAACCGGGGTATCGATCACCACGCCTTGAGTTGAATTCCAGGCGAGCGAAGGTGAGGTCGACGCGGCAAGTCCCACCAGTACGGCGGGGATGAGGAGTTGTTTCAGCATTGCGCGCTCTATCGGATCTTTCATACCCGGGCAGACGATAGAATTTGTGCAAGAGTGGTTCAATCGAATTGTGCTTAACGGACGGGTCAAAAGAAAGCTATTAACAGAGTGATAGAGTGGGAATTCCATCGGGCGGGCTGTGTTTCCGACCAGTCGGGTCGATTCCGGATGCTGCGGTCTATCCGTCCATTCCCCTGTTCAATGGTATTTCATCGATAGTCTCCAAGTTTCACTATGGAGAGCTTCGCGAGGGTGTTTGCAAATGACTATCGCGGCATGCTTGGAGGATCAGCATTGAAAGCATTTTCAGAAGAGACATTGCGCAGCCTTATTGGGTTGGGCCTTTTTTCATTTTTGATAAAGCCTGCTTCGATAGCGTTCATACGCTTTTGGTAAACTTCACGGACACGATAGCGAGAACGCTCTTGCCAGTGCTAAGCTTGAAACCATGGCCAGTTTCTTCATCCTGTTGCTGATTGCCGTACTGATCTGGCTGTTCGCGGAGTCGAGAACGAGCCGAATCGTCGGATTCAGCATCGTTGGACTCATCGCGGTGCTGATCGGCATCTATCTCATTTGGCGTGAAACTGGAGGAAACATCAGCGACCAAGTGCCGCAAGCGACCACACAGCCGGCACCAGTTCCGGAGGCGACCCCTGCCGAGCAGAGCGATCTTCGACCTTCCGACATCACGCTGTCGGGGATAAAGCTCGACAGTGGAGTGGAAACCTATTCAGGAATCGACGGCAAGCAATATGAGCGGCCCAATCTCAGATCGTGGACTCTGTCGGGCAGTGTGAAGAATTTATCGACTGACCATGGGGTCCGGGATGTCACGCTCAACGTGAGGCTCTATTCCTGTCCGCCCTACTACACGACGCCAATCAATGAAGTGAAGTCAGAGGAACTGTCGCTGATCTGCAGCAAGATCGGAGAGCGCAGCGTCGGGCTCTACGACCTCAATCTTCCGCCGGATCAGGAGAAACAGTTCTCGCAGCCTTTGACGTTCCCAAACCAGGGCAACGCGCTGAATTGGCGGTTCTGGGTGGATGTTGCAAGGGTGGTTGCGAAACCCACGTAGCCTTACAGACCAACCATCATTCACAGGATGATCATGATGGCGAACCAGACGGCGGCGAGAAGTTGAGCTGCCGTTGCCAAGGCAGGTGGGCCATTGAAGGCCTTGGCGCTGCGCCAGACGCCGACAAGGGCGAGAGTATTATAAGGAAGCGGCAGCAAGTGAAGCACTATGGCCACCGTTGCCGGTATGCCGACGGCGATGGCCACAAACATCGCACCCGTTGCCACAGCATTGATCAGGGTGCCGAGGGCAATGGTGAAGGTCCAAAATACCTGCGATAGGGGAACACGCCCCTGCCACACAGCGATTATGCGGTCGCTCATGGGCTTGTTGCCTCACTCACGCAGATCCCAAGGTCCAAGTTAATATGAATATGGATGAATATGGCGCGCCGGAGAAGATTCGAACTCCTGACCCCCAGATTCGTAGTCTGGTGCTCTATCCAACTGAGCTACCGGCGCCGAACAGACTTTCGCCGGCAAGATCCGGCGATTTCAGTCGGCACTCTCCTAGTATGGGCAAGCCCATAAGGCAAGCGGGTTGGCGCATCGGCAGAGGCGGCCCGACCCCATCCGTTCAAAGCTTCGAGTTGGCCTTCGGCGGCTTTGAACTCAGAGGCGTTCGCGCAGATAGTCGCGGTAGCCCTTCCAAGGGCCGAGAGAGGACGCTTCCCAAACGGCGCGACCGACGGCGCGGGAGAGGGTGTCGGCGGCAATCGAGCCAAGATGACTAAGCAGCCGGTCGCGCGGCTCGGCCAAAGGTTTTCGCGCCGTCGCCAAGGCAAAGACGGTATCGCCATCGAATGGCGTGTGCATCGGCCGCGCGGCGCGGGCCAAGCCATCGTGGGCCATGATGGCAAGCCGCTTGGCCTCGGCTTTGGTGAGGAGCGCGTCGGTGGCGACGATGGCAATCGTCGTGTTGGTGCCGGCGCCCAAATCTTGGCCCAAGAGCTCGAACTTGGTGCCCTCGGTGAGGGTCGATCCCGAAGACTGCTGGCGTGTAGGTCGCGGCAGTTCGTCGGGAAGGGCAAAGTCGGCTGCCCACAGGTCGTTGGTGCCGGGCACGACCGGTGAACCCATGCTGTTGATCGCCACGAGTGCCCCCACCGTGTAGCCGCTCCAGAGGCTAGACGCGCTGCCCAAGCCACCTTTGAATTTGCCAGCGATGGCGCCGAGCCCGGCGCCGGCGTTGCCGAGAGCAAAATTTGCAGAGCAGGCCCGGCATGCGGCAAGTCCCAGGGCCCGATAGGGCGGGTTCATTCCCCATGACTTGTTCCCGCCGTTCATCAGATCGAAGAGAATCGCCGAGGGTACGACAGGCGAAGGTATGGGCTGCGAGCCGAAGGTAAAGCCGATGCCGCGCTCCGCGAGGCACGTGGCAACGGAGGATGCCGCATCGAGGCCGAAGACGGATCCGCCGGCGAGGACAAATCCGTGAAACGTCGCCACCATACATGCGGGATCAAGAGCATCGGTGTCGCGAGTGCCAGGAGCTCCGCCGCGGACGTCGCAGGAGGCCACCACCGGCCATTGCGGCAAGAGAACCGTGACCCCGGTCAAGGCATTGAGGTCTTCGGCGTTTCCAACGCTCAAACCTTCGACATCGGTGATGAGGTTCCGCTCACCTTTGGTAATCGCACTCATGCAGCGGAGTGGTCGACCCGCTCGCCCCGGCGGCCTACTTCCAAAGGAGCAAGGCGATCGGGGATGACGACCCAAAATTCGGTGCCGGCCGAAGTCGACTGGACGAGCTTGATCTCACCGCCGTGAGCGCGCGCCAGCTCGCTGGCGATGGCAAGTCCCAAACCGGTTCCACCGGCGCGGGCCGATCCTTGAAACGCTTCGAACAAATGATCGCGCGCCTTTTGAGGTATGCCAGGACCGTTGTCCTTCACGGTAATAAAGACGGTAAGTTCGCTGCGGTGAGCGCCGAGCCTCACCACTCCTTCACTGTTGGCCGGCCCTCCCAGATCAGCCTCGAGCGCTTCGACCGCATTGCGGGCGAGATTGATCAAAATACGGAAAATATGATCCCGATCGGCATCGATAATCAGCTCCGCCGGCACATCGTTGAACAGGACGATGCGTGAGGGGGCCACGAGCGCGGTCGATTCGATGATTTCCTCAATCAACGGACGCAAGGGCTGGCGCTCACGCCGCGGCGGGGCTTCCTCGGCCCGGCCAAATTTCAATGTTTGCACGCAAAATTCGATGGCGCGGTCGAGAGAGGCAATGAGCTTGGGGGCGAACTTCTGCACGGTGGGATCGTTCAACTTGGAAAGCCGGTCGGAAATGAGCTGAGCGGAGGCCAACATGTTGCGCAGATCGTGGCTGACCTTGCTCACCGCCAGACCAAGGGCCGCCAAGCGGCTCTTTTGATTCAGCATGCTCGCAAGCTCGCTCTGCATGTTGCCGAGCTCACGCTCTGCGAGACCGATTTCGTCGCGCCGACCGGTTGGCGAGATGATGCGAGCAGGGTCTTCCGGGTTGGAGGAAAAGTCGAGCATGTTCATGGTAATACGGCGAATGGGCCGCACCAGGACAGCGTTCAGCGCGACAAATACCAAAGTCGCGACAATGAGCGAGAGAATAATCGACAGAACCAAAATGTTGCCGGCATAGGCGAACATGGCCTTTCGCAACGGCGCCTCATCGAGGGCAATTTCGATGAGATTGCCCGACATATTGGGAGGAACATCGATAACGCCGATGAGGCGATTGCCAGATGAAAAGATCGACACGAAGGCATCTAGGATCCATTGCAGCCGCAGCCGGTGACGGATGTCATAGGCCTGATCGATCATGAGATCGCCTTCGTCGCGCAGCATCAGCTCGCGGGCATCGTCACGCGTCAAGGCGATGATGCGGACCTTGGCACCTTTGAGCAGCTCCTGGCGGAGCGCATCGGAAACCTGTCCACCCGGAGCTGCCCTTGCGGCAAGAGCAGCGATTTCGGCGGTGGCGACGCGCTCCTTCAGCCAGGCGATCCGAAAACTGGCTATCGAGGGAAGAAAAATCAGCACTTCGCCGATCATGACGAAGAGAACCGTAAGCACCAGCACCTTGCCGGAGAGGCCCCGCCACCAGGAAGGCCGTGGCGCCTCCTGCACCTTGGGCAGTTCTCTGGATTCCCCCGGTCGACCCGCCTTCATGCTGTCCTCACCCACTCACCTCAGCCGATCGAGGTTAGCACATCAATCGCGCGGCGCACCCATGCATTGGAGCCGAGCGTCTGAAACTTGGTTAACGCAACGCGCCTGCTTGCCTCAGACAGGGTAGGATAAGGTATCACGGACTCCGCCATGCGGCGGATTTTTTCACCCGCCTCGATCATGCGGCACCAGGGCAGAATCAGCTCGCCGGCATTGAGGCCGACGATCCCGGCACCGAGTACCCTGCCCTTCCGATCGAGCACGATCTTGAGAAGCCCATCGGTGCGTCTTTCGATCCTTGCCCGGTCGGTCCGGCTGAGCGGCCAATGCAGCACGTTGACGTCCAGGCCACGGTCTTTCGCCTCCACTTCGCTCAAGCCTGCATGGGCGAACTCGGGGTCGGTGTATATGACCCAAGGCATCTTGGCAGGATCATAGGTCACCGGAAGGCGGAACAACGCGTTCTTTATGACCAGACCCGCCTGATGGGCCGCAACATGAGTGAAGTTGAGATCGCCGGCAGCAACATCACCGATGGCATAGACGAGGGGGTTGGACGTCTTCAGGCCTTTGGTCAGTTCGATGCCGCGCGCGGATGCCGCGATGCCCGCCGTTTCCAAACCGAGGCCCTCCAGATTCGGGCGGCGGCCCGCGGCGATAAGAAGATGGCTGGCGGCCAACTCGCGCACACTGCCAGAAGTTTCAATGGAGAGGGTCAGCCCTTCGGGGGACTTGCGCGCCGACATTATCCGGCAAGGCGCGATGATCTCAATGTGTTCGCGGCGACAGGCATCAAGGACGATCTCAGTCAGTTCGGGATCGGAGCCAGGAAGCGGGCGCAGCGCTTCAAGCACGGTGACTTGTGAGCCAAGGCGAGAAAAAGCCTGTGCCAGCTCGAGGCCCACGGCACCCGCACCCACCACCAACAAGTGAGCCGGCAAGGTCTCGTTGTCGAAAATCGTGTCGCTGGTGAAATAGGAAACCTCTGCCAAGCCAGCGATGGGCGGAACGTACGGGGAAGAGCCGGCCGCGATGACGAAGCGGCGCGCCTTGATGCGATACTCACCGGCAAGCACGGTCTCGCGATCGACGAAGCGCGCCGGTGAGCGAAGGACGCGGCAGCCCAGCTTCTCGAATCGGTCCTGGCTGTCATCGGGCGCAATCGAACTGATGACATCGCGGACATGGGCCATGACCTTACGAAAATCAACGCGCGGACCGGCGCACGAGATGCCGAATGCCCCGGCGGTGCGCAGCAAATAGGCATGTCGTGCGGCAGCGATGAGCGCTTTGGAGGGGACACAGCCGTAATTCAGGCAGTCGCCTCCCATCTTACCGCGCTCGATCAAGATGGCGTCGCGGCCAAGCTGTGAGGAGGCGGAAGCAACGGTCAGCCCGGCAGGGCCTGCCCCAATAATACAGATGTCGCAGGACAGTTGTTGCATCGACCGCTCAGAACCCGGTTCTCGACGACTTCAAATGCCGGAGCAGCGGCGGAATGAGCGCCATCAGGGCGAGCAACACAAGGGCTCCCATAATCTCAGGACTGAGCAGCTTGGCAGGGTGCAGTTCAAAAGCGCAGACCTCAGCAGCAAGTTCTTCCATGCAACGCCGATAGGCGAGATATTCCGACTCGATCAGCCTGTCGAAACCGGAGCCAAGAACGCTATAGGCGAAGGTGCCGGGGACAATCCCTATCAATGTCGCCAGTACGAAGGTTCTTGTTTTTATGTTGCAGAAAGCCGGCGCGATATTGACGACAAAAAACGGAAACAGAGGCACGAGCCTGAGGAACAGCAAATAGCTGAAGGCGTTGTCGGCGAAATTGCGGGAGAGCCGTTTGATGAGGCTTCCGCCTCTTCTCGCCAGCACGTCGCCGAAGGAGGACCGGGCGGCGAGGAACAGGAGCGTTGCGCCGAGCGTGGCAGCGAGGACCGTGAGGGACCCCGCCAGGGCCCAGCCAAAGAGAAAGCCCCCAAGAACGGTGAGTAGCGCAATTCCCGGCACAAGCAGAGCCGTCGATGCAATGTAAATCAATGCGTAGATGATGATGGCAAGCGGCAAGTGTTGTGCGACGAACTCTCGCAGCGCCTGGCGATTTTCAACGATCGCGGTAAAGGACAGATAGCCGTGCAGGCCCAAGAGCCACACGAATGCGGCTGCGGCGACAATGAGCAGCAAGGGCAGCCAACGATGAAGCCGCCTTGGCGCAACCGTACTGAGCCCGCTCAGGAGCTTGTCTCGCGGCGGCATGCGGGCCGTTCTCATTGGTCTTGGTAGCGAGCAACCACAAAACAAAGATGCACCAAGGGCCTGCCCGACGAAATGGGGGGTCACCCCATTGTGATGAGAATTCAGCCAGTGTGAGCCAATACGGCGGGTTTCGTTGACTTAATGGGCAGAGTTTTCTATAAGCCCCGCCGATTCACAAAGCGGCAGCGGGACTTCCTCAACAGGCGCCTAGTCTCTCGGTTGAGCGGAAGCGGGGCCGGTTCGAAGCAAACTTTCAATAGGGAGAACCTTCGTGAAACGCACCTACCAGCCGAGCAAGCTTATCAGAAAGCGACGTCACGGCTTTCGCGCGCGCATGGCCACGAAGGGAGGACGCAAAGTGCTGAAGCGGCGACGCGCGGTGAGTCGCAGGCGCCTTTCGGCCTAGACGACTCGAACGCTCGCTTCTAGGAACCTCGTTTGGGGCAACCGGATCAAACAAATGCAGCGTCTCCTCCGCCGGCAGGATTTCTTGGCTGCGGCGCGCGGTCGATCGCGAGCCTCGCATGGGGCGGTCGTTCAACTGCGCCGCCGGGAAGATGAAGGCGCGCCGCGGGTTGGTTTCACCGTCACCAGCAAGCTCGGCGGAGCGGTTCAGCGCAACCGCATCAGGCGGCGCTTGAGGGAAGCCGTGCGCCTGGGTGCCAGGGACCATTTCCGAAATGGTTACGATTATGTCATCGTTGGACGCGCGGCGACGACACAGAGGGCATTTGCAAATCTGATCAGCGACATTATCTCGGCAGTCGACTATCTTCATGGCCCGGAGGCGCAAGTACGCAGCCCTGGCGCGCGCCGACACGGGCAGGACAGCTTATGACCGACAGCAAGAATCTCATCCTCGCCATCATCCTATCGTCGCTGATCATTTTCGCTTGGCAATATTTCTATGCCGGTCCGCAAATCAAGGAGCAGCGCGAAACTCAACAGGAAGCGCAACAAAGTGAAGCACCCCCGCAGCCCGGAGTGATGCCGCGGCCCGGAGGCGTTGCGCAGGCGCCCAGCACCAGTGCGAGGGTTGAGCCGCGCGAGCAGGTTATTCAGACCTCGCCGCGGGTGCCGATCGACACGCCCTCGCTTTCGGGGTCGATCAATCTGAAAGGGGCGCAGCTCGATGATCTCAAACTGAAGCGCTATAACGAAACGGTCGACCGCAGCAGCCCAACTATCACTCTCTTGTCGCCGCTTGGCAGCGAGCATCCCTATCTCGCCGAAAACGGCTGGACGGCGGCTGGGACGGCAAACCTCAAGGTTCCCGATTCACAAACCCTGTGGAGCCTGGAAGAGGGAGCGACACTTACGCCAGAAACGCCCGTGCGGCTTAAGCATGACAATGGCCAAGGTCTTGTTTTTCACAAGACCATAACAGTGGACGAGAACTACATGTTCACCGTCCGCCAGGAGGTAGAGAACAACACTCAGCAGCCGGCGACGCTTTATCCTTACGCGCGGGTGGTGCGCGTCGGAGAACCGAAGACGGCGCATTTCTACATCCTGCATGAGGGCCTGCTCGGCGTGCTGCAGGGGAAACTCGAGGAAGTCGATTACGGGGATCTCAAGGAAGATCAGAACACGATCACGACGCCTTCAACCGGGGGGTGGCTTGGCATCACCGACAAATATTGGGCGGTGGCGCTCATTCCCGGGCAGACAACGGCAATCGATGGATCCTTCCGGCATCAGGCGAGCGGGGAGAAGGGCAACTTTCAGGCCGATTTCATCGGCAAGGAGGGCATCGCGGCACCGCCGGGAGGGAAGGCAAGTTTCGAAGGCCGGATTTTCGCCGGCGCCAAGGTGGTGCAGCTCGTCGATGCCTACAAGGATGACCTGAAGATCGATCGGTTCGATCTGATCATCGACTGGGGCTGGTTCTACTTCCTCACCAAGCCGCTGTTCTGGCTGCTCGAGCTTTTTTACAAGATGGTCGGCAATTTCGGCATCGCCATTCTCATCGTGACGGTGCTCATCAAGCTCGTGTTCTTTCCGCTGGCGAACAAATCGTACGAGTCGATGAGCAAAATGAAGAAGCTGCAGCCAGAGATGGAGCGGTTGAAGCAGCTTTATCCGGACGACAGGATGAAACAGCAGCAAGAGCTGATGGAGCTCTACAAAAAGGAGAAGGTCTCGCCCTTGTCGGGATGCTTGCCGATTTTTATCCAGATCCCGGTATTCTTCGCCCTCTACAAGGTGCTGTTCGTCACGATCGAGATGCGGCACGCGCCATTCTACGGCTGGATCAAGGATCTGTCGGCACCTGATCCGACGAGCCTGTTCAATCTTTTCGGACTCATCCCGTGGGACCCGCCTGCGCTCCTCTTTGTCGGCATCTGGCCGATCATCATGGGCATCACGATGTGGATGCAGATGCGGCTCAACCCGGCGCCGCCAGACCCCGTGCAGGCGACTATCTTCAACTGGATGCCGCTGATCTTCACCTTCATGCTGGCGAGTTTTCCGGCGGGGCTCGTGATTTACTGGGCATGGAACAATACGCTCTCGATCATCCAGCAGACGTTGATCATGAAGCGGCAAGGAGTGAAGGTCGACTTCCTCGGCAATGTCAGGGCGAGCCTGCCGTTTCTCAACCGGCGGACGGGATAGCGCCGGCCGTTCTCTCCGATGGCGGCAAGGTCACCATCTCAGAACGACATCGAGGCGGGGCGCAAGCTGTTTGCCGGACCGATCGAGTTCCGCATGGGAGTCGCCAAGGTCGAGCAGCTGCCGGAGGCTTTTGCGGTCGAGGTTGCTTTCGGCGGGAGGTCGAACTCGGGCAAGTCCTCGCTCATCAACGCGCTCGCCGGACGGCGCCAACTGGCGCGTGCATCCAACCGGCCGGGGCGTACACGGGAGCTTAATTATTTCATCGCCGGAAATGGCAGGCTCGCCATCGTCGATCTGCCAGGCTATGGCCATGCGGAAGCGGGGAAATCGGCGGTCGCGGCCTGGCAACGGCTGATCCGCGATTATCTCCAGGGGCGGGCAGGATTGCGGCGAGTCTTTATCCTTGTCGATGCGCGCCACGGGCTCAAACCGGTGGACATCGAAACACTGAAGCTTCTCGATGAGGCAGCGGTGAGCTACCAAATCGTTTTGACAAAGGCGGACAAATGCACCCGAGGCGATCTCGACAGAGTGTGCTCGGCAACCAGACGCGCGGTGGCCAAGCGACCGGCCGCGCATCCAGAGCTCATTGTCACGTCGAGCAAGAGGGGCGACGGCATCGCCGATCTCAGGGCGGAGATCGCGAGCATGGTTCCAGACGCGCAACAATAGTTCCTTGGCTTCGGCAGCGCTTCGGCTATAAGCGATTGCGTTCGAGTGCGTTTTGAACTGGATCCTTGATGGACAGCGAGGTTGAGCAGGTTTCAATTGCCGACACGGCCCGGATTCTATCGGAAGCGCTGCCCTTCATGCAGCGGTACGATGAGGAAGTCGTGGTGGTCAAATATGGCGGCCACGCCATGGTCGACCCGGGCCTCGCGAAGCGGTTCGCCAGCGATATCGTCCTTCTGAAGCAGTGCGGCATCAATCCGATCGTCGTCCACGGCGGGGGTCCGCAGATCAACCGCATGCTGGACAAACTGCAAGTGAAGTCGGACTTCGTCGACGGATTGCGGGTTACGGACAAGGCGACGATGGAAATCGTGGAGATGGTGCTCGCCGGCTCGATCAACAAAAGCATCGTGAACAGCATTCAGCAGGCCGGCGGGAAAGCGGTGGGGATATCGGGCAAGGACGGCAAGCTTTTGATTGCGGAGCGCATGAGCCGGACACGGACCGACAGCGAAACGGGGGAAACGAAAATTCTGGATTTCGGTTTTGTCGGGGAGCCCAATTCCGTCAATCCGGGACTGCTCAACACGATCATCCATAGCGACGCCATTCCAGTGGTGGCGCCGATCGGCCTTGGCAGAGACGGGGAGACATATAATATCAATGCCGACACGGCGGCAGGTGCCATTGCCATTGCCATGAAGGCCAAACGGCTGCTGCTGCTGACCGACGTCGCCGGCGTGCTCGACAGCCGCAAGCAGCTGATAGAAGAGCTCACGCTGGAGCAGGTGCCAAAGCTGATCGCCGACGGCACCATCACCGGCGGCATGATTCCGAAGGTTGAAAGCTGCGTCAGCGTGGTTGAAGGAGGAGTGGAGGGCGTGGTCATCGTCGACGGGAGGGTGCCGCACTGCGTATTATTGGAACTCTTTACTCCGCACGGGATCGGCACGCGCATTTCAAGGACGGGCGAATGAACCGTGGATTCGAGCATGTCGAGAACTGGGTGTTCGATCTGGACAACACGCTCTATCCGGCAACCTGCCGGGTGTTCGACCAGATCGACCAGCGCATGGGCGATTACATCTGCGAACTGCTCAATGTCGACAAGGTCGAGGCCAAGCGTATCCAGAAGTCGTTCTTCTACGAGCACGGAACCACGCTGCGCGGCTTGATGACGATCTACGGCATAGAACCGCACGGCTTTCTTGAGTTCGTGCACGACATCGATCATTCGATAGTTCCCCCCTGCCCCGATCTTGCTTCGGCAATCGGGCAGTTGCCGGGCAGAAAGCTCGTTTTCACAAATGGCACCTGCTACCACGCCCTGAAGGTGCTCGAACGACTGGGCATCAGCCAGCTCGTGGATGAAGTTGTCGATATCGTTCACTGCGATTTCATTCCAAAGCCGCAACGGGAGCCCTACATGAAATTCATCAGGCAAACCGGCATCGCGCCGCGGCGTGCTGCGATGTTCGAGGACATCGCCCGCAATCTCGAGCTGCCGCATGAACTCGGCATGACCACCGTTTTGGTGCAGTCGGGGGGAGCTTCCGATATCGATCGGCTGAACGCTGAACTGGGAGACTTGGGCGCCACTCCCTTCGTCGATCATGTCACCGGCAACCTTGCCGGGTTTCTCGGGGCGCTGGCGGTTTCGCTTAAGGCCAAGTCCGGAGCGCCGGCAGCATGAAAGTGGCCGAGCTCCAATCAATCATCGATGAGGCCTACGAGCAGCGGACGAGCATCAGCAGCAAGACCAAGGGGCGATTGCGCAAAGCCGTCGATGTTGCGCTCGATCTTCTGGATGAAGGCAAGCTGAGGGTCGCTGAGAAGATCGGCGAGACCTGGCAGGTAAACCAATGGCTGAAGAAAGCCGTGCTGTTGTCCTTCCGACTCAACGACATGAAACTGATCGGCAACGGTCCCGGGGGCGCCAAATGGTGGGACAAGGTGCCATCAAAATTGGAAGGCTGGGACGCTCGGCGTTTTCGCAAGGCGGGCTTTCGGGCGGTGCCCAACTGCATTGTCCGGCATTCGGCCTACATCGCACCCAGCGTCATCCTGATGCCGTCATTCGTCAATCTCGGCGCCTATGTCGATTCAGGCACGCTGGTAGATACCTGGGCGACGGTTGGCTCCTGCGCGCAGATTGGCAGGAATGTGCATCTATCGGGCGGGGCAGGCATCGGCGGAGTGCTCGAACCGTTGCAGGCGAGCCCGACGATCATCGAGGACAATTGCTTCATCGGCGCTCGGTCGGAGATCGTTGAAGGCGTCATCGTGGGAGAAGGATCGGTGATCTCGATGGGGGTGTTCATCGGCGCCTCGACGAAGATCATCGACCGGGAGAGCGGGGAGGTTTTCATGGGCAGAGTGCCGCCCTACTCGGTGGTCGTGTCAGGCAGCTTGCCAGGACGAATGATCGGAAACGAGCCCGGCCCCAGCCTCTATTGCGCCGTCATCGTGAAACGGGTTGACGAAAAAACCCGGTCGAAGACCTCGATCAACGAACTCTTACGCGACTGATCGGGACTATGCCTTTGTCGAGGAGGAACAGATGGATTGGCGATGGCTTCTTACAAGTTTCGAGGGCCGCATCAACAGGGCCAAATTCTGGGTGGGAGTCATCGCCTTGTGGATTCTTTATATCATCCTCAACATTGTCGTGGCGACACTGTTCGGCATCGACTATTCCGCAGGAAACGTGTGGCCGGTAGCGGCACCCGGCGCATGGCTTCTCTATTTTCTCCTGGCAGTTGTCATTACCCTGGCGACGCTTGCGGTGCTGGCGAAGCGCTGGCATGACCGCGACAAATCCGGGTGGTGGTCGCTCATTTCGCTTGTGCCATTCATCGGCGGAATCTGGATTCTGGTCGAATGCGGCTGCATGCCGGGAACCGAAGGCCCTAACCGCTTCGGTTCCGATCCGCTGGCGGGGACTTGAATGACCGACCCTGTCCCCATCCTTCAGAGGCTCATTGCGTGCCAAACGGTCACGCCCGAGGAGGGAGGAGCCCTTGGGCTGGTCGAAGAGCTGATGAGGGAAAAGGGATTTCGCGGGGAGCGGCTCAAATTCAGCGAGACCGGCACGCCCGATGTCGAAAACCTGTTCGCCGTTTACGGAACAGACGCTCCGCACTTCTGCTTTGCCGGACATACGGACGTGGTGCCGCCGGGGGATGAGAAAAGCTGGCGACACTCCCCGTTCGGCGGCGAGATCGACAACGGGGCGATCTATGGGCGCGGCGCGCGCGACATGAAAGGATCCATCGCCGCCTTCATGGCGGCGGCAAGCGATTTCATCGAAGCCCGCAAAGGCGCGTTTCAGGGCTCCATCTCCCTCCTGCTTACGGGCGATGAAGAAGGTCCGGCGATCAACGGCACGGTGAAGGTGCTGACGTGGCTCGAGGAACAAGGGCGCATCCCAGATCACTGCCTGGTTGGAGAGCCCACGTGCGATGAGCGACTGGGCGACATGATCAAAATCGGCCGACGAGGGAGCATGAACGCCACGATCACGGTTAAGGGGCGTCAGGGCCATTCCGCCTATCCGCAGCTTGCGGACAATCCTATCCCGAAGCTCGTGCGTCTGTTGGACCGGCTGGCGCACCACCGGCTCGATGAAGGGACGCATCAGTTCGAACCTTCGCATCTGGCCATTACCAGCGTCGATGTGGGGAACCCGGCGACCAACATCATCCCGGCGAAAGCGCAAGCGCAGGTGAACATCCGGTTCAATCCCCTGCACACGGCTGACAGCATCGGACAGTGGATAGAGAAAGAAGCGCAAAGCGTGAAGGCGAAGATGGGCGGTGAAATCGAGTGTCTCTTCGGAGGGACGGCGGAGGCGTTCCTGACAAGCCCCGGCGCGTTCGTGGATGTGGCGCGAAAAGCCGTCCATAAGGTGACCGGTGTTGAGCCAAGGCTCTCCACCTCGGGGGGAACATCGGATGCGCGGTTCATTACGAACTATTGCCCGGTGATCGAGTTCGGGCCGAGGAGCGCTACGATTCATCAAGTGGATGAATGCATCCCGATCGAAGAACTCGTGGGGATCAAGGATATCTACCAGGAGGTCCTGCAGAGCTATTTCGGGTCGCCGTAATCAACCCGCTGCAGGTAGAGGCCGTGGGGCGGAGCAACAGGGCCGCAGGCGGAACGATCCCGTGCTTCAAGCGCGTGCATGAGATCGGACGCGCGCCACTTGCCTTCGCCAACAAACTTGAGAGAGCCGACCATCGAGCGCACCTGGTTGTGCAAGAACGACCTTGCCGAGGCGGTAATCTCGATAAGATCACCTTGCTGCGTGACGGTCAGGCTATTCAGCGTTTTCACCGCTGAAGCCGCCTGGCATTCGGTGGATCGAAAGGTGGTGAAGTCATGCCGGCCGACAAGAGGATGAGCTGCTTCCTGCATGGCCAGAGCATCGAGCGGCACGCTGACGTGCCATGCGCGGTTCCCCTCGAGCGCCAGCGGAGCGCGCCGGTTGACGATGCGATAAACATAGTGGCGGCCGATCGCGCTATAGCGAGCATGGAAGTCTTCGCTGACCTCGGCTGCGTGCAGAATGGCTATCGGGTGAGGCCTGACGCACGCATTCAGACCGTCACGAAGCTTGAGCGGGTCCCAGGCGGCCTCAAGATCGAAATGAGCGACCTGAGCGAGGGCATGAACGCCACTATCGGTGCGGCCGGCGCCATAAACGGCGATTTCGTTTCCGGTCAGCTGCGCGAGCGCCTCGGCAATGGTGCCTGAAACACTGCGGCCGTTGATCTGCACCTGCCAGCCGACGAAGGGGGTGCCGTCATATTCGACGGTGATGCGATAGCGCGGCATGGCTAGCGGAGCCGGTCGCCGGTGCGTAGCGCTGATCCGCGCAGGAATGCATCGCGCGCCATGGCCGCCTTTCCTTCGCGCTGGATCAGCAGCGGCCGCACCGCGCCATCGGCACAGGCAACGGCGAAATCATCATCAATGATCGTCGAGGGAGGTCCCCTGCCCTCGACGGCTTCGGCTTTGAGAATTTTCAACCGCTGAGACTTGCCGGCGATGTTCACCTCGGTCCAGGCGCCAGGATGAGGCGAAAGGCCATGTATCTGGGGCAGGACCTCGCGCGCGGGCTTGGAAAAATCGATACGGGTTTCGGATTTGGCAATCTTCGCCGCGTAAGTGGGAACCCCCTGTTGCGGCGTCTGCTCGAGAGTCCCCCGGGAGAGCCTGAGGAGAGCTTCGAGCATCAGCGCGGCACCCTCTTCCGCCAGCCGGTCGTGCAACTCGCCCGCGGTCTCGCCGGCACCGATCGCCAGCTTTCTCGCAAGGCAAACCGGTCCCTCATCGAGCCCTTCCGTCATTCGCATGATCGTTACGCCCGTATGGCGATCTCCTGCCATGATGGCGCGGTTGATCGGTGCCGGTCCGCGCCAGCGCGGCAGGAGCGAGGCGTGCAGGTTATAGCTGCCGAGCTTTGGAGCATCGAGCACGGCTTTCGGCAGGATGAGGCCATAGGCTACGACAACAGCGGCATCGGCCTTAAGCTTTGAAAGCTTGTCAAGACTCTCGGAGCTGCGCAAAGTGTCGGGGGTTTCGACAGGCAAGCCCGCGCCGAGAGCGAAGCGATGAACGGGAGATGCGCGCTCATGCATCCCACGGCCCGCCTGGCGCGCAGGCCGGGTGAAAACCGAAAGGATCTCATACCCGGCATCGGTCAAGGCGCTCAAGGTCGGCAAGGCGAACTCCGGGGTGCCCATGAACACGAGCTTGAGGCTCACGCGTCGGCCTTCTCGCGCTTCGCTGCCTTGGAAAATTTCCTGATGACCATGTTGCGCTTCAGCCTGGAGAGCCGATCAATGAACAGGACGCCGTTCAAATGATCGATCTCGTGCTGAATGCAGGTGGCAAGGAGCCCATTGCAATGCATTTCCTGAACAGCACCGTTGCGATCAAAGAAACGCACCCTGACTTCGGCCGGGCGTTTCACCTTGTCGAAGACTTCGGGGATCGAGAGGCAGCCTTCCTCGTGCTCGTTGAGTTCTTCGGAGAGCCAGATGATTTCAGGATTGATGAAGAACAGGGGATTCTTCGGCGCTTCATCGCGCGCGGTATCGACAACCACAAGGCGTTTCGGCACGCCGACCTGCACCGCGGCAAGACCGACACCGGGGGCGGCATACATCGTCTCGAGCATTTCATCCAGAAGAGCGAGGATGTCGGGAGTAACGGCTTCCACCGGCTTGGAAACTTTTTTCAGAATGGGGTCGGGAAGCTTGATGATCTCGCGTATCGCCATGAACCTCAGATAAGGGAGGGTTCATCAAGGGTCAATGGGCCGCCCGTTCGCTAAGACAGCACAGCCGTTTATCGCGGCCGGCTCACTGGAGCCTCCGGTTTAAGAAGGAGGAGGAGCGCTGCCGCCCTGCGGATGAGGGCAAAACAGCTGTTTTTTAAAACATGCAGAGCGGCAACGCTCCACCCGGCGTTTTTACCCCTGGATACGCGACATTC
>DATBLQ010000020.1:0-40369 GCA_036555325.1 Aestuariivirgaceae bacterium | reverse complement strand
GAATGTCGCGTATCCAGGGGTAAAAACGCCGGGTGGAGCGTTGCCGCTCTGCATGTTTTAAAAAACAGCTGTTTTGCCCTCATCCGCAGGGCGGCAGCGCTCCTCCTCCTTCTTAAACCGGAGGCTCCAGTGAGCCGGCCGGCCACAGCCGCTGTCCCCGTGTGTTTTGGCACCAGATGCGCTAGGAACTCCCAATGCTTTGGAGCGAGGAAGCCATTGTGCTGGCTGTTCGGCGCCACGGTGAAACCAGCGCGATTGTCGAAGCGCTGACCCGCGGGCGTGGCAGAAGCCTGGGGCTCGTGCGCGGAGGCAGGTCGCGTGCGCTGAGGCCGGTGCTGCAGCCGGGAAATTCCGTCATCGCCACATGGCGTGCGCGGCTTGAGGATCATTTGGGCCTCTTCACGGTGGAGATGACCTCGCCGCGCGCCGCTCAACTCATGGACGATCCTTTCAAGCTCGCCGGGCTGACCACGGTCACCGCCCTTGCTCAACTGCTTCCCGAACGCGAACCGCATCCGCGCATATACGATGCAACCAAGGTCTTGCTCGACCGGCTGGAGGACGATGCGATTTGGCCGGCACTTCTCGCCCGCTGGGAACTCGGCCTGCTCGACGAACTCGGCTTCGGCCTTGATCTTGCCCGCTGTGCAGCCACCGGAAGCAATGAGGCATTGGCGTATGTATCGCCGAAAACAGGCCGCGCCGTGGGCGCTGAGGCGGGTGAGCCCTACCGCGATCGCTTGCTGAAACTGCCGCAGTTCCTTTCGGAAGCGAAGGGCATTCCCGATCGATCCGATGTTGTCGACGGGTTGAAATTGACCGGCTACTTCCTCGAGCGCCATATCCTGGGGCCTCGCGGCTTGCCGAGCCCCGGCGCACGCCAGTCAGTTCTGGAAAGGCTGGCGCGTGACAATCCATGACTTGATCACGGGGGCGGCGCGGGTAGTTTGATCTCGACCCAAGAGGAATTCCCGCATGCTTGACCGTCTCAATCACGTTGCGATCGCGGTTACCGATCTCGCTCGGGCAAGCGACATTTATCGCCGCACGCTCGGGGCCAAGGTCTCAAACCCGCTGCCTCAGCCCGAACATGGAGTGACGGTCGTGTTCGTCGAGTTGGCCAACACCAAGATCGAATTGCTGGAACCATTGGGCGCCAACTCGCCCATCAGCGGTTATCTTCAGAAAAACCCCCAAGGCGGCATTCATCATATTTGTTACGAGGTGAAGGATATTCGTGCAGCGCGCGACAAGCTGAGGAAGGACGGCGCAAGGATACTTGGCGACGGCGAGCCTAAAATTGGAGCGCATGGCAAGCCCGTCCTGTTTCTGCACCCGAAGGACTTCTGCGGCACGCTTGTGGAGCTGGAGCAGGCATGAGCGTCATCACCCTCTGCGCCATCTATTTCATCATATGGTGGCTCGTTCTCTTCGCGGTGCTGCCTTGGGGCGCAACGAGTGCGCACGAGTCCGGCATCGAAGTTGAGCCGGGACACGCACCGAGTGCACCCATCAGACCCATGATGATCAGAAAGCTTGTGGCGACCAGCATCATTGCCGGTGCGATCCTGGCCGCGGGACTCTGGCTCTTCCAGGCCGGAATCTTGACGCTCGACGGCGTTGCCAAGGCGCCGTGACAGGCTTGGCGACGGCTTGAGCCGCTCCTGCATGTAAAAGAAAAGCAAGGCAGAAAGCCTTGCTTTGAATTCCTGATAGCTCAGCGCCGCTCAAAAGAAAAATCGCCCGCCTTAGGCTTAGGCACGGCGCTGAAGCATAACCTCCCTAGACTTGGACCCTTGACCTCAACCGCTAGGCTAAGGTCACACGGGCTTCACCTGCCCATGTTGCTCGACCATACTCAGACCCAGCGCGTCTGTCACCGAGAATCTTGTATGAGTTCTGCCGACCCGCCCGAGATACGAACAGCCTACCCGAACGACTTTGTTTTCCGGCTGAGTTCGCCTAAAAGGTGCCGGTCACGTTAGGGTTGCGAGTCCGCCGGTGCAGCCGGTGCAGTGGCGGGCTCGCCATTCACTCGGGATTATCGGGCCGTTCATGCGAATTTCACGTTATTTCATGCCTATCCTGAGGGACGATCCCAAGGAAGCGGAGATTGTTTCGCACCGGCTGATGCTGAGAACGGGGATGATCCGGCAGGAGGCGGCCGGAAGCTATTCGTGGCTCCCTTTGGGCTTCCGCGTCCTGAAGAAGATTGAGAACATCGTGCGTGAGGAACAGGATCGGTCGGGCGCCCTCGAGGTACTGATGCCCACCCTTCAATCGGCAGACCTGTGGCGCAAATCCGGGCGTTATGAGGCTTACGGCAAGGAAATGCTGCGCTTCAAGGACCGCCACGACCGCGAGATGCTGTATGGACCGACGAACGAGGAGATGATCACCGATATTTTCCGGCAAGGGGTGAAGTCCTACCGCGATCTGCCGCGCAATCTCTATCACATTCAATGGAAATTTCGCGACGAGGTTCGCCCGCGGTTCGGCGTCATGCGGGGCAGGGAGTTTCTGATGAAGGATGCCTATTCCTTCGACATCAGCGCCGAGGCGGGGCGCCACTCCTACAACAAGATGTTCGTTTCCTATCTCCGCACGTTCGCACGGATGGGACTGAAGGCAATTCCAATGCGCGCCGAGACCGGTCCGATCGGTGGCGACCTCAGCCATGAATTCCTCATATTGGCCAAGACCGGAGAAAGCGGAGTTTACTTCGATCGAAATTTTCTCGAGATGGGCTGGGAACATCAGGAGATCGACTATGACGATGTCGCCCGTGTCGGTGCGATTGTCGACGTTTTTACCCAGGCCTATGCAGCAACCGACGACAAGCACGATCCGCAGGAATTCGAGCGGCGAGTGCCTGACGAACGGCGGGTGAGCGGTCGTGGTATCGAGGTAGGTCACATATTCTTCTTTGGAACAAGATACTCTAAGCCGCTCGGCTGCCTGGTGCAGGGACCCGATGGTCAGCTCGTTGCTGTTGAATCAGGCTCCTACGGCATCGGGGTTTCGCGACTCGTTGGCGCGATCATCGAAGCAGGTCACGACGAGGCCGGAATCGTTTGGCCCGATCCCGTCGCGCCCTTCATCGTCGGCCTGATTAATTTGAAGCAAGGCGATCCCGAAACCGACCTTGCTTGCGAAAAAGCCTACGGCATGTTCCAGTCGAAGGGCATCGAGACGCTTTATCACGACACTGATGAACGTCCGGGCGCCAAATTTACCGTGATGGACCTCATCGGTCTTCCTTGGCAGGTGATCATGGGCCCGCGCGGCCTCAAGGACGGTACTGCGGAGGTTAAGCGCCGCGCCACGGGCGAGCGGCAGAACATCCCGCTCGAACGCCTCGCAACTTTCTTCAACAGTCGAAAATGAACAACTCACCACAGCAAACCGACACGAGACCATTCGCCGGCTTCGAATGGCTGATCGCTGCTCGCTACCTTCGCGCCCGGCGCAAAGAAGGTTTCATTTCGGTGATCGCCGGCTTCTCGTTCCTCGGGATCATGTTGGGCGTTGCGACGCTGATCATCGTAATGGCGGTCATGAATGGTTTTCGCGCCGAGCTTTTGAACAAGATTCTCGGCTTCACGGGTCATGTCAACGTTTATGCCATGGGCGCTTCGCCGGTAGGTAACTACGATCAGCTGTCGCAAAATTTTCTCAAGGTCCCCGGCGTGCAAAGTGCAGTACCCTATGTCGAGGGTCAGGTCATGGTCTCTTCCGAGCGGCAGGCAACGGGGGCGCTTGTCCGCGGCCTGCGCGGGGAAGATTTGAAGAAACTCCCAGGCGTCAACAACGATAAGCTGCGCGGCACGATCGAGGGTTTTGATAGCTCGAATGGCGTCGCCATTGGTTATCGGATGGCATGGAAGCACAACATCGGCTTAGGCCAAGAAATTACCCTCATAGCCCCTGAGGGCCCCGAGACACCGTTCGGCAGCGCGCCCCGCATCAGGAATTTCCCCGTGGTTGCCTTGTTCGAGATCGGCATGTCGGACTACGATGAGAATGTCATCTATATGCCCTTCGCCGCAGCGCAGGAGTATTTCCTGCTCGATGAAGCCGCAACCGGCATTGAGCTGCGCCTCGCCAATCCCGACAGTGTCACCAGCTATCTCGAGCCCTTGAGCGTCGTTGCCGGCCCCGGATACGAATTCAACACATGGATTCGCCGCAACGAGGCGTTCTTCTCGGCTTTGGCAGTCGAACGCAACGTGATGTTCCTCATTTTAACTCTCATCATCCTGGTCGCCGCCTTGAACATCATCTCGGGGTTGATCATGCTGGTGAAAGACAAAGGGCATGACATCGCGATCTTGCGCACTATGGGAGCGACGCGCGGAGCGATCCAGCGCGTCTTTCTCATCACCGGTGCGTCGATCGGGGTCGTGGGCACGCTTGCCGGCTTTATCCTCGGGGTCATCGTTTGTCTCAATATCGAGCATATCCGGCGTTTCATCAGCCGGCTGACCAACACCGAAGTGTTCTCGCCGGAACTCTACTATCTCTCCCGCCTTCCCGCCGAGATGGATGTCCGGCAGACGGTGTTCATTGTGGTCATGGCCCTTGTGCTTTCGGTGATCGCCACGATCTATCCATCTTGGCGGGCAGCGAGCCTCGATCCGGTCGAGGCGCTGAGGTATGAATGATGAACAAGCCCTTGGCGCCGGCGCTCGAGCTCAAGAACGTCTCGCGCAGCTATCCTGAAGCCGGCGGGCGGCTTGATGTCTTCACCAATGTAAGCCTTGCGGTTGCCGCGGGCGAGATAGTGGCGCTGGTTGGTCCCTCGGGTGCTGGAAAATCCTCGCTCCTGCACATAGCCGGCCTGTTGGAGCGGCCGACCGCCGGTCAGGCCTTTATCGCAGGTCGCAACTGTTCCGATCTCGACGACGCGGCCAGAACACGGGTTCGTCGCATCGGCATCGGCTTCATTTATCAGTTCCACCATCTCCTGGCAGAGTTCGACGCCCTGGAGAATGTCATGATCCCGCAACTCATCGCCAATGTTGATCGCAAGACGGCGGAAGCGAGAGCCAGAGAACTTCTCACCCGGCTGGGCCTTGAGGCACGGCTTGATCACCGGCCCGCCGAGCTTTCCGGAGGCGAGCAGCAGCGCGTGGCAATCGCGCGCGCCATCGCCAACAAGCCGCTCCTGCTCCTCGCCGATGAGCCCACGGGCAATCTCGACCCAAAAACCGCCGAGCACGTGCATTCGGAGTTCCTGCGCCTCATCTCGCAGGAAGGGCTCGGCGCCCTCGTAGCTACCCACAACATTGAGCTCGCCCGGCGAATGGATCGCGTGCTGCAGCTGGAGCATGGAAGGCTCGTGGAGATGGCCTAGGCGCAAGCGCGGCTAGAGTAGCTTCAGGGAGTTCTGTTCAAGGCGGAATGGGATGTGGATTGCGGCCTCCGCCGATTCGCTTCCCCCTCCGCTTGTGGCTATCCTCGCGAAGTCATGTCCGATTCTTCGCCAACCTTTATCCACTTGAGAACCCATTCGGCCTACTCGCTGTCCGAAGGGGCTTTGCCGATCAAGCAGCTCGCAGAGCTGGCCAAGAACTATTCCATGCCGGCGCTCGCCATCACCGATACGGGCAATCTATTCGGCGCCATGGAGTTTTCCGAGATCCTGGCCGAGAAGGGCATCCAGCCGATCATCGGCTGCACCTTAAAGGTGGATTTTGCCGATGTGTCGATCGATGCCCGTCAGCCAAGAAAGTATCCGTGTGGAGCGCTGGCACTTTTGGCGAAGGACGCTGAGGGCTATGCCAACCTCATGAAGCTTTCAAGCCACGCTTATCTCGACACACCGGACCAGGCTGAGATTCACGTTCCTTTCTCGCTGCTTCAATCGCATGCGCGCGGGCTCATTTGCCTTACCGGCGGGCCGACGGGGCCCATAAATGATCCGCTTGTCCAAGGGCAGAGAGATCTCGCTCGCCAGCGACTGAACAAGCTTAAGGCACTCTTTGGCGACCGGCTTTACATCGAGCTGCAGCGTCACAATCTTGATACCGAAATTCGCGCCGAACCCGGTTTGGTCGAATTGGCTTACGAGCTGGCTATTCCCCTGGTCGGGACCAATGAGGCCTATTTCGCAGCGCCGGACGACTTTGCCGCCCATGATGTGCTCATCTGCATTGCCGAAGGCGAGGTCATTTCAACGGAAGACCGGCGACGCCTGACGCCTGAGCACTATTTCAAAACTCCACGCGATATGGTGCGGCTGTTCGCGGATATTCCGGAAGCGATCGAAAACACGGTTGAGATTGCTCGGCGCTGCGCCTTCCGGCCTCTCGCCGCAGTTCCCATTTTGCCCAGGTTCGCTGCCGAGCGCGACGAGCCGGAGGAACTTCGCGTCCAGGCTCGTGAGGGATTGCGCGAGAGAATGACGAGAAATGGCATCGTTCAGGGTTACTCTCGGCAGGATTACGAGCAGCGGCTCGAGTTCGAGCTCGACCTCATCATTCGCATGAAATTTCCTGGCTACTTTCTCATCGTTGCCGACTTCATCAAATTTGCCAAATCGCACGGAATTCCTGTCGGGCCGGGGCGCGGCTCGGGTGCCGGTTCGCTCGTGGCCTATGCCCTCACCATTACCGATCTCGATCCATTGCGGTTCAATCTCCTCTTCGAGCGGTTCCTCAATCCCGAAAGAGTGTCGATGCCTGACTTCGATATCGACTTCTGCCAGGACCGCCGCGACGAAGTGATCGCCTATGTACAGCAGAAATATGGGAGAGATCGCGTCGCGCAGATCATCACTTTCGGTAAGTTGCAGGCACGCGCCGTCTGCCGCGATGTCGCCAGGGTCTTGCAGATGCCCTACGGTCAGGTCGACCGGTTGTGCAAGCTCATTCCGAACAATCCCGCCAATCCCGTATCCTTGAAAAACGCCGTCGAGGGCGAACCGCGCCTGCAGGAGGAAAGGGAGAAGGATCCGGCGGTGCGCACGATGCTCGAGATCGGAATGAAGCTTGAGGGTCTCTATCGCCACGCATCGACGCATGCCGCGGGTGTGGTGATCGGCGACCGGCCGCTCGAAGAAACCGTGCCGCTTTACCGTGACCCGCGCTCCAGCCTTCCCGCCACTCAATTCAGCATGAAGTGGGTCGAGAAGGCCGGCCTGGTGAAGTTCGACTTCCTCGGCCTCAAGACGTTGACGGTCATTGACAAGGCGCAGAAACTTATCCGCGAGAGGGTGCCCGGTTTCGATATTCAGCGCGTTCCGTTCGACGATGCGAAAACCTACGAGATGCTGGGTCGCGGCGACACCATCGGCGTGTTCCAGCTCGAAAGTTCCGGCATGCGCGATGTCCTCCGCAAGATCCACGCAGATTGCATTGAGGACATCATCGCCATCGTCGCCCTGTACCGCCCGGGACCCATGGACAACATCCCTCGGTTCATTGCGTGCAAACGCGGCGAGGAACAACCCGACTATCTGCATCCGCTGATAGAGCCGATTCTCAAGGAAACCTACGGGATCATGATCTACCAGGAGCAGGTGATGCAGATCGCCCAGGTGCTCTCTGGCTATTCGCTCGGCGAAGCCGATGTCCTGCGCTGGGCAATGGGCAAGAAGATCAAGTCGCAGATGGATCGGCAGAAGCAGCGCTTTGTTTCGGGCGCTGTCGCCCGGGGAATAGCCGAACATCAGGCCGACTACATATTCGAACTGGTTGCCAAATTCGCCGGCTACGGCTTCAACAAATCCCATGCGGCGGCCTATGCGGCGATTGCCTATCAGACTGCGTATCTGAAAGCCAACTTTCCAACCGAATTCATTGCCGCCTCGATGACTCTCGAACTTGGCAATACTGACAAACTGCAAATGTTCAGGCGCGAGGCGCAGCGGCTCGGCGTCAAGATCAGCCCACCGTCGATCAATTCTTCCAGCGTCGATTTCACCGTGAAGGATGGAGTGGTGCAATATTCCCTGGCTGCACTGAAGAACGTCGGACGTGGCGCCATCGAGCATCTGGTAAATTTGCGAACTGCGAAGGGACCCTTTGTCAACCTCGGCGATTTTGCCCGCAAGGCCGATCCCCGGACAATCAATAAGCGTGCGCTCGAAAGCCTGGCCAAGGCAGGCGCCTTCGATTGCATCACGCCCCATCGCCGGCAGGTTTTCGAAGGGGTCGAGATCATTCTGTCGATGGCCAACCGCACCGTAGCCGAGGCAGAGGCGGGGCAGGACGATCTGTTCGGAAGTGGTCCTGCGGGCGAGCTGGTCGAAGATTTGCGGTTACCGGTCATCGAACCCTGGCTGCCGATCGAGCGATTGAATGCGGAATTTGAGGCCGTGGGCTTTTACTTTTCCGGCCACCCGCTGGATGACTACATGAAGCCGCTGGCGAAGCTCGGCGTAGAGAGCTGGGTTTCGTTTCACGAGAAAGCACTAACCAAGGGCGCCACTGCCGCCAAGCTTGCGGGAACCATCACCTACCGGCAGGAGCGACGCTCCAAAAACGGCAATCGTTTTGCTTTCGTCGGATTCTCCGAACCGTCCGGCCAGTTCGAGACGATCGTATTCTCCGACCTGCTTGCCTCGGCGCGCGACTTGCTTGAGCCGGGTAATGCCGTCGTGGTCCGCGTCGAAGCCGATGTCGATGCCGATGAGGTGCGGCTTAGACTGCAAGAGGTTGAGCTATTGGAAAAGGCCAGCGCAATGATTCAGCCGGGATTGGTTGTTTTCCTCAAGGATGAGGGACCGCTTGAATCCATTGCGCTGCGATTGAAGAATGGCGGCCGCGCACCGGTGAAGCTCATCGTTCAGCTTCCCCAGGGGCGCGAGGTTGATATCTGGCTCGGGAACAAATTTACCGTGACGCCGCAGCTGAAAGGAGCGATCAAGGCGATTCCAGGCGTCATCGACGTGCAGGATTATTAAATGGGCTGGATCGGCCTTGTACTGCTCGCTCTTGTTCTGCTTCTCGGCCCGCTGGTTCTTGCAATCGCTGCGCATACCAAAGCTACGGTCCTCGCCTCGCGCCTGGCGGCGCTCAAGGCGAAAGTCGAGGGGCTGGAGACGCAGCTGGCGGAGTACACCCGCACCTCTACGCCCCGGCCTCCGCCGGCCGAGGCTCCTCAAGAGGCGCCTCCAGTTTCAGCCCCGGTCGAACTGACCCCTCCGCAAACCGCTGAAACACCAGTGCTCGCTCCGCCGACGGCAAGCGCACCGCGACTGGAAGAGAAATTGACGTCCCGATGGTTTTTGTGGCTCGGCGCGGCCGCACTGGCGCTGGCCGGATTGTTTCTCATCAACTACGCGGTTGAAAGCGGGCTGCTCACCCCCGCCGGCCGCATCGTGCTGGCGCTGCTGCTGGGCATCGCATTGATGATCGGCGGCGAAGCGGTGCGCAGGGAGTCATTGCCCAGATATGTCCCCGCCAATCGGGTCGATTTGGCCGCCGGAGCCCTCACCAGCGCCGGTGTTTTCGTCTCTTTTGCGGCGGTGTATGCCGCTCATGCGCTGTACGAGCTTGTCTCTCCCTTGATCGCATTTCTTGGGCTCGGAGCGATTGCACTCGTAGCCTTCGCGTTGGCGGCGCTGCACGCGCCAATAGTCGCGATCCTCGGACTGCTGGCTGGATTTCTGACACCGGCCCTCGTTGCCTCCGACCGTGCGTCGGTTTGGGGCCTGTTCGGCTATCTCACGCTTGTCATGCTCGCCTCGTTAGCCGTCGTCCGCTACCGGTCATGGCCATGGCTCGCTTTCGGATCCATCGCAGGTGGCGCGGTGTGGACCTTTCTCTGGCTGACAAAGGCATCGACGGCAGCGATCGCCCCAACTTTGCTTGCCATGGTCGCCTATGGAGTTGCTGCCGCAGTCGGAATGTGGACTGGCAGTCATCACAGGCGATGGCTGTGGCCCCTGCTTGCCGTTCTCGCCGGCATCGCTGCATGGATCTTCCTTGCAGCACCAAAGCAGGTAGCGCAAGCCGATGTCCTTGCGCTGGTTTGCTTCCAGGCTCTCGTTGCTGCCGCATGCATCTACCTCGCGCAGGACAAGTCAGATGGGGACGAATCTCCGGTTTGGCATCGCCTCGAAGCGGTTGCCCCGATTGAATGGGCCGCATGGACCGCCATTTCCCTCTCCTCGCTTCTCATCGCCGCGACAATTGGTGCGGCGCCCAAGCTGGATCTGAATCTGCTGATCCTTGCCGGTCTTGCAGGCTTGGCGATTTACGCAGGTCGCCGCTGGCAAAGATTCGACGCGATTTTCCTTTGGGCCTCATTGGCTGTCGTGAGCGTTATGGCGCTTTGGCCGCTGGGCGCGCAATTGGAAAGCGCGCGGGAGCAAGTGGAAGGGATCAGCGGCCCGCCTTTCGAAGGATTGATCGGTTCTGCAGTTTGGCCGTACCTTCTCCGCTCGCTGCTGTTCGCAGCATTCTTGGCGGTGGCGGGATATGTGGCCGAAGCCAATGCCAAGCGTCCGCACCTGTGGGCGGCGATCTCGACCATCGGCTCGGCGCTGCTCTTGGCAATCACTTACACCCGCCTGCGCGACGTCTCATCCAACAGCCTTTGGGCGATAATCTCAATCGCAGCAGCGTTGCTCGCCCTCGCTGCCGCCAAGGCATTTGATGTTCGCCGGGAAGAATACGCAAGCCGGCTCGCTCTTGGAATCTACTCAGCCGCCGTCCTTGCGGGCGTTAGCTGTGCCTTCGCCTTTGTATTTCGCAATGCCTGGCTGACGGTTGCCCTTGCCTTGCAGCTCCCCGCACTGGCTTGGCTTGAGCAAAAACTCAGTCTGAGAGAGTTGAGGTTTTTTGCCTTGGTGGTTGCGGGAATCGTTCTCCTTCGCCTCGTTCTTAATCCCTATATCCTCGACTATGAAGCCATCGATAGATTTGGCGCCCAATGGATCCTCTATGGTTACGGAGTTCCGGCGGCGGCATTTCTTGCCGCCGCCCGCGTGTTCGCAAGAAGCGAGAAAGATCTCACCACCGCCGTTCTGGAGACGGGGGCACTGCTGTTTGCGCTCCTGCTCGTCGGATTTGAAATTCGGCTGGGCATTGAAGGGAGACTCGAGTCCAGCCATCTGACATTCTTCGAACTGAGCCTGCATTCTCTGGTCTGGCTGGCAGTCGGGTGGTGGCGGGCCCGGGCCTACATGAAGTCCGGGCGCCTGATCGATGCCGGACAGGCAGGACTGCTATTGGCGCTTGCGCTCGGGGGAATTTTCATCGGTCAGCTGTTGGCACTCAATCCCGCCATGAGCGGGGAAAATATCGGTGACTGGCCCATCTTGAATAAGCTCCTCTTAGGCTACCTCGCGCCTGCGGTGCTGCTTGTTCTCATGGTACGCGACCTTGAGGAGATCCCCGAATTGAGGCAGGCGCGTACGCCGGTGGCGGTCGGAGCGCTGGTCCTGGCATTTACATGGGTGACGCTTGAGACCAAGCACGCCTTTCAGGGAGATACTCTAAGCCTTTGGCATCAGAGCCCGGGTGAATACTATGCCTATTCGCTTGTGTGGCTGTTGTTCGCCTTCGCTTTGTTGGCAGCCGGTCTTTGGCGGGGGCAAGCAGGGTTGCGATATGGAGCGCTCGCCGTATTGCTCGTCACCGTGCTGAAGGTGTTCATCTCCGACATGGCAGGTCTCGAAGGACTCTACCGCGTCGCCTCATTCTTCGGTCTTGGTCTGAGCCTTGTCGCAATCGGCTGGATTTACCAGCGGTTTGTCTATCCTGTCCGACCCGCGCTCGCGCAAGGCTCTCAATAGGCCTCATGCCAAATTTCCAGAGGCTGACCCGGCGACCCTTGCCAGTAACGTCGGTACCGCTTATAAGCGCGCTCGCAAATCCACACGCGAAGGCTTGGCCGTTGCGCACTGGAGCTGATTGAAGCCCCAAATAGCGCCTCGTCCTTCCGGTGCCGGACGTTCCGGCCATGAAGCCCCGCGGAGGTGTAACCGGAGAAGGAGTTCGAAGGCATGCCATTGCCTGATTTTTCCATGCGCCAGCTGCTTGAAGCGGGCGTTCATTTTGGCCATCAGACCCATCGCTGGAATCCGAAGATGAAGACTTACATCTACGGATCGCGAAACGGCATCCATATCATCGATCTGGCGCAGACAGTACCGCTGCTTCATCAAGCGCTGGTCGCCATCCGAGATGCCGTCGCCGCAGGCGGCCGCGTACTGTTCGTCGGAACCAAGCGCCAGGCGTCTGACGCGATCGTCGAAGCCGCGAAACGCTCTGCACAGTACTACATAAATTCGCGATGGCTCGGCGGGACGCTGACCAACTGGAAGACCATTTCAAATTCGATCAAGCGCCTGCGCCATTTGGAGGAAGTTCTCTCCAAGGAGGATGTTGGTTTGACGAAGCGCGAGCTTCTCAGCCTCACGCGGGAGAAGGAGAAGCTGGAAAACGCTCTCGGCGGCATCAAAGATATGGGCGGAACTCCCGATATCATGTTCGTGATTGACACGAACAAGGAGCAGCTGGCGATCAAGGAAGCCAACCGTCTCAACATCCCCGTCGTCGCAATCCTCGATTCGAACTGCGATCCGGGCGGAGTGGCCTATCCCATTCCGGGCAATGACGATGCGGGACGTGCGATCGGGCTCTATTGCGATCTCATGGCTCGCGCTGCCATTGAAGGCATAAGCCAAGGCCAAACTCAGGCCGGGCTCGATCTCGGTGCATCGGAAACTCCCATTGTCGAACCCTTGCCGGCCGCTTCGGAAACCAGTGCAGTTCCGCAAGACCTCTCTCTGATCAATGGGATCACGGGAACGCTAAAGAAGAAGCTGAGCACAGAAGGAATAAGCGACATCCAGCAAATTGCCGAATTGACGCCGGAGAGAGTGGCAGAGCTCGATGAAAAACTGAAACTGAAGGGCCGCATCGGCCGGGAAGAATGGGTGGAGCAGGCACAAGACCTGGTGGCCGGCAAGCCACCGCGCGAGAAAACCCAGAGAGCAAGCGCCTGACCTTTTGGCCAGGAGGAGAAATCATGGCTGAGATCACCGCAAGCATGGTGAAAGACCTGCGCGAGAAGACGGGCGCCG
Source organism: Aestuariivirgaceae bacterium (assembly GCA_036555325.1). Taxonomy (GTDB): domain Bacteria; phylum Pseudomonadota; class Alphaproteobacteria; order Rhizobiales; family Aestuariivirgaceae; genus DATBLQ01. The sequence goes on along the minus strand of DATBLQ010000020.1, from coordinate 27,330 downwards.
GAATGATGGATTGCAAGAACGCGCTCACTGAAACGAGGGGAAACATGGAGGCGGCAATCGACTGGCTCCGCGCCAAAGGATTGTCCAAGGCCGCCAAGAAGGCCTCTCGCCTTGCCGCAGAGGGATTGATCGGTCTTGCAATGGGCGACAAGGCAGGCGCTCTCGTCGAGCTGAATAGCGAAACCGACTTCGTGGCGCGCAACAGCCAGTTCCAGGCCATGGTCGGTGAAATAGCAAAGCTTGCTCTCAAGGCCCAAGGGTCGGTTGAAAAACTCAAGGCAATGCAGTTTCCCGGCGCAAAGCACTCGGTTGTGGAACATGTAGCAGATATGGTTGCCACGATCGGAGAGAACATGAGCCTGCGGCGAGCAGCTTTCTTGTCAGTCGCCAATGGCGTCATTGGAACGTATGTTCACAATCAGGTGGCGCCCAGCCTCGGGAAGATCGGTGTTCTGGTGGCGGTTGAATCGACAGGAAAACCGGAAGAACTGGCAAAGTTTGCCCGCATGGTGGCGATGCATGTAGCTGCGGCCAGTCCCATAGCGCTTGATCTTGCCGGCGTCCCCGCCGCAACGATTGAGCGTGAGAAAGCGATATTGGCAGAGAAGAATGCCGGCAGGCCGGCCCACGTCTTGGACAAGATTGTGCAGTCGGGACTCAAGACCTATGCGAAAGAACATTGCCTGCTGGAGCAGGCCTATGTTCATGATCCCTCCAAGACCGTGACTCAGGCCCTCAAGGAGGTGGAGGGCAGAGCAGGGGCACCGGCGAGGATTGCCGGTTTTGTGCGCTATCAGCTCGGCGAAGGTATTGAGAAGCAGACCAATGATTTCGTTTCCGAAGTCGCAAAAGCTGCAGGGGCGGCCTAGCACCCCCGGCTTGCGCTGTTTGGCCCAATCTCCCCATGCCTGATCGATCTGGCCGACTGTTGCTGAAGATTTCAGGCGAAGTGCTGATGGGCGGCGAGCCATTCGGCATCGATGTTCCGACCATGAACCGCATAGCGGCAGAGGTGGGCGAGACGACGCGAACCGGAGTGAAACTCGCGCTTGTGATTGGGGGTGGCAATCTGCTTCGCGGCGTGACAGCCGCTGCTCAAGGCATGCACCGCGTGACCGGCGATTACATGGGCATGCTGGCCACGGTGATGAATGCCCTTGCCTTTGACAGCGCTTTGAAAGCGAACGGTGTTGACTCACGCGTTCAATCTGCGATCCCCATGCCCAGTATTTGCGAAAGCTATTCTCGCGACTCGGCATTGCGCCATATGGCCAAGGGGAGGGTTGTAATTTTCGCCGCAGGAACGGGAAGTCCTTTCTTCACCACCGACACCGCCGCAGCACTCCGCGCCGCCGAGATCGGCTGCGACGGTCTCCTCAAAGGAACGAGCGTCGATGGTGTATACTCCGCCGATCCCAAGGAACAGCCGGCTGCCAGGCGCTATGACCGGTTGACATATGGGGATATCTTGACCCAGGACCTAAAGATAATGGATCTGACGGCTATCACGCTTGCACGCAACAGCGGGATTCCGGTAATCGTGTTCTCCATCAGAACACCCGGCGCTCTCTTGGGAGTGGTGAAAAACCAAGGCCGCTTCACGGTGATTGGCGCCTGAGCCCGGATGGAGGGAAGGCAAATGGCACAGTCCGCAAAACTAGACATGAACGAACTGAACCGCCGCATGCATGGCGCGCTCGAGGCCCTGAAACACGAGTTCGCTGGCTTGCGAACCGGGCGCGCTTCCCCCGGCATGCTCGATCCAATTACGGTCGAGGCCTACGGCTCGACAGTGCCCATGAACCAGGTGGCGAACGTGACCGCACCCGAACCGCGCCTGCTATCGGTCCAGGTTTGGGATCGCAGCGTTGTGAGCGCGGTCGAGAAGGCCATCCGCAACTCGAATCTAGGGCTTAATCCGCAGACCGAAGGGCAGGTCATTCGCCTTCGCATCCCCGAATTGTCGCAGGAGCGGCGCAAGGAACTCACCAAGGTTGCTCACCAATATGCTGAAAAGGCACGGGTGGCTGTGCGCAACGTGCGCCGTGATGGCATGGAACATCTGAAGAAAATGGAAAAAGATCATCAGATCGGCGAGGATGACCATCGCAAGAAGCACGACGAGGTGCAAAAGCTAACCGATCAGACGATCAAGGAAATCGACGCTGCCCTTCAGCACAAAGAATCCGAGATCATGCAGGTTTGATGCGCTCCGCGATGAACCGGCACTCCGACCAGTCTCTCTTGAACAGCAAGCAGCAGGGCCGATTTCCTCGTCACGTCGCCCTCATAATGGACGGCAATGGCCGCTGGGCCAAGGACCGGATGCTGCCGCGCAGTGCAGGTCATCGTCAGGGTGTAGAAGCCTTGCGTCGGACGATTCGGGCGGCGGGTGAGTTGGGGCTTGAGTTTTTGACCATATTTTCATTCAGTGCAGAAAACTGGACGCGCCCCAAGGAAGAAGTGGACGATCTTCTCGGCATCCTGCGCCGCTTCATAAGGCAAGATGTTGCCGAACTCCACGCCGCGGGGGTCCGCATCAAGGTGATCGGCGAGCGAAATGACCTTGAGCCTGATATCGTTTCTCTCCTGGAGGAGAGCGAAAAGCTTACCACCCGCAACACGGGGATGACCCTGATCGTGGCCTTCAACTACGGGAGCCGGCAGGAAATCGCCCGCGCGGCAAAAAAAATAGCTCAGTCGTGCATCGACGGGCAAATTTCCCCTTCAGCTATTACTGCAGATTTGATCACCGAACATCTGGATACCTGCGGCATTCCCGATCCAGATCTTCTCATTCGCACCAGTGGAGAAGAGCGGCTTTCCAATTTTCTTCTCTGGCAGAGCGCCTATACCGAATTCGTCTTCGTCAGCGAGCACTGGCCGGACTTTGGCAGGGAATCGCTTGAAAAAGCGATTCAATGTTACCTTGCGCGTGATCGGCGCTTCGGCGGTATAAGGGTTCAGGCTCAGTAAACGGATGCGGGACTCTCCTCTGTTAACCGTAGAACCATCGAAATGGCGTGACCTCTATGTGCGAGTCGCGTCCGCTGTCGTACTTATTCCCGTTGTACTGGCGCTGACGTGGGCGGGCTCGATCTGGTTTGGCCTGCTTGTCGCATCAATGGGAGTTCTCATGGCGTTCGAGTGGACGAAGCTCGTGCATGATTCCGCGCCCGTCCAGTTTGCTCTCCACGCTGCTGCAGCCCTCGCTGCAGCTCTTCTGCCGGGTGTCATCGACATGAGTCTCCTGATAGGGCTCATTGTGATCGTGTGGGCGGCAAGTGTTCTCTACCGGCTCTGGACCCATCCACGCCCGTCGTTTTGGACAATCGTCGGCATCCCCTACATAACGCTGTCCGCCCTCTCGGTCGTTCTCTTGCGCAACGATGCGCAATTCGGGTTGCTTGCAGTCTACTGGCTGCTTTTTGTGGTTTGGGGCGCCGATACCCTCGCTTACTTCGCCGGTCGCACCATTGGTGGTCCAAAACTTCTCCCCGCCATTTCTCCGCGAAAGACATGGGTCGGGCTCGCCGGTGCCATCGTGGGAGGGCTCATCTGCAGCGTGCTGTTCGCCTGGGCTGTCGGGCTCGAGGGCCTCGCGTGGTTTGCGCTTGTTGGCGGCCTGATGGCAGTCGTCGAGCAGGCGGGCGACTATTTCGAATCCGCATTGAAGCGCTCGACGGGTGTGAAGGATTCAAGCGCCCTGATCCCCGGTCACGGCGGCATGCTCGACCGGGTCGACGGGCTGGTCGCGGCGGCCATTTTTGCCGCATTGGTTGGCGGCGTTCGGAGCGGATTTTCCAGCCCGGCGGCGGGAATCTTGACATGGTAGAGAACCCGCAACCGATAACTCAATTTCAGAAAAATGGCCTGCCGGCCCCAATTAGCCGTCGCAAATCACGGTAATTGCAGGTATCACTAGAGGCCAGCGAGACGAAGGAGATCGAGATGCTCAGTTCATTTGTCGGCCATGCAGCGACGCTTGGCTCCTATCCGCTCGCTTTTTTATTCGTGTTGACGCTGATTGTTTTTGTCCATGAATTTGGCCATTTCATCGTGGCGCGGTGGAATGGTGTGAAGGTTCAATCCTTTTCCATCGGCTTTGGAAGGGAACTCCTTGGCTACACCGACCGGCACGGCACCCGTTGGAAAATCGGTTGGCTTCCCCTCGGCGGTTACGTGAAGTTTGAGGGCGATGCCAATGCCGCAAGCATGCCCAAGGCATCTTCGCTCTCGCCGGCAACCAGGGGCCCCGGTAATTTTTTTGGCAAAAGCGTCGCTCAGCGCGCGGCCGTTGTGGCAGCTGGCCCTATCGCGAACTTTATTCTCGCAATCGCCATTTTTGCCGTTTCCTTCATGCTGGTGGGCGTTCCGACGACCGAGCCGCGGGTGGAAACCGTGCAGGCAGGAAGCCCTGCAGAAAAAGTCGGCATCAAGTCGGGCGACGTGATTTTGCGCATCAACGGCAGCACAATTAGCTCTTTCGACGACATCCAGCGCATCGTCATGCCGCGCGCCGGGGAGACCCTGGTCGTTGAGGTCGATCGCGCAGGCGAGTTGCATCTCTTTCAGTTGGTGCCTGAAGCTCGTGAGATAACCGACGGGTTTGGCGGCAAGATAAAGATTGGCCTGATGGGCGTCTCCCGGGAACGGGCCGCCTCGCCCACCTACGATCGCAAGAATCCCATTGAAGCCCTAAGACTTGGAGTAGCAGAGACTTGGCACATAATTGGGGGGTCCATGCACTTCATCAAGCGCCTGGTCACCGGACGGGAAAACGCCAATCAGCTGGGCGGACCTTTGGCAATTGCGCAAATTTCTGGAAAAGCTGCGCAACTCGGGTTCTATGAGCTGATGCGAATCGCTGCGATGCTGTCAGTCAGCATCGGGCTCATCAACCTCTTCCCGGTACCCATGCTGGACGGTGGCCACTTGCTCTACTACGCAGTGGAGGCCGTGAGGGGCAAGCCGCTGGGGCCGAATGCCCAGGAGTGGGGTTTCAGGGTCGGTTTTGCGCTAGTTTTGGCGCTTATGTTCTTCGCTACATGGAACGACTTGGCGCGAGTTTTTTCCTCAATCTTCGAGCGTGGCTAACGGCTCGAAAAAATTACCAAATTCTTGGTTTGCAATGGAGCGAAAACATCGGTAAGGATTTATAGGGCAGGTGTACGGGGTTTGGGTTGGCGTCATTAGCGGGGAATGGCTGCTGAATGCGATATCGCCTTGTTCTCATTGCGACTCTGACCTTCGCGCTAGCTCTTTTTGCGCCTGCTCTGCCATTTGGCATGTCAACCGCGGCCTGGGCCCAGACGGTCAGAAACATTCTCGTTGAGGGCAACCAGCGGGTTGAGACCGATACGATCCTCTCCTACACCCAGATTGCCCCGGGCGATCCGGTTTCCGAAGAAGCAATGGATGACTCCGTCAAGGCCCTGTTCCAAACAGGCTTGTTCGCTGACGTCGATGTGTTTGCCAGGGGCTCGACCGTAGTCGTCAGGGTTGAAGAAAACCCGCTCATCAACCGGGTGAATTTCGAAGGCAACGATGAGATCAAGGATGACAATCTGATCAAGGAAGTCGAGCTGCGGGAGCGGATGATCTTCACCCGCGCCCGGGTGCAGAGCGACGTTCAGCGGATTGTCGCGCTATACCGGCGGTCCGGTCACTTTTCGGCACGGGTCGAGCCAAAAATCATCCGTCTGCCGCAAAATCGCGTCGATCTCGTCTTCGAAATCAATGAAGGCGGGGCCACCAAAATCGAGCGCATAAGTTTTATCGGCAATGACGCCTTTAGCGACGGGCAGTTGCGACGCGCGATCTCCACCGCCGAATCGAGATGGTGGAAATTTTTCGCCACCACCGACAACTACGATCCAGACCGGCTCGAGTTCGATAAGGAGCTTCTGAGACGCTACTACCTGAAGAATGGATACGCCGATTTCCAGGTGCTCTCCGCGACGGCCGAACTCGCCCCGGATGGTGAGAGCTTCTTTATCACATTCATGGTCCAGGAGGGCCCCGAATATAAGATCGGAGCGGTTTCGGTAAACACAGGCACCACCACCCTCGATCCGAACGCGCTGAACGCTCTGATAAAGACCGATTCAGGCAGTCGCTATAACGCCAACATGGTGGACCGCACGGTGGAAGAGCTGACACTTGAGGCGGGCAAATCGGGATTTGCCTTCGCCAAGGTGGAGCCGAACATAGAACGCGATCCGGCGGGCCAGGTTCTCAACATAGTCTACTCGATTGCCGAAGGACCGCGCGTCTACATTGAACGCATAGATATCCGCGGCAACGTTCGCACCCTCGATGAGGTGTTGCGCCGCGAGATGCGGCTCGTCGAAGGCGATGCCTTCAACCGAATTCTCGTTGATCGCGCCCGTCGGCGGCTCACGGCGCTGGATTTCTTTGAGAAGGTCGACATACGCGAAGAGCCGGGTTCCGCACCCGATCTCGTCGTCCTGGTAATCGAAGTGAAAGAAAAATCCACCGGCTCGATCGCATTCTCCGCCGGCTATTCCTCGACCGAAACGGTGATCGGCTCCGTATCCATTCAAGAGCGCAATTTCCTTGGACGCGGTCAGAATATCGGACTGTCGACGAATCTGAGCCTGAAGCGTCAGGCAGTGAACTTCTCATTCACTGAACCATATTTTCTCGGAAGACGCGTATCGGCGGGCATAGACGGCGTGTTCCAGCACACCGACCTCGAGGATGAATCATCCTACACGACCCAGCAGTATGGTGGCGGCTTCCGTTTCGGCTTCCGCCTCGATGAGAACTCGACGGTCGGCACCAAATACAGCTTCACCCACCGCATCGTCGATGTGAACGAAGGCGCCAATGTCTCCAGGGCGATCCGCGAGGCGGAGGGAACGACGAACAAATCCATGTTCGGGTTGAACTACACCTATGACCAATTGGACAATCCGCTGAAGCCGACCTCCGGCTATCGCGTGCAAAGCATGAATGAATTTGCCGGCATCGGGGGTGATGTTCGCTACGTCAGCACCGAAGCGGCAGGTTACTTTTTCTATCCGCTCATGGAAGGGGTGACGGCAAAACTCAAGGGCACGGCAGGTTACATGACAGGCTGGGGTGGCAAGGACGTCCCGATCCTCGACCGTTTCTTCAAGGGTGGCGAGAGCTTCCGCGGCTTTGCCCGGTCGGGCATCGGTCCGCGAATGGAGCGTGAAGCACCTGCCGGATTCTTTGGCGGCACGGATGCGATTGGCGGCCAAACCTACGCAATCGGTACCGTTGAGGTAAGCTTCCCTGTCGGACTGCCTGAGGAGTTCGGGCTCAGCGGATCTGTCTTTACCGACTTCGGCACTCTCTTTAATGCCCCGGAAAACGATGAGGGGCCCTTCGATCCGGTCAACAATACCTGCGCAAGCCCACCGGATCCTGTTCTCTGCGATGTCTTCGACACTGCCGAGCTTCGAGCGTCCGTCGGCGCCGGGTTGACTTGGGAATCACCCTTCGGCCCCTTGCGCTTGGATGTCGCCTACCCATTCCTCAAGGCCGACTATGACAAGGTCGAATATTTCCGCTTCGGCATCGCAACCAAATTCTGAAATGGTGATAGGCTGAATCAGCGGACGGCGCATTGCCGTCCGTATTCGTATGGCGGATGGCAGAGATGTCCGGTGATCGAAGCGCAACCCAGCTGGCCGAGGCGGATATTGAGCGTGTGATGCAGCTATTGCCGCATCGCTACCCCTTCCTTCTTATCGATCGCATCGTGGATATCGACGGTGAGGAATCCGCCGTCGGCATCAAGAATGTCACGATCAACGAGCCGTTTTTTGCAGGCCATTTCCCGGGCAGTCCCATCATGCCCGGCGTGCTTCTTATAGAGGGTATGGCGCAGACGGCCGGTGCTCTTGTCCTCCATCACCTTGGCGCCAGCGAGGAAGGCAAGCTCGTATACTTCATGTCGATCGACAAGGCGCGCTTCAGAAAGCCGGTTCTGCCCGGCCACGTCGTCAGATATCACGTCCGGCTCTTGCAGAAACGGCCGCCGGTGTGGCGGTTCGCCGCCGAGGCCCGGGTCGACGACGTGAAAGTCGCCGAAGCGGAACTGGGTGCGATGCTGATGGAAAGACGCGCCGCCCGCTAGGAACGTGACTTTATCGTCCACGTCGGCTTAAGGGAATGTAGTCACGCCGCGCCGAGCCCGTGTAGAGCTGTCGCGGTCGGCCGATGCGCCGATCCGGATCTTCGATCATTTCCTTCCACTGGGCAATCCATCCGACTGTGCGGGCAAGGGCGAAAAGTACCGTGAACATCGAGGTTGGAAAGCCCAAAGCCTTGAGGGTTATGCCCGAATAGAAATCTATGTTCGGATAGAGTTTCCGCTCGATGAAATACTCATCTTTCAGCACGATTTGCTCCAGCTCACGCGCCACGGCGAAAAGCGGGTCGTCCTTGACGCCCAATTCATTCAGCACCTCATGGGCGGTCTTCTGCATGATTTTTGCGCGTGGATCGTAGTTTTTGTAAACCCGATGCCCAAACCCCATCAGCCTGAAGGGATCATCCTTGTCTTTTGCCCGAGCGACATATTTCGCGATATTCTCCGGATGCCCAATCTCCATGATCATGTTGAGCGCGGCTTCATTCGCACCGCCATGCGCCGGACCCCACAGGCAGGCAATGCCCGCCGCGACACAGGCAAACGGATTGGCTCCCGACGATCCCGCAAGCCGCACCGTCGAGGTTGAGGCGTTCTGTTCATGATCGGCATGCAGAATGAAAATGCGATCCATGGCGCGAGCCAGGACGGGATTGGGCTTGTAAGGTTCGCACGGCACGGCGAAGCACATGTTCAGGAAATTTGCCGCGTAGGAAAGGTCGTTGCGTGGATAAATAAAAGGCTGGCCGATCGAATATTTGTAAGCCATGGCCGCGATTGTGGGCAGCTTGGCGATCATCCGGCGGCTGGCGATTTCGCGTTGTCGCGGATCGTTGATGTCGGTTGAGTCGTGGTAAAAGGCAGACATGGCCCCCACCGTTCCCACCATGACTGCCATGGGATGAGCATCACGCCTGAATCCCGAGTAGAAGCGAGCCATCTGCTCGTGAATCATGGTGTGATGGGTGATCGCGTCCTCGAATTCCTTGCGTTGAGCATGGTTTGGCAACTCGCCGTAGTAGAGCAGATAACAGGTCTCGATGAAGTCGCCATATTCGGCAAGCTGTTCTATCGGATAGCCGCGGTAGAGCAGAATTCCCTGCTCCCCATCGATGAAGGTGATCTTGGACTCGCAGGCAGCAGTGGACGTGAATGCTGGATCGTAGGTGAAGACGCCCGTGTCCTGATAAAGATTCGAGATATCGATGACGTTGGGACCTAAGGTGCCCGAGAGCACCGGCAAGACGTGATCCCTTCCATCGTACGAAAGGCGTGCGGCATTTGGGAGTTTGGTCATGCGGTGTCTCCGGTCTGGGCGATGGCCAATTGGCTACTCGATTGCCTGCCATGCTGCAAGTAGGGCAGGCACATCCCGCAAGGCAGCGCTTGCACAAAATTCAGGCACCGCCGATCTATTTCGATGTTTGGCCAGTAAACCTGCCGATTCGCTGCAATGTTTCTGACTTCTCGAGAACGGTCATAACGTCAAAAATTCCCGGAGAGATATTGGTTCCGGTCAGCGCCGCCCGAAGCGGCTGGGCGATCTGCCCGAGTTTCAGCTCGTGTTTGGCCGCAAAATGCTTCACGTCGGCTTCCAGCGAAGAGACGTTCCAGTCAGAGTTCGCAGCCAAAACCGGGTAGATGGTCTTAAGAACGGTAATGCCCTCAGAGTTGAGGATTTCACGAGCCTTGGCGTCAGGCATGGGGGTTTCGAACAAAAAGCGAGAACCGGCCTTGAGCTCGAGAAGTGTCTTGGCGCGCTCCTTTAATCCTCCCATTGCTTTGTGCAGCTTCGCCATCAGTCGATCGTCTATTCTCGCCAGCAGCTCCGGGCCGCCCCTGACATGCGGCAGGAAAGCAAGGAAGGCCTGAAGAACTTCATCATCCGACATTGCGCGAAGATAATGCCCGTTCAGATTTTCCAGCTTCGCATAGTCGAATCGTGCCGCTGATTTGCCCACGCTTTCAAGACCAAACCACTCGATCATCTGCTCCGTCGAGAAGATCTCCGCGTCCCCATGACTCCACCCAAGACGGGCCAGATAGTTGCGCATCGTCTGGGGTAGATACCCCATGGCACGATAGGCATCGACACCAAGCGCCCCGTGTCGCTTTGAAAGTTTTGCGCCATCGGGCCCGTGGATAAGTGGAATATGGGCCATCTGCGGGATGGTCCAGTCAAGCGCCAGGTAGATCTGCGACTGACGCGCCGCATTGGTAAGGTGGTCCACGCCACGAATAATGTGCGTGATCCCCGTATCATGATCGTCCACCACCACTGACAAATTATAGGTCGGCGTACCATCAGATCGCAGGATGATGAGGTCATCCAGATCCTTATTGCTGAACTCTACGCGACCCTGGACCTTATCCTCGATGATGGTTTTTCCCTCGGTTGGGGCCTTGAACCTGATGACCGGTTGCACGCCGGTGGGTGCCTCGCGGGAATCGCGGTTGCGCCAAGTCCCGTCATACCGCTGCGGGCGCCCCTCGGCGGCGGCTTTCATCCGCATTGCCTCCAGCTCCTGCGGTGTGCAGTAGCAATGATAGGCCAGGCCAGCGGCCAGCAGCTGCTCGGCAATTTCACGATGACGCGGCGCTCTGGCGTACTGCGAGATAACGTCCCCATCCCAGCTCAATCCAAGCCACGTCAGCCCGTCGACAATTGCGTCCAGCGCTTCCTTGGTCGATCGCTCCCGGTCGGTGTCTTCGATCCGCAGGAGCATTCTTCCGCCCGTGTGTTTTGCAAACAACCAGTTGAACAAGGCCGTGCGGGCGCCCCCGATATGCAGGAATCCCGTTGGAGAAGGTGCAAATCTGGTGACGACGGGCGGTGACATCTACGTCTCGATCCGCAATGATGGCCTCGTTATGCGCGCGGTCTAGCACACTGGCCTGCGCTGGGTAAGGGTAGGGGGCAAGCAGTGGCCATAGCCGCTGACTTCGATCTCGCCATGGCGGGTGGGATAGCGTCGTGGGCGCAAAGTCTTCGGCGTGGGCTTGAGATCGCGAGACTCAAGAATGATGGACGGCTCGTGCTGTGGCTGCCCGTTGGCCTGGCAATTGGGATTGCGGGTTACTTTGCCCTCCCGATCGAACCTTCCGTATTTGGCGTCGGGCTACTTGTTTTGATCGCCGTGGCATGTGGAAGCATTCTTGTTCGCGGACGCTCATCGCCTCCAGCAAAGCTGGTACTCCTGGCAATTGCCGGATTCCTCGCTGCGAAACTGCAAACCACCATTGCACCGGGGCCAAGCGTGAGCGCTTCAACTCCCAGTGTGGGGATAACCGGCTTTGTCGAGAAAATTTCTGCTGCCAACAACCGCTCCGCCAAAGTCCTCGTAAGGCTTGAGAGCATCTCAGGCCTTGGCCCGTCTGAGAGACCGAAGAAGGTTCAAATCACCGCGCCGTTGCAAAAAGAATTGCGCGTTGGCCATTTCGTGGAGGGCGAAGCGCGCTTGTTCCCGCTGCTCACACCCATAATGCCCGGCGGGTTTGACTATGCTCGTTCTCAATGGCTGGAGGGCATCGGAGCAATTGGCCATGCCCGGTCGCCTTTCAGGATCCGGCCCGACATCCACCCACCCCTTTGGGTGAAGATGAAGGGAAGTGTCGAAAACCTGCGTTTCGTTATTGCCGAACGCGTTCACAGAGCGATGCCTGATGAACTTGGACTGCTCGCGGTAGCGCTCATCACCGGCGAGCGCGCCGGTCTTCCTCAGACAATGAAGAATAGCCTGCAAGCTTCCGGCCTTGCCCACATCGTTTCCATTTCGGGGCTTCATATGTCCCTTGTCGCGGGTGGCTTCTTCTGGATGCTGCGAGCGGCATTTGCGTTGTTCCCCGGACTTGCGCTCACCAGGCCTATTAAGGAGTGGTCGGCATTGGCTGCCCTCATCGTCGGAGCGGTCTACCTTATGCTGTCGGGAAGTGAAGTGCCGACACAGCGCTCATACATAATGGTCGCAATCATGTTCGCGGCGATGATCGCCGGCCGGCCGGCGTTGAACCTGCGCAACGTTGCTACTGCGGCAATCTTGGTGCTGCTCCTTGATCCAAAGGCCGTTCTGCAACCGGGTTTGCAGATGAGTTTTCTCGCCGTCACGGGACTTCTGAGTTTCTTCGAAATGTGGCGCAGCCGGGAGCCGGGTTCGACAAGGTTTGGTCGGCGAACAAGCTGGACGATGTTTGCTTTGCGCCGGCTCGGCATCGCAATTTTCACTTTGGCGGCCACAACGCTCATCGCCGGAATCTGCACCGGGCCGCCGGCAGCGTTTCATTTCAATCGGCTCTCACCCTATAGTCTCATTGGCAACCTGCTGGCGCTTCCCGTAGTTAGCGCGATTGTGATGCCGATGGCCTTGGTCGGTACGTTGCTGATGCCGCTTGGGATGGAGCAAGTGGCATTTACGGTCATGGGTCTGGGCCTCAAAACAGTAATGGCAATTTCCGATTGGACGGCTGGCCTGCCTGGAGCGCGTTTTGTCATACCTGGTCACGGTCCCCACAGTTCGCTGATGATGTCGGCTGGAATTTTGTGGATTTGCCTTGTCCTTGGTTACGCCCGCTGGTTTGGGCTTGGACTCTTCGCGCTCGGCCTCGCCATGACGCTCCTGCGATCCGAACCCGACGTCATCATCGAACGAACGGCAGCCAACATTGCGATCAGAAACGAGTTGGGGCAGCTCGTGCTCGCCAATAGCCGGAGTCGCTTTGCCGCAGAACGCTGGTTGCTGGCGGATGGAGACGGGGCAGGTTCATTGGTGGCTGCTGCGCGGCCCGGTTTCAATTGTCTCCGGCATACTTGCACCGCGATAATCAAGAATAAGCGCCTTGCCTATATGGACAAACAAGCAGAGGGCAAGGTCGAATGTCCTGATGCGGATATTCTCATCGCCGCCTTTCCACTCCGCGGCGCCTGCAAGAAAATAGCCCTGCGCATCGATCGCTTCGATGTGTGGCGCGAAGGCGCTCACGCCTTGTTTGTTGTCGATGACGGCATCAGAATTGTGACGGTTCGGCAGATGAGGGGCCAGAGACCCTGGGTAACAAGTGTAACGCGGCGCAAGGACCAAGCGGCGCGAGATGCACAAACTCAGTAGCGGCGGATCAATCCTACGACCTTTCCCTGCACCTTGACGCGATCCGGACCGAAAATGCGTGTCTCATAGGCAGAATTCGCAGCCTCGAGCGCAATAGAATCACCTTTCCGGCGCAAGCGCTTCAGAGTTGCTTCCTCCTCGTCGATCAACGCCACCACGATCTCGCCTGTTTGCGCCGTATCCGATCGGCGCAGCACAACGGTATCGCCGTCCAGGATGCCCGCATCGATCATTGAGTCGCCCTTCACCTCAAGAGCAAAGTGGTCGCCCGAGCCCAGCATCTCCGGCGGCACGGCGATGTTGTGCGTATGGTCCTGAATGGCGGAAATTGGGACACCGGCTGCGATTCGACCCATGACCGGAACAATGGCCCCCCGAGGAACACCATCGGCACTTTGCGGCATCGGTTTGATGCGGCCGAGCGATCCTTGGATGACATTGGGACTGAACGCACCCTTCTGCTTCGCTGCAGTGAGGCTCGGAGCCACCGACTCCGGCAATTTCACCACCTCGAGAGCCCGGGCACGATGAGGAAGACGGCGAATGAATCCCCGCTCCTCCAACGCTGTTATGAGACGGTGAATTCCGGACTTGGATCGAAGGTCCAGCGCGGCCTTCATCTCGTCGAACGAGGGGGGCACGCCCGCCTCCTTCAGACGCTCATGAATGAACATCAGTAATTCGAACTGCTTTCGCGTGAGCATGGAAGCGACCTTGTTGCAACGCCTGTCTGGAAATCACTCTCAGACCGGCAGAATCAGAACAAAACCTAAACAAGCTATAATTGTTCTAGTTATGTTCGGCAATACCAAAGATTTTTCCTAGCCCAGGGCAGTCGCTCCTAGGCGCTCGTAAGACGAAAAAGGGCAGTATTTTGGCCTAGTTACGGCGGGGATTGTCACGGGAAGGCCATAGTGAGATCACAGTCTTTCGCTTTCTCGCGCGCTCCTTGCAATTTTTGGAAATCGAGGGACGCATGAGAGGCCTGACAATCGTTCTGCTTGCAACTCTTCTTGTTTCCGCCACAGCTCAGGCATCGAGCGATGTTTTTCGAATGGTGACGGCGGCCGCCAACCGATATGGAGTATCGGCATCGCTGGCGCTCAAGGTTGTGAAGATAGAAAGCGGCTTCGATTGCCAGGCACAAGGCAGCGCCGGAGAACTTGGACCTCTGCAGATCAAGCCGGCAACCGCTCGCCTTCTTGGCTACCAAGGCTCGATCAGTGCGCTGCAGAGCTGTGGTGCCGGCCTTGAATGGGGGATGAAGCACCTTGCAATGGCGATCCGAGGCGGGGGAATCTGGAAGCACAATCAGGGCCTATGGGCGAAAGCCAAATCGGCAATGGGCGCTGCCTATGAGCGAAGGGTGCTGAGTGCGATCCTAGAGCTTCCCTATACCCGTGCTGCAGACTCGAGGTTCATCAAAATGGCTTCGAGGCAGTTCAGGGGAGGGCATCCTTTTCCTTGATGGGCTGAACATGCCGCACCACGGCGTGGCCAGCGATCAATATCGGCAGCGCCAGGAAAGCGCCCGCAAGACCCCACAACCATGACCAGAAAACAATTCCCACGAATACGAGGAAAGGGTTCATCTCCAGCCGGCGGCTCATAACGGTGGGGGTAACGAATTGGTTCTCGACGGCGACAATAAGGATGTAGGCCAGCGGCAACGCCATTGCCTGCAAAAGACCATCGAAGGTCAAAAGGCCGACGAACACGAAGACGATGGCGACCAGCAGCGGACCGACATAGGGGATGAAATTGCAAATGAAAGCCGCTAGTCCCCACATCACCGGATTGGCAATTCCGAACAAACCCGCGGCGACTCCGGTTGCCGCCCCGACCCCCAGATTTATGATTGTTGCGGTTGTCAGATACGTGGTCAGGCTCGCCTCGATGTCGGAAATGACTCTGAGGGTTGTCAATCGCGCCCGGCGATCGCCGAAGGAAAGGGTGAGGTGCTGCTTTAGCTGCCGGCGACCCGACAGAAAAAAGATCAGCGCGCCAAAGAATACCAGGAATTGGCCTATTGCTGGCGTTACCAGCGCCATGACGGTGGTAACAAAGTCATTGAGTGTCGTTGCAACTTGAATCTCAGGGGCTTGCGCGCCGCCGCCTAAGGCTTGCAATGAGTCTTTTATCTCGCGCCATGCACCCAGCGGTCTCTCCAGGATCTTCAGTTTGCCCTCTACCAGTGCGCCCACCTCCGGCGCCCGTGCGATCCAGCTTGAAACCGGCTCGCTAAGCCATACGATTGCCAGATAGGGAATGAGACACAGAAGGAGCACTATTCCCGAATAGATCACCACGGGCGGAATACCGCGTCTCTCCGCATAATCAGCATACGGACCAATGGTGCTGCCTATGACGATGGCGCCCACCAATGGGACGATAATGGCTCTCATTTGATAGAAAACGATGCCCAGCAGAACCGCCGCGATGAATGGCAAGGCGATTCGCTGAGTTCGCTTGCCGAGTTTGGGAAGCGGCGAAGTTTTGTGCACTCGAAGTTTCAGCAATGCCGGCTCGCCGATATCAGCACCCTTTGCGGGCTGCCGGCTGGCCCCGTTACCGACAACGCCATTCGCTTCCGCAACATTCCTGCGCACTTGTCGATCCCTTTCTGGACAGCGGAACACGTATGAGAAGGGTGCAGTGCGCCGCAGCTTCCAAACTCGCAAGTGGTGGATAAAGTTCCCGATCCGTCAGAAATCGATGGGCAGAATCTCCACCCGGTCGCCAGCGACGGCCGCCTCAGCGTAAGGGGGCCGAACGATCAGGCAATCTGCTTCGGCAAGAAATCGAAGCATGGAACTGTCTTGCAAAGGGAAGGGGGTGACGATGAGCAGCCCGTCTTTGCGTCCGGCAAACCTTCCCCGGGCATACTCCTGTCGCTCATCGTTCGCTCGCATCGCATGCGTCAACACGGCTTCGATGCGGGGCTCATCGCTTGGGGCGCCAAGGAAGCGGTCAATGAGCGGCTTGACGAAGATTCGAGCGCAAACCAGCGCCGATACGGGATTTCCCGGCAGCCCAATGATGCGCTGTTTCCCCCGAATCGCGAACAGCAAGGGCTTGCCTGGACGCATGGCGATTTTCCAGAAGGTGAGGGGGATTCCCTCCGCCGCCAGTGCTGAGCTGATCAAGTCGTGCGTCCCAACCGACGCGCCCCCCGTGGTGACAAGGATGTTGGCATGGCGAGCTTTCCGCATGGCAGCGCGGATTTGCGATTCATTGTCCCCTACTGCGGGAATGATTTCGGGAAGGCCACCCCCCCACTCCACGAACGCGGCCATGGCGCTGCTGTTGGAGCCAACAATTTGATCGCGTCGCGGGCGCTGACCCGGCTCTACCAGCTCATCTCCGGTGGCAAGAATTGCAACGATCGGTTTCTGCCGAACCGGAAGCGATGCATAATTCATTGAGGCGGCGAGGCCGATGTCTCGAGCGGTGAGCGATCTTCCGGCCTTCATCAGAATTTCACCGCTTTTGTAATCCAAGGCCTGGCGGCGCACATGGAGGCCAGACGTCACGGCCTTCTTCGCAATGATCCATCCAGCCTCAGCAACCGAATTCTCCTGGATGAGGATTGCATCTGCGCCTTGTGGCACGGGTGCGCCTGTAAATATCCTGACAGTTTCGCCCCTTTTTAGCTGGCCGCGGAACCCGTGTCCCGCTGCAGACATTCCGACAAGTCTCAGCTTTCGGCCCGGCACATCTACGTCTGCCGAGTTAACGGCATAACCATCCATTGCAGAAGCGGGAAAGGGCGGCTGGTCTCGCTTTGCCTTAAGGTCGCGTGCCAGGACTCTCGATCGCGCTGCGTTCAGCGGAATGGTCTCGGCGGACAAGGGCTTGACCTGGGCGACGATCAGGGCCTTCGCCTTGTCTACCGTTAGGAGCGTCATGAGCGCTAACCCGCGCCGCGCTTGAAGTGGCCAGATTTGCCCCCCGATTTTTCAAGCAGGGCAACGCCCTCGATGGTCATCTCGCGATCGACGGCCTTGCACATATCGTAGATGGTGAGGGCGCTGATGCAGGCAGCGGTTAGGGCTTCCATTTCGATTCCCGTCTTTCCGTCCACTTTTGCGGTTGCCTCGATAACGATCTGCGACAGCTGTTCATCGGGGCTGAATTCCACTGTTACCGAAGTGATTGGTAGCGGGTGGCAGAGGGGTATGAGCTCATGTGTGCGCTTGGCCGCCATTATGCCGGCAATCCGGGCTGCAGCAAGCACGTCTCCTTTGGGCACTCGATCTGAAAGAATGAGTGCAAGTGTTTGGGGCTTCATTTTCACGACTGCCCGGGCGGTCGCGGTGCGTGCGCTCGTCTCCTTTTCCGAAACGTCGACCATCCGGGCCTGGCCCTTTTCATCAAGGTGGGTGAGACGATGCGAAGACATGTTTACTCGGCGGCTAGGTTGGTGCGACTGAGAAGAGCGCGCGTTGCGGCTGCAACGTCTTTCTGCCGCATGAGCCTTTCACCTATCAAAAACGCGTTGACGCCCACCTTTGACAACCGGGCGAGATCGGCAGCCTCAGAAAGCCCGCTTTCTGCGACCACGAGACAGCCTTTTGGAACGAGAGGGGCAAGGCGCTCAGTGGTTTCGAGTGTCGTTTCAAATGTCCTCAGATCACGGTTGTTGATGCCAATCATGCGTGTCTTGAGCTTCCCGGCTCGCTCCAGCTCGGATTCGTTGTGAACTTCGACCAGCACATCCATTCCCCAATCCCGTGCCTCATCTTCTAGCTCCTTGGCCAGACTGTCGTCGATCATCGCTAATATGAGAAGAATACAGTCAGCCCCCCACAGTCGGGCTTCGGCGACTTGGTAGGGGTCGAGCATGAAGTCCTTCCGCAGGGCAGGGAGCCCGCTTACCGTGCGTGCAGCAAGAAGGTATTCGGGCAGTCCTTGAAACGAGGGAGTATCGGTAAGCACCGAAAGACAGGTGGCGCCTCCGGATTCGTATGCCAGCGCCAGTGCGGGCGGATTGAAGTCCTCGCGGATCAACCCCCGCGAAGGACTCGCTTTCTTGATTTCTGCGATGAGGGCCCAATCGCCATGCGAGACGCGGCTGTCTAGGGCTGCCTTGAACGGTCGGATTGGCGGAGCCTCGAGCGCCTCGCGCTCGAGCTGCGACTGAGCCATGGCAGCTTTTGCTCTCGCCACCTCCTGGCGTTTGTACTCGACAATTTTTTGCAAAACGTTGCTCATGGGGCGTTCGACAACCCTACCAACCTGTCGAGCACCGCTCGGGCCCGACCCGAGCTGATGCTTTCCGCTGCCATCCGAGCCCCGTCTCTAAGGGTTGAAACCTTGCCGGCAACCAACAGAGCGGCCCCCGTCGTCATTAGGACTGCGTTGCGAAATCCGTTCTCCGCTCCCGCGAGCACGTTTGATAGAGCCTCGGCATTCTTGACGGCGTCTCCGCCTTTCAGCTCATCGAGGCTGCTCCGGGGAACCCCCGCTTCCTCGGGCGTAACTTGAAACATCTTGACTTGCCCATCCTTCAACTCGGCCACCCAGGTTTCACCGGCAGCAGTAATCTCATCGAGCCCGCCGGCGCCATGCGCAACCCAGACTCTCTCCGATCCTAGATTCTTGAGCACGTGTGCCAGCGGCTCTACCCAGGCCTTGGAAAACACGCCAGTGATCTGGCGTTTGACGCCCGCCGGATTGGACAGCGGCCCAAGCAAGTTAAAGATGGTGCGCGTGCCGAGCTCGACCCGCGTTGGGCCGACATGCTTCATCGCCGAATGATGCGCGGGGGCGAACATAAATCCAAGACCAGCACCGCGAATGCATTCGGCAATCTTTTCCGGCCCGATTTCGAGTTTCACCCCCAAGGCTGCTAGGGTATCGGCGGCACCCGATTTCGACGAAAGAGCGCGATTGCCGTGCTTGGCTATCCTCAAGCCGGAACCCGCTGCCACGAATGCAGATGCCGTAGAGATGTTGTAGCTTCCCGATCCATCGCCGCCCGTGCCTACGATATCGATCGCATCGGCGGGAGCGGAAACCCTCAACATCCTCTCCCGCATTGCCTCGACGGCACCGGTGATCTCCTCGACGGTTTCGCCTCGCACCCTCAACGCCAGCAGAAAGCCGCCGATTTGCGAAGGCGTAGCCTCACCCGACATCATAATGTCGAACGCCTCCTTGGCTTCCTCGCGGCTGAGTTTTTTGCCCTCGGCAGCTTTTGCAATGAGAACCTTGAAAGCCGACATCGAGGTCGCACCTAGTGGGTTTCCGCAAGAGTGAGGAAGTTCCTCAAAATGCGGTGGCCGTGTTCTGAAGCGATGCTTTCGGGATGGAATTGTACGCCATGCACCGGCAGTTTCTTGTGCTGGATACCCATGATGGTGTCACCTGCTTCGGCCGTAATTTCGAAGCAGTCCGGCAGGCTGTCACGCTCGACAACGAGAGAATGATAGCGGGTGCCTTGGAACGCATTGGGCACATCGGCGAAAATGCCGGTACCCCTGTGGGTAATGGCCGAGAGCTTCCCGTGCATCAATTCTTTCGCGCGCACCACTTTGCCTCCGAATGCCTGGCCGATGGCCTGATGGCCGAGGCACACGCCCAGTATGGGAGTTGTTTCTGCGGCAGCCGAGATAAGCTCGAGACAAATCCCAGCCTCGTTGGGCGTGCACGGCCCTGGCGACAGCACGATGGCGCTGGGTTTTGCTGACAGCACTTGCCCGACCCCTACTTTGTCGTTGCGATGAACAACCGTCTCGGCGCCGAGCTCGCCGAGGTAGTGGAAGAGGTTCCAGGTAAAGCTGTCGTAATTATCTATCAGGACGATCATCATCAGAAGACCAGCATAGCGGGTCCATAGCCGCGTCGTGCCCATGGAACCGTTTTCACCCGTATAGTCCAAACCCGGTCGATCGCCTAGCCTGGGAGATAATTAACCGCCCCGCCTGGAGCGAATGTTGACTGATTTGTGCTTGCAACCACTCGAATTGCGAACTGCAGACGGCACTCTCGTGCGCGAGCTTAGGTCCGCATCGGCGCTTTCACCACAGCGTATAGCCGCCATCGATAACGAATGCGGCTCCCGTCACATAGCTTGAAGCTGGTGATGCCAGATAAACCGCCAGGGGTCCAAGTTCATGCGGCTCACCCGCACGACCCATCGGTACCGCGCTGACGAAAGTTTCGATCACCTTGGGATTGTGCCTGGCCCATTCAAGATTTGGCTCCGTCATGAACAGCCCTGGGCAAATCGCGTTCACGGTTACCCCTCGCGGTGCCCAGTCCGCCGCCGTGGCGCGGGTGAAATGAATTACAGCTGCCTTCGCTGTTTCATAGTGACGTCCGCCAATCCCGCGGTTGGCGATAAAGCCGCTGATAGACGCAATGTTGATAACGCGGCCATCGCCCCGCTCGAGCATGGCGCCGCCAATAAGCTTGGTGCAGATGAAGCAATGCGTAAGGTTGAGATCGAGGAATGTCTGCCAGGTCTTGAGATCGGTATCTTCGATCGCAATGTCGAGATTGCGGCCCCCGACGTTATTGACCAGGATGTCGATGGGACCTGCTTCGGCAAGCACCCGGCCGCAGAGCGCCTCGCATGCGGTAGGCTGGGCAATGTCTGCGGAGTAGGTCCACGCTTGGCGTCCCCGCTGGCGAACCTCATCCGCGGTCTTGGCGAGCGCTTGGGGATCGCGAGCGTTGAGAACGATGTCGGCGCCGGCTTCCGCCGCTGCGAGTGCGATCACTCGGCCAAAACCGCGGCTGCCGCCGGTGATAAATAGCCGCTTACCGTCCAGCCGGAAGCGATCCAGCACGCTCATGAGACCACCCAGCGCCCTTCTTGTTGCTCGATCATATTATCTGATAATATCTGCCGCTCTCGCTGTCGAGGGGGCGGCCGCAGGTGCAGGCGTAGGCACGAAGCAGCCGAGCGCTTTTAGTGTGCGCCGCCCACCTTTGCAGGATGTCCGTTGCAGGGCTGAAAAAATTGTAAGAGAATTCTGCCATCCACTCGAACCAATCGCAAAAGAGTGAGTCAATCCCGGGAGGAACCAATGAAGGATCGAAAGGAACAAGAATACATCCTGCAGCAGGCAACCCGCCAGCAGTTGCTGCAAGGACGTATCGACAGGCGTGAATTCCTCACGCGAAGCCTGATGACCGGCCTCGGCCTGGCCGGTGTTGGGGCCGTAGCCAAAATGGGGGTAGGGCCGGTTTTCGGCCAAGACCGCCCACTGACACCCACGTTCTACCAGTGGATCGAGGACCTCCATCCCGCCATTCCGGCGGTGAACGCCAAATTCCCGGGCATCAATTACCAGATCGCGCCGGTTGAGGGATTCGGCATCGAGCGCTTCGTGGCCGAAGCCAAGAACAAGGAGAGCACCTGGGACGTGTATGTCGGCCAGACACCCTTCGTCGAAATGTCGGCGATGGTTGCCGCCGATGTCATAGAGCCCTGGGATAACTACATCCCGAAGGACGTCCTCGACGACATCATCCCTTCGATTCGCGCCGAGAACACCATCGACGGCAAGATGTACGGCTGGCCGTTCCTTCTCGATGTGATCGGCACGGGCTGGCATTCGGGCCTGACCAGCAAGGCCGGCCTTCCCGATGCGGCACCTGCGACCTGGGACGAATATCTGGCGAATGCCAAGAAAATCGTCGACTCCGGTGCAGCACCATTCGGCGCCACGTTTGATTCGCATGGCTGGCGGTCGCTGGCGCCCTTCACGCACAGCATGAACCCGGACAACTATACCTCCGAAGGCCTGTTCGACTTCACCAGCGATGCCTCCGTCGAGGCACTCAAGCTGATGAAGCAGATCATGGCGAACTCCCATCCGGACATCTTGCTCGAAGGCGCCTCGGATGGTGGCGTCAACGGCACGCCGGACGAGATCGCCTTTGCCACGCAGCGCGTCGCCTACTACACCAAGTACTTCAACTCGCCGCTGCGCTTTGCCCAAAACTGGGAAGACCCGAAGCTCCTGCACCTCGGCCCGCTGCCGAAATTTGCCAATGGCGCCGGCTCGACTGTGTTCTGGACGACAGGCTGCGCGCTGTTCAAGCACGGCAAGAACAAGGAGAAGGCCGCCGAGTATATCAAGGCTCTGACCTATGACCCGCAGATCTGGAAGGATTCGATCGTAGGCACCCCGAGTGGTCATCCGGGGCAGCTTCCGCCCTATAAGTCCATCTATGCGGAATGGGACGCCAACAAGCCTGAATGGATGCCCGACTTCGTGGCGCTGGTGCGCGGCCAACTCGATCAGGCCAAGGCCATTACCAACCATATTTTCGGTCTGCAGCAGTTCGTTATCGGCAAGCCGATATGGGAAACCTACCTGAAGGGGGAGGAAGCCGACCCGAAGGCGGCGCTGACCAAGGTCGCCGAGGCGGTCCAGGCCGAGATCAAACGCGGCAAGTAAGTCGGACGAGAATGCAAGGATCAGGCTCGGCAGTCGAGCCTGGTCCTGCGTTCAGGAATGGGGAGAGTCCGCGAAATCCGCTGACACGTGCAGGATGCGAATGAATTCGTTAGCATAGCGCATGGTCGATACAACTGCTTCCAACCGATTTACCGCGAGCTGGGCGGAGGACACCGCCAGGTTCGGCGGGCGTATACCAGCGATCCGCCAACGCCTGAGCCCGTGGTGGTTTCTGTTGCCGGCCATTGTTTTCTTCGTTGGCTATCAGGTTTATCCGATCTTCCGGGTGCTGTGGATCAGCTTCACCGACTTCGAGTATCTTTCCAATGAGCCGGCGAACTGGGTCGGATTGCGCAACTACATCGAGGCATTCAACGATCCCCTCATGTGGAAGAGCCTGTGGCGTGCGGCGTTGTTCACGATCATGTTCCTGCCCGGGACGATCATCCTGCCGCTTCTGCTTGCGATACTTGTCGACCGGGTGACGAATGCGCGATTGGCGACGCTCTACCGCGTGGTGCTGCTGATTCCCGCGGTGATCCCGAGCACTCTCGTTTTCGTGCTGTGGAAGTGGATGTACAATTACCAGGTTGGCCCCATCAACTACTTCCTTGTCGATATCCTTGGCCTGTTCACCTTGCAAAACGCGCCGCAATGGCTGGGTGGAACGCCGCTGACCCTGCCTGCAGTTGCCATTATGGAGGTGTGGTGGGGCCTCGGCTATCACACCATCTTCTTCCTTGCCGGCCTTGCCGCAATTCCCAAGGAGTTGCCGGAAGCGGCGCGCATCGACGGAGCGAACGAATGGCAAGTCTTTTGGCATGTCGTTCGCCCGCGGCTCGCCCCGATCATGATGATTTTGGTCGTGTTGCGTTTTGGAACGGCGATGGCGGTAATAGACGAGTATCTGATTTTCGGCGGCTTCAACCGGGCCTCGCCAACCTACACCTGGACCATCTTCATGTATGACCAGGCGTTCAAACTTGGCCATTGGCGACAGGGCTTCGCCGCGGCCATCGGCATGATTGGTGCAATCGCAATGATGTTTGTAATGCTTGTTCTCCTTCGAATCTTCCGGCCGAGGGGATAAAGGAGGCTCATGTGACCATGGTACTTCGAGAGTCAGTTGGCAGCGCTGTACCGACGAGGCCGGCGCAGGGCTGGTTCGGGCAGCATCGCAGCACCATCATTCGCCACGCGGTGATCAATTTTTTCATGGTGATCATTATTTTGCCGCTGGTGTGGGTTTTCATGATGTCCATCAAGTCGCGCCCCGATGCGATGCGCGGCGCCTTATGGCCAAGAAAATTCGACTTCACTCACTATAGCTACGTCTTCGACAAAATCGACACGTTTCCCATTAACTTGCTCAACAGCATATACGTTACTACGGGCACCGTTCTTCTCACCACGTTGTGCGCAGTGCTCGCCGGCTACGCGCTTGTCCATCTTAGGCCGCGAGGCGGCGGTATCATCGTCGCGGCGCTGCTCATTTCGCTGTACTTTCCGACGCGAGTGGTGTCGATCATTAGCATCTATGAAATTCAGGACTATCTCGACCTGATCAACAGCACCAGCGGTCTCATCCTCCCCTACGTTACCCTGAACTTGGCCATCAGTATCTTGATCATGCGCAGCGTGTTCCAGCTGGTGCCGCATGAATTGATCGAAGCCGCGAAGATTGATGGCGCCGGGCCGTGGCGGACGCTATGGTTGGTCGGCCTGCCAATGGTACGCAACGGCTTGGTGGTCGTGTTCATTGTCAACTTCGTGACTGCCTGGGGCGAGTTTCTGCTGTGCACGACGCTTACCAACGACCAGGTAGCCCGCACGATGCCGGTCGTTCTTGCAGGTGCCCAGGGTGGGCTCGGACAGTGGTCCTGGCCGGCCCTCGCTGCGGTTTATGTTCTTGTCGTCACCCCCGGACTCGTCGCCTTCACATTGGCGCAGAAACTTTTCTTCAAGGGGTTGATGGAAGGCGTCGTGAAGGGCTAGCGGATATTGAGCTCGGTTGCGGATGCGGCGCGCCTAAGGGCTGCAGAACTAAGCCGCATGACGCAACGTGGCGTTCCTGCGGCTGCCCAAACTTCATCGAATGTCAGCAAATCGCGATCGACATAAGTCGTAAGTGCGCTCGTGTGGCCGAACGGCGGAATTCCTCCGATAGAGAACCCCGTGATCGCCCGCACATCATCTGCATCAGGACGCGTGAGCGCCTCGCCGATGATTGCAGCGACGGCCTTCTCGTTGACCCGATTGGCGCCCGACACAAGCAAGAGATATGGTTTTTTCGTTTCAGCCCCGCGAAATACGAGAGACTTGACAATCTGCGCAACGGTGCATGCGCACGCCTGCGCCGCCTCGGCGGCTGTACGCGTGCTCTCTGGCATCTCGCGTAGTTCGACGGAAATTCCAGCTGCAGCCGCGGCAGCAGCGACGCGTTGAGCAGCACTTGGTAGAGCCGACGTCGTCATGGAGCCGACTTCTATCCCATGCGCTTTTGGAAGTCACGTGAGATTGGCCAGTCGAAAATGCCGATGACTTCAACTGTCCTTCCGAGACCGACTCGGCTCACCCCGGCCGCGCAAGGCGATCAACCCGGAGACCACAATGAGCGCCGCTCCAAAAACCGTGGTCCAGCGCGGCACCTCATTGAACAAGAGAAACCCCCACAACGGCACCCAAAGTAGACCGGTATATTCGAAGGAGCTTACTCGATTGGCCTCGGCGATCCTGTAGGCATGAGTGAGCAAAGTCGCCCCAAAAGCGGCAATTGCGCCGCAGCTCGCCATGAGCATGAAATCATGCGCAGTAGGCCAGCTCCATCGCCTCACCAGAAACTCTACGCTTGGGTGTGACGCGTCGTGGATGTTCAAGCCATGTAGCAAAAGCGCCATAGCCGCTGCGCCGGCCATGAAGACAAAATTCTGGTAGAAAGCCATCACGGAAGCAGGCTCGGTGGTGCCGAGACGGCGCGCCATAATTGCACATAACGCGTAGAGCAGGGCCGAAAGCAGTGAAAATAGCGCTGCCGGTTCAAACAAACTGGCTCCGGGCTGCAGGATGATGACGACACCTGCGAAGCCTGCAGCGATGGCTGCCCACGCTGTCCAGTGGACTCTTTCGCCGAGCAGGGGCCCGGCCAAGCCGGTGATGAAGAGAGGCACTGTAAAATAGAGAGCCACTGCCTCTGCAAGCGGCAGCGCCGGGAATGCGATGTAATAGGCCGTATAGGAAACCAGTAGGGCGACCGACCGAATTGCGAGCCACGCAAAGTGCGGCGATCGAATTGCGCGGACGCCCGCTTCAAGCTGTACAAAAATTAGAAGCAGCGGAACGGCCACGAGCGAGCGTATGAATACGGCTTGTGTCACCGCATAATCGCCGCTCACCTGCTTGATGATCGCATCCTGCAGGGAGAAAACCAGTACTCCCGCACAGAGAAATGCAACCCCAGCCGTGTTGCGTTTTTGCATTGCTGTGGAGGCCTCGAGTCTGCAGGTTAGCCGCGGGGTGTTAAAGAATAAAAAACTGTGTCGGTCAGCGGTTCAGATCATCTTTCATGCAGTCCCTCAGTAAAGCTTTCGCCGGTGCATTTGCAACGCCCATGAAACCGCAAACAATGCAGGGGCGCTTCAACCCTTTGCCAATCGCCAGGTCTTCCGATCAATGCGATAAACGCTACAGAGGTCATTTCCAAATCTCCGTTCCGCAACGAACCTGAACCCCAGCCGCTCGTAGAATCGCCGGGCACGAGTGTTGGAAGCGAGCGGATCGAGCAGAACGGCTTTCACGGTAGTGTCGGCGAAGCACCGCGCGAGCGCCAGGCGCATCATCTGTGTGCCATATCGACGCCCCAGGTCGGATTCTTCGCCGATCCAGATATCGATAGCCCGCAGGCCCGTTTCCACCTCTCCCCAGTAGTGATCCTCCTCCCGTTCTGGATCGATAATTTGAAGCATTCCGATAGGACGGCCGTCACATTCCGCGATGAGCAATTCGCGCCAATTCACGTTGCGCGTGATCTCTTTCTCCCAATCAAAAAATGAGTCCTCGCCGGTGGCGGCCATCACATGCGGCTTCGTATCCCAAGAGCGCAGCAGAGCTATATCGGCGATGTTGGCAGGGCGCAAACGCACAGCGTAGAGCACATAATGTGTGACACCGGTTGTGCCAAGGGTCTGGCGTTCGCCTTGACGTAGTGAAAACGCAAATGGGCTTTGCAGCAGAGCGAATACCCAGCAAGGAAAAGCTAGGAACCGCCTAAGCTTACGGCTATGATTGCCACGTCGGGAATTGCACAAATGGAGATCGGGAAGTAGGACCAATGACAGCGGTACGCATAATTCTTGGGCTCGCTTTTTCTCTTCTGCTTGCAACGGCTTCGAACGCCGCGAGTGTTTCAAGTTCTCGTCAAACATGCATTCTTGGTGCAATGGCTGCAGGTTCAGCCGCGCTCAACAAACCGGCCGAACTCAACGCACTGTATGAGCGCTACTTTGTTGGCGAGAAGATTGCTCAGCTCGCCGCCGGAACTTATTGGGATCAGTACGATGACTCCCAGAAGGACGCGCAGCGCAGCCGAGTGCAGCATGTCGTGGTTAGCAGGCTTGCGCCAAGTTTGTCGCAGTACAAAGGCTCAAGCGTCAGATTTGTCAGCGAGAGC
>DATBLQ010000051.1:0-32460 GCA_036555325.1 Aestuariivirgaceae bacterium | reverse complement strand
ATTTGCCTGCTATGTTGGACACCAATTGTGACGAACAAGACTGGGCACGATTTGAAGATCAATAATAGGCCGTCACGACAAATAGTTCATAGTTGGACTACTCGCGGGAGCAAGTGAGGAATGAGGGCGATCAAGTCTACTATAATAATAATTCTCGGCGGAGTTCTGTTTGGGCTCTATTCGTCGGTTTTCATCGTCGATGAGCGCGAACAGGCCTTGGTGGTGCGTTTTGGGGAAATCAGGCGCCAGATCAAGGAACCGGGGCTATACTTCAAGCTGCCGATTGTTGAGGAACGCATCAAGATTGAAGACAGGATATTGTTTTTCGAAAGCCCTGACAAAATCGTACAGGCTGTTGACGGCAGGCGCTATCAAGTCGATGCCGCTCTGATGCTTCGGGTTACTGACCCACGGAAGTTCCGGGAGACGGTCGACGCTTCGCTGACCCGAGCGCGTGATCGGATCGAAACACGCCTGGATGCAGCCCTCCGCCAAACCTACGGCCGGCGCAGTTTCGATGCCGCACTTACCCAGGATCGACCCGTGATGATGCGCGAAATCCGTGACCAGGTGAGAGCTGAGGCCATTCCTCTCGGCATCGATATCGTCGATGTGCGGATCAAGCGAACCGAATTGCTGCCTGAAGTCTTGCAGGACACATATGACCGAATGTCGGCTGAGCGTCTAGCTGAAGCTGCCTTGCTTCGCGCTGTCGGCGAATCGCAAAGCATCAAGGTGCGGGCTGAGGCAGATAGGGAATATGTGGAGCTGGTTGCCACGGCCCGGCGTGAATCTGAGATTATCCGCGGCGAGGGTGAGGCCGAACGTAACAAGGTCTTTGCCGAGGCTTATTCCAAGGATCCCGAGTTTTTCTCCTTCTATCGATCCATGCAGGCTTATTCAAAGAGCTTTGGTGACGCTGCGACGACTTTCGTGCTGGATCCGGCTTGGGAGTTTCTCAAATATCTCGGAAGGAGAACGAAGGAAGAGTTGCCGCAACAGCAATGAGGCACTGCGATTGGCTTAGAAATGCTCAGCACCGCTTTGCTCCTCACTTCAGTTAGGGGCAATGAACACGGAGGATGCTATCCATCTGCGCGTGTTTATCGGTCAACTTCACCGCCGCATCTTTCGAGTACAATAGGCCCGAAGGTTCAACAGGTTCCTATCCAAGGGCATGTGCACGCTTTAGGTCGGGGGTTCTCGTCGACGAAGTCAGCGGTGCTAACATTGAGAGAAAAGAGAATGTCATGGCACTATAGACTGACGGCCTTTGCCAGCGCGGCAGCCGTCGCAGGCTTCATGTCGGTGGGGGCCGCAATTGCTCCGGCATCGGCCGAGGAAATAGTCCTGAAAATGGCCGTTCCCGACTGGCCGCCGACCCGCATCATGAAGGACCTCTTCGACAAGAACTACAGGGCGCCGTCGGGCAACGATGTAAAGCTCGATATCGATTTCATTCCGTGGCCGGACTATTACACCCGCCTCAATGCCTCTCTCACCTCGGGAGAGCAAAAATACAATATGGCGGTGTCCGATTCGCAGTGGCTCGGTGCCTTCATCGAAGGCGGCTATTACCGCAAGCTCAATGATCTGATCGACGCCGATCCGGGCTTGAAGGCAGCGCTTACCGATATGCATCCGGCCCCGCTGCAGGCCTATGCGACCTATCCTTACAAATCCGAGAACTATTACGGCTTCCCGCAGATGCCGGACATTCTTATCACGTACTATCGCACCGACGTCCTCTGCCACGAAGAAGAGCAGAAGAACTTTCAGGCGAAGTACAATCAGAAGCTTCCCTGCACGCCGGAAGAGATGGACGATGCCGATTGGGACGCGTGGGAGAAGATGGGCGAGTTTTTCATGCGTAAGAAGGGCGACATGCTCGCCGGCCAGACGCTCGATGATGATTTCTATGGTATCGCCTATCAGGCGGGTAAGGCATACGACATGAATACCATGCAGATCAACGGATTCATCTGGCAGTATGGCGGCAATATCTGGGACGAAACCCAGGCGCCCAATGGCCATGCCGAAGGCGTCGTCAATTCACCGGAAGCGGTCAAGGCTCTCGATCACTATCTGCGGCTGATCAAATATATGCCGCCGGTGGTGAAGACGGGTGGCATGGACGTCTTCAAGACCGACGAGCTGTTCCGTGAAGGCAAAGTAGCCATGATCGTGCAGTGGATCGGTTTCGGTGAGAGCACGATCAACCCGCAGACATCAAAAGTTGCCGACAAGGTTGCCTTTGCCCTGATGCCGGGTCTGCGCGGTGCCGACGGCAAGATCACCCGCTGGTCGAACATCGGTGGCCAGCCCTTTGTGCTTATGACCTGGACCACCGACAAGCAGATCAAGGAAGCAGTCGACTTCGTGAAATGGTGGCTTTCTCCTGAAGTGCAGCACCAATTTGCAGCCGCAGGCGGCCAAAGTGCGATCAAGTCGGTCTATAACGATCCCAAATATATAACCTACCGCCCGTGGAACCGTACCTGGGCGCCGGGGCTCGAATGGCAGAAGGACACCTGGCATATCCCGGAGTTCTTCGAGCTGCTCGTGGAGGGCCAGGAGCAATATGATCTGGCGATCACCGGCAAACAGGATGCCAAGACCACGCTCGATAATATTGCCGCCTTCCAGGAAAAGCTGCTCAAGGAGGCCGGACATATTCAGGAATAGTTTTGATTGACACCGAATCCGTGTGCCGCCAAACGGGGATCGGGCGTCTTCCTAAAACAGCGCACAAGGGCAAATCCAAAAAAGGAATCCCAGACGATGAATCGCAACCGTCTCTACCTCATCATCGGCGCGCTCGCTATTGCCACAGTGGTCTTAAGCTATCTGTATTATCAGGAGCGGCAGAAGACTACTGGTATCGAGATCAACGTCGACAAGAGCGGCATTTCCATCGAGCAGAAGTAGTTCTACAATTCCCCGATGGCGCCCCTCGATAGTGCTTTAATCGAGGGCTTCAAAGTCGGAGTGCGAAGAGGCTCTATATTCGTTAGGTGCTGTAAGGGGAGATAGACCATATCGCTCGGACTCATACTCATCATCATACTCGTCATCTTCTAGCTTGGGGGCTTCAGTGGCCGCTTCCGCGGCTACGGTAACCGCGGCATCGGTGTCATCGGCATGATCCTGATCATCCTCGTCGTGCTGCTCCTCACGGATCGGCTTTGATCTGACAGGCGGCATGTCGAACGCGCGAACGCAAGGAGTTAACCGAGAGATGCTGAGTTTGAACTTGATGAACTTGTCGAAATCTAAGTCAAGCTCGGTGTCAATCAGGCTCTTGCGCGACAAGTAGACCAAGACGCGAGCTAAGCCGCTGAAAGCGCGCGTGGTGGTGAGCAAGTCTGTTTTAGAGGTGATGTCCGATCAGGGACCGTTGTGGCAGCGCTGCGAGTGACGACGATTCGTATGCGGCGCTACACAACCAATCTCGCCACAAGATAGGCGATCGAGACGGCGGCGACGGGAGCCAGGAGCCCCGGCCAGTCCCACCGTTTCAACTCCTCCCATTGCGTGAATTCACGGCCGACGTAGAAGAACGAGCCGGCAAGCGCACCGGCGAGACCGTTGCCGGTAAGCGCCCACACTGCACCCATGATTATCATTGCCACTGCGATGTGGCACATCCAATACTTCGGTAATGGGCATTTCATCTTTGAGTTCTTTTTACTGCTGAGACTATTTAGGGGGCATTTTCATGTTTGGCTGGTGGCCGCAGTTTCTGCGGAGGTCGCCGCGCAGAATTTCGGAGCGTCATCCACTACACTTCTGGCACATCCCCAAAACCGCTGGCACATCGGCACGAAAGTTCTTCGCCGACCGGTTTCCCATTGATGCGGTTTGCCCTGCCGGAGACTTCGCGGGACTGTTGGCCCTGCCGCCAGAACGGGCAAACAGGAACTATTCCCTTTACATTGGTCACTTTTATGCCGGGCTTGACCGGCATCTCGGTAAACGAACCATCAAGGTAACGCTACTTCGCGATCCGGTGGAACGGACGATCTCACACTTCGCCTTCATCAAGGCACAAGCGGATCATCCCGAACATAAGCTCGTCTGCGATCTTACGATTGCGGAATGTGTGCGGTCACCAACGACTCGGCATATGATGCAGAACTTTCAAGCTGTATGCCTGGCGCTGCCCTACGGCGCTCCCGAGACCACCGCCGACAATGTTTTGTTCAGAAAAGCTATGCAGACGCTTAAGGAATGCGCCGTTGTAGGGACCGCAGAAACGGCTGATCTCACATTCTCCCGCATCGCGGAACGTTTCGATCTCCTTCCCCATACACCGTTCCCACCGTGCAACGTGACGCCGCGAACGGAAATAATCGACGAAGCGACCCTGCGCCTCATCCAGAAAGCGACGCAAATCGACCGCGAGCTCTATGATTTCGCGTCCGAACTCGTAACGCGCCCCAAATGGTCTTTCCCTTCCAGAGCGGCGATACGCGCCTCGAGGGCCGCCAAACGCACCCTGTCGCGCTTGACGATATCGAGCAGAAGCACCGTCAGCCGCTCATAGGCGACGCCATCCGGTTTCTTGACAGCACCATCTTTCGGTCGGCGTTCGTAGCGATCGAGATGCTCAACGGCCCGCGTGACAGGTTTGGCGATGACAGCATGGACCTTCGTTTTGTTCGGCCCATCGACCATATGCGGGGTTCTGTCTTCATTGAAGACGTGGTGCAGACTGACCCTTTGTTTCTGGATTGTTTTTGTAATCTTCCGGGCGATGGCGTTGCCATTATCGTCGATGGCGATCTCGGTCTCTTCTACTTCAACCGATTCCGTTTCCGGCTCCTGGCGGGTGACATAGATCGGGACCTTTTCGATATCCTCATCGAGATAGCCCCAACTCACCAAGCGTGGATCGATTTTGGCAACCTGTTCCGCCGCTGCGCCGTACCACGACCACTCCGGATTATCCGCCTTGGCGCGGGAGCGATACCATATCGGTTCGATGTTCAGGATCGCATCGGCATAGCGGGATTCGAGCGGCTCCATGTCCTTCTTGTAGGCCAGCGACGAGGTGGAGCGAAGGAGCTGATTGTTGTGGCGGATGGTGAGCGCCGTGCTGACCCCGCTATTGACGGCATCGTGAACGGCGAATGCGCCGGCCACCGGCTTGTATCGCCGGTCATCATCGGAAACCAGACAGGTCACGCCGTCATGCGCCGTCGTCGTGTCGGTCGAATCGTAGAGGTAAAGAACGCCGGAAAGCATGACCGACGTCGTGTCCGGCAGATCGAGCGAAGTGATCTCGGACGCGCTTGTCGCCTCAGCAGCGCCGTACCGGAAGCCATCTTCTGTCCGGCCTCTTGCGCTGCGGAGCCTGCGGCAGCGGCATGTCGGTTCACGGCGCCGATCGCGCCGGTGTCCGCCGTGTCAGATGTTCGCGCGCCAGGGAAAGCGGTACGTGCAGCAACACCCGCACCTATCGACTTGCCGACATCGAAAGGACGGTCATTGATGGCATGCGCGGACAACTGAACGATCCCCGCGCCATAAGCCACTACGTAAGAGTATATAACGAAGAGCGCATGCGCCTGGCGTCCGAGGCCAAGGTCATGCGGGCAAAGCTCGAGCTGCGGCTACAGGAGAACGCGCGGGGCTGGAAACGATTTCTCGATCGCGTTTGCGATGGCAGCCTCGCCGACCCGCAAGAGGTGGCCATGAAGAACAACGAGCTCGCGGCCGAGAAGGCCGAGATCAATGCCGCCCTGGCCGATCTGCCGGAAACCCCGAAGATCGTCACCCTCCATCCGAGGGTTCTCGACCATTATGCCCGCGATATCGACGATCTCTCCCGCTCACTCTCGCAAGCAATCGCATCGGGCAGCGAGAATCTCAGAATCTCCATGCGCAAGCTGGTGGCGACCGTCACCGTGGTGCCCGACCAAACCGGGACAGCATTCACCGTGGAAGTGGCCGGCAAGCTCGCCGCGCTGATCGGCGGCGACCCCTTCCCCAATGCCTCGCATGGGTATTCGGTGGTAGCGGAGGAGGGAATCGAACCCCCGACACACGGATTATGATTCCGCTGCTCTAACCAACTGAGCTACTCCGCCCCAGGGGAACGGCCAGGCAAGGGTCAAGCCCGGCAGGCCGGTGAGGGGATATAGGTGCCGGCCAAGCTTCAAGTCAAGGGAAGCTAGAGGGCTCCGGAAGCTCAGGCCCGGCGTTTTGCCGTTTCCAGCACGGGCCGTCCCGTTGCCTCGCGCATGGTTTTGTGGCTGACGGTTTGCCACTCATGCGCCTTTTCGAACCGCAGGAGAGTGAACAGGCCAAACGGCTTGAGATCCGTTGCCCCCTTGACGATCAGCCTGTCGCAATCGAACAAAGTCTCCATTGGGAAATGCGGCCGCCATCCTAGTGTCGAGGCGAACGGCGCCATGACCTTCTCCACCGCTCCACGCAGACCCTCAGTCTTGCTGAAATGGTTGACGACGATCACTTCCCCGCCGGGTTTGCAAACCCGCTGCAGCTCCTGCATCACGCGCTTCGGATCAGGCACCACCGTCAGCACATACATGGCCACCACGACATCGAAACTGTTGTCGGGAAAACTCATGTCGCTCGCATCCATCTCTATGATGTCGTCGACATGGGTAAGTTTCTCGCGCTCGACGCGCTCACGCGCGCGCTTCAACATATCGGGCGAGAGATCGATTGCCGTGACACTGAGCGAGCGCTTGTAATGCGGCAGCGAGATGCCGGTCCCAATTCCGACTTCCAGCACCCTTCCCTCGCGCTTGTTGATATGGTCGACAGTGCGCATTCGTCCCCAATCGGCCACCTTGCCGAAGGTGAAATCATAAACTGGAGCCCATCGGCGATACGCCTTGCGTACCGCCTCCGACGACATATTGACTAGTTGTCCGCCCACTTCCGCATCCTCTACTCGAGACGTCTCATCGTTCGAACGCTACGCTACAGTCCTTTTCAAGCTGAATTGCGGCATTGCGTCGCCATCCGCCTGTTTTCCCACACAACACTTCTTCTCGTGCAATCGTACCGCCTCCGAGGACCCTCGCGCCGCTGCCCGGCCGTTCGTAGAACACGCACGCCTGGCCCGGTGAAACCGCCTCTTCCGGTTCCTCCAGTATAACAGCCGTTTCGCCCGATTCCACGCTCAAGCTGGCGGCCACGGGTGGCCTCGTCGACCTGATTTTCACATAGAGCTTTTGTCCACCTGCCCCGCGCAGGGGTTCATCGCCCAGCCAGTTGACGGTCTTCAGTGCGATCCGCTTCTGCAAGAGGCTCGACCGCGCGCCGACGAAAACCTGTCGCGTCGCAGGATTGATATGCACAACATACAAAGGCTCCCCGTCATGGACGCCAAGCCCTCGCCGCTGACCCACGGTGAAATTCACGATCCCATCGTGTTCGCCAAGCACTCGTCCGTCGACATGGACAATCTCGCCGCGCTCCATTGCCTCCGGCCGCAGCCGCGCGATCACATCCTGATATCGCCCCTTGGGCACAAAGCAAATATCCTGGCTGTCGGGCTTCTCTGCGACGGTGAGTTCGAAGAGCTCTGCCAATGCCCGGGTTTCGCTCTTTCGCAGGCCTCCAAGAGGAAACCGCAGGAAATCCACCTGCGCCTGCGTCGTTGAGTAAAGGAAATAGCTCTGATCGCGAGCAAGATCGACCGGGGTAAGCAGATCGCGGTGCCCCGAACCGTCAGTCCTTGCCCTGCTTGCCACATAATGGCCGGTGGCCAAGGCATCCGCTCCAAGCTCCCGCGACATCTGCAAGAGATCGACGAACTTGACCGAATGGTTGCAGCTGACGCACGGGATCGGCGTTTCTCCCCGAATGTAGCTTTCGGCGAACGTGTCGATGACCGCGCTGCGGAATCGCGACTCGTAGTCGAGCACGTAGTGCGGAATGTTGAGGTTCGCTGCCACCCGGCGCGCATCGTGAATATCCTGGCCGGCGCAGCAGGCTCCCTTCTGGCGCAGTGCCTCCCCATGATCGTAGAGCTGCAGCGTGATCCCTATGACCTCGTAGCCGGCCGACTTGAGCAAGCCCGCCACAACCGAAGAGTCGACGCCTCCCGACATCGCCACAACCACACGGGTCTGCCCTGGCGCTGGGCGAAGCTCCATCGCCTCCTGCACACCCTTGAGCAGCTGATCGGGCAACCGCATGTTGATTCCTTGCAAACACGGCAACTTATGACCCACCTGAAACTAGGGTGCAAATCTATTTTGACAAGGTGGTTTTGGCTGTTTTCGCCAGGGATTGTTCGGATTTGGGTCATCCGCAAGGGTCCCGTTACCAAAAATTGGCAATTGCTTAGCTGTTCTTTAAGTGCACCCGTGTAGCTTCACATCGGTTAGTTGCGTCCTCTGCAGGTTTGCAAATGAACGGTCAGTTGCATTCTCGAGTAAGTTACGTCATCGGGCCCGATGGCAGTCCGCTTACCATTGCCGACCTTCCGCCTCCCGGCACCCGCCGCTGGGTCATACGTCGCAAGGCCGAAGTCGTCGCCGCGGTCCGCGGCGGCTTGTTGAGCCTGGAAGAAGCGTGCAACCGGTATACCCTTACCGTTGAGGAATATCTAAGCTGGCAGCGGTCGATAGATCGCCACGGCCTGGCGGGACTTCGCACCACTCGCATCCAGCAGTACCGCGCCTAAAGCCTGGCGCGGCATTTTCCGCATCTTGCAATTCTTGCCATCAGCGCCAATCGTGCAGCACGCGATGAAATCGTCCGTGTACTGATGAACGAGCGGCTCGGCCGGTCCGGATTCGACGATCGCGCCTGGCAAGCGCCGCCCGGATGGCGAACCCTAGGCGCGCACGAATTTGCACAAGAAACAGCCATGCAGGGCCGTGTGCGCATGCACTTCTGAGATTTCATTGTCATCCAGCATTGCGGCGATGTGATGCTGTGCCTCGGCCCCTTGTGTCAGCCGCGAGTGGCGATAGATCATCCTGCCTGCCGGAGTGTAGGCGCGAAGATTGACCTCTCGCGTCCGGACGGTTTCCGGAACTTCCTGACTGCGCTGGAAACCTTCACACGCTTCGGCACAGATGAAAACCGGACCCCTCGCGGCAAATGGCGTGTCCTGCTGCAGCGGCCGATAGGAAATCAGCAGAACCTCGCTTCCATGTCGGGCTTCATCAAGACAGTGCCGACAGGGAAACCGGCCATCGTTTGCCACCCATGTCTCAGCCTCTGACCCGAACGGGTCGAGCCGGCTTGCACGCAACCGTTTAACGAGGTCGCTGTCCATCCCTATGGCGCGAAATTGGCTCATGTGTCACTCCTTTTGGAAGCCTCTTTAGCCCTGGGCCTTTTGACCAGCCACCCGATTCTTGCAATAAGCAGGCGGCGCAAAAGGGCAGAGCATGGCCAAAGGGACCCACGAATTTCTTGCTGACCGCCGCAATGAAACGGTGCTGGTTTCCGTGAACGGCAAGTTGTTTCCCCGCAAGGAGGCCGTCGTATCGGTTTTTGATTCGGGCTTCATCTTGGGCGACGGCGTGTGGGAGGGCATGCGCCTCGTCAACGGCGGCATCCCCTTTCTAAGGGCCCATGTGGAGCGGCTCTATGAGGGAGCAAAAGCCATTTTCATGGATGTCGGTCTCAAACCCGCCGAGCTCGTACGCCAGCTCTTTTCCTGCTTGGATGCCAACAAGATGCACGATGGCGTCCACATCCGGCTCATGGTGACGCGCGGCATCAAGTCGACTCCCTACCAGGACCCGCGTGTCACCATCGGTGCTGCGACCATCGTGATCATCCCTGAATACAAGCTTCCCGATCCCGAGCTTTTACGGCGCGGCCTTAAGCTCTTCACCGTCAATGTCCGTCGCGGCTATCCCGATGTTCAGGACCAGAAGCTCAATTCCCATTCGAAGCTCAATTGCATAACCGCCTGCATTCAGGCCGCCAACGCAGGAGCCGATGAAGCGCTGATGCTCGATCCCCACGGTTTCGTCGCCACGTGCAACTCAACCCACTTCTTCATCGTGCGCCGCAATGAGGTTTGGACCTCCACCGGGCAATATTGCATTCCAGGCATTACCCGCGGCAACATGATCCGCCTCTGTCGCCAAGCCGATATCCCAGTTTTCGAGAAGGAATTCTCCCTTTATGACGTTTATGGAGCCGATGAGGCTTTTGTCACCGGCACCTTCGCCGGCTGCGTTCCGGTCCGCGAGGTCGACGGCCGCGTCATCCATTCCCCCCTTGCCGAAAAGGGCGAATGGCGAGGCGGCGGCCAGATTACCAAACGGCTCACAACCCTCTACCAGGATCTCTGCATCAAGGAAGCCACGCGCCATCTCTAATGCCTGTCAACATCGCCATGTGGTCCGGGCCACGCAATATCTCGACTGCGATGATGTATTCCTTCGGCAACCGTCCCGATTGCGAAGTATGGGATGAACCCTTCTACGCCTTTTCCCTGAAAGAGCGTGGCAACGATCATCCCCTGAAGGCGGAAATCATGGCGCACTATGAATCGCGCTATGAAGAGGTGGTGGCACGCTGCGTCGGCCCCCCCTTGTCGGGGAAAAGCGTGTTCTACCAGAAGCACATGACCCACCACATGCTGCCTGGCTACGACCGCCGCTGGATCCTGAAGCTGACCAACGCCTTTCTCATCCGCGATCCGGCGCGCGTCCTTTCAAGCTACATCCGCAAATGGGAGAAGGTTTCTTTGCGCGATATTGGAATCGTCGAGCAGTGGGAAATCTTCGAACTGGTTGCCAGCGCGCGCGGTGTACCCCCTGTCGTGATCGATGCCGACGACGTGCTGGCCGACCCGCACTCCATTCTTCCCGCCCTCTGCCAGGCCCTGAACATCGATTTTTTGCCGGCAATGCTCTCCTGGCCTAAGGGGCCCAAGCCCTTCGATGGCCTGTGGGGGAGTCATTGGTACAATTCGGTTCATGCCTCGACCGGATTCGAGAGGCGCAAGCCCGAACCAACCGTCAAATTACCGTCATCCTTGCAGCGAATCGCCGACGACGCGGCACCCCTGTACCAAAAGTTGCGCCACTTTTGTCTGAATATCCCGCCGGGTCCGTCTTAGCGGATGTAACTCACGGACTGGGGAGTCGGCACCGCCGGAACTTCGGCTCTGGCCTCGCCTTCCTTTTCAGCCAGCAGCTCTATCTTGCGCAATTCGCTTTCTTCTTCGGCCAGAAGCGTCTTGGCGCTGTCGAGCTGGTCTTTCAGTTCCCCGATTGAGCGAAGCAGGTTGTCGCGTCTGAGCCTTGATGCCTTTGCCGATGTCGAATAGTTGAAATGCGCCGGATCGGACACCCCGTTTCGGTTTTCTTCCATGCGGATGTGGGCTTCAAGCTCGTCTTGCTTCCTTAGGAACTCCGCTATCATCTGTTCTATTTCTGCCACCTGGCGGCGACGTTCTTCGAGTTTGAAGCGGTGAAGGCGAAGCAGATTGTCTTTCGAACGCATGACCAAGGCCTCTTTCACAAGTGCGGATTACGATCTTCCACGTTGCAACCCGGAGCTTTCCCTTTTCAGCCTGGCACGAATCGACTAGGCTGAAACATTCCGGCCCAGAGTGATTGTGAACGACCTGCCTTAAGGCTCGGTAAACCCTGGATTCGAACCAACATAAGGACTAATCTGGACCGGTGCTGCGTTCGCAATTTGAGTGTGTTCGCCCAGGTCATCGAGCAACAATTATGCGCGTCTTGGGCGAGTGAAGTCCTTCAGTGGACTAGATGAATTAGGTTTTGTTAACCTTTCTCAGAGTATCTTAACTAGCAGCATTAACCGACGGGTTGAGCCTCGTTTGAAGTGCGTGTCCGCTGGTAACGTCGCTCGTGCCGCTGGTCTGAATTGAAGGGGATTCTTATGAGGGTGCTTCTCATAGAAGACGACACCGCCACTGCCCAAAGCATCGAACTGATGCTGAAGTCGGAGGGTTTCAACGTCTACACCACCGATCTCGGCGAAGAAGGTGTCGATCTCGGCAAGCTCTACGATTACGACATCATTTTGCTCGACCTCAATCTCCCCGACATGAGCGGCTATGAGGTTTTGAAGTCATTGCGCGTCAGCAAGGTGAACACGCCGATTCTGATCCTTTCAGGGCTTGCTGGCATCGAGGACAAGGTCAAGGGCCTCGGCTTCGGCGCAGACGACTATATGACCAAGCCGTTCCACAAGGACGAGCTTGTGGCGCGCATTCATGCCGTTGTGCGCCGTTCGAAGGGCCATGCGCAGTCGGTTATCACCACCGGCGATCTGGTGGTCAATCTCGACACCAAGACGGTCGAGGTCGGCGGCCAGCGCGTGCACTTGACTGGCAAGGAATATCAAATGCTCGAGCTGCTCTCCTTGCGCAAGGGAACCACGCTCACCAAGGAAATGTTCTTGAACCACCTCTATGGGGGAATGGACGAGCCCGAGCTGAAGATCATCGACGTTTTCATTTGCAAGCTTCGCAAGAAGCTCGCCGTTGCCGCCGGTGGCAAGAACTACATTGAAACCGTGTGGGGCCGTGGTTACGTCTTGCGCGAGAACGGCGATGCGCCGTCCGACCTGCGCGAGACCGCCTAGGGCTAAAGCAGCGAATAGTCCTTATCAGCACGCAAAATCCTAAAAAGTGAAGGGGCACTTCTCCCGCTTGCGTTTCAACTACGCCGCCTTTTCTTCCAGCCGCCGCGCTTCGAGTGTCACCTTGTTCCCTTCCGCGGCGATCTTGACTTCAAATCCCGACTGTTGCGCCAGTCTGAGCGTGTAATAGGGTTGCACCAGCCTCGCGTCGAGTTCTGCGGCATCGAACTCCCCTTTCAACAGCTTGGCTACGCTTTCAGGCACTCTTGCGCTTTCGCCCGACGCCCGTACCATGGGCGCGCCTTCCTCCAGAGCGACCAAAACCGTCCCTCCCCTCGGAACCGCAGATATGCCGAGAAGCATCATGTTCAGCAAGAGCTTCACCTCGGTCTTGGGCAGCGCTATCCGCGGCGCCTGCCAATCGAGCTTGACCTTTTCCTCGCCAAGGAACGCCTTCGCCGTGTCCCCCGCCTCGCCCAGGTCCAAGGACGCGCCCGCAGACCCCGCCGCACCAAATGCAATTCGGCAAAACTGCAGTTTTGCCGAGGCCTGGCGAGCTGATCTGCGCACGAGGTCCATGGCCACTTTTTTCATGTCTTCGTCATCCTCGTCTTCGAGGACCTCTAGGCCGTTGGCGATGGCGCCGACCGGCGAGATGATGTCGTGGCAGACTCTGCTGCAAAGGAGAGCCGCGAGATCGAGATCGCTCAACACTTGATTGCCGCTCATGAATCACTCCAGTAGTATTCCCGGCGACCTGATACACGAAGCCTACGATCAAGGCCAATCCTGATAAGCTTTGCCCCTTCATTCCATCAATGAGCAAGCCTGCGCCTTCACCCCTCCTGGCCGGGATCCTGGATCTGGCCGTCGACGCCGGTAGGGCTATCATGGCGATCTATGGGCATGATCCCCAAATCCGTTGGAAAGAGGACACAAGCCCCGTCACCGAAGCCGATCTGTTGGCCGAAGCAATAATTCTTGCCGGCCTCGAAAGGCTTGCCCCGGAAATTCCGGCCATTTCTGAGGAACGTGTTGCAGCGGGTGTCATTCCCCCGCCTGGAAACAGATATTTCCTGATCGACCCCCTCGACGGGACGAAGGAATTCTTGAGTCGCAACGGCGAGTTCACCGTGAACATAGCATTGATCGAGAACGACAAACCCGTGCTGGGCATCGTGTTCGCCCCTGCTTTGCCGCGTCTCTTCTGGGCAGCCACCGAGACAGGCGCCTTTGAAGCCTCCCTGACCGCGGAAGGACAACTGTCGAACCCCTGCCACCGCCGATTGTCCGCCGCGAAACTTGCGAAAGGTCGCCTCCGCGCCGTGGCCAGCAGGTCCCACAGAGATGGGCGGACCGAGGATTGGCTGAAATCTCACAATATCTCCGAAATCGTCTGCGCAGGGTCGTCATTGAAATTTTGCCTGATTGCTGCCGGTGAGGCGGACGTGTATCCGCGTTTCGGCCCCACGATGGAATGGGACACCGCTGCCGGCCACGCAATCCTATCGGCCGCTGGCGGCAAAGTGCTGACGGAAGCTGGAGAAGCGCTTGCCTATGGAAAACGGGAGCGCGGGTTCACAAACCCTTCGTTCATTGCTTCTGGTCCCATAACCCTCTCTTAACCGTTTGGAAGTGCGCCTCTGCTACGACTTGAGCCAGGCAACAGGACGTGTGTGGGGTTCGAGATGTCCGAGAAACGAAATCGCTTAAGCCATCTTGCTTTGAGCCTGATTGCGGCACTGGTCATGGTGTTGTCCGATGCGTTGCCATCCGGGGCCGTGACTGCCTCAACTTCGCCGGAGCAGTCTGAAACGTACACCTCACAGGAGATTGTTGACAAAGGGCACAGGGTATTTGGCCGCGCCACCAAGGAAGTGGCGGGCGTGGTCGAATACGCCTTTCGCCGCCATGGCGAACCGAACGGCTATATTATCGGCGAAGAGGGATCGGGCGCCTTTGTAGGCGGACTGCGTTACGGTGAGGGAACGCTGTTCATGAAGAACGGCCTCCGGAAAAAGGTCTATTGGCAGGGGCCTTCGATCGGCCTCGACTTTGGGGGAAACGGCTCGCGTGTCCTGGTGCTGGTGTACGGACTCGAGCACCCCGACGATATCTACAGGCGATTTGCCGGGGTCGAGGGTACGGCCTATGTGGTGGGTGGCCTGGGCGTGAATTTCCAACAATCCGGGACGGTTAGGCTGGCACCCATCCGCACCGGCCTTGGAATGAGGCTCGGGGTTAACGCAGGCTACCTTAAATATTCCAACCACCCGAGCTGGAATCCTTTTTAGATTTCAGCCGTCTGCAGACAGGAAATTGCCGATTTGCCAAGGCCGGCCAGGTAACCAAGGGCCCTGCAATCGTAAAATTATCCTTGCTTTTTTCTTGGCATCGCGAGACTCAAGCGCTCTATGCTTCGCCGGCGGGCGGGGTTGCTGATGTTGCTGTAGGAAAGGTGCATGTCTCAGATCGAGACCATCATGCTGGTGGCACTCGGTTTTGCCGTCGCAGCATTGATCGCGCTGTTTCTGGGGCGTTTGACCTGGGTCTTTGCGTTGGGCCTGGGCAAGAAGCGCATGCAGCGCGCAACGCCCACCACCATTGCCGAGCTTCAGGCCGACCGCGACCGGCTCCGAGCCGAATATGCCATGCTGTCGCGCAAGCTTGAGCTTCGAATGACCGATCTCAAAACCAGGCTTGCCGAGCAGATGGCGGAAGTCTCCCGCAACCGCAACCGTATCGACCATTTGATTTCCGAGCTGCGGATTCGCGACAAGCTGATTAACGAACGCGAAGGCGAACTTCAGTCGCTGCGGGTTCAGCTCGCACCCCTCGAATCCGAGCTGACCTCTCGCACCGCCTCA
The DNA here is from genome assembly GCA_036555325.1 of Aestuariivirgaceae bacterium. Lineage (GTDB taxonomy): Bacteria > Pseudomonadota > Alphaproteobacteria > Rhizobiales > Aestuariivirgaceae > DATBLQ01. Next base: position 17,023 of record DATBLQ010000051.1, on the reverse strand, counting down.
GTTCAACAGCTGAAGGAACAATTGCGCGGCCGCGACGAGGAAATACACAAGCTTTCGCAGGTTATGGAGAAACTTCGCGCCGAACTCACTGAACGCAATCGGCAGATTGCTGCCATGAAGAAGGACATCGCCGATCGCGAAGCAACCGGAAGCCTGTTTCATCCCGATTCGCTTTCAGCGCCGGATCGCCTCAAGAAGCGCATAGACGATCTCACATCGCTGTCGACCCAGATCGAGACCCAGCGTCAGCATTTGCAGACTCAAAAGAGTGAATTGGAATCTCTCAAATCGGAAATCGTCGCGCATTCTGCGGTTGAGCCCTCGGCCTCGCCAGCGGCGGCCGGCGCAGGCAGCACAGCGCTTCAGCAAACTTCGACAACCGTGGCCAAGGGTGAGGCTCTGGCGGAGCTTGAAACAAGTAGCCGCAACCTCGAACAGCAGTTGAAAGTCGCCGAGCGCGAAACCGCCGAACTCGAGAACGAGTTGAAGAGGCTTGACGAAAGTTTCAACGCCCGACTCGCCGAGTTCAATCTGAATGTTGACAACGCAAGCCCCGAGAGCTCCTCAAAGCCCCCGGTCACGGAGCAACCAGGTTTGACCGAAATACCCGCCACTGGCGAATCGGTTGCAGTTCTCAAATCTGGAGCGGCAGCCCAAGGGCCCATCGCAAGCTCAACTGAAATCGTCGAAACAGTAGCCGAGGCCACTGGCACCGAACCGCGCCCGGTTGTACCCGCATCTAGGCCGTTGCGAGGCGTCGCCAACGTCATTTCTCTCGCCGCCCGTCTGCGCGGTCAACACAAGGCGCCGCAGGGTTAGGCGAGTCGGTCGGCTTCCTCCGGTGTCGGAATTCGGCCTTCAGGCGTGTACTTGTCCACGGCCTCCGGCAGCTCTCTCGCCAATCTTGAAAGCAATTCCTCTCGCGACAGTCCGGTCCGTTGCGTGAGCATTGCTAGGACGTCGGCACCGATGGCGCGCTCGAGCTGATCAGGCGCTATGGGTTGATTCGGGCCTCGTCTGACCCATGAGTCCGCCGCGGCACCCTGTCCGTTTTGCCGGAACTGCTCCAGCAGATCGCCCAATCCGCCGCTCAGAACGCTGCCGGCGCTGCTACCGCCGAGAACACCGCCGAGATTCTCGAGCACCCCGCCAAGACCGCCCGGAACGGGGCGTTCACCAGCTTGGCCGTCTTGTCGTTGCTTTAAGTTGCCTATCAGTTCTGCAAGCTTTTCCCGGTTTTGGTAGCCTGCCACTGCCAGAAGTCCAAGAAGCGCAACCATCGAAGGCATTCCGCGAGCCATCTCAGTTCTCCATTGATCGCTTGAGACAACTGGGACATGATGGAAATGTTCCGCAAGTAAGAGGCCTAGGGAACGAACTGCCGTGCCACCCATTGCTCAGAGCGCACGGCCAGAAGATTGGAAATCCCGTACGGAAACAGACCCATGGGTATTATTTGGACAATCATCATCGGTTTCGTTGCCGGTATCATCGCCAAATTCATCATGCCGGGCAAGAATGAGCCCTCGGGCTTCATTCTGACGACCTTGCTCGGCATCGCCGGCGCTTTCGTTGCAAGTTATCTCGGCCAGGCGCTGGGATGGTACCGACCCGGCGAGGGCGCCGGTTTGATCGGGGCCGTCGTAGGTGCCTTGATCGTTTTGTTCGTCTGGGGACTGGCTACGAAACAGCGAGCCTGAGTTGGATCACCCCTTATTCGCCCGCTTGCGACGAGCAGTCGCTGAGATCGCTGAACTCGACTGATGCGCCGCTTCCCCAAGGATGCGTCGGGCTTGCTGTTTCGCCAGGTCGATGATCTGGGCTGCGTCTTCCTGTGCCTTGAGGATTGTCGATTCGTATGAGTCAGCAAGCGGCGACGTGTCCAGTGACGCCGCATTCGGGACCTTGAGGAAGAATAAATCCGCTTCCGACCTGTAGTCCGATATCATTTGTTGCAGGAAACCTGCTTGCGCTGCCACGAGATCGGTCGCGCTTCTGCAGTCGCACAGTCGTCCTGCATGCTCGACGTATCTGCTCAGTCTTAGCTCCCCGAAACGCAACAATTCTTGCTGCCACCTGGCCGCCAGAGCGAAAAGATTGGTGGCGTTCTCCGCAGCCGCCCACTGCTGCCTTCCAGATGTCTTGCGCTCGTCGTTATGGTGCCGCACTGATTTCATGGTCTGCCTCCCACTGCAGATAATTGAAAGGGGCGGCGAGACTGGGGGAACTCTGAACCCTACAACCCACCGCTAATGTGTCGATCAGCCCAGGGCGCGACTACTATCACATTTCTGTCCCGTGCAGTAGTATCATCGCCCCTAAAATCGTAATTCCACCAGCATGGATAAATTCAAGCGCCTTTTGGGTTTACTGGCCGCTCTTGCCGGACTGCTTGCATTTTCGCCGGTTGCCTTGGCCGAGGACTACCCCATCATCGCCTTTGGAAATCGAACTTTTGTTGCCGAGGCAGACCGGACAAACGGGAAAGTGCTGATCCGCGTATATCGTCGCACCGGTCGGACAACTTGGCACCGATACGGTGGTTTCATGATAGCCGCGGACGAGCTTGCAGCCCGTCGCGCAGCGGTCAAGCGCAATCCCGATGCCGCAAGCGCGCCCGAGCGAGTTTATTTCACCGGGCGAATTATCGGCTACACCCCATTCCAGCCCAGCTCGCCTCTCTACCGTCCGCCTCGTTTTAGGTCGAAGAAATAGCCGACGTAAGCATACTCCCCCGCAGTCCTTCAGCCCGCTTCACTCTCCAAAAATCGCATGAGATTCGATTCCGCTGCGCTGAGTCCCCTCCGAGTGCGGAAATTTCCTGTCCCGGCAAGCTCGCATGCTTCGAATTTCTCGATGATCGAAGGGTGGATATAGCTTTTCCTCGTCACCGCCGGCGTATTAGCCAACTCGGCGCTGATGGTGCGCGCAACCTCGGCAATTGTCCGACGACTGGCCGTGCGGCTCTCCGGATGTCCGATTTGCGACAGCTGATCCAATGCGGTCGCCGAGCCATAGAGTGTGCGAAAGTCTTTCGCGGTCACCGGCTTGCCCGAAGCCTGTGCGAGATATGAATTCAAATCGGAAGCCGTCATCGGGCGATAGCCATCCTGCCCTTTCACCTTGAAAAGCCGCCTTCCCCGCAGCCGCCTGAGTTCTGCCAACACATCTGCCAGTCTGCCGTCCGTGTAACTTTTTTCGATTCGCTTTCCGCCCTTTCCCCGAAAGCAGAATCGAATGGTCTCTCCGTCTATCCGCAGGTGTCGCTTCAGAAGTGTTGCCACTCCCCTGCCGCCTTCCTCGCCCGCATAGGTTTCGTGCCCCGCCCGGAAGCGAAGAAGATCGACGAGACGCGCCGCTGTCGCCAGCGAAAGATTTGCATTCTCGCTCCCTAGGTCACTGTCAATGGTCGCCCGCAAGGCGGGCAGCGCCTGTCCCAGTTGTATGAGCCGGAAGGCCTTTGATGCGGCCCGCACATCTTCCCAGGCACTGTGGTAGATGTATTGCAGTCGGCCAGCGCTGTCCCGCCCCACGACTTGCAGATGGGCATCTTGATCGACGGCGACGCGGACATCCGTCCATGCCGGTGGGATCACGAGCTCGGCGATCCGCTTGAGATCGCGCCGCCCGGCGAGCGGCCTTCCGCCCTTCAGAAAGCTGAACCGGCCGTTTTCAACGACGCGTTCGACCTTGAGTTCGCTCGTATCGATCCGGCGCAGACCGAGATCCTCGATCGCCTTGCGTTCGACCTCACCAACCGCCATCGATGTCGGCATGCCGTTGCCCATGTTTCCGGAACATAAGAACTCCTCGCCCTTCACCAAAGTTCCAAGGACCCCCGTTCTTCCGATTGACCGGCCGCTTTAAAGCCACCTATGTTTCCGCTTGGTTCGCAACGGAGAAATGTCAGATGCCCGGCAAGCGGGTCCAATTCGATGAAAAGACATGGTCGGCCATCGCGCTTTTGGCCAGCGACCGGGGCGTGGATTTTCAGACCCTGGCAACCGAAGCCTTCAGCGACCTGCTGAGAAAGCATCGCCGGCCGACCGATCTGAAATCCGCACTGCGCCAAAGCGTAGGCGGTACTGCAAATGTTCACCCGTTCCCGGGAAGAAAGCGACCAGCCAGGAAAGCACCCCGCCGATAGCGCGAGTGTTGGTTTCTCTGGTGCCCAGAGAAGGCTTGACTTCTTCCAATGGGCGGCGCGGAAATACCGGAAAATCTGGGACGAAGGCTCCGGGAGAGTATTCCTATGCGCATCACGGTGATGGGTCTTTCGGCTGTATTGGTGGCATCAAGCATCGAGGCCGCCGCTCAGTCGCGCGACTGGGATGATTGCAAGGGCAACGACTACAAGAAATCGGCAGCGGCGTGCACGAGACTGCTCGACAGTGGCAAGCTCGACGGCGTCGACCGCGCCCTTGCCCTCGCCAATCGTGGCTGGGCGTACGACGGCCTTGCCGACTATGACAAAGCCATTGCCGACTATTCGGAATGCCTGAAAATTGCTCCCAACGAGAAATATTGTCAGAGTGGACTTGCGTCCGTCTATTCCAACAAGGGTGCCTATGACGAAGCTATTGCGGCCGCAGACCGGGCTCTCTCCATTGATCCGAATTTTGCCGCGGCGCATGGCACCAAGGGTTTCGCCCTGCGTCTGAAGGGATTGGACAGTCAGGCGGTCGAAGAGCTGAGCACCGCGATCCTCCTCGATCCGCGCTACGCCTGGGCCTATTTCAATCGCGCTTTGGCCCATCTCAATCGGGACGAATTCGACAAGGCGGTCGCAGACCTAACCAGGGCGCTGCTCATCAATCCCAACTATGTCGAGGCCAAGGCGTCGCGCGGGTATGCGTACAAATACCAGGGAAAGGTGGACAAGGCTCTCGCCGATCTCAATTCCGCCATCGAGGCCAATCCCGACTATGCCTATGCCTATGCCGTGCGCGGTTCGATTCTGCTGGAAAAGGGCGAGCTGGACAGGGCCGAGAGCGATTTCGACAAGGCGATCTCCATAGACGCCACCAACGCCTGGGTCTACGTCAACCGAGCCTCGGCCTACATTAATCGCGACGAATTTCAGAAAGCCGTCGCCGATCTCACCCGCGCCCTCATCATCAATCCCCAATATGTCGAGGCAAAGGCGTCCCGCGGATACGCCTACAGGAATCTGGGAAATCTCGATCAGGCCTTGAGCGATTTGAATTCGGCAATCGAGTCCAATGCGAATTATGCCTATGCCTATGCGGTGCGCGGCCTGACCTACCTTGACAAGGGTGAACTGGATCGCGTCAAGAGCGACCTCGACAAGGCGATCTCCATCGATGGCACCAAGGCTTGGTATTATACGTTTCGGGGTTATGCTCATTTGAGGTCGAACGAAGATGATCAGGCGCTTGCCGACTTCGAGAAGGCGTTGAGCATCGCTCCGGGTGACATCGAGGCCAATACGTACTTAGGGATGCTGCGCGAGAAAAAGGGCGATAAGGTTGCCGCGCGCGCCGCCTTCCAGAAGGCGCTGGCGACCCAGGCCAATTTTGGCGATGCCAAGAAAGCCCAGCAGGCAGCTCTGGACAGGCTGATGGCACTCGAAGGCCAGTAACGATCGGTCGCCCTTGCCACACGTCTCGGCCGAACGCCTGGCAAGCGGCGCGTGAGCGATCTTCATCCTGCGATGCTCAGACGCCTTGTCCGATCGGCCGGTCGGTCACCACGGTCCGGGGCCCGCTTGCATCTTTTCTTGCCCATGCCCAGGACTTGCTCTGCACCATGAAGTTTGAGTAACTCGGGTGCTGGCGTACCAGCAGGTCGTAGATCAGCTCGACATGGGCCTGGGCGCGCTCGTCAGGGCCGAGTTGGCGGATCGTAATGCCATCCATCACGTCCCTGCGTTTTGAATATTTCTCATAGGTGAAGTTGTAGTCGTCAAACAGGATCCAGCCGTTTTTTCTGAGCAGCTTGTCGATCAGAAAAAATGCCAGGCCATCGATGGTCCAATTCTTCGCCCCGTCCACAAAACAGAAATCGTAGCAAGGCTCGCAAGTTCCGTTTGCCGACTGATTCGCGATTTTCTTTTTCAGGAACCAGGTATAGGAGTTCACCTCGCGATGAATGGACACGATGTGGCCAAGCCCCATATCCGCCAACAGGCTCTCAAGGTTGGGAACCCGGTCGGCAGCGCTTAGCAAATCCACCGTATCCAGATGACCCCCGACCTCATCCAGGGCGGCCGCAATGTAACAGCTCGACACGCCATGTGCATGGCCAAGCTCGAGACACGAGTGCGGCTTTTCTCGTCGCACGAACTGGTAGAGTTCCCAGGCCTGAACATCCCCCAGATGAGGGATGCCCGTAAGATGCCTTTTTGCATCCTCGAACTTCACTGGATTTGCCTAAGGCGTCTGCTGTTAAAGTATTCGACACGGGCAGCTCTCTCCAGATCGCGCGGATTCGTTGATTTGTCCGGCTCTGCCCGAGGCAAAGAATAACGCGTGAGACCCGAACAAACAAAGGCTTTCTCGAAGTCTGTTGGCCGCGCCGCCTTGGACCAAGGTATTCCTGCAACAGCAAGACAAGAAAATGCGCAAGCCCCCGCTTTGTAATTTGACCCGCGACTATTTGCGAGACGAAAAGTTCACCGGGGACAAGACCTGTTTGTGAGTCGCTCAAGACGCTTCCCTGCGAAGCGTTTCCAAACTCGGGGGCTGCAACACCTTGAAGATATGAGGCGGCACATGGTCTACCGGTTGCTTCTCGTTCTAAGTCTGCTCGTTTCAATGGCGATGCCGAGCCAAGCGGGTTCCAAGCTGTCGGGATCGGAGATCAGAAATCTTGCTCCCGGCTTCTATGTGGGCACTTGGAAGGGCAAGAGGAAATTACACATATCGCTCAAGCAAAATGGCACGGTCAGCGGCTCCATCGACGGGCGCCGATATTCTGGCAAGTGGTATGTGGCCGGTGACAATCTCTGTCTCGTTTTCAAGGTCATGATGTTCCAGAAAACCAAGTGCGGCTCGATTACTCGTCAAGGGTCTTGGCTGGTTGGCTACTACAAGGAAGGCAAGCCGCGCGTCCGTCTCAAGGCAGCCTGATCCGCTAGCAAGCCCCAAGGCTCAGCTGGAAGGAGTCGGATGACCATTGCGTCAGATTTCATCTTGTGGATCGGCGCCATTAACCTGGTGAGCCTGTGCGCCGTGGTGCTGGCGATGACGAGCGGTCGGTTCGGGGACTGACTCCGCCACGCGCTAACGAGAGCGCTTCCATCCACGTTTGACGGCTGCCCGCTGCCTACGCTGGCATCTGGCGGGTCTTGTTTTCGCTTCGGCGCAGCAGCCATTGCGCAATGAACAAAAGTGAGAAGGAAGCGAAGAGAATGACCGTCCCGATGGCATTGATCTCGGGCGTCACTCCGCGCCGAATGGAAGCGAACACATAGATCGGCAAAGTGGTGTTCGGACCCGCCACGAAGGATGCGATGATGTAGTCTTCAAGACTGAAGGTGAACGAAAGTAACCCGCCCGCAACAATAGAGGGAAGCAGGAGTGGGAAGAGCACCTGCCTGAAGACGCCAATGGGAGTGGCATAGAGGTCCTGCGCCGCCTCAATAAGATCCTTGTCGAGACTCGCAAGTCTCGCCCTCACCACCAGGACTACAACCGCCAGGTTGAAAAGCACATGCGACGCGATCACCGTCCATATCCCGAGCTGAAGCCGGGGCGGCGGAGTGCTGGAAAAAATAAAAGCTAGAATCGGATTGACCGCACTGAACAAGGTAACGCAGGCAATCAGCGTGGCGATGCCAATGACGATGCTTGGAACGATGATCGCGGTATAGATCAAGCCATCAAACATCTGGGATAGAAAGCGGCTGCGAAGGCGCTGGAGTCCGATCGCCGCCGCGGTGCCGATGATCACCGAAATGATTGCGTTCGACCCCGCAATGATCAGGCTCGTGCTCAAAGCCTCCATGACGAGGGGGTTGTTCCACGCCGTCCTGTACCATTGCGTCGAGAAGCCTTGCCAATCCATGGCATACCGGCCCGAGTTGAAGCTGAAAAAAACGATCAGCGAAATGGGTAAGTAAAGGAAGACATAGATGAGTGCAGCATAGATGCGCATGATCAAACCGTCGCCGGATTGCGCGAGCCTGCCTTGCCCAGGACGACGCGCATATAGATATACACCGTCACAAACATGATGAGGACCAATGTCATGGCAACCGCCGAGCCGAACGGCCAGTTTCGCGATTGAAGGAACAGGTCAACAAGCGCGTTGCCGATGAAGAATACCTTGCCGCCCCCCAGAAACGCCGGAAGGATGAAATCTCCCATAAGCAGGATGAAGGTAAGCATCGACCCGGTCGCAACGCCCGGCAGCGATAGCGGCAACGTTACCTGCAGGAAGGATCGAATTGGCGTGGCGCCGAGATCTTCCGCCGCTTCTAACAGTCGTTTATCCAGCCTCTCGAGGCTGACGTAGATCGGCAAAACCATGATCGGAAGGAAACCGTAGACCGCTCCAATGAGCACCGACCACGGCGTGTTGATGATCCTGACGCCCTCGATGCCAATCAACTCCAGATATGCCGGAATCCCCTTCGACCCCAAGATCATGATCCACGCGTAATAGCGCAGGAGCTGGCTGGTCCAGAACGGAACAATGACCAGAATGAGCAGCGTTATGCGCCACTGGGGACTGCATTTTATGGCGAGGAAATACGCCATCGGATAGGCAAAGACTGCCGTTAGCAACGTAGCCAGCGGTGCAAGTATCAACGTATTGGTGAAGGCTTTGCTTCGTGCGCCGAGATTCAGATAGTTTTCGAAGCTAAAGGCGGGCGCATAGCCCCCGGCATCGGCGCGCTCGCCAAAGCTGAAGATGAGAACGATGATCAGCGGCACAACCAACAGAAACAGGAACATGGTGGCGGCGGGGCTGACCAGCAACGCCGTCACCCATAATGATCTGTTGGTTTTCCTTGAGGCTGCCGGTGCCAGACCCTCACCGAGAGGGGCGGCAGCCTTCAAGTCAAGGGTGCCGCCGCTCATGCTCAGGCCGACTTGAACCGGGCGATAAGTTCGGCCCGGGCCGGATCGGTTAGTGTGGCCGCTGCACCGAATTCGAGGTTGGTGAGAAGGTCGGCGGCGGGATAGAGGATCGGGTTCTTGGTCATGGTCTCCGGCAACAGCGAAGTGACGCGGCTGTCGGTGGGCGGATAGCCATGCGCCTCAACCTCTTTCGCATTCACCGCCGGTGTCTCGAGAAAATCGATCAAGGCATAGGCGGCGTCCTTGTTGGGCGCATCCTTCGGGATTGCGAAGAAGTCGGTCCAGATTTCGCCGCCTTCTTTCCCGATGACGTATTTGATTTCAGGCAGGTCGCGCGACAGCTGAACGCCATCGCCCGTCCAGCACATAGCCATGACCGCATCGCCGTTGCGCATGGCGGGCTGGTAGTCGGACGTGATGGCGAAGAGATGCGGCTTTACCGCTATCAACAGCTTTTCGGCATCGGCCAGCTCCTTCGGATCGATCGAGTTGAAGGAGTATCCGAAATATTTCAGCGCATTGCCGATGGTCGTCAATTGGTAGTCATGCACCGTGACTTTGCCCGAATACTTTGATTGCGTCAGATCCCAAAATTGCTTCCAGGTGGTCATGTCCTCGGAGACGGTTTTGGTGTTGACGGCATATCCGGTCGTGCCCCAGTCCTTCGGAACAGCGTAGACAGTGCCATCCACCGTGCCCTCGCCGGTAAAGCGGGCATCATTGGTCGAGGCATCGAAATTGGGCAGACGCGACAGATCGAGCGGGTCGATCAGCCCAAGCTTCACATAGGTTGAAATTGTGTAGTTGGTCGGCACGAACACATCCCAGCCGGTTCCGCCGGCTTGAAGCTTCGCCAGCATTTCCTCATTCGAGCCGAATATCGTAACCTGCACCGGAACGCCCGTGTCTTTCGTGAACTGGTCGAAATTCGCCTGATTGTGGTAGTTGGGCCAGGTGCAAAGAGACACTTTGCCGGAAATCGCGGCGTGCGCGCTGCGTGGTTTCAGGCCCGGCATTGCCGTCGCCATGACAGCGCTCGCCACGCCAAGCCCGGTCACGCCAAGAAAATGCCGACGCGTAACCGAGCCTTTCTTATAGCGGTAAAGCTCGTCCATCAGTTTTTGTGCCGAAACAGTCTCGTCCGTTACTTTCTTGCTCATCTAACCCTCCTAGGTATCTGCAAGCACAAGGGCTGCGTTCTCAGTCCAGCCTAAAACCACCGTATCGCCGGGTGCAAATCCGCTGCCCACGTCTTCCTTCTTGGGCGTAAGGACCAGCATGTCACCCAACCCGGCAGCGTCAACCAGATACTCCGTGTGCTCGCCAAGGAATATCCGGTTCTTGATCTTGGCATCGATGTCGGTCGCGTTCGGAACCTTCTTCCCGTTTGCGGAAATCGAAATGAGTTCCGGCCTGATCATCAAAGCCGCCTGGTCGCCATTGCGCAAGGGCTGAGCGGTTGATGGTACTCGACCATAGAGCGTCCTGTCGGCTGCCCGAAACTCGACACGATCTCCCGAACGGCCAAGAATCTGGCCGCTCAGGAAGTTTGATCGCCCGACGAAGTCGGCCACGTATCTGTTGGCAGGCTCATCATAGAGGGCCTTGGGAGCACCCGACTGCACTACCCTGCCCTCACGCATTATGCACACGATGTCGCTCATCGACAGCGCTTCCTCCTGATCGTGCGTCACCAGTACGAAGGTGATGCCGACCGTGCTTTGCAGGTTCTGCAACTCGATCTGCATGTCGCGCCGCAGCTTTCGATCAAGGGCGGCGAGAGGTTCGTCAAGCAATAGGACGCGCGGCCGATTGATGAGGGCGCGCGCCAGGGCGACACGCTGTTGTTGGCCGCCGGAAAGCTCCCAGATGCGTCGACTGCCGTATCCGCCCAGTCTAACGAGCTCGAGCGCCTCTTTCACCTGCAAATCGAGCTTGCCTCGATCAGGCCTTGGCGACTTTTGTCTGAGACCAAAGGCAACATTGTCGAAAACGTTGAAATGCGGAAATAGGGCGTAGCTCTGAAACACCATGTTCACCGGTCGACGATAGGCCGGCACGCCGACGACCGATTGTCCCGCGATGAACACATCGCCACTGCTGGGTTGCTCAAAGCCGGCCATGATCCTAAGCGAAGTCGTCTTCCCGCAGCCTGAAGGACCGAGCAATGAAACGAATGCCCCCTTGGGGATATCCAGATTGACATCATTGACCGCGACGACGTCGCCATATGTCTTGGTCACGCTTCGAAAAGCTATGTCGACGGCGCTCATTCTACCGGTACACGCAAACGGAGTAACACCAGGCCCGCCACAATGATTGCAACAGCTCTCAGAAGAAAGGCAAGAGAAATGGAATGGGTGAACAAAACTGAACGATTGGTCAGACTGATAGTCGGTCCACGCGGCAGCTGGTGTTTAGCTTGGGTCCAAAGGGTTAACCTGAGGATGCAGGGTGCAACCGGCATTTCAAAGTGGCGCATTATTAAAGGTTTACAACCCGGTTGAACATCGTCCGCACAGTACCGAGTCCCTTCCCATCCCGTTCTCACTACGCTCCGCCCCTCGACCGCGCAACAACTTTGGTGATCTGCGGCTCTCCGCGCATGTTAGCAACTCGCAAAACTGCGCGTTTGACGTTCCTGCCCAAACCGCTCAAGCCAAGGCTCGCTGTGCTTTCTATTCCACTTGCGACATTGATCACCTTTGCTGCGACCTGCCTTGTCATTGAGCTGACTCCCGGCCCTAACATGTTCCAGAAATATCGCGGGACAGACAGTGACCTTGTCAGTTATTTACGTAGTTATTGCCACCGCAGTGCATCTGACTATCGTTGCGCTTGCCGGAACCGCGCGGCCCCTTCTTGAAGACGCAACTCGAAGAACGATGATCCGCCGCGTTCTGGCGGTTGTGCTTGCTGGCATTGCGATATGGTTCGGCGTAGCCAGCCGCCGGTTGGACGTTTGATAAGGAGATGCGCGAATGATGATCGAAGACATCACCTCGCAGGCGTGCATAGAACTACTTAAGCGCATCGGCATTGGCCGTTTGGCCTGTGTGAAAGACTCGCAGCCTTACATAGTTCCCATCTCGTTCGCTTACAGTGCAAACTCCATTTATAGCTTCACCACCGTGGGCCAAAAGGTTGACTGGATGCGCGCTAACCCGCTCGTGTGCCTGCAGGTAGACGAGATTATTACTCGTCGGCATTGGCAAAGCGTTGTTGTCTTTGGAAAGTATAAGGAACTGACAGACAATCAGGATCGTGCGACCGCCCACGATCTCTTGGCGAAGCCTGCAAACTGGTGGGAACCGGGCTATGCCACGACACTGGTTGAAGGGCAGACACGGCCGCTTGAGCCGATCTATTTTCGCATTTCCATCAGTAGGCTCACAGGCCGTCAAGGTTCGCCGGCATCGTGAGCTGACCCGTTCTGTAAGACGGTATCAAATCGAAGCTTCGACTCCAGCAAGGAGAAAGCCGATGAGCAGCGCAATGGCGGAAGCGGTGAACCAGGCGACCGTCTTGCGATACTCACTCGCCCTGTCATCCTCCAACCGAAGGGATCTGATAAGTGCAACAATTTGCAGGACAACTGCCAAGACCAATACCGCGGTCGAGATAAGGGATCGAACAGTCCAGCTACCGGTCGACTCGAAACCCCAGAAGCGCAGAAAGGTGAGTGAAAAGCCCAAAAGCACCGTAATCGCCGTAATGATGCCGGCTCGGTAACCTCCCGGGATACCGATCCTTCCATCGGCGGATGGCGTTACGTCCTTCTTGTCATCGATACGATCGCTCATATGGAGAATTAAGTGAGCACGTAGCCGATCTGGTCTGGTGTTACAAGTCGGTTAGAAGCCGTGAACTGAATTCGCTTCGGTCCTTCCTTACGAAAGCCTCTACCAAGAGCTGATAAGGGTTGTCATTACGGCCTGCCACCCGCGACGGTCTACAGTCGCCGATACCGATGTCTTTGAGAATATGCGCATCGAGGTGTGACGCAAGTTCGGCACGCCTTCTGCTTTCCTTGCGAACCTTGCGAAGCTCGCTCCAATTTCTCAGTACCGTGCACCATGCGTCAAATGGGTCGCCGATGTATCGTCGGAATACCGCGTGATACATGATTGTCTCCATTGATGAAGCGCGAACTCGATCTGTCGATGACTATGAGGCTCGATGCTCAGGAAAGCTGTGCGCAAAATCACAGTCGGGCGTAGTCGTCAGTGCGCTTGACGAAGCCGATGAAAAGACAATGATGGTTTTCAAGGCGAGCCCTAGCCAGATTTGCCAGGCATCGTGGGGAGTGTTGCTTAGGCTTATTGCACGATTAGGTTTTCATCTCGCGCTTGAGTTCATTGAGGAAGGTCCAATTTGTTCCGCCAGTAAGCAGCTGCTGTGGAGCTGTCTGGATCATCCCCGCCTCATACATGCGTAGTGCAAAGAATCGCAGGGTATCCTCGGGATCAAAGTCCCGCCATCTGTCATAGCGAACGTCTTTCAATGACTGAAATGTATACTCAAAGTTGGCAGCAAAGCCGCCCTCCATTAGAGTTTTTGCGGCTGCTTGGGGATCGGCAAAGCAAATATCTGCCGCCTTACAAAGTGCCCGCAGAACACGCTTGGTAGTCGCGGGATATTTGGCGACGTAATCGGTGGTGCCGGCCAACATGCAGCAATAGTATTCCGACCAGGGATGATCGATCGTAGTGTTCAAGATGGTGTGGCCGATATTTTTGGCACGTAGCTCCTGCGGTTCCGGGGGCGTCGCTAGAAACGCATCGATTTGTCCCCCAATAAATAGCTCCATCGGACTTTTGTCTGGACTGATGACCCACTCGAAATCGCGCTCAGGATCGAGTCCAACGTAATCGGTCATTATTCTTATCAGAACATGCGGGCTGGAATTCGTGGAGAACACCCCTACCCTCTTGCCCTTGAGTTCGAGAATGCTGTTGATGCTCTCATTGGCAAACAATTCAAGGCAGCCGGAGTGCAGGCCCATCAGCACGACAATTGGCACTCCAGTTTCGATCGATTTTAGGTGGGTTGGGCCATAGTTTACATCGAAATCGAGTTTTCCCTCGGCGATCCACTTAGCAGAATCAACGCCCGCCTCAATCTCTACGTACCGAGCATCGCTCAGCCCTTCGCTGCGCAAAAGCTCTGCCGCAACATAGTTTGCAGCATCACAGCTTGCCGGAAATACTTTTGGCAAACGGACCGAAGTTGTTTCGGGCGGAGCCTCGCCTGCAGCTTGTGATGAGCGACAGTTGAATAGGCCCATTGCGGCCACTGCGAGACCTGCAACAAACGTACGGCGGTTTTGGATAATGCGCATAGGAACGATCCCCTCCAAACTAGCCAGGTTGAAACGAAGACAGTCTCCGCGAGCGTCGATTCTAATGAAACTGGGAGTGGTGCTCTCAGTCGGCGGTGGACTTTGTCAGCCCATGCGCCGGCAATGAACTATCATACGCCTCTTTTTCCTGAATGGCGATGAGATGTATTGATGTTGATACGCTTAGCTCGCCACCAGCGAGCAATTTGGTGCTTGCCGTTGTCGTCCTGCTCTGTGCGCCTGGCGCCAGTTTAGCGTATTCGCAGTAGACGAGCCGTATCGTGGTCGTGCGAACCAGGATTCGCGAAGCACTCAAGGAAGGTCCAAACTTCGCTGTGCGACGATCAGTGCGTTAGAGAATACTTTGAGTGGATGGACCATCAGTTCAAACCACTTGCAAAAGAGGTGGTTGGAAAGTTCGAAGCTTGCTACCAGCATAAGGGGGCCCTGGTAACACAACTCGTAACGCCTTGGTGGCAGCCCTTGCAACAAACCCATCAACCAAACATAGTAATTGAGTACGAGGGGATTGATTCGGGCTGGCTCCCCTCTTTCCGCACCGGTCATTGCTCCAGTTTGTTGGTCTAGTCCCTAAAGGCGCGCGCCTCATCGTGCTGCGCCGTAGGTCTGAGGTTTGGAGAACGGGACTCTATGGATACGACAAGCTGGCTACGGCTGGCGGCTTTTGGACTGCTTGCTCTCAATTGCTTTGAACAGCTTTTGAGATCAGCGGTACCCCAGCAACCCGCCGGCACGGTCGAAACAGCGCGGATGGCAACGGAACCTTTCTCTTTTGCGCCGCCTGAGTCTTCGTCCAAACTCGCTAACTCGGGAGACCGCTCCCCACTGGAGGATTTCTCGCCAAACCCATTTCCGACGCTCCAATCGGGGCAGGCTCAAAAGAGAAGTGTACGTTTCGCAATAGATGAAAGATTCGTCCATGCCGTGTCTCGGCCGATGCTATCAAAGGACCTCAGTGCAGATCGGGTTCGGAGAACATGGATAACATCCGGTCTTCACGCGGATGATGGCGGCGTTTCGGATTTTTCAAGACCCTCGACGCAGAAGCAGCGGTCAGCTGCCCCCTCTCATGAAAAGGTAGGAAAGCCACTGGATCGGATTCGCAGGACATGGGCGCCCGTGGCTATGAATGAGCGTGAGAAATCCACCTCGGTCGAACTTCAAACAAGGGATCTCAGTGCCATTCGTGGACCATCGTGCGTTTTTGACAAGGGTGGCGTCCTCTCCGAATGTTCACGACCTTCGAAGCAGGAGCGGCCAGTCGCCAGTGTTATTGAAGAATCACCACCACTGGTGACTTGGAAACCGAAACTACGCGCCGCAGAAAAACTGCAGAAGCCTAAGCCAGAGAAGAAGCCAAAGGTCGCTTCGGTCAAAAGGAAAGTTCAAAAGGTTGCCGTTTCGCCACAATCGAGCAAACGGCCTCAATCAACATGGGGACCGACAGGCGAGAAATGGCCCCCATCGCCTCTAATTAAGCCGAGCACCGGCAAATCCAGCTTGCTGAGGAGGTTGGCCAGATTGTTGCCGCTGCCCAGGCAGGGCCCAAATTGATAGCAACCCTAAAAGAATTTCCTCACTGCTTCAGGCAGCCACACGGCTGGTAGCGGCGCTCGAATTCCCACTAACCGCAATGAAATTTGCAATTTCTGCTGCAATGAGTTCGCCATGCGTGACCGGCGCCATATGACCCACGCCGGAAATGGTGGCGTGAACTATGTTCGGCAGGCTGGCGGCGAGCCGCCGTGCAATCGGGGTCATGTCAGGGACATACGGAAGCTTGCCTGAACAATATGTTCATCGGCAGTTAAGAAGAGTCCGCGCTTTTTGAGTTGCTGGAGATGCGGGAGGCCCCTCACGCCGGAGCGCAAGCCCGTGCTACGGTGCGATGAAACTTGAAAATTATGTGAGTTCTCGATGCACATTGGGCTAATCGGCGGTATCGGGCCGGCTGCTACCGAGTTTTATTATCGAGGCTTGATTCATCGGTATGAGCTCTCCAAAACGGTTTTGGATCTCACGATCGTGCACGCCGACGTGCAAGAGCTATCCCGAAATTTGACGAGCGGCGATGCGCAAAAACAAGCCGACATTTTCCTGGGCCTGGTCCGACGCCTGGCGGCAGCCGGCGCTGAGGCCGCCGCCGTCACATCAATGGGTGGCCACTTCTGTATTCGCGAGCTCGAGGCGATATCGCCGCTACCAATCGTGAATGCGATTCCTGAGGTCGGTGCCGAGATCAGACGCCGAAAACTGAGAACGGTTGGAATCCTAGGGACCCGCACAGTCATGAAGACACGACTGTATGGCGCACTCTCCTCGGCTGAAACGGTCGTGCCGGTAGGGGCGGCTCTCGATGTAGTGCACAACAACTACGTTGAAATGGCGACCGCGGGTGAGGTCACTGATGCACAGCGGCGCGTATTCTTCACGGCGGGAGAGCACCTCTGCCGAAATCAGGGTGCCGAAGTCGTTCTTCTTGGCGGCACTGATCTGTTCCTTGCCTTTGAGGGACGCGATTGCGGTTTTCCGGTGCTCGACTGCGCAGATATTCATGTCGAAGCGATTTACAAGAAATCAATTGGTCGTGCGTAGATCAGCGTGCGCCGGCCAA
>DATBLQ010000043.1:0-158454 GCA_036555325.1 Aestuariivirgaceae bacterium | reverse complement strand
TGCCTTGCTGCTCTACGCACATTCGATCGTCGGGCTTGTAACTCGGGGCTCGGTTGATATGACTGACGGAAGTACATCTGAAAAAACACGAGCAGACGATGGATAATCCTGGTGCATCAAAGTCTGTCATGCCGGTTCTGCGCGTCTACACTTTCAGCCCCCATTGGGGTCTGCCCTCAGCCGGTCCCTTCGCCCTCAAACTGCTTGCCTGGCTGGAACTGGCCGGCATCCCCTATGAACAAGTGATCGAAGACAATCCGCGCAAGGGTCCGAAGGGCAAGAACCCCTGGATTGAACTCGACGGCGAATTGATCGGTGATAGCGGCCTCATTATAGATCGCCTGTCACGACGATTTGGCATCGATATGGATGCTCGGATTGAGCAGTGAGCAGAAAGCGATAGGGAATAGCCTTTGCGCAGCATCCGGACTCGATACCAGATTCCCCGAATTTGATCATCGGCGGAGGCCAGATCGAGATCAATGGCATCATGTATTTTCCCAAGCAGCCGCTTAAAGTGACCGGTAATGGCGACATCGGAGCTTCGGCCGCCCAGTTCGCCATGATAGCCGACACCATCGCTATCGAAGGAAACGGTCAGTTGAACATCAAGATCGGGCAGAACTATCAATCCACAGGCTTACCCGACCTTCCCGAAGCGCATGAAGTCGTCCACCTGATTGAATAGGCGAGTGGGCGGCAAGGCTTCTTCATGCATTGCCGCCACCCTTATTTCGGCAGTCCTGCCTTAAGATACCCGTCGATAAAATGCTGGCGATCCGCCTCACGCTGGAACGGTTGTATGTCGGCCCAGCGCTTGATGGAGAAATTTGGATGCGCAGCAATGAACTTTGCCGCTTCTGCCTTAGCTTCTTCGATGCGGCCAAGCTGGGCAAGGCAAGCCGCCAGGACGCGCTGCGAACCTGTTCTGTATGTAGCCTCGTTCTGCAGCGTCTTGACCGCGTCCTCATATCGGCCTGCCGTATATTCGACCAGCCCGAGATGCCAGTAATACCAGCCAGGCGGGTGCGGGTTGAGGCGAAAGGCCTTTCGCAAACAATCAGTCCCCTCGTTTAGGCTTCCTCCGAAGGCCCTTACCACCCCAAGGAACGCCCAGGCCTCGGCATGGTTGGGATTGACTTGCAGCGCCGCCGTCAATTCTCGTGCGCCCTCTTCGAGCTTACCATCGTGAAAGAGCACGTAGCCTAGAGCCGTATGCGCACTGGCGTTCTCCAGGTCGAGCGACACGGCTCGCTCGGCCGCTGCAACGGCAAGCGAGCGATGACGCTCCATCGGCTCTCCCCAATACGACCAAGCCCAAACATGACTCACCGCCAACCAAGCATGTGCGTCGGCGAAATCCGGATCGAGCTCAATTGAGCGCTCGAGCAGCGATTGTGCTTGCCTATTGCCTTCGACTGATTGGGTTACCAGCACCCGCCCGCGCACGAATAGATCATAGGCTTCCAGGTTCGTTGGCCGTTGCCCGGCAACGCGGCGCGCCAACGGCAACACGCCAGCCAGCGCATTTACCATTTTGCCCACGACTTCGTCCTGCAGCAGGAAGATATCGGCCAGATCGCGATCGAACCGATCCGCCCAGATATGAGTGCCATCCGTTGCGTCTATGAGCTGGACGTTGATGCGGATACGGGCCGCAGCGCGGCGTACGCTACCTTCGATAACGTAGCGCACACCCAGGTCCTTCGCGATCGCCCGGATGTCGAGGGACTTTCCCTTGAAGGCAAACGCAGAATGCCGTGAGATGACGAACAGTCCAGATACCTTGGATAAATCGGTAATCAGATCCTCGGCCAATCCATCTACGAAATATTCCTGCTCCGGATCACTGCTCATATTGGCAAAGGGGAGAACGACTATTGTGGCTCTGCTGGGCAGTCCCGTCGGAGCGGATATCGAGCGATCCGGCTGAACCGGCGACGGGAATTGCAGGTTCACGCGATAGCAGGCGATTGGCTCTGCAATATTCTTCATCTGCTGCTCGCCCATCGGTTCGAAACTGAAAGCCAGTTTTTTCTCGACCTCCTTCGATACCTTTCCAGAAACGCAGATGCCGCCCGGCTCGGCGAGTTGTTGCAGACGCGCTGCAACGTTTACGCCCTCGCCATAGCGGTCGTCGCCTTCGACGATCACTTCCCCCAAATTGATACCGATGCGGATTTCGATGCGTTTGGCTTCCGGGACACTCGCATTGCGCTCCGCCATGCCGCGTTGCAGGGTAACGGCACATTCAACCGCTTCGACAACACTGCCGAATTCGGCTAGCAGACCGTCACCCATCAGCTTGAATATGCGCCCGTGGTGTTTGTTGATTTCTGGCTCGAACAATTCCTTACGGCTTGCTTTCAATCGATCAAAGGTCCCGGATTCGTCCTTCTCCATAAGCGACGAATAACCTACGACGTCGACGGCCAGGATTGCCGCAAGCTTACGTTCCATGGCAACTTCCGTGGAGTGCCGTAGCGGTGATGCGACCCCCGTACTGGATAGCACTCAACTGTTAGGTGATCAGACGGAAAAGTGTATCATGACTCGCAGTTCCGGGCGAACCGAGTACCGTCTGCTCACCGATGCAATTTGGTATCGGCATTGCTCGCTGGTTATGTGTACGGCTTGGGTATATAACGCCTGGCCTTGTAGTTGAAATCGGTGGATTCCACATATGGCCATAGTTGAGCGCGCCAGCGTATGCATGCTTGATTGCCCTGACACTTGCAGTCTGGCGGTCACCGTCCGAGACGATAAGATCGTCAAGGTACGGGGCTCCCATGCGTTGCCTTACACGAAGGGAGTCCTTTGCAACAAGGTGGCGCGTGGCACAGTGGAAATGGTGCACGGTGCTCGTCGCCTGCTCTACCCATTGGAGCGGGTCGGCTCGCGGGGTAGTGGCACATTCAAGCGGATCGATTGGGATAAGGCGTTCGATTGCATTTGCGAGCGTGTTTCTTCGGTAATCGATAGATGGGGCCCGCAGGCGGTGATGCCACTCAACTACGCAGGCCCCCACGGTATGCTTTCGGGCGACAGTATGTCGTTGCGGTTCTTTCATAAGCTCGGTGCCAGCCAGCTCTATCGCCGTTCGCTGTGTGGTGCGGTCCGCGGCGAGGCCTGGATTGGAACCTATGGCGCAGTGCCCGGTATTGGACCGGAAGCCGCAGGTGAGGCCAGGCTCAATATCGTTTGGGGAAACAACGCGACTGTTACCAACCTGCATCTCGTCTCGAAAATCCGGGAGTCGAAGCGCAAAGGCGGCAGGCTCGTGGTCATCGATCCGTTACGGACCAAGATTGCAGAGCAAGCTGATCTCCACCTCGCACCCTATCCCAGCACCGATGTGGTGCTCGGCTTTGCCGTTGCCGTTGAGTTGGAGCGGCTTGGCGCGCACGATATGGGTTTTATCCAGAAGCATGTGACGGGCTACGAAGATTTCATGCAAGCTGCCTCGGAATGGCCGGTGGAGAAAGCCTCGGTCGTGTGCGGTGTTCCAGCTCGCGATATCCGATTGTTCGCACGGTGGATGGCGGAGTCCGATCCCATCGTCTTGGCACCCGGCAATGGACTTGAACGCGGGCGCAATGGCGGCAGCGGAGTTCGAGCGGCGATTGCGCTACCTCCGCTACTCGGAAAGCTCGGGAGATCGAGCGGCATCGTATTGGGTACCGGTAACGCCTTTCCCAAGACTGGCTCTAAACTGACCAGACCTGATCTTTTACCAGCTGGCACGCGTACCTTGAACATTTTGGATATCGGTCGTCATCTCGAGCGAGATGACATTGATCCACCGCTCCGGGCGCTTTTTATCTACAATCACAACCCGATCGTCGTTCATCCCGACCAGAATCGGATGAAGAGGGGGCTTAACCGCGAAGAAATATTTTGTGTCGGTATTGACATCACGATGACCGAGAGCATGCAGCATTGTGACATCGTGCTGCCAGCAGCGTCGCACTTTGAATGCAACGATCTTTACCCGGCCTATGGGCATCATTGGCTGCAACGCGCTGAACCGGTGATAAAAACGGTTGGCGAGTCATTGCCGAACACCGAAATCTTTCGTCGACTCGCCGCCCGCTTCGGTTTCACCGACGCGTGTTTCAAAGCCGACGATCTAGAACTGATGGACGATGCCGTTGACGGCACGGATCCGCGGCTGGGTGGAATTAGGCCAAGTCAGCTCCCCATTGGTAGAGCGGTGCGGATGTCGGCACCTGACGGCCAACCGTTGGCTCTGCTCGACAATATTATGCCAGCGACACCGTCTGGAAAAATTGAACTCGCATCCAACTTGCTCGCTGAGCGCTGGGGCGCATCGGCACGATTGCCGAGCTTTCGTCCGCGCAGCACCAAGTTTCCGCTCATGTTGATATCTCCGGCTTCGGACAAGCGTATCTCGTCGACCGAGTTTGGCCTCAACGGCAACGCCGCCACACCACCGCTCTTGTTAATGAATCCAAAAGATGCCCAAGCACGCGGGCTTACGACATCGCAGAACGTGCACGTTTGGAACGATCATGGGTCTGTGCATTTGCGCCTTAGGGTGACTGATGCAGTCGGTCCCGGCATTGTAGCTTCGGAGAAAGGCGCATGGTTGGCCACAAGCGAGAATGGTCAGACGATCAGTGCGTTGGTGTCGGCCGATGAACGTGCTGATTTGGCCGAGGGGGCTTGCTTCAACGACACTGGAGTCGAGGTGGCTTTAGCCTAGGGGCGGTGCACGGGTGGCCAATCGACTTATTACTTTGGCAACCCAGCCTTAATGTATCCGTCAATGAAATGCTTCCGGTCCGCCTCGTGTCGGAACGGTTGTAAGTCTGCCCAATGTTGCGATAACATCCATCCTAGTGCCCTATTACCAGACGTCAATCAAAGCATGGATTTTACCGGGATAGTTCCCGCCCGCGACTCATCCTCGGCGAAGACGCTCTTGTCGCCACTGCGTGCATGGGCGGCTGCGGCGAGGCGATCTGGATCGAGATCAACGCCTAGGCCAGGACGATCTGGAACGCGCATGGTGGCGTGGCCGGTAAGTCCGATCACGCCCTCTTTGACCACATCGCCCGAAAGCTCAGTTACGTGGGTGTCGAGCGCGTGGGGCAGGGCGGGGGTTGCCGCAGCAAGATGCAGATAGGCGGCGCTGTCGAGGTCGATTACCGCCATGTTGGTTGCAAGCGGAATCGCCACCCGCTCGCGAACCCGCGCCATAGAAACGTTCCCCCAGCATGGATCCTCGTAATATTCGAGGTCCAAAGAGGGTGTCGGCGACAGTCTCCGCATCCTCGGCCGTCAAACCGGCGCGCTCAAATGCTTGCGCGCAAAAGCGGTGCAGGGCTGCCGCCTCGATAACCACGTGTTTATCTGCAGGTGCCGCCAAGCCGTTCGTTGCCTCCCTACATCATGATTTCCGGTTATCGCCTTACTCTTTGGTTCCGCTGGAAGCAAAAGGATCGCCTCCCATCATCGCCAGCCACGAACGAGCCGTCGGATCGATGATGGTCAAGCCGCCATCAACGACGAGCACCGCGCCGGTGATGAAGGACGCCTGATCAGAAGCGAGGAACACGACCGCCTGTGCGATCTCGTCCGGCCGTCCCATGCGTCCCAACAACGAGGCCTCTTGTTCCCAGGCCGCTCGACGGTCACGAACCTCAGGAGGCGGATCCCCTGCAGGGTAGGTGGCGTCGGTCCGGACCCACCCGGGACTGACACAATTCACACGGATTCCGTATGGCGCTCCTTCGACTGCCATGCTGCGTGTCAGGCCTTCCACACCGGCTTTGGCGGTGCCGTAGGTGCCGTAGTTGCCGTGTATCGTCGCGGTCGACGAGATGTTGACGATCGCTCCTCGTCCCGCCCGGCGAAGTTCGGGCAGGGAATGGGCGGAAACCAGATAGGCCGAAGTCAGATTGGCGGCGACCAGCTTGCTCCAGCGAACGCCGGGCTCGTCATCGGCAGTGACACCTGAACGCTTTGCTCCCGCGCCGGCGTTGTTGATCACGACGTGCAACGCTCCGAAGTCGTCAATCGTCTGCTTGATCACTTGCCTTACTTGGGTTTCGTCGCGCAGATCAGCGGCGAGGAAGGCCGATCGGGCGCCGCTCTGGCGCAACGTATGGACAGCCGCTTCGCCGCGCGGCCGATCGCGTGCCACAATCACTACTTTTGCGCCCTCTCCGGCGGCCAGTTTGGCGATGCCCCAGCCGATGCCGGAATTGCCGCCAGTGATAAGGGTGACTTTATCCTTCAGGCGCATCGAATAAACACGTCAACTCTCATTCGTAAAAGCCCACGATTGCACAGGGTCGCGTCAGCATGCAAATATGCTGATAGTTGGTCGATGATCAGCAGAAGAACGGCCAATTCGGACGAGAAATCATCGGGGGCGCAGGCGACTAATACGATCGTGAGTATCGGTGGTTGCTTGACCGAAATGGCCAATAACGCGGAGGAGAACAGGAAGATGCCCCAATCACGTTTTGCGGCCGATGCCGCAATGATTGCGCTTGAGAAATTTGCACAAGGGCGGATCGATCGCCGCTCTCTTTTACTCGCGCTGGGCGGTCTCGGGATCGCGGCGACGATCAGACCCAGGACAGCCGCCGCTGAGGCAGATGAGATTGTTATCTGCAACTGGGGTGGTCCCGCCGAGGAAGCCTTCCAGAAGGCATACGGCGAACACTTCACCAAACAGAGCGGAATCAAGGTAGCGATCGATGGCGCCGGTCCGACCACCGGTGCGATCCGGGCGATGGTGGAGTCGAAGAAGGTCACCTGGGATGTAACCGATGGAGGCCTCGTGGACGCACTTACCCTCGGCAAGGGCGGCTATGTAGACCCAATCGATTATTCGGTGGTTGACAAATCGAAAGTCGGAGAGGGCCTCGCTCAGGAGTTCGGTGTCGCGAACTACATGTTTGCCAATATCCTCGCTTACGACTCATCAAAAACCAATGGCGCGGTACCAGGAGGATGGAAGGATTTCTTCGACTTCGACAAATATCCCGGCAAGCGCACGATGTGCAAATGGGTACAGGGTCAGCTCGAAAGCGTTCTCCTTGCAGACGGAGTCAAGGCGGAAGAAATCTATCCACTGGATGTCGATCGAGCTTTTGCCAAGCTAAAACCCCACCTGCCTAATCTCATCTTCTGGGAGAGCGGCGCACAGAGCCAGCAGCTGTTCCGTGACGGGGAAGTGGTGATGGGCAATATATGGCATACCCGCGCCAATCTTCTTCACAAAGAGAGCGATAAGCTTGCATGGACTTGGGAGCAAAGTCTGCTATTCGCCAGCGCATGGTCGGTACCGAAGGGAAATCCAGCGGGCAAGAAGGTTTTCGACTTTATCAATTCGAGCCTAGATCCGGAGCCGCAGCTCGTACTTCTCCGGATCATGGGTAATGGGCCGTCTAATCCGAAAGCCCGCGAGCAGATGACTGACGAGGATAAGAAAGTCGATCCCGCAACGCCCGAAAATGCGAAAACGGCACTGAGGATCAGCCCCGAATATTATGCCGACAATGAGGCTGACCTGCAGAACAAGTTCCTGGATTTCATCTCCAGCTGATGAGGAATGCGCCGCCGGTGTCGAAAAATACTGGCGGCGCATTGCGCCACCATGCAGAGCTCTGACCGATGGGCCGTGGGGCTTACCTTCCCTGCAGTCCTGATCGTGGCGGTCTTTTATGTGTTTCCTATCGCCCAGGTTTTGAGCCTGAGCGTCACCGAGCCCTCGGTTGGTTTCAGTAACTACGTCCAGCTGTTCACGAGCCCGGCAGTATTCAGAATAACGCAAACCACACTCAGCGTTTCGCTTTGGACGACGGCGTTCGCGGTGGTGGGAAGTTATATCGTCGCATTCGCGCTGATTAACATGAATGAAGGCACCCGGCGGCTTGCGATGTTCATGGTATTAGTCCCATTCTGGATCTCGGTGCTCGTGCGCGCTTTTGCCTGGATCACTATCCTCCGTCGTGGGGGCGTTCTCAATTCAGTCCTGCTCGATCTGGGCCTGATCGGTAGTCCCCTCGAGCTTGTGCACAATCGGCTGGGCGTGATGATCGGCATGGTGCACTATATGATGCCGTTCGCGATTCTTCTCCTCTACGCCAACTTATCCGGCATCGACAGGCGTCTCATGCTCGCGGCGCGATCCCTGGGTGCCAGGCCATGGACGGTGTTCTGGCGGATCTGGCTCCCGATGAGCGCACCTGGAATCGCGATCGCGACGCTCTTCGTTTTCATCTTTTCATTGGGATTTTTGATTACCCCGGCACTCCTTGGCGCCGGCCGCACCGTAATGGTAGCAGAGTATATCTCGGTGCAGATTACCAATACTCTGCGCTGGGGCGTAGCGACAGGATTGTCGAGCATCCTGTTGTTGGTTGTCGCAATCTTGATCTTCTTCGCCATGCGGCAACCTCAGCTGCGCGCCGCCTTCCAGGGAAGAGCACAATGATCCGCAAGCTCTCTGGACTGCCATCTTCCGGCTTCGCATGGATTTTGCTCGCCTTTCTCTTCCTGCCGGTGCTCATCGTTGTGCCGGTGGCTCTCACGGATCGCAAATATCTGTCGCTCCCTGAGAACGGCTTATCCCTGCAACACTTCGCTTCGCTACTGAACTGGGAAACGGGATGGTTGCCGAGCATGGTGTTGAGCCTCATCATTGCCGTGGTTGCCACAGTCATATCCGTGGCCGCGGCAGCCATCTACGCGATGGGTGCGTGGTCTTTAAGGGGCTGGTGGCCATCACTAACGCGAGTCTTGCTTCTCAGTCCGCTGGTTGTTCCGCCAATCATCTATGCGGTCGGGATTTTCAAACTGTGGGCTTGGCTCGATCTCCTCGATTCCTATACCGGAGTCACCATTGTTCACGTCGTTCTGTGCTTGCCCTTTTCCGTCCTGGCAATCGGCGCATCGCTTTCACATCTCGATCCGCGTCTCATTCAAGCCGCGCGCAGCTTGGGCGCTCGCCCGCCGACAGTGTACTTTCGCATCGTGCTGCCGAACATAATGCCGGGCGTCGCGGCGGGCGCAATTTTCTCATTTGTGTCGTCGTGGGATGAAATCACGGTAACGCTATTCATTACCAGCCGTCACGTGGTGACGTTGCCACGGCGTATCTGGACAAGCATCGCCGATTCGGTCGATCCAGCTCTTGCCGCCGTTGCAACTCTTGCACTCGCGGTCACGGTGATTGTGCTTTTGCTCACCACCTATTTCAGGCACACCCAGTTAGTGAAATCCAGCAAACCTCTCAACAGGAGCATATGATGGGCCACCTCCCGGCAATGAGCGAGCATGAGTATCGCGAGAACAAGTTCTTCGAGATTTTCGGCTCAGTGCCCGAACCGCCCTTCAGCGACGGCAACGAGCAAAAAGCGGTTTGGGGCCGCGACTGGACCTGCGCAAGCGATATTGGAAAGCTTCGCGCGGTGCTAATGCACCGGCCAGGCGATGAACTGGCAGTCGTCGAGAACAAGCCCATGCCTGAGATTGGCGGTTTCGGTGATCCCAAGAAGGGCTGGTACTGGATCGGCAAGACGATGCCCGACCTTGCCGCGATGCAGAAGGCGCACGATGCGCTAGTATCTGCTCTCAAGGCCGAGGGTGTAGATGTAATCCTGGTCGACAAGGCTGCTCCCGGGCGCATGAAACAGATTTTCACGCGCGACAGCGTGATTGGCGTCAAGGGTGGTGCGATCGTGACTCGCCTGGCGCGCAAGGTTCGGCGGGGCGAGGAACTGCCCGTGACCCGTGCGCTCGCAAGGGCCGGTTGCCCCATCCTTGCCACGCTCCACGGTACCGCGGTTTTCGAGGGCGGCGGCTTCGCGCACATCGACGAGAAAACTGCGGTTTGCTCTCTGAGCGTTGCCTGCAATCGGGAAGGCGTGGCTCAGGTCGAAGCCTTACTTGCCCGGCTGGGAGTGACGCTCATCAAAGTGCCGATGCCTGGTTACCGCATTCATATCGACGGGTCGTTCATGATGATCGATGTTGACACCGCAATCGTCAATAAGAACGAGCTGCCTTACGTATTCCTTGACTATCTCAACGAGCGCCGAATGAAGATGATCGAGCTCCCACCTGAAGACAATGCATTCTCGCTCAACTGTCTAGCTGTAGCACCGGGGCGCGTGATCATGCACACAGGAGTGAGCCCACGGCTGGCGGAGCGGCTTCAGAAGGCTGGTATTTCGATCATCTCACTCGACTACGAGGCGGTCGAGCTGGGTGGGGGCGGAATCCACTGCTCAACCGCGCCACTCGCGCGTGATCCTGTCTGAAATGTCATTCCTTGTCGCGAAGGGGCTCCACAAGCACTACGGTTCCGTCACTGCCCTCGCTGGAATCGACCTGACCGTCGAGAAGGGTGAGTTTGTCACTTTGCTCGGTCCTTCCGGGTCGGGAAAGACAACGGTGTTAATGGCGATCGCAGGTTTTGCGCGACTTGATGCCGGCACCATCACACTAGCAGGGCGTGATATCACCAGGGTCGAGCCCGAAGATCGCGACTTTGGCTTTGTTTTTCAGGGCTATGCGTTGTTTCCGCATATGACGGTTACGGAGAATGTTGCTTTTTCTCTCAAGGTCAGAAAATGGGAACCGGCCCGCATTGCCGCGCGCGTGGCTGAGATGCTTTCGCTTGTCGGACTGACGGAATTGGCACGGCGCAAGCCTCGCGAACTGTCGGGTGGACAGCAGCAGCGTGTAGCGATCGCCAGGGCTCTCGCCTCCGGACCAAAAATCCTGCTTCTCGATGAACCTCTGTCGGCGCTTGATCGCACTCTGCGCGAGACAATGCAGCGAGAATTAAAGCGCCTGCATCGCGAGACGGGAGTAACCTTCATATATGTCACCCATGATCAGGAAGAAGCGATCGCCATGTCAGATCGCATTGCGGTTTTTCAACAGGGCTTGATCATTCAGGTTGGTTCGCCGCGTGATCTCTACGATCGTCCCGCCAGCAACTTCGTTGCGGGATTTTTGGGGGCCAACAATGTTCTGGCCGCGAAGTTTCTACACCGTTCGGAAGGCGGTACTGAGATCGAAGCGTTAGGGCTACGGTTTTCGGTGCCTCGTTGTATTGATACTGCACAGTTTCACGGCGACCGCCTGTCTATCTGGATTCGACCTGAGGAACTTTCGCTGACGCCAACTGCCAAACAGTCAATTCTCATTGAAGGAGTTATCGTCGACCTATCCTTCGTCGGGTCTTTCGAGCGTCTCATACTGAAGACAAATAGCGGTGTGGAAATAATCGCCCAGCTTCAGCCGGATCGCGAAAGGCGGATAACGACAGGTCAACGGATCAAGCTTTACGCTCCTATAGATTCCATTGGACTGGTTCCAGAGGACATCAATCAGGTGGATGTTTCTGCCGGCATATAGGGAAGCCGATATGGTGAGGGCCGTTCGGGCGCTGACTCACAGTGTGTTCCCCACACAATAACCAATCCAAAGCGTCATCTAGTTTCCCTGAGAATTACAAATAAGTAAGTCCTGGCGCCTTGTATTACGTATAAGAACTTGCGTGCCCCGTTGGACTTTTACACAATCGACGGTATCAGCACTGGCTCTTCATAAGTCACATGGAACATCGGAGATCTTGAGAATGGACCAAGCACTAGTCTCCGCCGCAAGGATGCGCCTTTACACTGGCGTCGTATCAGACGTGCTCGACAGCCTCGATAGCTGGACACATGCAATGCTTCCTCATATTCGACCGCTGGATGAGAACCTGACGATGTTTGGCCGAGCTCGCACTGGACTCTACGGGCCGGTGTATCACGTGGAGCCGAACAAGAATCCTTATGAATTAGAGATTGCTTTGATCGACAGTCTGGAGGTCGATGATGTAGCCGTGCTCGCTTGTCCACCTGGCAACCGCGTCGCTCCATGGGGCGAACTTCTCAGCACCGCAGCTCAAGCCCGGAAGGCTGCCGGATGTGTTACCGATGGCCTGGTTCGAGATGTGCGGCTAATACGCGAGATAAAATTTCCCGTGTTCGCTGGCGGCATCGGGCCTCTTGACAGTAAAGGGCGCGGGGTCGTTACGAACATCGATGTTCCAATAGAATGCGGGAACGTACCGATTCGACCCGGCGATTGGATTTTGGGGGACGTCGACGGCGTCGTGGTGATTCCTGATGCGATCGCCGAAAAGGTAATTACTTTGTCACTCGAAAAAGTCGATCGCGAAACAACGGTTCGCCAGGAATTGGCCGCCGGTGAAAAGCTCTCAGTTGTCTTTGCACGCCACCAAATTCTTTGAGAAAGGCGTTCGGGAAATCCCGCCCTTAGACGTTACGTTCAGCCGTCAGCCGCCGGCGAGCATCCGTGGTTAGCTCGATGTCGACTTCGCCATCGGCAGAGATCACAACTCCGTAAACAGTCTCCGCTCGTTCACGGCTCACCCATCCCTCACGGACGTCATGCAGGACTCGCTCGACTGACCGTTCATGGGGCGGTCCATAGCCACCTCCACCACAACTGAAGGAGACCATCGCTTCGTCCGCCTTTATCAAAACTTCGGCACAAGCGGGTAGAGGCTCGAGCGAACCGTCCGTTCGGCGACGGAACTGTGCCGATGGCGCGCCTGCGAACCCGCCACGCGTTCCACGGGCAGGATTGATATTGCCGTCGCTTACGTACGCAACGGTCATATCACATCCAAGGGGCGAAAACTCGGCACGAGCAGCCAGCGCACCCCGAAAGCGGCCCGCTCCTTCAGTATCTGGCAGTAGTCGCCGCTCATGAACGAAGATCGGATGTCTAAGCTCATCGATCTCGATTGAGTCCTGATAACACATTCCAGCATTGCCGACATGCAGGATGGTAAGCCATCCATCAGTCCATGGTGTTCCGGCACCACCGGTGCAACCAAGATAGACCTCGTTGACGAAGGGCTTGCCGTCATGGACACCAGAGATCACGCCAATTGCCGGAGGGATGACAGCGCCTGTCTCGGCCATGCCGAGCCCGTCGGCGAGATCCGCGATGGCGCATTGGACCGGGTTGGCTACGCGATCTGCGATGTTGGTGGTGGCGACCGAACAGGATGTCGGGTGCATGGGTCGACCGGCGATGCAGCCTTCCCGAAGATGAACCTTGATTCTACGGAAGCTGCCTTCGTTTTTTGGCACAGAGTGGTCAATTGAGTTAAAGATCGCAACCATCGGAGCAGACAGTGCGCAGGCCTCTGATAGATTAAGACCGTTCTCCAGAGCGTCGGGATTGTCCTTTAGATCGACCTCTATGATTGCCTCTTCAGGCTTGACCTCCACGACTGCTTTGATGGTGATCCCCTCCACAGACGTTCCGGGGAAGGGATCATGAGTGCTTGTCCGTACCACTCGGCCCTTCGGCATGGCACGGATGACATCGATCATCCGTTTCTCGCTGTAGTCAAACCATTGTCGCGTGTAGGCTTCGAGCAAATCCCAGCCAACCTCGCGACCGAAGGCCAAAATCTCTCGTTCGCCCACTCGCGCGGCCCCGAGTGTCGCCAGGTAGTCACCCCACCACTGTTCAGGAACCCGAATTCGCAGCCGACACATGCGTATGAGGTCCATGACATGCTCATAATTCTCCTGGATTTTCACTGCCGGAAAAATGAGAGCGCCCTCACCATAGACATCTTTGGCAGCGCCCATGTAGGTCGTCGGAAGTGCATTGCCGCAATCTGCCTGGTGGCCCTTAGCAAGCACCGTAAAGCGATGGATACCCTCATCATCGATCACCGGCACGAGAATTGAATGATCGGCTGGATGAGTACAACCGTGATAAGGCGAGTTGTGAAGAAAAGCGTCGCCGCGTTTAAGAATTGGATGATTTTCAACCATCGTTCGGCACATTGCATCGGGCCCACGGAGCACGTGGATTGGCAAGCTTTCGGCTGCCGCCAGCAGCTCATGACGCGCAGTAAGCACCGCGCATGAGAAGTCATGTGCGATGGTTAGGATGCCCGAGCGACCCGTGCGAAATAGCGTATTCGCCATCTTGCGGGCAATGCCCTCGAACCGTGCAGTGAAGATTGCCATTCGAACGCCGTCGATGTTTGATGCTTGGGTCATCGACCAGTTTCCTCACCTCCCGACATCAATGACCAGGCTGCCGAATTCATCGCGCGTGGCGCGGGCGCCAGGGTCGATCACAATGGAGGTAAAGCTCGAGTCGACGATTGCCGGTCCCGTTATTCTGAAATGCACGGGCAGTGCATCGAAATGATAAACCTCAACGGTTTGCCAGCCTCCCGTCAGAAATCGCACTTTGCGAGGCGGGAGGCGAAGAGGCGCACTTTGTGAACTCAATCGTCCGGGCTCATGTGGTCCGACCTTGCAACGTACTTCAGCATTCCAGCCAATAGTTTCGACTTGCGACTGTGGGTCATGCACCGCAAAAAGCTCTAGATGTGCCCTATGAAAGCTCTGAACAAACTCCTCCACGGCTTCGACTGAGTCAAAGCATGAATTCTTCAGAGGTACCTCGATTTCCCACGCCTGATCGGGGTAGCGTGCCTCCGTCGACCAACTGATCGACGCCTCGCGACCGCCTGTAGTTTGCTCGGCAAAGGCCATGCAGTCAGCTTTGAGCCGAGTGAGGACGTCATTCACACCCGAGCGATCGAAATTGCCGCTATGGCTATGAAACATCGCATGAAAGCGGGCGGTCAAATCTGAAATCAACGCACCCACGGCAGCAAGCGCGGCACCAGTTTCCGGCACCAGAACTTGGCGGCACCCGAGCCTGCGGCCGATCGCGACACAATTTAGTCCAGCCGCACCGCCGCCGGCGACGAACATAGCGGCAGCAGGATCTATTCCCTGGTTCACTGTGATGTTCATTATTGCTTGGACCATATTTTCGGTTGCCAACTCGATAATCGCGGTTGCCGCCTCCTCAACTGCCAGACCAAGCGAGCTGGCGATATCGCGTTCAATTGCATCTGCCGCCGCGTTTCGATCAAGTATCATCCGACCGCCAAGAAAGTGATCGCTATCGATGAAGCCAAGCAAGAGGGCGGCATCAGTAACCGTGGGCCGCACTCCACCACGGCCATAAGCAGCCGGGCCCGGGTCGGCGCCTGCGCTGTTAGGGCCGACGTGCAGCAACCCCCCGCTGTCGACCCAGGCAATTGAACCGCCGCCGGCCCCAATACTTCGTACGTCAACTGATGGCATTCCCGTGAGGTGGCTTACCAGCGGGCGACCAAGCCAGGTTTCACGGGTTCGTGGAATGCGACCGTCGCGAACGAGGGAAACATCGAAGGTGGTTCCGCCGGTATCCCCAACTATGAAAGTATGTGTCGAGGTGGACCGACTATAGCCCATCGCACCCACCGGCCCCATGCTGGGACCTGAATTGATGAGTTGAACCGGAGACGCGGCAGCGGCCGCAGTATCTGTCACCCCGCCATGCGAAGTGACAATTAGAATACGTCCAGTGAACCCCGCTTGTCTCAACTTCGTTTCCAGGTTGCTCAAGTAGACGCTCATGGTTGGTTTCAGTGAAGCATCCAGCGCTGTTGACATTGCCCGTCGATATTCTCGAATCGACGGATTAACCTGATGCGAGAGGGTGAATGGAATTCCTGGTAAATGGGATTGAATTAGCCGACCAACGGAAAGCTCATGTGTGGGATTGACGATCGACCAAAGCAGACAGACCGCGATTGCCTCTACCTTTGCAGACTTTAGGTGTTCGAGCAGAGCTACGACCGCGGTTTCATCCAAAGCTTGTGTGACGGTACCGTCAGTCATAATGCGCTCGGGCACCTCGAACGTTAGTGCCTTAGGGATGAAAGGCTCGGGATAGGGAACAGTGAAGTTAAACGCTTCCGCCCGCCCGCCTTCCCGGAACACAAGCATATCAGGATGGCCTGACGTGGTGAGCAGCGCAGTCCGGGCAGTTGCGCCCGTGATGATTGCATTTATCGCATGTGTCGTGCCGTGAATGAGCATCCGACCACGCGCCAGATATGCTGAAAGTGGCTGGGCTGCAAACTCGGCTGCGACGGTCAGAGCATCTATGACACCGGAGACAGGATCGCTCGGAACGGTGGGAGTTTTGTACAAGCTCAAACTGCCGTCTTCATCGTTGGCCACGACGAGATCGGTAAAAGTCCCTCCGGTGTCCACTGAAAAGCGCAAGCTGCGATAACTCAATAGCGATGCCTCTCTCTAGCTGTCTGTGAGATATGGCTGGCAGTTCCTATTTCTTGTTTTCAATGGCGAACGGTTTGCGAAGGAAACGCGATACGATCATGGCCTCTCCCAATATGCCCCTCGGGCGCTGCACCAGTATCGCTGCAAGCAGAATGCCGATCAGCACAATTTGCAGAGCGGCCGCCCGAGCCTGGTGCTCTGGCTGAACCAGCGCGCCAATGAAAGCGCCGCTTGCGCTCCAAATGGCCCATACAACAATGGAGCCCAGAATGGCACCGAGATTGTTTCCCGAACCGCCAACTATCACCATGGCCCACACCTGAAAGGTCAGGATCGGAAGATAGTTGTCAGGGGCGATGAAGCCAATGAAGTGTGCCTGTATTGCACCGCCAAGACCCATGATTGCGCCACCCAGAGCAAATGATTGCAGGCGAAAGCGATTGGAGTTCTTGCCCAGCGAGATGGCGGCTGTTTCGTCTTCCCTGATCGAACGCAATACCCGTCCCCATGGGCCGCGCACGAGCCGCTCCAGTCCGATGTAGACGATCGTCACAATGCTTGAGAGGAGCAGGAGATTTGCTACGTTGAAGATCAATGGCCGTGACTCCAAACCAGCGAACGGCCGCGGGATAAAACCTATTCCAAAGGGACCCCCTGTCAGCGTTTCAGCATTCAGGGTCACGAGATGAATGGCAGTGGCAATGCCGAAGGTGGTGATTGCGAGATAATCAGCACGCAATCTCAGGGCTACAACGCCCGTTAGCAAGGACGCGAGCCCAGCCAGCGCCGCTCCTGCAAGCCACCCTATGAAGAACGGCATGGCGAAACCGCCGAGCCGTCCTGGTGCATCCGGGGTCGTCAGCAGAGCCGATGTATAGGCGCCGAGAGCAACGAAGCCGGCGATGCCGACGTTGAAAAGACCTGTCTGTCCCCATTGCAGATTGAGACCGAGACATATGATGCCGTAGCTGAGGGCGACGGTCAGGAAGAACGCTGCATAGACAAGAAAATTCATCATTGTCGGACTCCAAACAGCCCGGTCGGCCGCAGCAACAGCACCGCTATCAAAATCAGAAAAGCAACGGCAGCACGATAATCCGCCCCCACGACTTTAACTGCAAAAGATTCAGAGACACCGATGATAAGTCCTCCGACGACCGCGCCCCGCACGCTGCCAATACCACCCAGAATAGTCGCTGCAAACAACGGCAACAGCAGATCAAAACCCATGAACGGCCTGACCTGAACTGTAAGACCCAGCATAATACCTGCAGCACACGCCAAGGCGCCACCGAGCATCCACGTCACCCTCACAATGCGGGCTACATCGATACCTGAGATCTCGGCCAGAGATGGGTTTTCCGAGACCGCTCGCATTGCTCTGCCGCTGGCACTCAGGGCCATGAAACGGTCCACTGCAATGAACACCAGCAAAGTCATTGTAAGCAGAAAGAGGTGGTCTGGAGTGACGCGAATGCCGAAGCCAATCGGAACTGCCATTTGTATCGCGTGGGAGAAATAGGCCGGTTGTGAGGTGAACAAGAATTCCAGCATGCTGCGAAGAGCCAGCGATGCGCCAAAGCTTGCGATCACCATCACGATAAAACTGCCGCGGTTTCGCAATCTGGAGAAAAGGCAAGCGTCGAGACCCAATGCGAGCGCACCGGTGAGCAATGCCGCTAGCGCGGCGGCCGGCAACATGACCCAAGAGAATGATAAAGGTCCCAGCGCCGGAACGGGTCCGGCAAGGAGACTGCCAATGACACTCAGCAGAAAAAGAGTGAAATAGGCTCCCCATGCAACGAACTCGCCATGGGCAAAATTCGCAAATCGAAGTATTGCATAGGTCAGAGTCACTCCGATAGCGCCAAGACTGATCATCGCTCCCATTAGGAGGCCGTCGGCGAGAAACTGCAGGTTCACGCCGCACCCTCCGCTGGTGCAAGACCCAACAGAAGCCGGGCGATTGCGGGATCATTTGCCAGCTCTTTTGAATCTCCTTTGTGCACGATACCTCCTTCACTCAAAATGATGGCACGATCTGCTAGCTTGAGTGCCGCGCGTGTATTTTGTTCGACGATGAGGACCGTTACACCCTCATCACGAATCCTCGATAGCTTGGAAAAGACTTCACCCACCAACTTGGGTGACAATCCGGCGGAGGCCTCATCAAGCAAGAGGATATGCGGCATGGGAATGAGGGCTCGAGCAATCGCCAGCATTTGCCGCTGTCCTCCAGACAAACGCCCGGCATGGAGCCGACGCAGCCGCTCGAGGTCAGGAAACATCCGATACATGGCGTCCATGCGTGCGAGCCTCTGGTTCTTCGGCAAAATATCTGCGGCAATCCGCAGATTGTCGGCCACCGACATGAGCGTGAAGACATTGTCGGTCTGCGGTACGTATCCAAGCCCGTCGCGGGCGAGATCATGCGTTTCCGCTGAAGTGATGTCACGATCGAGAAGCCGCACGCTGCCTGAGAACTTGGGCAAGAGGCCGACGATTGCTCTTATCAAAGTTGACTTTCCTGCGCCATTTGGCCCAAGCACTGCGACGATTTCCGCACGCGCAACCCCAAAGGTAACACCACGCACGATGGGTATGCCCGGTTCGTAACCGGCCGCAAGGTTATCAACCGCAAGAAGCGTTTCGCTCATTGCGCACCGGCACCGAGGTATGCCTCGATAACGGAATGGTCGCGTACCGCTTCTGTCGGCCTTCCTTCGAACAGAATTTTTCCTTCCGAAATAACGAAGACGTGTTTACACAACTTGGAGATCAATTCCATGTTGTGCTCGATGATAAAGAACGTGACGCCCTGGCGGTTGATCTCGGAAATTCGTTCCATGATCGATTGAAGCAAAGTCGGATTGACACCGGCTCCCGGTTCATCGAGGAGAACGAGTTTGGGATCGGCCATAAGCACGCGCCCGAGTTCCAACAGTTTACGTTGCCCGCCGGAAAGCGTTCTTGCTGCTTGCCAGGCCAGTTTGGAGAGTCCAAGAAAATTCAGAAGGTCCATCGCCTTTTCAGAGTTTGCGCGCTCCTGGCGTGACACACTGGGAGAGAACAGCCAGTTGGAAAACAATCGCTCGCCTGTCTGCCCCTGAGCGGCAGTGAGCATGTTCTCCAGCACCGTCATCTCTGCGAAGGGGCGGGGTATCTGGAAACTGCGCCCTATGCCGCGCGCCATGCGCCGGTAGGGCTGATCGGTCGTGATATCCCGACCCGCTATTCGGATCCTGCCGCTGGTTGGAGCAACGACTCCCGCTATGAGATTGAAAAGCGTCGTTTTGCCGGCGCCATTGGGGCCGATCAGCCCGGCTATTTCACCGTTCTTGACCGTCAACGAGACCTGTGAAACGACCTCGGCGCCACCGAAGCGCTTAGACAGCAATTCCAGTTCGAGCATCTCTTCCCCCTGATAACGTGGTGCTGTTATCATTCCTTTTGTCTAACCACCAGCCCGCATGAAAAGGATAAGTTCAAGTGGTCGCAGTCATCGATGACGGTTTCGATCTTTATGATCTGCGAGTCGAAGTCGTCGCCCCGGAAGGAGCGCGAATTTTATGTGGCGCTAAGCGCGGCGACTATTTCGAAGTCAGGGGCGAAATGCTGCATCTCCCACCCGGCCAAGGCATATCGATCTATTCTCTGGCAGCCATCCTGCCGCTGCTGCCTGCCAAACAGCGGCCTAGCGAACCGAATGACTGGATGACAACGGATGCAGAGGTGGCTTGCCCGGACCCCAATTGTCCCAGCCGGCTGCGGATCATTCGCCTGCAAAAACGTCGCTTCAGCCATTCTCAAACGACTCTCGTACCGGGTTCGGGAGAACCAGATTGAGCAATCGCGAGGAGATCGAGCTTTCCCCCGGTTACAGGATATCGAGGGTCGTTCGCGGCGGCTGGCAACTTGCCGGAGGGCACGGCCCGATCGACCGTAACAAGGTGGTGGCCGATCTCCTTGTATCCTGCGAAGAAGATCTGTGTACCTTCGACTGTGCCGATATCTACACCGGCGTCGAAGATCTGCTTGGACAGCTCAGGACTGCCGTCATCAGAAGAGGGGCTACGGATCTGTTGGCCAGGATCAAAATTCATACGAAGTTTGTGCCAGATCTCCACCTTCTGCCAACACTTACCAAAGCGGACGTGTACAACGCCATCGACCGGTCGCTGCGCCGCCTGCGTATGGAGCGGCTTGATCTCGTGCAGCTCCACTGGTGGGATTACGAGCTCGGCAATTATGTCGAGGCAGCGCAGTGGCTGAAGGAGCTACAGCAGGAAGGCAAGATTACACTGATCGGGGGAACGAATTTCGACACGTCCCATACCAAAGAACTTCTGAAGGCAGGAATACCCCTCACCAGCATGCAGGTTCAATATTCGCTGCTCGATGCACGCCCGGACCATGGGTTGACCGAGCTGTGCAAGTCTCAGCGCGTGCACCTTCTTTGCTACGGCACGGTGGCAGGCGGATTCCTGAGCGATGCATGGCTCGGCCGAAGCGAACCTTTTGCACCCTTCGAAAATCGTTCGCTGACAAAGTACAAATTGATCGTCGAGGAATTTGGCGGCTGGGCGCTGCTGCAGGAGCTGCTTCGCACATTGCGCAGCATTGCCGATGACCACGGGGTCGATATCGCAACCGTCGCCAGCCGGGCCCTGCTTGAGCGGCCGCAGGTCTCGGCCGTCATTGTCGGGGCTCGAAATCTGAAGCATCTCGCTGCGAATTTGGCTATTCTGGATCTACGTCTTTCCGCTCAAGACCTTGCCCGAATTGACAATGTGCTGCGGCAGAGACGCGGTCCAAAGGGCGATGTCTTCACTTTGGAACGTGACCGATCCGGCCCGCATGGTTCCATCATGAAATATGATCTAAATCGTCTGGCATCATGACAATCCTTGCCGAGCAAGCTGCGCAAGAGGTGAGATCGCTTCACGCCGCATTCGTTGAGCTCTTTACCGGGCGCTCGCAGGACTTCGACCGTTGCAGCAGGTCCCTGGCAACGGATTTTCAGATGATCACGCCGGACGGGCTGCTGGTCAGTCGCGCGTTGGTTCTCGATCGGCTCGCCAGCACGCGTATGTCACCGGATTTTCGGATAAGTATCAGCGATCTCAGCCTTGTGGCGGACCTCGGAGATTCGGTCTTGCTCCGCTACATCGAGGAACAGTATCGTGACACCAAAACGACCCGGCGCCTGGCAACAGCTCTGTTTACGGTGGAGAAGCGTGCGCCGTGTGGAGTGGTGTGGCGGCATCTGCAGGAGACGTGGATTCCAGACGCCAAGGATCATTAGAAAAGTAGATCGCGAAAGGGAGGTAAAGAGTACACCATGAAAGCTTTCATTTCAGCCTTTGCAGGAATGGCCGCGATCGTAATGGCATCCGGCGCAGGCCAAGCGGCCGACTGTGATGTGACGGTCGGAGTGGTCATGGAATTGACCGGACCTGCCGGCGAGTACGGACAAGCCGGCGCCAAATCCGTGGAAATGGCCTTTCGCGACATCAATGACGCGGGCGGTGTTTTGGAGGGCTGCAAGCTCGTCGCGGACATACGCGACTCGCAAAGCCAAGGAACGGTAGCCGTCGATGTCGCAACCCAGCTGGTTCAGGTGAAGAAGGTGCCGGCTCTGATCGGAGGAATCATATCATCCGTTTCGATTCCGATCCTCACCTCCGTCACGGGCCCGGCAAAAGTCGTGCAGGTCTCGCCTGCCTCCTCATCACCCACCCTCACTGCCTTGGGACGGGAAGGGAAGACAAATGGAGTCTTCTTCCGAACCATTACCTCCGATGCTTTGCAGGGAGTGGCGGCCGCGAAATACGCGCTTGATCAGGGTTTCAAGAACATTTCTATCATTCACGTGAACAACGACTTCGGCGTCAACATGGTAAAGGAGTTCTCCAAGACCTATGAGGCGCTCGGAGGCAAGATCATTTCGGTCACCCCCTACAACGAAAAGCAGCCGAGCTACCAAGCCGAAGTCACCGCCGCCATGGCGGGCAATCCGGATGGTCTGTACCTAATCAGTTATCCCGTGGATGGGGCGACGATCGCTCGGCAATGGATTTCCCAGGGCGGCGTTGCAAAATTCCTCCTCAATGATGGAATGAACAGCCCGGATTTCATCAAGAGCGTGGGGGCTGAACACCTCAACAACGCCTTCGGCACTTCTTCCGGCACCAACCCCACCCCCTCCACTGAATATTTCACCAAAAACTATAAGGAGTTCTCGGGCATCGAGCCGTCCAACCCTGCTGCAGACCGAGCCTATGATGCGGGCGCAATTGTCGGGCTGGCCATTGCTCAAGCCGGCAAGGCAGATCCTGCGGCCATCAAGGAGGCAATTCCAAAGGTGGTCGATCCTAATGGGGAAGTCATCTATGCCGGCAAGGAGGAATTCGCCAAGGCGCTGCAGCTCATCAAGGACGGCAAGCCCGTCAAATACGAGGGGGTGATTGGGCCGGTCAGCTTCGATCAATATGGCGATATCACCGGGCCGTTCCGGCTCTGGCGCATCCAGAATGGCGAAGTTGCTACAGTCAGCGAAATGACCACCGCGGACGTCGACGCGATCAAGGCCAAACTCGGCAACTGATTTCGCGGCAAGACTCGCAAGCCGGAGCCGCTGCTGGTAGCAGCGTCTCCGGCCGACCCTCCTCTCATGAACGAAAAGCCCGAGCGCTACCGACTCGCACCCGGCCTAGAGATCAGCCGCATCATCATGGGTCTCTGGCAAATTGCCGACATGGAAAAGGATGGCCGCAAGCTTGATTTTGATCGGTTGGCGGGGGACATGGCAGCCTATGCTTCGGCGGGCTTCGACACCTTCGACATGGCGGATCATTACGGCAGTGCCGAAGACGTGGCCGGTTATTTCAATGTTTCGCGCCAAGCAGGCAGGGTTAAGGCGCCACCTCCGGGGATTCTGACGAAATGGTGCCCAACACCGGCCGCAGTCACCTCCGAAATCGTAGAAGCGGCAATCCGGCGAGCGCTCGACCGGCTGCGTGCGGGCAAGATCGATCTCATGCAATTGCATTGGTGGCTGTTTCAGCATCCCGGCTGGATCGACGCACTGAACGGGCTCGAGGCACTGCGTGCACAGGGGCTGATTCAGCATCTCGGCACCACCAATTTCGACACCGACCATCTACAACTTGCTGTCAGTCACGGCATTCCGCTTGTTTCGAACCAGGTCTGCTTTTCGCTCCTTGATCGCCGCGCCGCAGGTCGGATGAGCGAGTTTTGTCTGGTTTCGGGCGTGCGCCTCCTAGCCTATGGGACCCTTGCCGGAGGGCTGCTCACGGAAAAATGGCATGGCCGCCCTAGGCCGGCGGCGGGTGAGGTGACCGATTGGAGTACCCTGAAGTATCTCCGTTTCGTGGACGTCATCGGAGGTTGGAATGAGTTGCAGGATATTCTTGACTGCCTTGCTGCCGTAGCTCGCAAGCACAATGTTTCCATGGCCAACATCGCGACCCGCTGGGTGCTCCAACAGGCAGCCGTGGCTGCAGTCATCGTTGGCGCACGATTGGGCGATCGCGAGCACCGCACTGACAATCTCAAGGTTTTCAGCTTTCAATTGGATGGAGAAGATCTTGAGACAATTGCCGCTGCAGTAGCAGCAATGAGTCCGGTGCCCGGCGACTGCGGCGATGAGTATCGCCGGCCCCCCTTTCTCACAGCCACCGGCGATCTCAGCCATCATCTCGCCAGCCTGCCTAAGGTCTACAGCTCCGGGCCCGTGCCGGGGCGGCCAGGTCGCTGGCGAGTTGACACAGGCAGCATCTGGGAGCCGTTGGCGGGTTATAGCCGTGCGGTAAAGGTTGGAAACCGCATTC
Organism: Aestuariivirgaceae bacterium; assembly: GCA_036555325.1. Classification (GTDB taxonomy): domain Bacteria; phylum Pseudomonadota; class Alphaproteobacteria; order Rhizobiales; family Aestuariivirgaceae; genus DATBLQ01. Next base: position 134,420 of record DATBLQ010000043.1, on the reverse strand, counting down.
TCGTCAGTGGCACGACGGCCACTCATGGGTCAGGTTTGATGATAGCCCCCCACAACGCAGAGGCCCAAGCCGTCTATATTCTTGACAAGATTCAAGCCAGTATCGAAGCCTTGGGGGGAACCATGGAAGATATTGTCCGTACGCGAATATATCTACGCGACCACAATGATTGGGAGGCCGTCTCTCGTGTCCATGGACGCTACCTCGGCCACGTGCGCCCAGCGAATACACTTGTGGAGGTCTCTGCCCTCATTGGCGGCTATGCTGTCGAAATCGAAGCAGAGGCAGTAGTCGAGGGATCCTAGACCTCGCAGACCCTCATCCAGCATCAAACGCCGGTCGCAATCATCCGTGCGACTAGGAGTCCTCGAAGGGTCCATGAGTGTTTGAGTGAATCGATTTTATGTTGATCGAGTCATACCGGTTGGTTCTCACACGCATTTGTGATTACGAAAAGACCATGGAGGCTGCAAAACTGTTGCTCGGGACGTCCTTCGTGCAAGTGGGATGGGGAAGAGATGTTAGTAGGGCCGGGTAAAGCGTGTGTTGGCCTCAGCGCTGTTTGGTTTGTCGTTTGTGCGCATGTCGCTCTAGCGCAAGAGAAAATCGCCTCCGGCGAAGTGATCGGAAACGAGGAACGTTTTCCGGTTTCATCTGAGGATATCGAAAAAGTCCCTCTCGACTTTCAGCGGCAGGAAATCCAATACGACACACAACACCCGGCAGGCACTGTCGTGGTCGATACCGACAATCGCTATCTTTATTTCGTTCTGCCTGAGGGGCGTGCCATACGCTATGGAATCGGCGTCGGCCGAGAAGGATTTGAGTGGAACGGGAACGCCGAAATCGGCCGCAAGACCCCTTGGCCGTACTGGTTCCCGCCGAAAGCCATGGTCGCGCGCGATCGGTTTGCCGCCAAATGGGCGAAAGGCATGCCCGGCGGCCCGAAAAATCCTCTGGGGGCGCGCGCTCTCTATCTGTACGCGAACGGAGCGGACACGCTTTATCGGATCCATGGGACGAACCAGCCGACATCAATAGGACAAGCGGTTTCATCTGGTTGCGTGCGGATGCTCAACATCGACGTTGTCGATCTTTATGATCGAGTGAACGAGGGAACAAAAGTGGTGGTCATAGGAACACCCCGTAGGATAGCCAAGGCACCACCACTAAAGCGAAAACTGCGAAAAATCGTTCGAGAAGAGCAGGTTGTTTCCACCGGACTGTTTCCGCGCTGGCATTTGGCCGGCGATCGACCGGGAAAGAAAGTGGCACTCAAGTCAAATCTAGTCCGAAAGACCAATTTCAATCTGAACAGACCGAAGCTGGCTTTGGAATAGCCGAACGCGCGGCGGGAATTGGGCGACGCACGCTTGAGCGTGCATGCAGCGGGGCTCGTTTGACCACGAGCTTCCAAGCGCGTTCTGTGCTAGAAGCGATTGCCGGAACATGCCGCGCCTCCAACATGTATTTGCAAAGGATCCTCGGTGGATAGGGAAGAGCTGACGAACTGGGCGCTGGCCAATGGATGGCAGATGATTGGGGGATGCCTGAGCTTGACGAAGCCGTCCGCTCCCAAAGAGGCAATCGTTCGCATGGTGCTAAAAGCGACCGTCGTGAACGTTGAAGTAAAACGACCCGCCGGCAAGTGGCAGAAGATCACCAGCGAGAGCTACAGCAAAATCAAGCCGGATCCTGATACAGGTTTGCCGCGCGGACTTGGGTTCGACACGATTTCGGGGTTCACACAGCTGATGGAAGATAACAAAAACCGGGCGGTCTTCGCCAGGTTGGGTCGGTCGCCGTAAACCAGCAGTCCGTATGTTCACAGGTGAGACATTCCAAAATGAAGGTTGGAGTTATTGGATCGGGGGACGTGGCGAAGTCTCTGGCAAACGGTTTTCTGAAGCATGGACACGTCGTCACAGTGGGAACCCGCACGACCAAGAACTTGGAGCCGTGGGCGCGTCAAAACTCCGGTATTCGCATTGGAAGCTTCTCGGAAGCTGCAAAGCATGGCGAGGTTATTGTTCTTGCTGTCAAAGGATCTGCGGCAGCGGAGGCTCTTCGCATTGCTGGTGCTTCAAATCTCGCGGGGAAGGTTGTCATCGATACGACCAACCCAATTGCCGATGCGCCTCCGACCAATGGAGTGCTGAGATTTTTCACCAGCCTTGATGAGTCTCTCATGGAGCGCTTGCAGCGCGAGTTTAAGGACGCTCGGTTCGTCAAAGCGTTCAATTCGGTGGGCAACGCATGCATGGTAAATCCACAGTTCGAAGCCGCGCCAACCATGTTCATTTGCGGGAACGATTCGGAGGCAAGGCGAACGGTCAGCCAGATCCTGACACAATTCGGATGGGAAACAGCGGATATGGGTAAGGCAGAGGCAGCGCGAGCGATTGAACCCTTGTGCATCCTGTGGTGTATCCCCGGCTTCCTGCAAAATGACTGGGCGCACGCATTCAAGCTCCTGAAGTAGGACTAAGGAGGGAATGGCGCCATAAGGCCAGGAAGGTGTAGAGCAATCCTTAGCGCATGACGTTTCCCTTGCTTGTGTCCGGCCAGCAAGTCACTTAGAACCACGAACCTGCATCATTAGGGAGGTGAGCTTGGCTTACGCAGCTTCGTCTGATCGATATTCCGGAATGCAGTATCGCAATTGCGGGCGAAGCGGTCTCAAGTTGCCTGTCCTATCGCTTGGTCTCTGGCACAATTTCGGAAATACCACGCCGCTAAAGGTGCAAAGGAGCGTGTTACGGAAGGCTTTTGACCTTGGCATCACTCATTTCGATCTCGCGAACAATTATGGTCCTCCCTATGGAAGCGCGGAAACGAATTTCGGGAAAATCTTTCGCTCTGATTTTAGACGATACCGCGATGAACTTATCATTTCGACAAAAGCCGGATGGGATATGTGGCCCGGCCCCTACGGACAGGGAGGTGGCTCCCGCAAATACGTTTTAGCTAGCCTCGATCAAAGTCTAAAGCGCATGGGGCTTGAGTACGTAGACATCTTCTACTCACATCGTTTCGATGTGGACACCCCGCTTGAAGAAACAATGGATGCTCTTGCCACCGCCGTGCGACAGGGCAAAGCGCTTTATGTCGGTATTTCTTCGTACTCGGCGAAGAAGACGCGCGAAGCATCGGCGCTTCTGCAGCGACTTGGAACTCCGCTGCTCATCCATCAACCTTCCTATAGCATGCTGAACCGCTGGATCGAAAAGGACCTGTTAAACACACTCGATGAGTTGGGTATTGGCTGTATCCCATTCTCTGTTCTCGCTCAGGGGTTATTGACGGAGAAGTACCTCAAGGGCATCCCCAAAAACGCCCGCATCAACCGACCAGGGGGTAATTCGTTGTTGCGTGAACACCTGAACAAGGACAATCTCGCGCGCGTTCGTTCGTTGAATGAAATTGCGAGGTCGCGCGGCCAATCGCTACCCCAAATGGCCATAGCATGGGCTCTGCGGCGCCCGCAGGTGACGTCGGCGCTTATCGGCGCGAGTACTCCCAAACAGATCAGCGAGAACGTAGCCGCTCTCAAGAATCTTCAGTTCACGCCAGAAGAGTTGTCCGCCATCGAGGAATATGCACAGGAGGGACATCTCAATCTGTGGGAAAAACCGAGCACCGATCAACGGGTGTGAAACCAGGACTTAGTAGGTCCGCAAGTCCCTATCACCTCTGATTTTCTATTACTCATGCGAGGCTGGCGACGGTCAAACTGGCATGGCCGAGTAAATTTAAATTTACAAATCCGAAAAGGGGGCAAGATGGCACGTAACATTGTAATTTTCGCTGATGGTACTGGGCAACGCGGAGGCCTGTTTCTCGATGAGCATCGAAGCAACATCTACAAGCTCTATCGCGCCGCACGTTGTGGGCCAGACTGTGATGTCAATCCTCAGGACCAGCTTGCATTCTACAGTCCTGGTCTGGGAACACTGCCGCCGAATACGGATCTGGGGATTTTCGGCGCCATTTGGAGACGGTTCTACAATCTCAGCAGCCAAGCTACTGGCCTCGGAATCACCAGAAACATTATCGAATGCTACGCAGCGATCATTCGCATGTGGCGACCGGGCGACCGCATTTTTCTTTTTGGGTTCAGCAGGGGCGCCTACACCGTGCGCTGTCTAGGCGGTGTGCTTGCACTTTGCGGCGTGCCCACGCGCCACAAGAAGCGAGACCAAACTAGGTACAGCGAGAAAGTTTCGCGGCAGATTGCTACTGAAGCGGTCACTAAGGTCTATCAGCACACGGAATCCCGCAGGAGAAAGCAAGCCACTCCGCGACAAAGAGAGTTGCTCGTGCAGCGCCGCAGGTTGGCGCGCCGTTTCCGAAGAGGTTATGGGTCGTCGTCACCGGTCAACCAGTTCAAACCGAATGCGTATCCATACTTCATCGGCGTATTCGATACGGTGGCTTCGCTCTCCAATCCCTCAGCGGTGCTTGCCCTCGGTGCACTAGCATGTGCGCCTTTCATCATCCTGGGGGGCGCACTTGGATATTTTGTCGGCGAACAGTGGTTGTTGTTGATGCTTATCCCGCTCCTAGGCAGCGCCATCGCCATAATGATCAACACAGGCTTGCGCGTACGGTGGGAATGGTCACAAAAGATTAATAGGCGGTGGCGGCCATTTCATCTGACAGAGCCACGGATGAAGTTCTATGATACCGACCTTAACATCAATGTGAACTTTGCGCGCCATGCGATCTCAATCGACGAGAAGCGACGTTCATTTGAACGAGTGGCATGGGGCGAGCCTGGCATCCATAAGCCGTCCACGCCGATCTGGTTTGAGCAAGTTTGGTTCTCCGGCAACCATTCGGATACTGGGGGAAGTTACAGCGAAAACGAATCTAGGCTTTCCGACATAACACTCGGATGGATGGTTGAGACCGCTGCCGCAATCGGGCTCAAGGTGGATGCGGCATACCTGCGGTTGTTTCCTGACATAGCGGGGCCGCAGCATGACGAGACGCAACGCAGCTTTGTGTTTTCTCTGGCAAGAAAGGTCACGCGCATACCGGACACGGATGCTCCGCTTCATTCAACGGTGTTGGACCGGTTTAAGCTGCCGGCGGTGCTGCAGTACGATCAAATGCTGCCCTATCGACCCGAGGGCCTTCGATATCATGAAAAAGTGAAGCATTTCTACTCCAGCGGCGCAGTGAACTCCGAGTTTGACCAAACCGTCGTTTGAAGATGATAATCCGCCCGACGATACACGATTTAATGAGATGCGGTGGTCGAGTCCTGCTTCTAGTTCGATTGCAAAGTGCTGAAGAATCTAGTTCTCCCCATCTACGAGCGGTACCTCAAACGCGAGGTGCTGAAAGGGAGTATGCCCAGACACGTTGGCTTGATTCTGGACGGCAACCGGCGCCATGCGCGCGAGCAGAGAATCACCAATCCCCGTGAAGTCTATGGACTGGGCGCCGACAAAGTCATCGAAGTGCTTGAGTGGTGTGCGGAGCTAGGCATAAAGGTCGTTACGCTGTGGGTCCTTTCCACCGATAATCTGAATCGATCAACGGAAGAGACATCAAACATTCTCGCTGCCATCGAGACCAAGATGCGCCAGCTGGTCAAGGAGCCTGAAATTCACCATCGAAAGGTGAAGGTTCGAGCATCGGGGCGGCTCGATGTGCTGCCGGCGAGCGTAGCGGAAGCGATAGAGACCGCCACACGGGCGACCGAAGGTTACGATTCAATGTGCATAAATATTGCCGTGGCGTATGGCGGGCGAGAGGAGATCATAGATGCGGTACGCCAGCTTCTGCTTGAGCAGGAAAAGCGAGGAAAGACTCTGGCAGCAGTTGCCAGCGAACTCACAACCGCCGACATAACCGGCCACCTCTATTCGGGCGACTTGCCGGATCCCGATCTCATCATCAGGACCAGCGGGGAGCTAAGGCTCTCAGGCTTTCTTCTCTGGCAAAGTGTCTACAGCGAATTCTACTTCTCGGATGTATATTGGCCGGCGTTTCGGAGAATCGATTTTCTGCGCGCCATACGATCGTTTCAGCAGCGCAAACGTCGATTCGGTAGGTGAGGCGCTGGTGCACCTGGCTGCTTGCGAGATCGTGGACCAAGAAAGCCTTGAAGGCGAGCTCAACTATGTGCGCAGCCGCGCCGCGGGACCTGTGGAAGGTGTATTCGGCCCAAATTCGCTCACGTGGCGGATAAACCGTGAGTCATCACTTCTGCTCGGAGCGGGGCGCGCTCTCTTGCTTCAGCTCGCGCACCCATTCGTTAGTGAGGCCATTGCCGAACATTCGACCGTTCTCGATGATCCAGCCGCGCGCTTTCACCGCACCTTTGCGCTGGTCTTCAGGCTAATTTTTGGCACCTTGGACCAGGCCTTTGCAGCGGCACGAGATTTCGATCGAGCGCACGCGAGAATTGAAGGGGTGCTGAAATCCAACGCCGGAAAGTTCAACAGTGGCACCCGCTATTCGGCAAGCGATCTGTCGGCCCGGCAATGGGTTGGTGCCACGCTCACTGAGACTTCGGTTTTGACCTATGAACTTGTTTTTGGGGAGTTGGCCGCAGGCGAGCGCAACATCTTCTATGACGAAAGCAAGGCCTTCGCCGCGCTATGTGGAGTACCGCATGAGTCGCTGCCCCCGGACTGGACGAGATTCGCGACGTACAGCGAACAGATGGTTGCCTCCAATATGCTTGGCGTGACGGAACAGGCCCGATTCATCGCCCGCAACATGCTGCAGCAGGTCCCACCATGGCTGCCGATGCCCCGCTGGTATAGCGCCTTAACAACCCATTTGTTGCCGCCACGTTTGCGCGAAGAGTTTCAGCTGCCTTATGGTGAAACCGAACGGAACACCGCCGAACAGGCCATAATTTGGATCAAGCGGGTTTATCCCTTGCTGCCGCATCGGTTGCGTTTCGTTGGACCCTATCAAGAGGCGGTCGCGCGGATAGACGGAAGACCCGACGCTGGGTTTGTTGTGCGCGGGCTTAACCGATTGTGGCTCGGCCAGAATGCTCTAAAAATCAATCGCCGACCGGGCGCGCCAGAAGATCTATAGCGCGCGCCAGTTGCGGATCGGTTCCTTTCGCGTAGCGGATGTCGAATGGCACCTCGATGTGCGGTGCCACGCCGCGGCCCTCGAGCCGCTCCCCGTCAACCGAAACATCGGCAACCGCCAGCAAAAGCAGGCCGCCGTTCGACAGCAGATAGGCGCGACCGGCGAGCAGGGCACCGGCGCTGCGCATTCCGACGATGAGACCGAATCCATATTTCTTGAACCCGTGGGTCAGTACTTCCTTGCCACTCCGCGTGCCCTCGTTGATGAGCAGCACAACTGGCTTGCGCCATTTCCCATTAACGATGTCTTTCTTGCCGTCGCGCGTGGTCAGCGTCATCGTTGGGCCGCGAGGGTTGAAGATTTCAAGGTAGTGGGGATCGGCGCCGCCCCAGCCATCGCGCAAGTCCCAGATGAGAGCATCGGCATTTTTGAGTTTTCCAATGGTCAGGAGGTTCTCCAAAAGCTCCTGGTAGGCAGGACGCGCATAGGACCACACATGCACGTAGCCGATCTTCTGTGCCCCGGCCTCGATGATTCTTGCGCCGTTTGCCATGGCTTCGCGATACATATCGTTGGGGCGCAGCCGCCGCGGGGTCACGGCTACGTTCTGCGTCTGCCCACCGGCCTCGCGACGAATGGTGAGAGTTACACCTTGACCAGCCTTCTCGAAGAATGACATCACGGGCTCGAAGGGAGCGCCATCGACCGCGATCAGCTCGTCGCCGACGGTGAGCCGCGCAGCAGCAGCAGGGAAGCCGTCAAGCACGCCGCTGACAAAATGCCGGCCGTCTATCAGGCGAGTCAGCACACCGATTCCTGTGTAGGACACTTCACCACTAGGAAAATGCTTAGGCAAGTTGCGACGCAAGCTGCCTGAGAAAATATCGGCGAGGTCGTAATAGGCGGGGTCGGATAGCGTGAAATAGCCGGTGTGAGAACTGCCGAGTTCAGCGAGCATGCGGTTGATGATACGGCTAATATCCGCCCCGGGTATGGTTGCCTGGCGCCGGTATCGATTGCCTATTGCTTCCCAATCCAGTCCTTTTAACTGTGGGTCGTAGAAGGAGCCGCGCACCCGCGACCAGACCTCATCGAGCAGCTGGACATTGGCATGAACAATCGCGGTCTCAGCACTTGTGGAGACTGAGGGTGTTTCCGGGAATGCTGAACGATTCACCCCGAGCTGAATTGTCAGCGCCATGGCGAAAGCTATGGACAGCCCTCGCAATCCGACATTCATTGAACACTCTCCTCTATCGACCGTGCTTATGTTAGTTGCCATGAAGGCGGATGAAAGGCGAGGGTACGCGCCTTATCCCGAAACTGATATGAAGTAACGGGTGAGAAAATTGGCTGCGGTGGTCTTCGACATCGGTAACGTCCTATTGCGCTGGGATCCTCGAAATCTCTATCGGAAGGTTTTTGCCGAAACCGCAAAAATGGAGTGGTTTCTAAATAATATCTGCGATGGCCCGTGGAACTTGGAACAGGATCTGGGGCGAACGTGGAAGGAAGCGATCACTGAGCGGATTCTACGGTTTCCCGAATGGGAAGCTGAAATCCGGGCCTATGACGAACGCTGGCTAGAAACGCTCGATGGAGAAATCGCTGAAAACGTACAGCTGCTGAAAGACCTGAAGCGGGCAGGGATAAGGATTTACGCCATTTCCAACTTCTCAAGGGAAAAATGGGAAATTGCAAAAGCATGCTTCAGCTTCGTCACGCTGCTCGATGGCATCATCATTTCCGGCGACATCAGGCTGGTCAAACCGGACCCGCGCATCTTTCAGCTTTTTCTGGATCGCTACGGTCTCACCGCCCATGATTGTATCTTCATTGACGATAGTAAGGCCAACGTATCAGCTGCACTGCAACTAGGCATGATGGGCGTCCACTACCACGAGCCAATGGACCTTGCACATCGACTACGAGAGCAAGGTGTTGACTTTTAAGACTCTAGCGAAGCCGCAGTGATGCCCGCTAAACATGGGCGGTGACGCGTTCGCGCGAAGAATTCGAGCAAACTCCCAGCAAACATTTCGAAATCGCAGTTTCAATGCGTGCGGAATGACCCAAGTTTGGTTGTCCGGCGATGTGTCATGCGCGCAGAAGTAAGACTCCTTTGCGCGTTCGGCTTCAGCTCGAGTTTCGACTGATGGGAAAATGGCGGAAATCTGTGTTTTCTAAGCCACACTGAGGCAAGAATCGGGCGCAACCAGTTCTATTGTGGTTGCAGCATCCAACAAACTCAGCAGAGTGTGACTTCGGGCGAGTCAGCCAGTTTATTGTTAGTTTGCGTTGGAGAAGAGTATGTATCGGCGTACCTCGTTGGTTGCCGCTTTGCTCTGCACGTCAGCGTTTGTGTCCAGTGCAGCATCAGCAGCGGATCTTGAAGAACTTCCCCCCCCATTTTCCTGGTCGGGTTTCTACATCGGTGCTCACGCCGGTGTGCTGTGGGACCACGGTCGCAAAAACGGATGCGACAGTATCGAGGACATCGTCGGCGAGTTGCACGATGTGCACGAAGTCGTCGTCACTGCTGACACGACCATCACTCTCACGAAGAATACCGAGAGCGATGACGACGATGACGATGACAACGACAGCGATTCCGACAGCGATTCCGATAGCGACAGTGATTCCGACAGCGATTCCGACAGCGATAGCGACAGCGATTCCGACAGCGATAGCGACAGCGATTCCGACAGCGACAGCGATTCCGATAGCGACAGCGACAGCGATAGCGACAGTGACTCGGATACGGACACCGATACGGATACCGACACCGATACGGATACGGACACCGATACGGATACGGATACCGACACCGACACGGATACGGACACCGATACGGATACCGACACCGACACGGATACGGACACCGATACGGATACCGACACCGATACGGATACCGACACCGATACGGATGCCGACACCGATACGGATGCCGACACCGATACGGATGTCGATACCGATACGGATACGGACGACGATCGAGCGGATTGCTTTGACGCTGAGATCGGCGACTACGCCAGCCCGAACGTTGAGGGTGTATTCCAGACGCTCAACTTGGATGGCGATTACGTGGCCATAACAAAAGACGGCGACGACGGTGATGCGTCATTCATCGCCGGCATACAGGCGGGTTTCAACAAACAGTATGGTTCGTGGCTATTTGGTTTCGAAGCCGATATTTCCGGCGTCTTCGATGACGACGGTGAGGATCTTGAGTTCGAATACTTCCACGATATCTGCGAGGGTATCTGCAAAGTCGGCGTCGGCGGGCTACCGTATCTGGAAGACTTCGAGGGTACCGGAGTAGTCAGTGGCGGCGAGCTCGACTGGATCGCCACGTTCCGGGCCCGCGTAGGCCCCGTGCTTGGGGAGGACGACCGGTTCTTGCTCTACGGTACAGCCGGTCTGGCGCTTGCAGGAGTTGAAGGCTTAAGCGGGACCTTCACGCCAAGCGGCCTAAATTGGTGCGACGGCGGATGTTTCTTCGGGAAGAGTGACGATGAAACCCAGGTGGGCTTCGCCATCGGAGCAGGCGGCGAATGGGCCGTGAGCGACACTGTAAGCGTTGGAGCGGAATATCTGTTCCTCGGCTTTGATGAGGACGATGGGCCATCCTTGACATTCTTCGGTGACGATGGACGTGAGTTTACAATTCAACGAGGAGTGGATGACCTCAGCATATTCCGTCTCAAGCTGAACTTGAGATTCCCACCACACTGAACCGGTATACTGAGGGGATGCAGAGGAGGTCGTTCGCGACCTCCTCGTGCTTTTCCGGCGCAGTCCGGTCCGACAGCAACGGGGAAGGCGATCACTTGCAGAAACCAACCTACATAACGGGCTCGGAACCGGCGGAAACGAACTTATCAACGCGCTCTCTGGCTGCCGTTAAGGGTGTCACGGCAAGCTGATCGATCTTTTTCGCCAACTCCTCCGCCATCTTGTCGAATTTGGCGATGTGGGCCGGATCTGCGTCGCTGATCGAATAATTGAATACGGTCCTCGTCCGGTCTTCGAGGAGTTCGAAGGTCTTGCTCATTCCCTTGCGAATCTCGTCAATCCATTGCTCGAGAGAGCACTCTGCATCCAAATTGGGATTGGCAAGTATAGCAGGGGGGAAGTTGTGGGTGAGGAGCAGTTGCATAAGCAATATGCAGGCGAAAGCCCTGCAGTTTCCGTCGGCAAAGGGGTGCAGCAACTCCAGTTCCCGTACAACCAATGCAATTGCGCGAAGCCGCTGGTCGTCGGTGACAGCTATGGTTACGGTCCGGTTGAATCGGTCAAGGATCTCCTCAATGCGTCTCGCAAATTGCATCTGAACGAAATGCTTGGCCTTGTAGAAGTCTTCCAGCGTGCCTCTTTTCTCAAGCGCAGCTTTCGTTGGTTCATCGAGATTAGGATACCAACTGCGAAAATTTACTTTGCCTTCACGAACAATGAATCGGTGAATTTCCTCTGCATCCAGTTCCTCGGCTCTGCGCGCGAACAATTTCGTGTTGAACACGCTCGTCTGATCGCCGCGGCGTATGTCGAGCACTTCTCGAAGATTCTCAAGCGTGGTTGTCTTGGCGAAGAACGGCATGCCAGAGTTTAGGTGCCGAATGTCACCGGGCGCTGATTTTTGATTTTTGGTCCTGACGCCCCGCATGCACACTTTATGCAAATCCAGTAAATACACGCCGCGCAGGGAACCGGTTAGCTCGAAATTGTCCAACATGAATGCATAACCGTCGAGCATCGCCTGCACCGATCCCGGCTCCCCTTCCTCATAACCAACCCAGCCGCGATACTTTCTTTGAAATCGACCATCCACGAAAAATCGGAAGAGCTGTGACTTATCAAAAGCTTTCAAAAGGTGAATGGTCGACATGGACAACCCCTCGGCCGGCGGACCGTTGCAGATAGCGAAAGTGAAGACTTATGCCGTTGGGTTCATCTCTGTCCATATCGGAGGGGTGTTAACGTCGACGGCAGAAGAAATCGTTAACAAATCGCCGGCCTCGCAGACTTTCAGGGTGCTCGCATTACGTTGTCCAGCTGAGGCAGTTGGCGCATGGTATGCAAGGGCAGGGTGAGGGGAGTGTCGCATGAAGCATGGGTCTAGAGCTGGCTTTCCAAGACAGATCGATACTCTGGATTGGCACTTCGGCTTTGCACTCGAACGCTCCGCGCAACATTCGGTTTTCCCGCAAGCGAGCTCATTGTTCAGCGAGATCAGAACTCATCTCGCATCCGATGCGGCAACCGACTTTACCACCAAGTTGACGCTTCCTTTTGATGCCGAGGTGGGTGGACGAGTTTACTTGACGCTGTTTCAGCCGGGGCAGAAACCGCTCCGGTGGGGGACGCCATACGACGATTTGCAATCGACCATGCGGCGCATACTGCACCGTATCCGGCTTAGTCCAGGGTTCTCATCGTTCGAAGTTGCGGACGAGCGCCGGACGCGTCTGCTCTTGGAATATGTTACGTGGCATACGACGGTGGCGAGCTTCGCCTCGCTCACCGACGAGGGTCTTGGCCCATATCGCTTTGAACCGGGGGTTACGGGACTGAGTTTCCGGTTCAAGGACGTCGAGTATTTCTATATGCCGACCGAGGCGTTTACCCGGAGTCACATGACCATAACTCAGGTAGCGCGGTACTTGGCGCAAAGACTAGGCATCAAGACAAAGAACGCCTCTATAGCACTTCAACACTTGAAAGAGGCATCTGCCGTTCGGCTGCTCAAAAGTCGAGCGATCATCTCTTATCAACAAAAAGCTATCGAGCTTTATCGAGGCTACCCCACGCCGATCGATTCCTCCAGGGGGACCATCGAGCATGCCCTATTCAGCAGCATTGAGTGGCTGCTTCGTTATCAGGCGCCCTCCGGGAAGTTTCGATACTATTACGATGCCACCACAGATTCCACAGCCGACTTCCAACATCCGAAGAATCCCGACTACTACAACATGCTCCGGCATGCAGGGGGCATGATCGCTCTCTTGAGGGCCTACGAACTTAGACCCGATCGGCGATATATCGCGGCAGTCGAACGTTCGATTGACTATCTTTTGGAGCAAAGCAGGACATATTTGCGTTGCGGCGAGACTGCCCGTTACGTGCTTGACAACAAAAAAGCGAAACTCGGGGGCACCGGTATCGGGCTTGTTGCACTTGTTCACTATTACCGACTCACAGGCGATGGCGGGTACTTGCCTCAATGCGGCGAGTTGGTAAGACATCTCTTGTCGCAGGTTGCTGAAGACGGGGAGTTCATTGGCTACTACATCCATCCATTGTTCAACGGTGGCCGCCCGATCGAAGAAGCCAGCGAGGAGGATAAGCGGAAGCTTTTTTCCTTTTACTACCCCGGCGAAGCTTTGCTCGGCCTGGCTCTTTATGAGAGGTATGCGCCCATTGACGAGGAACAAAAGGCCAGAATTCGCGAGGCCGGACGAAAGGCGTTGAATTTTTTGGTTCGCGACCGGCCGCAAAAGTATCCGGACCTATTCCTCTCGCTACCTGCCGATTCATGGTTGATGCAAGCAATTGAGGAGTGGTGGAACCATCCCGAGATGCGCGTCCCCGACTACGCCGCGTTTGTGTTTAGGGACGCAAATCAGATGATTGATCATCTTTACCATCCCCATAATTCGCCTTACCCCGATTACGTTGGGCACTTCTATTATCACCATGGGCAGCATGCTCTTCCCGATGCTTCTCGGGCCGAGGGCCTGATCGCCGCTTATTTCCTTGCCCGAATGGATGGGAGACAGGAGTATTCAGAACGCTTTCTCAGGTACTGTCGAGTTATTGGAAAAGCGCTGATGCAAACATATAATTCGCAGGAAGCGCTCTATGCAGCCAAAGATCCCGAAAAGGCGGTTGGAGCGTTTCGATTCAAGCTGACGCGCCAGTGGATCCGGGTTGATTCAGTTCAACACGCAGCATGCTTTTACGCTCGGCTCTTGGGCACATGAAGAAGACGACTCAATTTCGCCGGATGCTGCAGTCCAACCGCCTCGAGTTCCTCATGGAGGCGCATAACGGTCTAAGCGCCACTATTGTCGAAGAAGCGGGGTTCAAGGGCATATGGGCCAGCGGCCTCTCGATGTCCGCGGCGCTTGGCGTGCGCGACAACAACGAAGCCAGCTGGACACAGGTGCTTGAAGTGGTGGAATTCATGAGCGATGCCACCTCAATTCCCATCCTGCTCGATGGTGACACGGGATATGGCAACTTCAACAACATGCGCCGGTTGGTCAGGAAACTCGAGCAACGCGGTATTGCGGCCGTTTGCATCGAGGACAAGCTTTTTCCCAAGACCAACTCGTTCATAGGCGAGCAGCAAGAGTTGGCCGACATGGATGAGTTTGCTGGAAAAATCAAAGCCGTTAAAGACGCGCAAGTGGATCCGGATTTTTCGGTTGTTGCGCGACTGGAGGGATTTATTGCGGGTTGGGGGCTGGACGAGGTCTTGCGACGCGCTCATGCCTATGCAGATGCCGGCGCCGATGCGCTGCTCATTCACAGCAAGAAAACAACACCCGACCAGATTCTCGCTTTCGCCGGTGCTTGGCGGCGATCCTGCCCGATTATCATCGTGCCAACCATGTATTACAGCACTCCCGTGGAAGTGTTCGAACAAGCGGGAATCGGCATAGTGATTTGGGCAAATCACAACATACGTATTGCCATTTCCGCTATGCAATCGATCTGTCGCTCGATTCATGCGGAGCGCTCGGTGGCCAATGTCGAAGACCAGATTGCCTCGGTGAAGGAAATTTTCCGCCTGCAACGTGCTGATGAGCTCGCCGCTGCGGAGGAACGCTACTTGCCCAAACAGGACGGCCCGGTCCGCGCCATCGTGCTTGCCGCGTCACGCGGGGCGGAGCTTGGAGAGCTGACCACGAAAAAGCCCAAGGCTATGGTACAGATCGGTGGTCGCCCGCTATTGCATCGACAGGCAGATTTGTTTCGCAACGCTGGTGTGCGCCACATCGTCGTGGTGCGCGGTTACGGGAAGAACGAAGTTGACGCGCCCGACGTCAGGTTCGTTGATAACGACGAATATGCCGATACCGGTGAGTTGTATTCTTTGTTCAAAGCTCTTGGCGAGCTGAAGGGCGAGGTGGTCATTTCCTTCGGTGACGTTCTGTTTCGGCAGTTCGTCTTGAATACGTTGCTTGCGGAAGGCGGCGACATCGTGCTGGCAGTGGATGCCGCATGGCGCGAACGTGCAGTTGAGGATGCGTATCGCGATTTTGTGACTGCATCACGCCCCTATTCGATCAAGTATGATGATTCCGAAGTTTGGCTGAGAAAGCAGTCGCCCACGTTGCCCGCGGAAAGAATTGACGGCGAGTGGATCGGTTTGATGTATTGCTCAAGCAGAGGGGCACAGCTTGTGGCGGACGCGTTGCATAAACTGAGCGATGGCGCAAACTTCAGGAAACTTCGCTTCGAGGCGCTGTTCGAGCATCTGCTGTCGCAGAACGTTTCCATCAACGTGCATTATATCACCGGCCATTGGCTTGACGTGGATCGCCTTGAAGACCTCTCTCAAGCGCAAACGTTTTAGCAAGAGCGGATTGGTTTCAGATCCGTCAGCAACCCGGTTGCTCATGCGACAACCATTTAAGGTATCGTTGCCATGCTCAATGCTGCCTCTTTCATAGAACATTTGCGAGGGCTGAGTTATTCGCAATACGCCGGAGTTCCCTGTTCTTTTCTCAAACCTTTCATTAATTACGTCATCGATGACACGCTGCTCGATTATGTCGGCGCTGCAAGCGAAGGCGAAGCAGTCGGGGTGACCTTCGGTGCCTACCTCGCCGGACGCAAGACTGTCACCATGTGCCAGAACTCTGGCCTGGGAAACATGGTCAACCCACTGACATCATTGAATTATCCATTCTGCGTGCCAACGCTGATCATCACGACCTGGCGGGGTCAGCCCGGTGTCAACGACGAGCCGCAGCACGAGCAAATGGGTCGCATCATGCATCAACTGCTCGACACAATCGAAATTCCGTGGGTGCCGTTCCCGATGACCGAGGCGGAAATTCCCGGGGTGATGGAACAAGCGGAACACAGCATGGCCGAGCGGCAACGCCCGTTTGCGCTGGTGATGAGCAAAGACACTGTTGCGCCTCACAAGTTGACGGGCCGAACCGAAATCGCTGCCGTGAAGGCCACGACCCGATCTTGTAAGCCGGCGCCCCGCGCGGAACGACTCACGCGAACGGAAGCAATCCGTCTTATCGTGGAAGGGTTGACTGGACGGGAGGCAGTAATCGCGACGACCGGCATGACGGGACGGGAACTCTTCACCGTCGCCGACCGACCAAATCACCTTTACGTGGTGGGCGGCATGGGCACCGCGTCGGCCATAGGATTCGGTATCGCGCACGCTTTACCAGAGCAGCCGGTGGTGGTCCTGGATGGCGATGGCGCGGCGCTCATGAAGTTGGGCTCATTTGCCACCATAGGCTACTATCAGCCAAAAAATCTCCTGCATGTCATACTCGACAACGAAACGCACGACTCGACCGGCGGTCAGCATACCTCTTCGCCGATATCGCGATTTGCCGAAATCGCCGCGGCCACCAACTACAAAAACGCCTTTTCTGCTGACCGCGCCGAAGACCTTCGGGCATGTCTCCAGCACCTGCGCGGCACCCCCGGGCCATCGTTGTTGCATGTCAAGATACAACCCGGCTCACCCGACAAAATCGGTCGTCCGACCGTCAAGCCACGGGAGGTCAAGGAACGGTTCATGGACTTTCTCCACACCAACCAATCGATACCTACTGCGGGCTCCGCAGGAGCTTTACGATGAACGACGAGTCACCCTGCACGCTTGATAAATTGTTGTTCACCCCCGGACCGTTGACGACCAGTCTCACAGTCAAGCAGGCCATGCTGCACGATGCAGGTTCGCGCGATCCCCAGTTCGTCGCGCTGGTACGCGATATTCGGGAACGACTGCTGCAATTGGGCGGTGTCAGTCGCGATAAAGGCTACGAAGCGATCTTGATGCAAGGCAGTGGAACATTCGGTGTCGAGTCCGTCATCAGTTCGGTCATTCCGAGTGACGGGAAACTGCTGGTGGTCATCAATGGCGCGTATGGCGAGCGCATTGCGACGATGGCCAGCCGCCACGGTATTGCGAGTGCCATTCTGCGATCAGATGAAAACCAGCTGCCGGACTTGGGGGGAATTGATAAGACCCTTGGCCGGGATAAAGCGATCACGCATGTCGTTGCGGTGCATTGCGAAACAACCGCCGGCATTCTCAATCCGGTCCAGGATATCGGGCGATCAGTCAAGATGCACGGCCGCGAATTCATCGTGGACGCCATGAGCAGTTTCGGAGCCATTCCGTTGGACCTCGCGACGGCGGGAATTGATTACCTGATTTCGTCAGCAAACAAGTGCATTGAGGGAGTGCCAGGATTTGCGTTCGTGCTGGCACGGCGGGACGCGCTGTTAAGAAGCGCCGGGCGGGCCCAGACCTTGAGTCTCGACCTGTTTGCGCAATGGCAAGGTTTGGAAAAAGACGGACAATTTCGCTTCACTCCACCGACCCATGCGTTGTTAGCGTTCGACCAGGCGCTAAAAGAATTGGATGCCGAGGGCGGCGTGGGCGGTCGTAGCAAGCGTTATTGCGCCAATCACCGCGCCTTGCTGGAAGGAATGAAGGCGATGGGGTTTCAGCCTTATCTCGTGCCCGAAGTTCAAAGCTATATCATTACCACTTTTCACTACCCGAAAGACGCGCGCTTCGTTTTCGCTGATTTCTACCAACGGCTGTTCGACAAAGGATTTGTCATATACCCAGGCAAACTCACCAAGCTCGATTGTTTCCGGATCGGCAACATCGGGAGAATCGGGGAGGAGGAGATCCGCGCACTGCTGGGCTGTATCGCGGAAACACTTAAGGACTTGGGATTGTCTGTGCCGCTAAAGACTTATTAACCAGTACAAAAGTATCCGGACTATTTGAGTCTTAGGACCAAGAGAAGTTCTTCTTCGTACTCTGGGTTTTCAGGATGTTGAATGCGCTGGAAGTCTTGGAATCCATTCGCTCGATAGAAGGCCCGAGTTTTGGCATAGGGCTCGTACTCAACAGAATCGCCCAGCGTGCGAACGTAGAGTTCGCTCACTCTGTTGCTCCGAAGGTCGTCGACCAGACGATTCAAGAGCTGCTTTCCAAACCCTTTTCGCTGCTGATCGGGAAGAACTCCCATCCAGCCGATTTCGCCTTTGGCCTGATTGACGAAGAATGAAATAAATCCAAGAGGACGCGATCCTTCCCACGCTATCCATCCTTTCTGATAAGGCAAATCCACTTGCATCAATTCCAGGCCGGTCGGTGTAAACCACTGAGGCAGTGCACGAGCCACCTCTAGGACCGATTCCAGATCTGCTTCAGAAAGGGGGCGGAGACTTACCGAAACATTAGGCTGCATATCGAGTACTCGGAGCTTGGAAGAAAGACTGAACCTTCTCGGGGTTCTTCTGAAGTCCACGAAGATGAGGGATCACACCTTTCTTGAGATCAACTGGGCTGCAGATCATCTTACGACCGACCCCATTATTCTTCACATCGTTCCACACCAGCTCATCTGGATTCAGCTCAGGAGAATACGGCGGAAGATAGAATACTCGGAGCGTCCCTTCGCTTGAGCGAACAAACTCTTTGACCGCTTTGGATCGATGCACAGGATGACCATCCAAGATAAGAAAAATGGGCCTTTTCCCATTTATCAGCATCCTTCTGAGAAACTCGACTAGCTGTGGAACTCCTACGCCTCCCTCAACGACCATGAACCGGAGCGCTCCTTTCGGGCTGATGGCAGAGATCATGTTCAGGCCAAAGCGTGCACCTGTATTCCGCACCACCGGAGTTTCGCCTCTGGGTGCCCACGTCGTACCTGCGTGAAAATCGGATCTGACGCCTGTGCTCAAGCTGCTCAGCAAGCAGCCGGATACAGTCTCACAGGCACCAGTCGCCCGAGCCGTTTGAGCGGACTGTTATTGAAGTGGTCCATCACTTAAGGTTTGCCCCCGGGATGGCTGCTGCGGCTGGCTGCCTCCCTTGGGTTCCCGTTGGGGACCCGGTATCGTGTCTCTGTTTGATCCCTCTCTCGTCTTGCCGCCAAGCCCGCAGTTCACCCGGCTTAGCCGAAAGGAGGGCAAGAGCCGCTTGTTGTTCCCAAGAAAGGGAAAGGCGTCCGAGCCAAACTGTGTGGCCGCTGCACTGCTGACCCGTTCGGGAGCGCTGATGGCACCGCCTCGCGCAATAACGAAATCGCACGGCCGATCCACGATCACACAATCCCCTTGTTGGTTGGGCAGGCACCAGCGAACCGCTCCCGTTAGCAGCACCAACATGGCAACTTCGTCGCCGACATAGAGATCGACCGCCGTGCCGCGCACGCCAATCGTGCCGACGGGAGTGGCTATCTCATAGGCCGAAGACGGACTCTTGCCACTGATCCAGCGAAAAGCTCCTTTCGTGGTGTTGATGGCGAGTTTCTGCACTGTATTGCCGGAGCCCAAGACGTATTTGTCGACGACGATCGAGGAATTGGGCCCCAGAACAAGCTTGGTACCGTCGAGAAATTGAAATTGACCGAGACCAGTGTTGTTCGTTTTTAGCTGTTCGTCGCGACTTACCGGATCGGCTCGTTTGAGTTCGCCGCTGGCGCCGGTGACGATGGTCCTGATCGATAGCGCCTTGCCCACCTGCTCGGCAGCCGCCCCGGATGCGAGGACCAAAATAGCAACAAAAGATAAAACTACCGCTCTTAGACGCATGAATCCCTCCGAATCACGCGCGCCCCGATGCCGGCTGCTCATACAACAAGACGCTTTGCTCGTCACCCTCTAGCTTTTGGGGATGTTTCGGGGAAGAGGACGCCCATGTTCCGCGACGGTTGCTGAGTTTGCAGAGCGCTGCGGGTCCGGGATAAGGTTGGTGGCGCCATGGTTGGCAAGTGAGTCACACGATGAGCCAAAAGCCACTCGTACCGCAGGGGCCTCCCGGAATCAGCTTCAGCGAGCCCACGCTCATCCCGGCGGCAGATGCACCGCGTTTCCTGTGGGGTGATGAGGAGTCGGGATATGTCTCCGACTGGATCTACGGGTCTTCACCCGACATCCACATGATGTCGTTTGAAATGAACGTCGGGGCGCGGTTCGGCAATTCACCCGATTTCAAGACCTACTACAATTGTTCGGAGACCTATCACTGCCTAAAGGGGGAATTCACGTTCCATTGCCCGGAAACCGGCGAGGTGCATGTCTTGATGAAAGGCGATACCCTCTTCTTTCCGCCGAACACCTGGCACTGGGGCTACAATTTCGGTGCCGAAAGCTGTCACATCCTCGAGTGCCTCACCCCCCGCACCGAAGAGGCAGTCGAGGCCTACGCGAAAAAGCAGCCGCCGCTCAAGGACATCCGTTACGGCCTGCCGGGCAGTCTCCACAATTTTCTGCCCGGCAGTTCGCGTGAGGGCGAAAGAGCGCGCCTCGTCAAGGAGGGGAGCTATCTTTTCGAAATAGTCGGTGAAAAGAGGCCGATAAGGGTGGGGCTCGTCTGCTCCACGGAGATGCTCACGGTCGGCATCATCGACCTCTATCCTGGGCAAGAGGGGGAACTCATTTCGCACCCGTCCGACAAGGTCATCTATTGTCTGGAAGGACAGTCAAATGTTTACATTCCCAGTGCCGCTTCAAACTGGTGGGAACTCAAGCGGGGCGATGCAGGATTCATCCCGGCCAAATGCCGCCATGCGTTCTTCAACACCTCAAGCGGCACGGCGAAGGTGCTCTTCGGCGTTGCGCCCAAGTATCGATAGGGTGGAAACAACATCATAATCACAGGGAGGAAACCATGACACTTAATCTCGATCGCAGGCAGCTCATCGCGGGCTCGATGGCGGCTGCCGGCGCACTTGGAATTGGCGCCCGATTTGCACGCGCAGATACCACAGTGAACTGGGTTGGCTGGCAAGGCTATGACGAACCGCTGAAGCTCGGTTCGTTTCTCGCCGACAACCAGATCGCGCTCGCCACCACCTACATCAACACCAACGAAGAGATCATTACGAAACTGCAGGCGGGCGGAGCGGGGCAGATCGACTTCATCACCATTTACTACGGTCATGTGCCCATTCTCATAGCCGCAGATCTGGTCGAGCAGATCGATGAGAGCAGGGTGCCTGGTCTCAGTGAGATTTTTCCCGAGTTCCTCAGCGTCGATCCGTTGCGCAAGGACGGCAAGCTCTATGCCGTTCCGTTCACCTGGGGCACGCTTTCGATGATTTACGATCCCGCGGCGATCAGCAAGCCGACGTCGTGGAAGGATGCGCTGAAGGACGAATACAAGGGCAAGGTGGCAATGGTCGACGATGCGACGGGCCTTCTTGCCACTTGGGCACCGATCGTAACCGGCACGAAAACCCCGACTCGCATCACGATGGATGAACTGAAAAAGACAATCGACTTTCTCATCGACATCAAGAAAAATCACGCGCGCACTTTTTCGGCGAGCTATGGCGAGGCGGTCGATCTGTTTGCGCGCGGCGAGGTGGTAACGTCAGTTATCGGCTGGGATGCGATGGTGGGATTTGCTGCAGCCAAGGGCAAGACGCTTGACTATGTCATCCCGGACGAAGGTGTGATGGTGTTCATGGATACGCTGGCCATTCCCAAGGGTGCGCCGAACATCGATCTTGCGTACAAGATGCTCGGCCAGTGCATATCCGCCGAGGGACAAAAACACATCGCCGATACGTTAACTCAGGCGATCATCACCAAGGCTGCGGTGCCGCTGGTCAGTGAAAAGAACCGGCAAATTTACCAATACGACAACCTTCCGAAACTGTTCGAGAAGGCGCGCTTTTATCCATTCTGGCCCATCGAACCGGAAGGCGATTTCGTGACCCATGAGCAAAGCCAGGAAGAGTATCAGCGTTTTCTAAAGGCCTGATCCAACAAGAAGGCGCAAGACCGCCGTTTCTCGCGACGGTCTTTGCGTTTCTTTTGCCATGCCGCTCTTGAGCCTTGACAGCCTGAGCAAGACTTTCGGCGGAACTACCGCCGTTCACACTGTCGACCTCGATATCGAGGCGGGCGATTTCTGCGCGGTTCTGGGACCATCAGGCTGCGGAAAATCGACGTTGCTTCGCATGATCGCCGGCTTCACCGAGCCGTCCACCGGACGGGTTATCGTCGATGGCACCGATGTTACCGCCTTGGGCCCGGAAAAGAGGCCAACCAACATGGTCTTTCAGGGCTATGGCCTCTTTCCGCATCTCAGCGTGGCACAGAACATTGCGTTTGGGCTCAAGCTTCGGCGCGAATCCGAGTCTGCAATCACGGACAAAGTGAAAGAAGCGCTTCATCTTGTGCGGCTTTCCGAATTCAGCGACAGACCGATCGGCAGTCTTTCCGGCGGGCAGCAGCAGCGGGTAGCGCTGGCGCGCGCATTGATCATGAAACCCAAGGTGCTGCTGCTCGATGAACCGCTGGCAGCCCTCGATCTGAAGCTGCGCCAAGCCATGCAGGATGAGCTCCGCCGCATCCATCGCGAGATCGGCGGCACGTTTATTTTCGTGACCCACGATCAGGGTGAGGCGTTTGGGCTTGCCAGCCGCGTTGTCGTCATGAACCATGGGCGTGTTGAACAGATCGGATCGCCGGAGGAAATCTATCTCGATCCGCAAACTCTTTTCGTCGCAGGCTTTGTCGGAGAAGCCACGATGCTGAAAGGAAAGCGGAAATCCGGGCTGATCAGCCTGGCGTGCGGAATCAGCTTTCCGGATTCCGGACCAGATGGCGATATCCACGTGCTGGTGCGGCCCAACCAGATCGTTCGCGATCCCGATGCGGACAGCCTGAAGCTCGAAGCCCGCATCAGTGAGAGGGTGTTTTTGGGCGAGACACTGAAGGTCACGGCGGTACTGAACTCAGGCGAGCACGTCATTGTGCACGATCACGGTTTCATCGGAAGCGACAGCTACAAGATGGGAGAAGTCGTAAACTTGGGCTGGGCGCCCGGTGATCATCGCGTCATCAACGAGCATCAATCATGACGATACGGCGAAACGCACTGCTGCTCGCACCTTCTACCGCGGTCGTTGCAATCGTTTTCGCCCTGCCTTTGTTGTTCCTGGTGGTGATCAGTTTCTGGTCGGTGAAAAATTTCCGGTTGCGGCCGGATTTTACGTTCACCGCCTGGGAACGTTTTGCGACAGAGTATGGCACCCTTACGCTTTACACCCTTGCGGTGGGGTTGACCGCGGGCATCATTTGTACGGCTGTCGGGCTCGCTTTTGCCTATGCAGCGCGGTTCAAGGCCGGCCGTTTCGGCGATGCCTTGATCATTGCAGTGCTCATAACGCTGTTTGGCGGCTATCTGGTCAAGGTCTACGCATGGAAAATCATACTTGGGGCCGACGGCATCATAAACAGTGCGTTGATCGCCCTTGGCCTGACCAAAGCGCCCTTAGACTGGCTGATCTACAGTCGCGGGACCGTCATCGTGGCGCTCGTCAATTTCCTACTGCCTTTTGCCATTCTGCCCATCTACGCGGCGATGCGAAATATTTCCGACACGACGCTCGAGGCGGCGCGCGACCTTGGGGCCTCTCCGACACAGTCCTTCGTCCGAGTGGTCCTGCCGCTGGTGAGCACCGGCGTGTACTCAGCTTTTGCATTCTGTTTTTTGATCGCGGCCGGCGACTACGTGACGCCAATGCTGCTGGGGGGCACGTCCGGAAGCATGCTGGGTCAATTTGTAGCGCTTGAGTTTTCGACGCGATTCAACTGGCCGGCGGGAGCCGCGATGTCGCTGGGCCTCCTGGCATCGTGCGTGTTTCTTCTGGGGGTGGTCGCGTTGCTTATGAAAGCGAGGGCGAAATGAAAAGCGGCACGATCGGCTGGTCGGCAATTGTCTTGCTGCTACTCGTGTTTCTTTTGGGGCCGATTGTACTCGTGGTTTTCTTTTCCTTTGGTTCAAACCCGCTGATTGGTTTTCCGATGGGCCAGCCGACATTCGCCTGGTATCGAAAACTCGTCGCGGACACTGGTTTTCACAGCGCGTTCAGGATCAGCGCGATCGTTGCCGTTGCGACAGCGTTGTTCGCGACCGCCGCCGGCACGGCGGCAGCCCTGGCGCTTGATCGCATGGCGCCGCGGCTGGCCCGCAGCATAACGGCGATGGTATCGCTGCCGGTCATGCTGCCGCCGCTCGTCATAGCCATTGGCATCGTCGTCCTGTTCGTCCGAGGTTTTTCCCTGGACCTCGGCGTGCCAGTGGTGGTGCTCGGCCATGTCTTGGTCACCCAGCCGTTCGTCATACTTATCGTCCTTTCGCGGCTTAAATCCTTCGACTGGTCATCGGTTGATGCCGCACGCGATCTTGGAGCCTCTCCCTGGCAGTCGTTCAGGCTCGTCATCCTGCCGCAAATCAGCGCGGCCATCGTTGGATCGGCACTCATCGCAGCTTCCATTTCGCTTGATGATTTCATCATCGCCTCCTTCACCTTGGGCGGCGGCAATACCATCTCCACCTTCGTTTGGGGAAAGCTCAGGACCACACTCGATCCCTCGATCAACGCCATTGCCACGGTGCTCCTCATACTTACGGTAGTATGCGCAGGGCTGGCGCTGCGGCTAACGCGCTATCGGGGGTGATGGGCGTTGGCGGCGTGGAGCATGTGCGAAGATGAACGCGACCTCATTTGAATTCTACATCCCTTGATTTTGGCGGCCAGATGAACAATTCCACACCACTTCATTACAAGAGTGCGATTGAACTCGCACGGTTGCTCCGCGAAAGACAGGTTGGTGCGGGTGAGTTGCTCGATCACTGCTGGCAACGTTACGAGACTTTCAACCCGCGGCTCAACGCCATCATAGTCACGGACATCGAACGCGCCCGCAAGGCTGCGGCTGACTCCGACAAACGTTTGAAAGCCGGCGAACCTCGCGGTCCGTTCGAGGGGGTACCCACGACAATCAAGGAATCCTTCGACTGGACGGGAACTCCTTCGACCTGGGGAGTACCCCAATATCGCAACAACATTGCCTTAAGCGATGCAGCTGCAGTGCAGCGGCTGCAAGTGGCGGGTGCGGTGATCTACGGCAAGACCAACGTTCCCGTGATGCTTGCCGATTGGCAGAGCTTCAACGATATCTATGGCACAACCAACAATCCCTGGGATTTGAGTAGATCGCCCGGCGGCTCATCCGGGGGTGCCGCCGTGTCGCTTGCCACCGGTATGTCGGCGCTCGAGATCGGGAGCGATATCGGCGCTTCAATCCGCAACCCCGCGCATTATTGCGGGGTCTATGGCCACAAGGCGACATACGGCATCGTTTCTATGGAGGGGCATTTTCTACCCGGCGTGTTCGCTGCAGGCGACATCTCAGTGGCCGGTCCAATGGCCCGAAGTGCGGATGATCTGGCTGTGGCCATGGAGCTTTTGGTCGGTCCAAAAGCGCAGGAAGCAAGGGCAGCGTCCTATCGCCTGGTCCGGCCCCGGCATACGAAGCTCAACGACTATCGGATCGCGGTGATGCTAAACGATCCAGTGAGCGACGTCGATGAGGCTGTTCAAGACGCGATCGCCGCGCTGGCGCGTTGGCTCGAACAGCGCGTAAGAGCGTTATCGATGACGGCGCGTCCGGCATTCTCGTCGCAGGAAGCATGGGACGTCTATATCAAGCTCCTGCGCTCGGCCACGAGCCGCCGGCAGACGGATGAAGACTTTGCCTTGAACGTGGAGAAGGCCCGTCAATTGAAGGGCGACGATCAAAGCTATTTCGCCAAGATGCTGCGCGGATACACGATGTCGCACCGCGATTGGCTTCAAGTGAACAACCGCCGCCATGAAATGCGGCGCCTGTGGGAAGATTTCTTCAAAGACTACGACCTTCTGCTGTGCCCGACGGCCGCCTCGGCAGCGTTTCCCCATGATCACGAGGGCGAACGGCATGAACGCACCATTACGGTCAATGGCAGGAAGGTTCCAGCAGTCGATCAACTCTTTTGGGCGGGTTACTCAGGCTGTTTCTATTTGCCTGCAACCGTTGCTCCTATCGGCCTGACTGCCACGGGGCTGCCCGTGGGCGTACAGATCGTGGCGGCCGAGCACGAAGATATGACCGCAATTCAGTTCGCCCGCCTAATCGAGCACAACTATTACGGTTTTACCCCACCCCCTCAGTTTCCCTAGAATTTCCTGCAAGGCTCAGGGCAGACCCGAATTCAGCGCTGTTCATCCCTTGCGGGCGGACGCTTTGGCCGAGGCGGAAAGAGTTCAATCCCCGCAATACCGTAAACTTGTTTCACCATTTGGATTCACCTTGGGCAGGTGCTAGGGTCGGGAAATCACCGATCCGGACCGGGTCTGTGAGCGCGGGTGGTGTCCGCCCGCAGGGAGTTACGGAATTCGCCTGGGAGGTAGTAGCAAAATGTCTGACAAAGAGCATATTTGGATACCGAAGCTGAAGCAGCAGCTTGCCGACAAGCTGATTTCGCGGCGCGAGTTCGTGCGCTACTCGGCGCTGCTCGGCATGTCGGCGGGAGCTGCCTATATGTGGGCAGGCAAGATCACGGGCGAGCCCTTTGCTCCGCCCGCACGCGCTCAGGACCTGCCGAAAGGCGGTATCGTCAAAGTATCGATGCGCGTGCCAAAGGTTGATAACCCGCACACGTTTTCCTGGGCGTTCGATTCCAACATTGTCCGCCAGACGGACGGCTACCTGACCCGCACCGGCTCCGATAACGTCACCAGGCCACATCTTGCCTCGAAATGGGAAGTCTCTCCCGATCTTAAGAGCTGGACCTTCACCATCGCGGACATCAACTGGCATGACGGCGAGCCATTCACGGCCGAAGATGCCGCTTGGAACATCAAGCACTGCCTCGACCCCAACACCGGATCGTCGGTTCTGGGTCTGTTGGAAGCGGTGCTCCTGAAGGTCACCGAGACCGGTGAGAAGAACGACAAGGGCGAGCCTGTCAAGAAATACGAGCTGTGGGACGCCAACGCCATCGAGGTGAAGGATCCCAAGACTCTCGTCCTCAATCTTCAGACCGCTAATATCGCGCTGCCTGAAACCTTCTTCCACTATCCATTCCTGATGCTCGATCCCAAGGAAGGAGGCACCTTCAAGGTCGGTTCTCGCGGTACCGGCGCCTTCACGCTGGTGGAGCACGAGGAAAGCCGCAAGGCTGTTGTGAAGGCGGTGGAGGGCCGCGGTGCCCATCTCGACAGCGTCGAGTTCGTCGACCTCGGTGACAATCCGCCGGCGACGGCTGCCGCCATCCAGTCGAACCAGGTGCATCTCGCCTACAATGCCAACGTCGAGCAGATCGACCTTTACAAGGCCATGAGTCACATCGACGTCGTCGAAACGGTGACCGCCCAGACTGCCGTCGCCCGCATGCGCCTCGACCAGAAGCCCTTCGACGACCCGAAGGTGCGCAAGGCCTTCCGCCTGGCGACCGACAATGCGCCGGTGCTGCAGATCGCCCACAAGGGCTTGGGCGAAGTGGCGGAGCACCACCATGTCGCCCGCATCCACCCCGAGTATTTCAAGCTTCCGGAGATGAAGCGCGACGTGGAGGCTGCCAAGAAATTGCTCGCCGAAGCCGGATTCCCCAATGGCCTGGAAACCGAGATAGTCTGCAAGCCCGAGCCCAGCTGGGAACAGGGAGCAGTCGAAACCATGGTTGGCCAGTGGAAGGAGGCTGGCATCAACTGCAAGATCAACCTGATGCCTTCCGCGAAATTCTGGGAAGTGTGGGACAAGGTGCCGTTCGGCTTCACGGAATGGACCCATCGCCCGCTCGGCATCATGGTCCTTGGCCTCGCTTATCGCACGGGCGTGCCGTGGAACGAGTCGGCCTATTCCAACAAGCAGTTCGATGAGCTTCTGACCAAGGCCGAAGGCACGCTCGACGTCAAGGCGCGCTCGGAAATCGTGGGCGAGCTCGAGCGAATCCTCCAGGAAGACGGTCCGATCGTGCAGCCCTTGTGGCGCTCGATCATCTTCCCGGTCGACAAGAAGGTGAAGGGTTTCCAGGGGCACCCGACCCGCTACTTCTTCTGCGAAGAATGGGGGATCGAAGCCTAGGGCCGAAACTCCGAACCAACGGATGCCCGGACCGCCGCAGGAAGCGGCGCGGTCCGGGCATCTTTGCGTTGGGATCATGACAAGAGATGCGCGAGACTTAACTCGGCGCATGACCTGTCGAATCAGGTGGAACGTCGATGGGGCGCTCGCGGCTGGAGGCGCCCATCGATGAAGTCGAAGATGCTGCCCGACTGATCGAGTTCCATGGCCACGAGAGGGAGGACGGCTTCCGCAATTGCTTCCGGCGGGGTCAAGCTTTCCGGATCCTCGCCGGGAAAGGCCTGTGCCCGCATGCGAGTGCGAACGGGCCCTGGGTTCAACAGGTTCACCTTCACAGGAGTCGTGACGGTTTCCGCCGCATAGGTCTTCACCAGGGCCTCCAGGGCTGCCTTGGAAACCGAGTAGGGGCCCCAGTAGGCCAGTAGTTTATACACGGCCGCCGAGGTTACGAAAATGGCGCGACCGGCATCCGACAGGCGGAGCAGCGGATCGAAGGCGCGGATCAATCGCCAGTTGGCCGTGACATTAACCAGCATGACCTCATCCCAGGTTTTCGGCTCGATGTGGCCAAGGGGCGAAAGGATGCCGAGGATCCCGGCGTTGCCTACGAGGATATCGAGTTTTTTCCAGCGTTCGAAGACCACTTTCGCCAGCTGATCGATGCCTTCCGGGTGCCGCAAATCCAACGGGACCAACGAGGCAGTTCCGTTTATCGCCCTGATTTCGTCATCGAGCTCCTCAAGCCCGCCTCTGGTTCGGGCAACGGCAACCACGTGGGCGCCACGGCGGGCCAAAGCTTGAGCAATGGAGCGACCGATGCCGCGCGAGGCGCCCGTTACCAGCGCAATGCGATGCTCGAGCGTTTGGGACATCGAGAGCGATCAGCGCGCTTCCGCGAGAAGCGACAGCTGGCGCGGGTGGCGGGGCCCGTCGCGGTCGGTCAGGGGCGTTGGATAGTCGCCGGTAAAGCAATGATCGGTGAATTGCGGCCGGAGTGAATCGCGTCCAGGCAGGCCCACAGCCCGATAAATCCCGTCGACCGACAGAAAGGCCAACGACCGGACACCGATGAAGTCTCGCATTTCGTCCAACGAATGAGTGGCGGCAAGAAGTTGGCGCTGTTCAGGGGTGTCGATACCGTAGAAGTCCGGGTGCGTAATCGGTGGGCTCGCAACGCGCATGTGGACTTCCTTCGCCCCTGCCTCATACATCATGCGAACGATCTTAAACGATGTCGTGCCGCGCACGATCGAATCATCGACAAGCAGTACGCGCTTGCCTTCTATCGCCTTACGGTTGGCGTTGTGTTTGAGCTTCACTCCCAGTGCACGGATTTGCTGGGTCGGCTCGATGAAGGTGCGGCCGACGTAGTGATTGCGAATGATGCCCAGCTCGAAGGGCAGTTTCGATTGCTGGGCAAACCCCAAGGCCGCAGGCACGCCGGAATCGGGCACCGGTATCACGACATCCACATCAGCTGGCGATTCGAGCGCAAGCTGG
Source organism: Aestuariivirgaceae bacterium (assembly GCA_036555325.1). Classification (GTDB taxonomy): domain Bacteria; phylum Pseudomonadota; class Alphaproteobacteria; order Rhizobiales; family Aestuariivirgaceae; genus DATBLQ01. The sequence continues at coordinate 104,696 of DATBLQ010000043.1, read as the reverse complement.
CGGCCCATCTGCTTGCGCACCTCATAGATGGAGCGGCCACCGAGAATGCTGTCGGGCCGGGAGAAGTAAACGTATTCGAAAATGCAAGGCCGCGGGCTCAGCTTGGGGAAGGGACGCAGGGATTCGAGGCCGGTGTCGCTGATAACCACGACCTCGCCGTTCTCGATCTCGCGAATGAATCTTGCACCGATGATATCGAGCGCGCAGGTCTCGGAAGCCAGTACATATGAACCGTTGAATTGACCGAGCACCAATGGCCTGATGCCAAGCGGATCGCGTGCACCGATCAGTTTCTTGTTGGTAAGCGCGACAAGCGAATAGGCTCCCTCGAGAGAACGCAGCGCATCGATGAACCGCTCGATGATTCTTTGCTTTGGAGAGCGCGCCACCAGATGGAGGATCACTTCAGTGTCGGACGTCGACTGGCAGATGGCCCCCTCAGAAATCAGTTCATGCCTCAAAGTAAGCCCGTTGGTGAGGTTGCCATTGTGCCCCACGGCAAGACCGCCGGTTGCCAGCTCTGCGAATAGGGGCTGCACATTGCGCAGAATGGTTTCGCCGGTGGTCGAATAGCGGACGTGGCCCATGGCCGAGCGGCCTTTCAGCCGGCCAATGGTTTCCTCATTGGAAAAATGATCGCTGACAAGGCCAAGTCCTCGCTCAGCATGAAACCTCTGTCCGTCATAGGTGACGATTCCGGCGGCCTCCTGACCACGGTGTTGAAGGGCGTGCAAGCCAAGCGCTGTCAAAGCGGCCGCATCATCGTGACCAAACACGCCGAAAACGCCACACTCCTCGCGCAGCCTATCCTCAGTCAGGTCTAGATACTTAAGCCTGTTCTCCGCCATCGTTTGGCCCCTTGGCATTGCCGAAACAGTTCGACAGCGGCAGGTTCACTGCCCCGTGGTGCTTTGTCCGCCGAATACCGGTTCGGTGTCAGAATCGCCATCGGCCGCATTCGAGCTGCCCTCAGTGCTTTCGATCAGCTGATTGAGATTTCGCTGCTGCCCGGCCTGATAGCCTTCCTCATCCTGCTCAGCGGGCGCGGCGGTGTCGCCGGGCGCCTGCTCCTGATTGGTGATATAGGTCTTGCCTCTGAGAACTTCAGCAACATCGGCAGGAAGAAACGAGAGCACGACGGCGCTCACCTCTTCGACCACGGGCAACAATCGCGCATTGCGTATCCAATCCTCGTGCTTCTCCTTGGGAACGAGCCAGATGTAAAACAGATAGGCGATCGCAACGAGCAACAAGCCGCGCCCCAGCCCGTAGACGAAGCCCATGGTGCGGTCGAAAGCACCCGCAGCACTGTCCAGCACCCAATCGGCGATTCTCACGCTGATCAGCGACATGATAATGAGGACGATGAGGAACACGCCTCCGCCGAGGGCAATTTTAGCGACGACTTCGGGCTGCAAATATTGTCCGGCGATGCGATTGAGCTCGGGGGAAAGCACTGCACCGATTGCCGCCAGGCCTGCGATGCCCCACGCCATCAGCGACAGGACTTCGCGGGTGAAACCGCGCATCAGGGCCAGAAGGCCCGAAATGATCATGATCCCGATCAGTATCAGGTCAAGCAATTGGAATGGCATGGTTCGACTGTCCGATATTCATGGCCAAAACTCAATGGAAGGCCGCTTTATAGGGAGCTTTTCCAGGCATGTCTTCGGTAAAGATTTCGTAGTTCCCACCGAAATTAACGCGTGTTCAGGCACCAAATTGCGGCGAGATCAGCTGCCGGCAACATAAGCTACGAGATCGGCCACATTTTCCAACAACTTTATCTCCAATCCCCGGGCCAATGGGGGCTCACCGTTTGCCGCCAGGACAGCCCGGGTAAGGCCAAGCTTGGCGGCCTCTTTGAGCCGGGCCTCGCTCTGGCTCACCGGCCTTATCGAGCCGGAAAGGGCGATTTCACCAAAAAACACAGCCTGCTGCGGCAACATGGCACCCGTCATGGAGGACACGAGTGCCGCCGCTACGGCAAGATCGGCAGCGGGCTCGCGCACCTTAAGTCCGCCTGCGACATTGAGATACACATCATGTGCGCCGATCGCTACCGCGGCGCGGGCTTCGAGTACCGCGAGCACCATGGCAAGGCGGTTCTGGTCCCAGCCGACAACGGCACGACGCGGATTGCCCAAGACAGAGGGCGAGACGAGTGCCTGTACTTCCATGAGAAGGGGCCTTGTGCCCTCCATCCCAGCGAAAACAGCCGATCCGGGAGCTGCAGTTTCGCGTGCGCCCATGAAGAGCCGCGAGGGATTGGTGACCTCCTTGAGTCCGCCATCGGACATTTCGAACACCCCGATTTCGTCGGTGGGACCGAAGCGGTTCTTCACCGCCCGCAAAATGCGAAACTGATGGCCGCGGTCGCCTTCGAAATAGAGCACTGTATCGACCAAATGCTCGATGACCTTAGGACCGGCGATTTCGCCTTCCTTGGTCACGTGGCCAACGAAGAGGACAGTGATGCCGTTGGCTTTGGCCAGCCGGATGAGCGCTTCTGAACCTGCGCGCAGCTGCGACACGGTGCCTGGTGCCGATTCGATCACCGGAGTCCACAAGGTTTGAATGGAGTCAATCACCACCGCGCGAGGACGGGGCTCATCGCTCAGTGTGGCGAGGATATCCGACACGTTGGTGAGCGAGGCGAGAAGGACCGGTGCATCCGTCAGCCCCAACCGGTCGGCACGGATCTGCACCTGGGAGATTGCCTCCTCGCCCGAAACATAGATCACGCGCTCACCTTTGCGCGCCAGCGCAGCCATGGCCTGCAGAAGAAGCGTCGACTTGCCGATGCCGGGATCGCCGCCAACGAGCGCCGCTGACCCTTGCACAAATCCCCCGCCCGCAACGCGATCGAGTTCGGCGATGCCGCTGAGCAGCCGCGGTGGATGCGGCAGCTCGCCTTTCAACCCGACCAGCCGACCCTTGCGCCCCTTGGGCAGACCCTGACCCCGGGCGCCGGCAAGGGGAGCAGCGGTTGCCTCCTCGATGATCGTGTTCCAGGCACCGCAGGAATCGCAACGGCCTGACCATTTTGCTGCAGCCGCCCCGCAATTCTGGCAGACATAGGATGGGTGGCGGTTCGCCATTGAAGAGCGCCGCATAAAGCCCGAACTAACCCTTGCTCTTGGAAGGTTTCTCGTCGGCTTGTTCGTTCGGCTCTTTTGTTTCGAGCTGCGCCTTGGCCAAAGCCTCCGCTTCGAAAAGTTCCTCAGCGGCAATACGCGCCTCCTCTCGTTCGGAGACGGTTCCCGTCAGGATCTCACCGCGAGCCTGAGCTTCCGCTTCATCCTGGGTGCGGGCAACATTCACCTGGACCTCGGAGATGACCTCCGGGTGAAGGGCAATTTTCACTTTGTAGAGACCGATGGTCTTGATGGGTTGCTCCAGCATCACATGCGTGCGCAAAACCTCAAGGTTGGCGCTCGACGCCACATCGGCTATGTCGCGCGTGGTGACCGATCCGTACAACTGACCGCTTTCGCCGGCCTGTCGGAGGATAACGAAGCTCTTGCCGTTCAGCTTCACCGCCTCGTTTTCAGCGCCTGAGCGTCGTTCGGCGTTGCGCGCTTCGAGCTTCGAGCGCTCGCGCTCAAATTTTTGCTTGTTTGCTTCGGTGGCACGCATCGCCTTGCCTTGCGGCAGCAGGTAGTTGCGCGCAAAGCCGTCTTTCACCTTAACTACTTGGCCCATGGAGCCAAGCTTTTCGACACGTTCCAGCAAAATCACTTCCATGGGGATCTCCTTTCAATTTCGCTCAGCTGTTTCGGTTGACGGGGGGAAGCGGACTTGAGCGCTTTCTCAGATTCCAGCCGAGATCGGCAACTCCCAGAACCAGCAGCGGCAATAGGACGATCCAGCTCAGCAGGATCAGCGCCGCGTAGAGGCCGGCAAGCAGGGGCACCCTTGCCGGATGCTGCAAGAGAAGGTGATGAATGACAGCGAGTCCAAGTATCGCGAATGCAGTGCAAAGGGGTGCGGCAAACACCGAGCCGATCAGGCCGGCAGTGCCAGGCAGGAAGCTCGCTGCACATGAAGCGGCAAGCCCAACTGCTGCCGTACGAGGGAATGTCAGCGAGGAAAACGGCGACCATGGCCGGATGGACAGGCCCCAGGCCTTGAGCATGCGGGAGGCGAGCAGCAAGTTCCCCATAATCGCCACAAGCCAGGCGGCGGCGCTGGCGACGGGCGCGAGCGCGACAATGAAATCCACCAGTTGCGTGAAGCCCGAGCGCTGGCCTTCCGGGATGCCGCTAAACATCGGTTCGGCGAATTTCGTCGACCAGTCCCTCAGCGTCGCTTGAAAGGTTTCGGCGTCAGGGCCGACAAGAATAATGACAAGGGTAAGGAGGACTCCAGCCAATGCAGCGGCCCACAGCAACAGTCTGCCCTCTGGGTACCATTGCATATTTCCTTGCGATGCTTCGCCCTCCAGACCCGCCTTTGTTGCGGAACGATGGATAAGGGCAAGTCTGGACAGGATCACGGGGCCCGCGGCAGTAGCGATGAGAAAAAACAACCCCGCCTTGGCGCCCCACAGAGTTGCGAGCGCACCGCTGCCGACCGCTGCACCCACGGCGGCGGGAATCCATCCCTGGCCAAGGCCGACGATGAAGAGGGGCAAGGGCGCAACATAGAAGAGGATGGCTGCAAGCGGGGTGAGCGCGACGACGCTCGCATGGAGCAGCGCCGCGGCGAGCCCCCCGATAATCGCAATGAAGATCCAGTTGGTTGTCTTCACTTGGCTGTCCCCAATCTCCCTAGACGGGTTAGGGATGGACGCATTCCATCCCAGCCTGAAACGCGCCCCTAGCCAGGGGTGCGCCCAGTGTTAGCTCATCACGTAGGGCAAAAGGGCGAGATAACGTGCCCGCTTGATGGCGCGAGCAAGCTCGCGCTGTTTTTTCGCGCTGACCGCCGTTATGCGGCTCGGCACGATCTTGCCGCGCTCGGAAATGAAACGCGACAAGAGCCTTACGTCCTTATAGTCGATCTTAGGCGCACCCTCGCCCGAGAACGGGCAACTCTTCCGCCGGCGGAAGAACGGGCGGCGCGCTTGTCCCTGTTGCGGAGCCATTAGCTTGTCCCCTCAGCGGTTGGTGCAGCTTCCTCTTCGCGGCCGCCCCGCGGACGGTCGCGGAAACCACCACGATCGGCCCGATCCCGGCGTCCTCCGCCGCCAAAGCCGCGATCTCCACCGAAGCCGCGGTCGCCGAAGCCGCGGTCGCCGAAGCCGCGATCATCTTCGCGATCGCGGGAGCGGCTCTGTCGCATGACCGCCGAAGGTCCTTCCTCAAGTTCGTCGACCTTGATCGTCATAAATCGGATGACATCCTCGTTGATCGACATCTGACGCTCCATCTCGGCTACGGCCGCCGGCGGCGCATCGATGTTGAGGAGAGAATAGTGGGCCTTGCGGTTTTTCTTAATGCGAAACGTCAAGGAGCGAACGCCCCAGCTTTCCGTTTTTGTCACCTTGCCGCCGTTGCCTTCAATGACGGACTTGAATTGCTGCGTCAGCGTCTCGACCTGCGGGGCCGAAGCATCCTGGCGAACCAGAAATACATGCTCATAGTGCGGCATTTGCGCGAGCCTTCTCTTTCATATTCCAACCCTTCGGATCCGGTGCAGAGCCTCACTCGAGCCCATCGCAAGAAAAGGCCAGAGTAACGGTTCCTCGGAGGGAGCGGGGACAAGGGAAGAAGGGTTTCAACCCGTGCCTGGCTTTTAGCCAAGGCCTTCCTTTCAGCCCCCAACCGGACCTAAAGGATGCGGGCTTATAGGCTGTGAGAGCGGCATTTGCAAGCAAAAGGCCTATAGCTGGAGAGCTCGCTTTCCCGCCCGCCCAGCTTGACATTAGGCGGTTGCCATGATGGATGCCGAAGAGGCAAGGGGTTAGCAGACGTGGCGGTCGCATTCATCTTTCCGGGCCAGGGCAGCCAGCACATCGGCATGGGCAAAGGGCTCGCCGACACATTCGCCTCAGCGCGCGCGGTGTTCGCCGATGTTGACGAGGCGCTGGGGCAGAAGCTTTCGCTTCTCATGTGGCAGGGTCCGGAAAGCGAACTCACACTCACAGAGAATGCACAACCGGCGCTCATGGCCGTGAGCATGGCAGTCGTGCGCGTGCTCGCCAACGATCATGGCGTGACGCTTCCGGCATTTGCGAAGTTCGTGGCGGGGCATTCGCTCGGCGAATATTCCGCACTTGCCGCGGCTGGGAGCTTCACGCTCGCCGACGCTGCGCGGCTTCTGAAAATTCGCGGCCGCGCCATGCAGCAAGCGACGCCGGTCGGCACGGGCGCCATGGCGGCGCTGCTGGGACTCGATGCTGTTACTGCGTCGGAGATTGCGGCAGAGGCCGCGCAAGGAGAAGTTTGCGAGGCAGCCAACGACAATGCCGATGGGCAGGTCGTTGTATCGGGGCACAGGGCGGCGGTCGAGCGTGCTGTTGACATCGCCAAATCGAGGGGCGCAAAGCGAGCCGTGCTGCTGCCGGTGAGTGCGCCTTTTCACTGCGCGCTCATGGAGCCTGCCGCTCGGGTGATGGGCGAAGCGCTGGCTTCCGTCAAAATCACAGCGCCGGCCGTGCCGCTCATTGCCAATGTCACGGCAAAACCCATTACTGAGCCTCGGGAGATTCTCGCGCGGCTCGTCGAACAGGTTACGGGAATGGTGCGATGGCGCGAGAGTGTTGCCTTCATGGTAAAACAGGGAGTGGAAACGCTGTGCGAAGTGGGCGCGGGCAAGGTTTTGACCGGCCTTGCGCGCCGGAACGCGCCGGACGCGAAGGCCATTGCGATCGGCACGCCGGAGGAAATCTCCAAGGCGCTCGACGCAATCAAGGGTGAAGCACATGTTGTTTGATCTCAGCGGTAAAACCGCGCTGGTAACCGGGGCAACCGGCGGCATCGGTGCAGCGATCGCCGAGGCCCTACAGGCGCAAGGAGCCAGCGTCGCCATTTCAGGGACGCGGCAGGCGGCGCTCGATTTGCTCAAGGAGAAGCTGTCCAACCGGGCGCACAGCATCCAATGCAATCTAGCCAAAGCCGAGGAAGTCGAGAAGCTGGTACCGGCAGCCGAAGCGGCGCTTGGATCCCTCGACATCCTGGTGAGCAACGCCGGCATCACCCGCGACATGCTGGCCATACGCATGAAGGACGAGGATTGGTCGGCAGTGCTGGACATCAACCTCACCGCAGCGTTCAGGCTCGCACGCGCGGCGCTGCGCGGCATGATGAAGCGGCGGTTCGGCCGCATCATCGGTATCAGTTCGATTGTCGGGGTGACGGGCAACGCCGGGCAGGCAAACTATGCCGCTTCGAAAGCAGGGATGATCGGGATGACCAAAGCGCTGGCCCAGGAGGTCGCGAGCCGCTCTATTACCGTGAACTGCATCGCGCCAGGCTTCATCGAAACTCCCATGACGGCCTCTCTCACCGACAAGCAAAAGGAAACAATTCTCGCGAGCGTTCCTGCCGGCCGGCTGGGGCTGCCTGCGGAAATTGCGGCGGCGGTTATCTATCTGGCGAGCGCTGAAGCATCTTATGTCACCGGACAGACCCTGCATGTGAACGGCGGAATGGCAATGATTTGAATGATGTCAAGAGGCTTGCAAGAGCCGTTCCTTTTTGGCCCTTTCTCTGCGCATGCGACCTATGATAGGAAGCGCAGGCTCAAGCGCAGGTTTGAGCACAGGCGAGTTTGTTTGGGGCTTGATGTATAGCGCAATCGCGTGGCGCTGCCGAACCATTAACGAGGACTATCAAACATGAGTGACGTTGCAGAGCGGGTGAAGAAGATCGTTGTTGAGCATCTGGGGGTCGACGCAGAAAAGGTCACTCCCGAAGCCAGCTTCATTGATGATCTTGGCGCCGACAGTCTCGACAACGTCGAGCTTGTCATGGCGTTCGAAGAAGAGTTTGGCGTCGAGATTCCCGATGATGCAGCCGAGACAATCCAAACGGTTGGCGACGCTGTTAAGTTCATCGAGAAGAGTCAAGGCTGATCGCCCGGCTGCCGGGGCCCTGCGATGGGCAGGATTTCGCGGCGGCAGAGTTATTCTCCTCATACGGTTGCTGTTTGACAGCCTCGCGCCAGCTTTTCATGATAACAATCGACTTGCGCATGATCAGGAGGCGCATTTCCAATGCGTAGGGTTGTCGTAACCGGATTGGGACTCATCACCCCGCTGGCATCGAATGTCGAGGAAAGCTGGAAACGACTACTTTCCGGCCAGTCGGCCGCCACCAAGATATCGAAATTCGATGCATCCGACCTGCCTTCGCGCATCGCTTGCGAGGTCAAGCGAGGAGACGGTAGCAACGGAACATTCAACGCCGATCATTTCATGGACGGCAAGGATCAGCGTCGTTACGGTGAATTCATCCAGTACGGCCTTGCCGCCGCCAATCAGGCGATGGCCGATGCAGGCTACAAAGCGGAGACCCACGCGCAGCAGTGCCGCCTGGGAGTTATGGTTGGTTCGGGCATCGGGGGGCTGCCGGGCATCGAGGAAACAAGCCTGACGCTGTATGAGAAGGGGCCGCGCCGCGTCAGTCCGTTTTTCATCCCCGGCAGTTTGATCAACCTTGCCGGCGGGATCATTGGGATCCGGCACGACTGCAAGGGTCCCAATCACGCGGTTGTCACTGCCTGCGCTACCGGATCGCACGCGATCGGCGATGCCGCGCGCCTCATTGCTCTTGACGATGCCGATGTAATGATCGCGGGGGGCGCCGAAGCGTCGGTGTGCCGCGTAGGCATTGCCGGTTTCATTGCCTGCAAGGCGCTGTCGACCAACTTCAATGATACACCGGAAAAGGCGTCGCGACCCTATGATCGTGATAGAGACGGGTTTGTGATGGGGGAAGGTGCCGGCGTTGTCGTGATGGAGGAATTGGAGCACGCAAAAGCTCGCGGCGCGCGGATTTATGCGGAGATCATGGGGTACGGGCTGTCAGGCGATGCCTACCACATCACGGCACCCGAGCCGGATGGCGACGGCGCCTATCGTTGCATGCAGGCAGCACTCAGGCGAGCCAAGTTTTCAGCGCATGACATCGATTACATCAACGCCCATGGAACCTCGACGCCCCTCGGCGACGAGATCGAACTTAGGGCAGTGGAGCGATTGATGGGAAACCGGGGCGACCGGCTGTCAATGTCATCAACGAAATCGTCGATAGGACATCTGCTCGGGGCTGCCGGCGCGGTTGAGGCGATATTTTCGTTATTGGCGATTCGCGATGGGGTTGCACCGCCGACCATTAACCTCGACAATCCTTCTGTGGATACCAACATCGATCTTGTGCCGCACAAGGCGAAAAAAGGGGAAATCAACACAGTTCTGTCGAATTCATTTGGTTTTGGTGGCACTAACGCCTCTTTGATTTTCCGCCGTTTCGACGCTTGAACTTGAGGAGGGCCTCGAGAAGTGGCCGATCACAGGAAACCGAAGCGCAGACACTTTAGCCGCGTACTGGTCTCGCTTGCGACATTCTTGCTGATCGTTTGCGCTCTGCTGGGCGGGGCAGCGCTTTATGGAAAAAGCGTCTTTGAGGCACCGGGCCCGTTGAGCGAAGACCGGAGCTTTACGATCGAGCGTGGAACGAGCACGCCTGATATCGCCCGCGGGCTGAAGCAAGCGAACATAATTTCGGATGACAGGATTTTCCTTGCCAGTGCATACATCACCCGCAATTTTCGTCGCATGAAGGCTGGGGAGTATCTGTTTGCCAAGCACGCGAGCATGGCGGACGTCATGGCGCTCATCGTGTCGGGTAAGGAACTCGTCTATAAGTTGACGGTGCCTGAAGGTTGGACCGCCGCGCAGGTTATCGAGCGCGTGTCGGGGCACGAGAATCTAACTGGCGAGATCACCGAATCTGTCGCAGAGGGAAGCATCCTACCGGAAACCTATCTGTTCCGGCGTGGAATGACGCGCAACGGGATTCTCAAGCAGATGCGCGATGCACAGGCAAAGCTGTTCGACGCGATGTGGGACAAACGCAGCCCGGGTTTACCGCTCAACAGCAAGGAAGAGGCACTGGTTCTAGCATCAATAGTGGAAAAGGAAACAGCAATTCCAGGCGAACGTCCGAGAATTGCCGCCGTCTTCCTCAATCGCCTGCGGAACAGAATGCGGCTGCAGTCAGATCCGACAATCATCTACGGAATAACGATGGGCAAGAGCAAGCTCGAGCGCCCGATTCTCAAGTCGGACATCGAGACCGTCACGCCCTACAACACCTACCGGATCGCCGGATTGCCGCCAACGCCGATTGCAAATCCGGGCAAGGAGTCGATCGCTGCGGTTCTTAACCCGATCGATAGCAAGGAACTGTACTTCGTCGCCGATGGAACCGGCGGGCATGTCTTTGCCGAAACGCTGGAGGAGCATCGCAAGAACGTTCGCAAATGGCGGGTGGTGGAAAGAGAGCTGGCAGAGGAAGCCGCGGCAACGGAGAGCGGCGAAGCTGTCCAATCACCTGCGAGCGCAGCGGGTGTTTCCGAATCAGTCGAACCGCCTCAAACGAATGTGGAGTCCGAGCCCGAGCCACGGACAGAGGAGCTTCTCATCGAAGAGGCTGCGCCAGCGGAAACGGAGGACTACGGTACAACCGAGGTGACGGCCGTCCAATCCGATACGGCACAGGCGATGCAAACGGCCTCGCCAGCCAAAGAGGCAGGACTTAAGCCCGGAAGCCTCGTCAACGTTTCCGGAAAACTCGTTCCGATTCCTGCCCAGCGCCCGCACAAGAACTAGGCAGTCTGGAGCGAGATGGCCAAGCTTGGCCAGCCGTTTCCGGCCAACGGGTTTGTTGTGAAGCAGGGCAACAGTGCTAGATTGCGGGGCAAGCGATTCCTTTAGGGTGGGGACTGGATGGCAGTTTCAAGCATGACCGGCTTTGCGCGAAGCGATGGCCATGCCAAGGGCTTAAGCTGGTTTTGGGAGATCAAGAGCGGAAACAGCAGATCACTCGATGTGCGGTGCCGTCTGCCGCAAGGCTTCGAGGGGCTCGAGTTTGACGTCAAGAGCATCGCCCAGACAAAATTTCATCGCGGCAGCTTGCAGGTCAATCTGGAAATAAACCGAGATTCCGGTTCGCAAATTCGCGTCAACGAAATGGCCCTCGCGCAGGTGATGGCGTTGGTCAAGTCACTGCGAAAAAAACACAAGCTTCCGGCGCCGACAATAGAGGGGCTTTTGTCGATCCGCGGTGTATTGGAAACGGTGGAACCCGACTTCGACGAGAAAGCCGTCGTTGCCCGCAATCGGTTGCTGCTTGGCGCCCTTGATCAGAGTTTCGAAATGCTGGTGAAGCACCGCCGTGCTGAAGGGGCGCACCTAAAGGAGATCATGCTCGGCCATATTGCGCGAATTCGCACCCTTGCGGAAGCGGCGCGCGATTGCCGGGGACGTTCGCCCGATGCAATCAAGGCGCGGATGAAGGAACAGCTTGATCGACTGTTCGAAACAGGACGCAGTCTCGATGCGGATCGTCTTCATCAGGAGGCTCTGCTGCTTGCCGCCAAGAGCGACGTGCAAGAAGAGCTCGATCGCATCTTCGCCCACGTTCAGGCCGCGCTTGAGCTCTTGAATGCCGATTCGGGTCCGATCGGACGCAAGCTCGACTTTCTAGCGCAAGAACTGAACCGGGAGGCCAATACACTGTGTGCCAAGGCTCAGGACATAGAATTGAGCAGCATCGGGCTGACTCTCAAGGCCGTCATCGACCAGATGCGCGAGCAGGTGCAGAACATTGAATAAAGAGCCAAAGGAATCAAAGCTGGAGGTCGGTCGGCGCGGACTCCTCTTGGTCATCTCGTCACCGTCAGGGGCCGGCAAGACCACACTCTCCAGGATGCTTCTGGAAAGCGACCGGAATATCATCATGTCGGTGTCGGTCACGACGCGACCGCAGCGGCCGGGCGAAGTCGAGGGGGTGGACTACAAATTCATTTCAAAGGACCGTTTCGATGCAATGCGCGACCGTGGCGAACTGCTCGAATCGGCAGAAGTCTTCGGCCATTGGTACGGCACGCCGAGGCTTCCAGTCGAAAAGTCGCTGTCGATGGGCAGGGATGTCCTGTTCGACATCGACTGGCAGGGAACACAGCAGTTGGCAGAGGTCATGCGGGAGGACCTGGTGACCATATTCATACTGCCGCCGTCGGCGGAGGTTCTGCACGACCGCCTGATCAACCGCGCCCAGGATGCAATGGTCGTCGTCGCCAAACGAATGGCGGAGGCATCGAAGGAAATCAGCCACTGGGCCGAGTATGACTACGTGATCATCAACCAGGATCTTGAGGTGGCGGGACGGGAAATCTCGATGATCCTCGCAGCGGAGAGGCTGAAGCGGAAAAGGCGCACCGGACTTGCAACGTTTGTCAGGTCGCTTACGGAAAAGCTATGAGTTGCCCGAAAGGCCGTTCAAGGCAGCGGCGAGGCGGCAGAAGTCGGCGACCGTAAGCTGCTCGGCCCTGAGGGTGGGCGCAATGCCGGCAGCGACGAGAAACCGATCGCTGTCAGAGACCAGCCCTTTTAGACTGGACCGCAGCATCTTGCGGCGTTGACCAAACGCGTGGGCGGTCAGCCGTTCGAGCTTCTCAATCCGGCAGCCTTTCACTATCGGCTCAGTCGGCACGATCTGCACGACGGTCGAGGTTATCTTGGGCGGTGGCGTGAAAGCGTGCCGGTCGACATCGAAGAGTTTCGCGGGCCTTGAGCGCCATTGGGCCAAGACCGAAAGCCGCCCGTAGGCTTTGCTGCCGGGCGAGGCGATGATCCGATCGGCTACTTCTTTTTGGAACATCAGCGTCATAGACCGGTACCACGGAGGCCAGCGCTCCTCGCTGAGCCAGCGGACGAGCAAGGCAGTGGCAATGTTGTAAGGCAGATTGGCGACAATCTTCACCGGCCTTTCGGCCTTCGTGCTCCAATCGAAGTCAAGCGCATCTGAAGGGACGATAGTCAGACGATCGGGAAATACGGCGGCGATTTCCTCGAGAGCGGGGATTGCGCGGCGATCTTTTTCGATGGCGATAACTTCCTGGGCACCCTCGGCGAGGAGAGCGCGCGTGAGCCCGCCGGGGCCGGGACCAACTTCGATAACCGAGTGGCCGGCAAGCGGCCCAGCAGCACGCGCAATACGGCGGGTGAGGTTGAGATCGAGCAGAAAATTCTGGCCAAGACTCTTGCGCGCCCGCAATCCATGCCGGGCAATGACTTCACGCAAGGGAGGGAGGACGTCGATCATTGCCGCTGCCGAGCATGATCGGCCATTTCTGCCGCCAGCTGGATGGCACAGATGAGACTCGTTGGATTGGCGCGGCCAGTGCCGGCCAGCGACAGCGCCGTGCCGTGATCAGGCGAGGTGCGAACGATGGGCAACCCGAGGGTGGCGTTGACACCCTGATGGAAACCGATGGTTTTAACCGGAATGAGCGCCTGGTCGTGGAACATACACACCACGATGTCGTATCGGCTGCGGGCTTCGTCATGAAAGACGCTGTCGGCCGGAAGCGGGCCTTCGACCTGGATACCTTCCTTGGTCAGGATTTCCAGGGCCGGGATGATGATCGATCGCTCCTCTTCCCCCAATGCACCACCTTCGCCTGCGTGCGGATTGAGGCCGGTCATCGCTATCCTTGGTGCAACAATGCCGAAGTAGCGTTTCAGATCGGCATTCACCACCCGGGTCTGGCGGAGGATGATTTCCTGGCTGAGCGAGCGAGCGACATCGCGCAAAGGAATGTGAACAGTCAGGGGCACGGTGCGGATGCCCGGCGCGGCGAGCATCATCACCGGTTCGACAGCAAATCCGCTGGCACGCACCAGCGAAGCGATGAAATCCGTATGACCGGTGTGCTGGAATCCCTGTTGGTAAAGAACGCTCTTCTGAACGGGGTTGGTAACGACTGCGCTGATCTTGCCGACGATCGCCAGCCCCACGGCAGACTCAATCGACGCCAGAACCGCCTGGGCATTTGCCGGTTCAATGGCGCCGGGCTCGGGTTGGCGGGGTATGCTTCGCGGAAGAAGTGGCAACCGTTCCCTAAAAAGAGTGTCGACCTCGGAGGGAGTTTCGATGGGTGCGAGGTCTACCTTGATACCAAGGCGTTCTGCGCGATCGCGCAACAGTTCATGGTCGCCGATGACGAAAAAACCGGGAGTGTACTTCGTCCTGAGGCTTAGCCAGGCCTGCAAGGTGATATCCGGAGCGATTCCGGCAGGTTCTCCCATCGTCACTGCGATGGGTCTCAAGCCTGCCAAGCTCATTACTGCGTTTGATCCAACTGCAGGGAAGCGTCCTTGTAGTCGATCAGAGCGGTTCGGCGAAGATCGCGGATATACCGCTCCTCGTAGACATCGTAGACCTGTTCGAGGAGCATGCGTTGAATCTGCTCGCGATTTGGACCTTCCGGGGAGATCGTACGCTTGCCGCAGAATGCAATGAGCTGAATTCCCTGCTTGGCCCGCATGGGGCCGATCAATCTTGATGGACCGGTTTTGTCGAGGACCTCGCGCATTTTTGGGGGCAGTTTGTCGGCTGCCGCCTGAATGACCTTACCGACTTTAACATTGAAAATGCCCGATGCCGCTTCATCGGCGTTTGCACAATTCTTGTAATTCTGCTGAATTTGCTGCGCTTCGACCAAGCGCGCCTGGATGAGTTGGGTGGCGAATGCGTCGTTGAGTTCGACCGGCAACAAGATTTCGCGAATTTCGTAGACCGCAATGGGTTGCATGCGCGGATCTTGCTTTATTGCCGCGAGCTTCTTGTCAACATCCGCTTCGTTGACGGTTGCCTTGATCTTGTATTTCGCTATCAGGATCCTGTTGAACGACAGGTTGGTGAGAAGCTGTGTTCTCAGCGCCTTCATGCTGATGCCCGCCCGTTTCAGCTTGGCGGCAAGCCCGTCAACCGTCGTACCCGAACCCTTCGCCAGACGGTCGATAGCGGCATCGACTTGCTCATCGGTCAACGTCGCCTTGAGGCGGGTGGTTTCGCTGCGTTTCAGCACGTCGTTGATGAGGATTTCGAGCGCCTCTTTGCGGGAAAGTTTTTTCCCCGATCCAAGGATGCTCGTGAGTTTGATGCGCTGATCGACATCAAAACTGGTGATCGGCTGATCATTGACGACTGCCAATACCCCCTTGCTGACGGCCGCCAGGGCTGGCGAGGCGACCACCAGTAGGCACATGATCAAGGTGGCGAGTGCGTAGAGAGTTGGTGAACGGGCTGGGATTGTCGGGCGCATGGTCATGAGTGTGGCAATTGCACAAGATTGTGGCGACTAGTTGCCGGCATCGACCCCGCCCAGGGTCTTGAATTTGACCGAAAGCAAAACGGAATGACTCTTATCGAGGTCGCCCTCTTTCTCATCTTCGTCGGTTACGTAGGCAATTCTGAAATTGAAACAGTCGCAATCGAAACTCAAACCAATGGTCTCATTTTTGGAGCTGCCGTTCTCGAAATCATGGCGAAGGCCCCCAAACAGGCTCCAGCCGCCGGTAAGCTGCAATGTTGCATAGGCCCATGCCTGCAATTCATCGGTGGGCCGGCCATAGGCGGGCGCCGCTTCGATGTCGCTCACACCGCCGCTGAGCGACCAGCGCGCAAAATCCAGATTTATTCCTGCATCCTGGACCTTGGGGTCCAGGTCCTTCTGATCGAAGCGTCCCTGATAAGTCAGGCGCACGTGGTCCCACGGCTGATAGGCGACTGCGGCCACGAGGTCGGATTCGACATCCTCAAGCCCAGAGCCGACATCGAAGCTGTTCTCGCCGGCGACATGAAATGATTCACCGACACTGGCGCGCAGGAAGCCACCGTTCTCCATGAGATAGCTATACAACACGCCGGCGTTGACGCGCGTGCCCCCTTCGTAGCGATCTTCGCCGGAAAACTTCTGGTGCAGGAACAGATTGGTCGTGTCGAAATTCAGGTCTATGGCATCCTCGTTGCCGATCTCCTCCTCATGGGTCTCATTGCTGGCGGTTATGAATTGCGCCACCGGGGTCAGCACATGCTGCCCGTAGCCGCCGCCGCGAACGAAGGGCCAACGGAGATCGAGACCCGCCGAGGGCAGGAGGCGTGAGGTGGTTTCCTCCGGCAACACCATTCCAGGGAAGTCGGGATCGGGCAGGGCCTCGTTGTGATAGATATCGGCCCGCAGACGAGTGAAGGGAGTGAGCAGCGCACCCGAGTTGGAAATGAACTGCCGCTGCCAATGCATGGTGGTCGTGGCCCGGGTCTGCTGTTCTGCATGAAATACGCCGGGATAGGGATTTTCGTTGTCATCGCGGTAAAGATTGTAAACCGACGATTTGATGCCAAACTCGCCACCGAGCACGGGCGTATCGAAGGTGTAGTCGTGTTCGACGAAGGGAACAGCGATCGGACTGGTATCGCTGTTCTCGATGATAAGATTGCGGAAGTGCATCGCTCTCGCTCTGAAGAAATTGCGGTCATCGATGCCGGTAATAAAGGCCTCGCTCACAATTTCGCGGCGCGAATCGACGTTGTAGCGACGCATGAAGGTATCGTCGGACATTGCGGTGGCGTCCCAGCCCCATGTCCAGTTCCGGTTTATGTCGAACTTGCCAGCGGTGTGGACAGAACCACGGAAGCGCCGGTCCCCGGGCTCTGGAATGTCCGGATTGAGCTGATATATGCCGGCGCCGTCGATGAAATATTCGCCTGTTTGGGTGCGATGCCGCCATAGGGCTCTCGGCATCACGCCCTGGTCAGTCGTAATCAATGGCAGAAGGGTAAGATCGTAGTTGGGCGCCAGCGCCCAGTAGTAGGGGACCGTGACTCCGAGGCCGATATCTTCGGAAACCGAGAAGCTTGGGGTTAGGAAGCCTGACTTGCGCTCGATCGTACCATCGGTGTGAGAAAACTTGGGCAACCAGAAAACGGGAACGCCGGCAAACTCGAAGGTCATGTCCTCGTGGCGTACCTCATGCTTGAGCTTGTCATGGGTGGCAACGCGGGACTTAATTTGCCAAAGCGGCGTGCCATCAGCCAGCACGCAAGTCTTGCAGCGGGTGTAGGCTGCCCTCTCGAAAACGGTGATGACACCATCCTGTCGCCGGGCATAGTCGGCAGTTACGGTTGCGTCATTGACCAACAGAAGCCGCAAGTGTTCCGCAAAGCCATCGCGGAATTTGTTTTGCAGCACGAGAAGATCAGCCTCGAGGATGTTTCCGCCGGGTTCGCGCATACGAATGCTGCCTGAGGCGCGCAATATGTCGTCGTCCTGATCGTAGGAAACATGGGTGGCGACGAGAACGTAGGGGCCGTAGGTGATGACGACACGACCCTCCGCCGTGGCAACCTTGGTGCGTGAATTGAATCTCAGGACATCGGCGTCCACGTGCACCCGGGTCCCGGGAGGTGGTTTGCGGATGTCGAATTTCGGTACTTCGAGGTCGATATCGGGCGCAGGGAGCGTGATGGCGCGAGCTATCGGCGCACACACCAGCATCGCACCGACAAGAAAGAGAGGGGCAAGGAGCGCAATACGCAAAGGTTGCGCGGGAAGGCAAATCTCCCCTCGCAGGGCTCGGCGCACTGGTCTCAATAGCCGCAAGCTCCCGCCTCCTAACGGCCTGGCGGCCGCATCCACCCCGACTGCCACCGGGCGTTCACACCAGATTACACTTTTTTACTCGCTGATTGGGCCAAACGGAAGGACAAAAATGACGACTTGTCAAAATGTTACCGGCCCGAGCAGCGCATAATGAACCCGAGATGGGCGATTCGCGAGGCCTCGTTGCGGTTTTGTCACAAAGCGGGTAAATCGGCGCTTCCTCACAGCATCGGATTGCTCATGAAAATCAAGTTCTCGCCGGTTTCCTTGCCCAGGTCGGGCCCGCTCGTTCTCTTTGCCGCCACGGGGGGAAAACTCTCAGGTCTGGCCGCCAAAGTGAACGAAAAATCCGACGGTTACGTCGCCAACGCCATCAAGGCGGCGAAATTCGAGGCAAACCGAGAGCAGACGATGGATTTGCTGGTCCCGTCGAACGGGCAATTGCGAAGGATGGTCGTTGCAGGACTAGGGGACCCGGCGAAACTTCAGCCGCGAGATCTCGAGTATGTCGGTGGCACCGTCTGCGGGGCCCTGCAGTCGGGAAAAATCACGGACGCAGTCATACTTGCGGATTTTTCGGGATTGAATGCAATCTCGGACGGGGAAGCTGCGGCCCTGGTCGCTGCCGGCATGAGGCTGAGGCAATATCAATTCAGCAGGTACAAGTCGCCCAAGTCGGACGACAAGACGGCGGTCAAGGCCGCTACGGTGCTCACCTCTGATACAGCATCGGCGCAGCGTCTCTACCATAAGTTCGAGGCGGTGGCGGAAGGCGTGCATCTTGCGCGTGACCTCGTGAACGAGCCCGCCAACGTTCTCACTCCCGCGGAATTCGCCAAAAGGGTCGGGGAGGTATCGAAGCTCGGCGTCAAAGTGGATGTGTTGAGGCCCAAGGACATGAAAAAGCTCGGGATGGGCGCGCTTCTGGGAGTCGCCCAGGGATCGACCAACGAGCCCCGGCTTGTCGTCATGCAATGGATGGGGGGCAACCGCTCCGAACGGCCGATAGCCTTTGTCGGCAAAGGCGTTACTTTCGACACGGGCGGAATTTCCATGAAGCCTGCTTCTGGCATGGAGGATATGAAGGGCGACATGGGCGGTGCGGCCTGCGTAAGCGGATTGTTGCGGGCGCTGGCGGCGCGAAAAGCAAAGGTAAATGCGGTCGGCATTATCGGCTTGGTTGAGAACATGCCGAGCGGTGCTGCCCAGCGTCCCGGCGATGTTGTGAGGTCCATGTCCGGCAAGACCATAGCGGTCCTCAATACGGACGCGGAGGGGCGGCTGATCCTCGCCGATGCTCTCTGGTATGCCCAGAAACGTTTCAAACCCAAGGTCATCATCGACCTCGCCACCTTGACCGGAGCGATCCTCATCGCGCTCGGCAAGGAGCACGCCGGGCTGTTCTCCAACAATGACGAGCTGGCCGGCCGGATCAGTCAGGCCGGCGTGGACACCGGGGAAAGAGTGTGGCGAATGCCGCTTGCCGCCGAATATGATCGACTGATCGATTCAGATATCGCTGATGTCAAGAACATCGGTGGCCGCAATGCCGGAGCGATTACAGCTGCGCAGTTCCTGCAGCGGTTCGTGAACGACACGCCCTGGGCGCATCTCGACGTGGCAGGGACGGCGATGGACTCAAATCGTACGCCAATCAACCAGAGTTGGGGCTCGGGCTGGGGAGTACGGCTCTTGAACAAGCTGGTGGCCGACCACTACGAGACGTGAGGCGATGACGGAAATCCTCTTCTACCACCTCGAGCAACAGCCTCTCACCAGGGTCTTGCCCCAGCTTATTTCCAAAACACTCGAGCGCGGCTGGCGGGCCGTTATCCACGCGGGCAGCGAGGAGCGCGTTGAGGCGATTTCCGCCGCCTTGTGGGTGACGGGTGAGGAATCGTTTTTGCCGCACGGCACGGCGAGTGACGGGAATGCCGATCTGCAGCCCATCTGGATTACCGACAAACCGGAAAATCCGAACCGCGCCAATGTGTGTTTCCTCGTCGATCGTGCAAAAGCCCCCGATCTAGGAGCCTTCGACCGGGTCGTATTCCTGATCGACGGCAAGGACGCAGAGGCGGTGGAGGAGGCGCGCGGCGCATGGACGGCATCTCAAGCGGTCGGCCATATCGTGACCTATTGGCGGGAAGATTCACAAGGCCGCTGGCAGAAGCAGGGCTAGAGACGATTGCAAGGCGTTGCTCGAGTGGTAAGCTGATCCTTCACCAACAGGAACGGGAGAATGCATCATGTGCGTACCAGGCTGTCATGAAGCAGTTCGCCGCGCCTTGAGCAGGCGTGGATTTTTCTTGCAGTCGGCCGCTGGCCTTGCCGCGGCGGGAGTGGCGTCGCTGGCGCCTGTCAAAAACGCCTTCGCTCAGGAAATGAAATTCAGCAAGGCGCTTGATCTCACGCATACGACCTGGCCGGAATTTCCAACCTTCTTTAACAAGCAGCAGCTTGAAATTGACACTCTCACCACTCTGCAGAAAGACGGGTTCAACAACAGAAAATGGCATATCGTCGAGCATACCGGGACCCACATGGATGCTCCGTTTCACTTCAGCAACGACAAGGAAAGCGCAGACCGGATTCCGGTGGAATCGCTGGTCGTTCCGCTGGTGGTCATCAACATTGCCGAGCGCGCGGCGAGCGATCCCGATACCCAGCTCACGGCCGATGACATCAAGGCCTGGGAGAGCAAGAACGGTCCGCTGCCGGAGCGCGCTTGTGTTGCCATGAATTCCGGTTGGGACCAGCATGTGAAAACGGAAAAGTTCCGCAACGACATGCATTTCCCCGGCTTCCACCCTGACACAGTGGACCTGCTGATGAGCCGGAACGTTGCCGGTATCGCTGTTGATACCCTCTCGCTCGATCACGGACAATCAAAGGACTTCAAGGTCCATGTCACGTTTCTTCCAAGCGGCCGCTGGGGTATCGAAGCGGTCGCCAATCTCGGCCAGGTGCCGGAGAAGGGTGCGACCGTCGTTGTCGCGGTAGCGAAAATCGAAGGCGCGACGGGAGGACCGACGCGGGTCATCGCGCTGATCTGAGGGAGGTTCTCAAGCTCTCTGAACCGTGATGCGCGGCTCAAGCCCGCGCATGACGGTTCCGTTTGTCATGCGGGACTCAATTCTGGCTATCATCAAGCTCGCCGTGCGCCTCAAGCCACCTCATTTCGGCGGTCTCCAGATCGTTCTGCAGCTCGGTGCGGAGTCGCAAGAAGGCTTGCGCTTTTAGGGGGTCGGCGGAGTAAAGGTGCTGATCTGCCAGCGCACGGTCGAGAACGCCGATCTTTTCATTGAGTTTCCGAATGGCGGCATCGGCTTCACTGATCCTCCGGCGGACTGTCACGGGATTGGCGCGCGGCTGCACTTGCAAGCGCCTCGTACCTCCTCGAGAGGAGGCAGGATTGGCCTTGTTTCGCCGTTCCGCCTTTGCCTGGTCGAGCACATAGACTGCGTAGTCAGCGATATCGCCCTCGAAAGGTTCCACTTTTCCGTTTGCCACGAGCCAAAGCCGATCGACGCTCGTTTCGATCAGGTGGCGGTCGTGGCTGATGAGAATGACGCTCCCCTCATAGTCGTTGATCGCGTGAATGAGGGCTTCGCGCGAGTCGACATCCAGGTGGTTCGTCGGCTCGTCAAGCACCAGGATGTGAGGTGCGTGAATGGAGGCCAGCGCGAAAAGCAGCCTTGCCTTTTCGCCACCGGAAAGGTCCGAACAGCGCGTGTCGGCGGTGCTGGCGCCGAAGCCGTAAACGCCAAGCCTTGCTCGTCTTTGCGACTCCCTGCTTTCAGGCATCAGATGGCGGAAATAATCGTGAGGAGTGAATTCTTCATCGAGCTCATCCAGCTGGTGCTGGGCGAAATAGCCGACTTGCAACTGCTTGTGATGCCATTTGACGCCTTTTGTCACAGGGAGTTTTCCGCACACAAGCTTCGCCAGCGTCGATTTGCCGTTTCCGTTCTGCCCCAAAAGCGCAATTCGATCGTCACCGTCGATTCGAAGGTTGAGATTGGATAGAACCGGCTTATCCTCATGATAACCGACGGAAGCGTTCTCAAACCGGATGAGTGGTGGATTCAACGTTTTCTTGGGCGTAGGAAAAATGAACGGCGCCACCCGCTGATCGATCATGGCTGCGATAGGCGCAAGTTTCTCGATGGCTTTGAGGCGGCTTTGCGCCTGACGCGCCTTGGACGCCTTATAGCGAAACCGATCGACGAAACGCATCATGTGACGGCGGGTTTCTTCCTGCTTCTTCCGCAAACTGAGCTCAAGTGCCTGTTTCTCTCGGCGCTGGCGTTCGAAGCTGTCGTAATTGCCCTGATAGAGTGAGAGTTTTCCCTGATCGAGATGCAGAATGGAGTGCACTGCATCGTTGAGCAAATCTCGGTCGTGGCTGACAATCACCACCGTGTGACGGTAGCCACGAATGAAACTCTTTAGCCATATTGTGCCTTCGAGATCGAGATAGTTGGTGGGTTCATCGAGCAGGAGAAGGTCGGGACCGGCAAAGAGCGCCGCCGCCAGCGCCACACGCATTCGCCAACCGCCCGAAAGTTCCGAGCAAGCCGCTTGTTGCTGATCGTTGTCGAACCCCAGGCCTGAGAGAATCGTCGCTGCGCGCGCCGGAGCCGAATGGGCTTCAATGTCGGCCAGCCGCGTCTGTATTTCGGCAATCGCATGAGGATCGGCCGCAGTGGCCGCCCGAAGCAGGAGGGCGTGCCGCTCCTTGTCGGCAGCAAGAACAGTTTCCAGCAGCGAGTCTTCGCCGGATGGGGCTTCCTGCTCCACGGTGCCGACCCGTGCGCGGCGAGGCAGCGAAACCGAACCCGTTTCCGGTGCAAGCTCGCCAAGAATGAGCTTGAGCAGCGTAGTCTTGCCGGAACCGTTGCGCCCAACGAGCCCGACCTTGTGCCCCGATGGCAACGCGATGGTTGCGCCATCAAGGATGACTCGACCGTTGATGCGATAGGTCAACTCGTTCACGTGCAGCATGGCGGCTGCATAGCCTGTTGACGCATTTGTGTCATTGGGCAAGTCGACTGACGAATTCAGGTCATATTTGGATGGAATGTTCACCCTTTAGGCTACGAAGGACAGGACGAGCATGAACCAAGCTGAGAAACAAACCGCAACAATCACTCAAGAGATGATCCGGCTCTATGATGAATATACCCATTTGAGCCTGGATCGCCGCGATTTCATGAACAAGCTCGTCCGTATCACGGGCAGTACTGCCGCCGCTGCCGCGGTTGTGCCGTTGCTGGAGGCTAATCAGGCACGTGCAGCGATCGTTGCGGAGGACGATGCGCGCCTCAAGACCGAAGACCTCACCTATCCGGGTGCGTCGGGCGAAATGAAAGGCTACTTGGCCCGGCCAGCCGACGCGACGGGGAAGCTTCCGGCGGTGATCGTCATTCATGAAAATCGCGGTCTCAATCCGCACATCAAGGACGTCACCCGCCGCATTGCGCTGGACGGTTTTCTGGCGCTCGGTCCCGATTTCCTCGCGCCCGCGGGCGGCACGCCTGCCGATGAAGATCAGGCGCGGGAGATGATCGGCAAGCTCGATCCGGCACAGACGGTCGCTAACGCGGTGGCGACGGTTGAATTTCTCAAGCAGCATGAGGCCTCGAATGGCAAAGTCGGTGCGATCGGTTTTTGCTGGGGAGGCGGCATGGTCAATCAATTGGCGGTGCATGCGCCCGATCTCGCGGCCGGGGTTGCCTATTACGGACGCGTTCCGGACGCTGCCGATGTCGCCAAGATAAAGGCGAAGATGCTCTTGCATTATGCCGGGCTCGATGACCGCATCAATGAAGGCATTCCCGCCTATAAGAAGGCCCTGGAAGATGGCAAGGTGGTGCACGAGATCCACATGTATGAAGGTGCCAATCACGCCTTCAACAACGATACCTCGCAAGCGCGCTACAACAAGGAGGCTGCGGATCTCGCATGGTCCCGCACAGTTGAGTTCCTGAAGAGCGCGCTCAGCTAAGTCTCGAAGGAAGCACGTTCGTCTCCAGCGGAAGGAGAAGACGCCACCCTTGCCGGGTAAGGCGGCAAGTGCTGTAGTCAGAGCGCATGACCCATTTTAGGGTTTGCGCGCATACAGCCAGGGGAGGATTCAGTGCTCACGCGTTCAGCATTCATACACTATGGGGTTGCCGCCATAGCCGGCGTCATCATGTCGGTCTCCGCCCATGCGGCCGATATGATCGGCAATTGCGAGTTGTCGGGTACCAAGGGGTCAAATCCGATCGCCAATCCCTTCAAAGCCGGACAGATAACAGTTGCGGTGTCGCTGCCGGCGCCAACCTGGTGGAACGGGGACACGCCGGAGACAATAAAGGACGGGATGGAATATTGCATGGCGGCTGAACTGGCTTGGCGAGCGGGCTATGACAAGCTCGAAGTGGTCAATGTCGGCTGGGATCCACTCGTTACCGGGCAATCGAAAGATTTCGATCTCGCGCTATCGCAGATTTCCATCACGGATGAGCGTAAAAAGGTGGTCGATTTCTCGATCCCATATTTCTCCTCCGATATCGGAGTGCTGGCGAAGGGAGACGGGGGCGTGGATGAAAAAACGATCAAGGACAAGACTGTGGGAGTGCAGGAAGCGACCACCGGAGGAGCTTTCGCCATGAACACCCTCAAACTCAAGAACGTGCAGGTCTATCCCTCACAGGCCGACATGTTCACCGCCCTTGCCGCCGGGCAGATCGACGTGGCCATGACCGACACTTCGATCGTGCTTGCCGAAGAGCTGAAATCGAGCGGCAAGCTGCAAGTCGTCGGTCAATACAAGACAGGCGAAACCTACGGGGCCATCTATCCCAAAGAATCCTCCAACAAAGCCGCCTTGGACTCAATCATTCAGGCGATGATTGATGATGGCACGCTGTCGAAATTCGCCGATAAGTATCTTGCTTCCGTCTGGGGAAAGGATCCAGCGAAGGTTCCATATTTCAATCCTTGATCGGAGGCGGGCAGTGACGGCGTCGCTTGAATCGGTGGGTGCCTCGCAAGGGGAATCCTCGGTTCCGCGCCACTCCGGCCAACTTGCTCTTCTGGCGGTGCTTTGCGCCGGGGTCACAATTCTCTTTAGTCTGTGGACCGCAGGGGTAGTTCGCGCCGCAGCTGCTGCGGAAGCAAGCCACGGTCTTTGGCTCGAAATCATCCTGTGGCTCGCAGTGCTTGCCGCGGCAGCGCTTCTGTGGCCCGCGTCAATGGCAGTTCTCAGGTGGCGGGCAAAAAACGATGCGCTGAGCGGCGGGAATATCGTCAATGCACGCATCCAGGCAGCGGCTTCGAAGGAGTGGGCGCAGTTAGGCCTTGGCTATGCGGCGGCAGAGCTCATCGCGCTTGGATTCGTCATGTTCGTTTTGGCCAACGACATGGCCGTCGGCCGGACTTTCTTTTATCTGCCGCTGATGGCCGAGAAGTATCATCTCGTGGTTCGCGCCTTCACCAACAATATCTTCATTTTCGTCGTTGCGGAGATCCTGGTACTGGTTTGGGGGCTCATCGTTGCGATAGCGAGGCTCCTGCCCGGGGAAGCAGGGCGGCCGATCCGCATGCTGGCGGCGTTTTACTGCGACGTATTCCGCGGCCTGCCGGCCGTCGTCACGCTCTATCTGATTGGATTCGGACTGCCGCTGTCGGGCATCATTCCGGGCGAAATTCCAGGCATCGGCAAGGTACCGCTCACATGGTATGCAATCATTGCATTAACGCTGACCTACGGCGCTTATGTGGCCGAAGTCTATCGCGCGGGCATCGAGAGCATTCACTGGAGTCAGGTGGCTGCCGCGCGGTCTCTCGGCTTGTCCTATTTTCAGTCGCTGCGTTACGTGATCGTGCCGCAGGCGATACGCCGCATCATGGCACCGTTGCTCAACGACTTCATAGGTCTGCAAAAGGATACCGCACTGGTGAACGTTATCGGCGTGATCGATGGTTTCAACCAGGCCCGCATCATCGCGTCGAACGCCTTCAACCTTTCTGCCGTTACGATCATTGCAATCATCTTCGTGTTGATCACAATTCCGCAGGCCCGCTTCGTCGACAAGCTCCTGGAACGCGACCAAAGACGGATGCGAGCCGGAAGCTGAAATGTCATTCCTCGAAATCAGGGGCGTGGAGAAAAAATTTGGTCCGATCCAGGTATTGAGTGGGGTCAATCTGACGGTCGAGGAGCATCAGGTTGTTTGTCTCATCGGCCCTTCAGGGTGCGGAAAGTCGACCCTGCTTCGGTGCGTCAATGGGCTTGAAATGATTCAGGGGGGCGAAATTGTGCTCGCGGGCGATCGCGTCTCCGGCCCTGGCGTGGATCTCAACCACCTCAGGCGTGAGGTCGGCATCGTATTCCAGAGCTTCAATCTTTTTCCTCACATGAGCGTCATCGAAAACGTGACGCTGGCACCGGTCAAGGTGTTGAGGCGGTCGCGCGAGACGGCGGAAAGAGCGGCGATGACACTTCTTGAGCGCATCGGGCTGGCAGAGAAGGCGAAAGAATATCCCGATCGCCTCTCGGGCGGCCAGCAGCAGCGGGTCGCCATCGTGCGAGCGCTCGCCATGCAGCCGAAGCTTCTACTGCTCGACGAGATCACCTCGGCGCTCGATCCGGAGCTGGTAGCAGAAGTGCTGAACATCGTGCGCAATCTTGCAAAGGGGGGGATGACGATGCTGCTTGCCACTCACGAAATGGGCTTCGCCCGCGAGGTGGCCTCTAAGATCTGCTTTCTGTGCGATGGGGCCGTCCATGAAGAAGGGCCGCCGGAGGAGCTTCTCGGCGCTCCCAAGCGTGAGCGAACGCGCAGCTTCCTGAGACGCATCATAGAGGCGGGTAGGTTATGAGCCACCGCACCTCAATATCCAGCAAAAGTAACAAAATCTTAGATCCCTGTATGCAATCTGAACGAGTACTTAAAGCGATTCTGTAGCATTTATATTTGGTGAGGTGAGGCGATGCGGGAATTTTGCGTGGCCACAGTGCTGTGTCTGTCGATATTAATGGGGAGGGCACAAGCTGGAGAGCTTCTTGCAGAACATGAGAATCAGCCAGGGCGGCTAAATTGGGATAGTGAGTCGCTTTCCTTGGGATTGAGTGCCGGTTGGCTCACCGGCCGGTCGCATGAATTTGTGTATGATGGTGACGACAAGATAAGTGAGCTGATTTGGGAACTCGATGACGCCTTTGTTGTCGGCGTGGACCTCTCCGTCCCGCTGGTCCCAGCCCTTACATTGAACCTGCGGGGCTGGATCGGTGGTCATATCGAAGCATACATGGAAGATTATGACTGGATGGCGCTCGACTATGGCGTAACTGACTGGACTCATCTTTCCCAGCACGATGACACCGAACTCGACCATTTCGCGCGCATTGACGCCAGTCTGCAGTATGATTTTCTGTCGAACAACATATTGACGATCGGCGGCCTAGCTGGACTACGATTGACGGAGATGCAATGGAGCGCTTATGGCGGCACTTTTGTCTATACGTCCAACCCAGGAACGACTTTTCGAGACGACAAGTTTACACTTGGGGACGATTGGCTAGGCATAACCTACCGGCAAACCTTTACCACGCCTTATTTGGGAGTCGTTGGGTCTCTTGATTTGGGTCGCACAAAACTCACTGGAACGCTGCTCGGCAGCCCATTTTCTTATCTTTCAACTGAGGACGAGCATTGGCTGCGCGACCTTACGATAAGCGCCGACTTTGATCCGACGATATTCTGGAGTGCTGTGGCAGAGGTTAGCTACCGATGGAGCGATCATTGGGAGTTGTTTCTGAATGCCGCTGGGGAGCGCTATGTAACAGCAGAAGGAGATTCCAACTATGAATACTACTCCAGTGAGGTCTCTTTCGATTTAGAAGATGGCGCCCGCGCCGATCACCACAACCTGCAAGTTCTGTTCGGCTTCCGTGTCTCCAACTAATCTTTCTTGAACGCCGCATCGACCGGAACGCGATAGGCATTTGCCAGCCGGTTCGTCATGTTGGCGAGTCCGACGACGGCATAGAGCTCACTGAGCTGTTGGTCGCTCGCACCCTTGGCGCGCGCGGCAAACCCGTGGCTCGCCATGCAATATTCGCAGTTGTTGGTGATCGAGATCGCCACGTAGATAAGTTCCTTCGTGAGAGGGTCGAGGCTTCCTGGCCCCATGATGTCTTTGACGGCATGCCACACATGCGCAAGCATGCGCGGATCATTGGCAAGATATTTCCAGAAATTATTGACGTCGTCGATCTTGCGAGTTGTCTTGATGTCATCGAAAACAGCGCGCACGTCGTTCCCAGTCTGCTCATAACTTATTGGTTTCATTAGTTTTCTCCTCTCCGAAGTCCGGCGATGCGAACGTCTGCGATTTCCGCAAAGTCATCGCGTCGCTCTCGCAATTCCGCCGCAAATGGGTGGCGAATATGCAACGAGAGAGAAGGGGCATCAATCCGGCCGACATTTTGCGGCCTCAACGACTGGGAGGCGATCCAATGAAGTTGAAATTCAAGGCGGCAGGGATAGCCGCGGCCATCATTGCCTTGGGCGCGGCAGCGCCGATGGTTTTTGCACAAACGGCCGATGAAATAGTGGTCGCGCAAGCGGCAGACGAGGCCGCACTGGCCGAGGCACAGGCGATCCTTGCGGAAGCGGGAAACATGCAGTCGCTTTCCAACGAGGATTTGCGAGAACGCATCAAAAAAGCCCGAGAGCTTTCAAAGAGCGAGGGCCTACCTGAGGACGTCAAGGAAGGTCTGAAGAATTTCATTTCTGCTGCACGCCAGGAAATGGTTACGCGCAAATCACAACAAGAGCAGCAGCAACAAACGGAGCAGCCGCCGCCGCAGCCGGAACAGCAGCAACAGACGGAGCAACCGCCGCCGCAGCCGGAACAGCAGCAACAGACGGAGCAGCCGCCGCCAGAGCCACAACCCGAGCAACAGGCTGAGCCTGCTCCGGAGCTCAAGGTGGAGCAACCTGACCAGCAGGTGAGCGAGCCTTCCGCGCCGCCGGCAGAGCCGGCGACCGCGGTCGATGAGAAGGCATTGGCTCAAGCCAATAAGCTCCTTTCTGATTCACGTCCGGCAAGCGAGCTTTCGGTTGAGGAGCTGAGGCAGAGAATCAAGTTGGCGCGCAGTCTGGCGAGGAACGACAAGCTCCCGGCTGATGTGCGCGAACAACTCAGGGGCGTCATCGAAACCTCCCGCCAGGAAATCGTGGGGCGCGAAAGTCCAGCCCAACCAACCGAGCAGCCGGCGACGCCGCCCGAGATCGCGAATGTTCAACAGGCTGCGCCGCCTCCATCGGAGGCCGAAAATCGAGCGGTGGAAAAGCCCAAGGTCTCGAACGCAGCCGAGGAACAGGCCCAGAAGCTGCTTGCCGACAACACACCGCTCGACCGGCTGAAAGACGAACAGATCCGCACTCGACTCGATGCCTATCGCGATTTGCTCGAGGAAGGGAATCTGTCGCGCGAGACCGAACGGCAGTTGCGACGCAAGCTTCGCGGGGAACGATCGGCTCTTCGCGCCCGCATCGCATCGCAGGAATTCAAGGAGCGGAGAAGGGACGAACGAACCGAAGCCGAGCCGCAGGGACCTGACAGCTACGATACGGGACAAGTCAAGATCACCCGTTACGATGAGCGGCCTTCACGGGAAGAGATGCGCTTCGTGGTCAATGATCGCCGCCCATTGCAGCGGCTGAGCGATCGCGAACTTCAGCGCCGCATCATTGTTTTCCGCGAGCTTTCGGCCGATGAACGGTATTCGGAAGAGGAGCTGCGGTATATGCGCGAGCAAATGGCGAAGGCGCGCCGCGAGCTGCGCCGACGCTATGAGGAGGAAAAGCAGGCACGCGCCCGCGATCTCGACCGTCGGCGCCGGGACAAGGATTTCGACATCGACATCGATATCGATATCGGTGGCCGAGCTCCGCCGCCGGTGATCTGGGCAGCGGAAGAAGACGACGAGGAAATCGAGCAACAGCTTGTCAGGCGGCCCATTCGCCGGCTGGAAAGAACCTATGATCGCGACGATCTGGTCGAAGAGCCCGAGGTGATTTTCACCCGACCAGAGGTGCGCGAATCGCTTCCGGGTGTTGAGATCGACACCATCAAATTCGGCTTCAACGAGGCCTTCGTGCGAGAAGAGGAGGTGCAGAATCTCGATCGCCTCGGGGCAATCATTGAACGAGTCGTGACCGCTCATCCCCAGGAACTGTTCGTGATCGAAGGCCACACCGATGCCGTCGGTTCGGACGCCTACAATTTGAACCTGTCGAAAAAGCGTGCCGAGGCGGTACGCCAGATCCTGCTTGAGTTCTACAATATCGGTGAGGAAAATCTGATGACCGTCGGTCTGGGCGAGCGCTATTTGAAGATTCCTACGCCCGATCCCGAGCAGGAGAATCGCCGTGTCACAGTCCGGCGCGCAACTCCGCTGTTGTCGGAGTACGAGCCGGAAGAGTAGCAAATTGGCGAGGGCTTTCGTTTTCTTTCTTGCACCGGAAGGAAAACGGCCCTCCCGCCCTTGCCGCTTCGAGATGGTCCCGCTATAACGCGCCGCCGTTCAGATGAAGAGGGGGACCAATGGCCAAGCAGCGCACGCTTTCAATCATCAAACCTGATGCGACAAAGCGCAATCTTACCGGCGCCATCAACAGCCGGATCGAGGCGGCTGGCCTTCGAATCATCGCTCAAAAACGCGTGAAATGGTCGAAGAAGGATGCCCAAACCTTCTACAAAGTTCACAAGCAGCGGCCCTTCTACAAGGATCTGGTAAAATTCATGTCCTCGGGGCCCATTGTCCTGCAGGTGCTAGAAGGCGAAGACGCCGTCGCGACCTATCGCGCCGTCATGGGGGCCACAAATCCCGCCAATGCCGAGGCCGGAACAATCAGAAAGGACTTCGCACAATCGATCGAGGCGAACTCTGTGCATGGTTCCGACAGCCCGGAGAACGCCAAGAAGGAGATCAAATTCTGCTTCAAGGCGCGAGAGATCGTCGGGTAGGCTATGCTCTCAGCCTTGAATTCTTCGGATCATAAGCAGGCTCTGCAATGATGCGGGCCTTGCGCCTGTCTCCCAACAACAGGATTTCGAAATCCTCGCCCAACCGGTTGAATTTCGGATCGACATAGCCGAAGGCAAGCGATGTCTTGACGGCATGTCCATAGGCGCCGGAGGTCGTGAGGCCGACCAGGCGATCGCCCTTGTAGATGGGCTCGTTTCCTAACGCGTCGGCATCGGCGGCATCAACGGCAAGATAAACGAGCTTGATGCGTTCCCCGCGCTGCTTAAGCCCCAAGCTCGCCTCCCGGCCGATGAAATTACCTTTATCAAGTCTGATGAAGCGCTCCATCGCTCCTTCGAACATATCGATCTCGTTGGTAAGTTCCGACCCCCAGCCGCGATAGGCCTTTTCCATCCGTAACGCGTTCATCGCATAGGTGCCGAAGAGACGAATTCCATGTCGTTGTCCGGCGTCCAGCAGGGCGTTGAAAACCTGAGGCAGCTGCGCCATGGGTACATGCAGTTCCCAACCCAGCTCACCTACATAGTTTACTCTCAAGGCCCGAACCCCTTTTACGCCGGCAACCTCAATCTCTCTCGCGGTGAGCCAGGGGAACGACAGATTGCTCAGATCCGCCGCGGTTGACGCCGACAATACGTCCCGCGCTCTCGGACCGGCGAGGACAAGACAGCCAAACTTGTCGGTGACGTCGTTGATTGTGACCTGCTCGCCGGGCTTGAGCCGCCATTGCAATTGATCGAGATCGTGGAGCTGCGCGACTGCCGCAGACAGGACATAGAACTTCCGAGGAGACAGCCGGGTGATGGTCATCTCGCTTTCGATGAAGCCCGAAGGGGTGAGCAGATGACCGAGGATGATGCCACCATCTCTTTGGGGGATGCGGTTGGCGCAAATTCGATCAAGGAAGGCATGGGCGTCGCTGCCTTCAACGTCGAACTTGGAGAAGGTTGAGAGATCCATGAGCCCCACACTCTCACGCACGGCGAGCGTTTCCTCTCTTACCGCATTCCACCAATTGGATCGCTTGAACGAGTAGACCTCGCCCTTTCCAGTCCGGTCGTACCAACGGGCCCGCTCCCAGCCGAATATGTGGCTGAACTGCGCCCCTTTGGACTTGAGAAGCTGGTGGGCCGCGGATGTGCGCAAATTGCGCCCAACGTCGTGCTGTTCGCCAGGCTTGAGGCATTGATACATGTGATGGTAGTCGTTAACTGCGACCGCAGCCGTGTAATCCTCCGTTGCCCAGGGGCCAAAACGGCGGGGATCGAACTCCCGCATGTTGATTTCCGATTGGCCGTGAACCATCCACTGGGCGAGGTACTTGCCGGCACCACCGCCCTGACAGATGCCGATGGAAGCGCCGCAGTGCATCCAGTAATTGGGAGCGCCCGGGGCAGGGCCAGAAAGGTACGTCCCATCGGGCGTGTGCGTGATGGCACCGGAGATCACGTTTTTCAACCCGGCTTTGGCAAACAGCGGCAGACGCTCGGCAGCTCTCTCGAGCCAAGGCGTCAACCGATCGAGTTCGGGTGCAATGAGCTCGCTTTCAAAATCCCACGGAGGGGGCTCACCGTTCCAGCACACGTGTGCCGTCTCTGTTTCATAGGGCCCGACGAGGATGCCGTTCGTTTCCTCTCGCAGATAGGCGTGGGCATAGGGATCGCGTACGATCGGCAGTTCGGGGGCGAGCTCGACAAGCTCAGCCACGGGCTCGGTAATCATGTAGTGATGAAGCATGTTGGCGATGGGCACTCGATGGCCGGTCCAGGAGCCGACAACGGCAGAATAGGAACCGGCGGAATTGACAACATGCTCGCAGGTGATATTTCCGCGATCGGTGACAACCTGCCACTCGCCTGATCGCAGCCGCTTGATATCGGTGACACGAGTGTGTCGATGAACCTCCGCGCCGAGCTTACGTGCACCTGCCGCCATGGCGTTGGTGATGTCAGCCGGC
The DNA here is from genome assembly GCA_036555325.1 of Aestuariivirgaceae bacterium. Taxonomy (GTDB): domain Bacteria; phylum Pseudomonadota; class Alphaproteobacteria; order Rhizobiales; family Aestuariivirgaceae; genus DATBLQ01. The sequence goes on along the minus strand of DATBLQ010000043.1, from coordinate 72,066 downwards.
GCCACATGGCCATCGGTTACGGTGAGGAATGCCGCCTTCACTCCAAACGTTTCGAGATAGGGATGGTAGCTTCTGATCTCATTCGGGCTCAGGAGGTGCGCCTCATAGCCGGCGAGCTTTGAAATTCCATAAACATACTTGAACCAATTGACCTCTTCTTCGCTCAAAGCCAGGCGCAGACCACCGCATCCGTGCCAGCTCACTGCCTGGCCGGTAAGTTCTTCAAGCCGCGGGTAGAGGTTGGTGCCATAGACATGGACCTTGGTCATATTCAACGAACCATTGAAATGCGGGCATTGACCGGCGGCGTGCCAGGTAGAGCCCGACGTGAGTTCGCCCTTTTCGATGAGCGCGATATCGGTCCAGCCCTCAAGCGCGAGGTGATACAGAAGACCAGCACCCATCACACCGCCGCCGACGACAACAACCCGCGCATGAGATTTCATAGAAACGCCTCCACCCAAGGAGACGGAGTAGAACCGTTTTATGATGGGTGGGTAAAGGGCTCAGGCCAATGGAAGAGATTGTTGCGCCCGTCAGAATTGAAGAAGGCAATCTGAGGTTTGGTGCAGCCCCAGTGCAACTAACGCGCGTTTTGCGGTGAAAGGGCGAAGTTACCGCTTTACTATCGATTGCAACCACCTGTATACATCCCTGGCGCATCTGCTTTGAATCGGGGGAGAAGTATATGCCGAAGCTGCTAGAGCTGAGCTCGCGCGATGCGAGCTATGATGAACGTGTATCGATCGGACTATTGGTCGCTTCACTTCTAAGACGAGTGAGAGCTCAAGGAAATCCACTAGTTACCTATTATTTCGAAATGGCCTGGACTGCCTATTACCAGTCCCTGGATGAAGTGGCGCGTCTCAGGATAGCCGAAGGGCTCGAGGACGTTAGGTAACAATCATCTTCCACTCTGAACGTACCACTCAACAGTCGGACGTTGGTCGGCTATGAAGGGGACGTTCAGGGTGAAGGATGAATATACGCCACACTGCGAGAACGGGGTTTTCCGTCTGCCCGCATGATTGTCCCTCAACGTGCGCGCTAGAGGTTGAGCTTCTGGACGGCCGGACGATTGGGCGGGTGCGCGGTGCGGACTCCAACAGCTATACGGCCGGCGTGATCTGCGAAAAGGTCGGCCGTTATGCGGAGCGCGTTCATCATCCCGATCGCCTGCTGAAGCCGCTGAAGAGGAAGGGGGCCAAGGGCGGCAAGCAGTGGCAACCGATTTCGTGGACAGACGCGCTCGACGAGATCGGCGAGGCTTTCCTCAGGGCTGAGCAAAGTCACGGAGCGGAGGCTGTATGGCCGTACTACTATGCGGGCACGATGGGCCTCGTCATGCGAGACGGCATGAACCGGCTGCGCCACGCAAAAAAATATTCAGGCATGTACGACACTTTTTGCGTTGCACTGGCATGGCCCGGATACATTGCGGGCACCGGCAAGCTTGCTGGCGCCGATCCTCGGGAAATGGCGAAATCCGACTGCGTGGTGATCTGGGGGACCAATCCGGTGCACACCCAGGTCAACGTCATGCATCATGCCGTGCGCGCACGAAAGGAGCGGGGCGCGAAAATCGTGGTGGTCGACATCTATCAAACGTCCACCATGAAGCAGGCCGACATGGGCTTGATCATACGACCCGGCACCGACGGTGCGCTCGCCTGCGCCGTCATGAATGTGTTGTTCAGGGACGAGCTGGCCGACCGGCCCTATCTTGAGAAATACACTGATGTGCCAAAGGAACTGGAGCGCCACCTCAAGACGCGCACTCCGGAGTGGGCGGAAGCGATAACCGGATGCCCTGCAGCGGAAATCGAAGCATTCGCACGGCTCATCGGTGAAACAAGACGCGTCTATTTTCGCATTGGCTACGGTTTTTCACGCCACCGCAACGGTGCCCATAATCTACACGCTGTCACGTGCATTCCGGCGGTCATCGGCGCCTGGCAATATGAAGGCGGGGGCGCCTTGCAATCCAACAGCGGCATCTATCGGTGGAACAAACGCATGATCGAGGGGACCGACGTGAGGGACCCGTCGGTGCGCGTGATCGACATGTCGCGGATCGGCGAAGCGCTGGATGGCAATCCCTACGACCTCGCCGGCGGCCCGCCGATAACGGCCATGCTCATTCAGAACACGAATCCGGCTTCCGTTGCGCCGGACCAGACCAAGGTGAAGAAAGGGCTGGCGCGGGAGACGCTGTTCGTGGGCGTGCACGAGCACTTCATGACGGAAACGGCGGAGCTTGCTGATATCGTACTGCCCGCCACGATGTTTCTGGAACACGACGATCTCTACCAGGGTGGCGGACATCAACATATCATGTTTGGCCGCAAGCTGATCGAACCGCCAGGCGAGTGCCGCTCGAATCATGAAGTCATCGTCGAATTGGCGAGGCGGGTCGGGGCGCATCATCCGGGGTTCGACATGTCGGTTCGAGAGCTGATCGACTGGACGCTGGTCAATACGGGACGCGACGGGCTCGATAGTCTCGACCGGGAAAACTGGATCGACGTTCAGCCGGATTTCGAAACCTCGCACTTCCTCAAGGGGTTCGGTTTTCCCGATGGCAAGTTCCGCTTCAAGCCCGACTGGCGGAGCGTGCGCTTCAGGTCTGAGCTGTCGGCCTTGGGGCCGATCGATTCCATTCCTCCGCTACCTGACCATTGGGACGTGTTGGAGAATGCCGACGACCAACATCCGTTCAAGCTTGCGACCAGTCCCGCTAGGGGATTCCTCAACTCCACCTTCAACGAGACCCCGGGGTCGCTGAAGAGAGAAGGCAAGCCCGTTCTGTTCGTCCACCCGAGCGATCTTGCCGCTCTCGGTCTCGTGGACGGGCAGAAGGTGAGAATCGGCAATCAGCGGGGCTGCGTGGTGATACATGTCAAGGCCTTTGCCGAGCTAAGGCGCGGGGTGGTGATTGCGGAATCGATCTGGCCCAACAGCGCATTTGCGGATGGCTGCGGAATCAACACACTCACGGGGGCAGATCAGCCGGCACCGTGCGGCGGCGCCCCGTTCCATGACGCGCACGTGTGGATCAGATCAGCGGAGGCGTGATGCGGCCCAAACTTAACCCCAGGTGAATGACTTAGTCACGGTGGGCTAAGTTTGCGCGCTTTAGGATGCAGGCACGTTCCAATGCGGCGAGTTCAAGAAAATGAATGCCACGACCCATGTGCTGATCCTGATGGCGCTGAGCCTCCTTTTGGCCCTCGCGGTTCCCGTAATCGTGCTGGCGGGAACAATCTGACCACTGTCCTGACATCTCCTGACAGGAGGCTGTCAGTAGCGCTAGACTAAGGTTCTGTCATGCGCGCTGACCGCCTTCTAAGACTGGTGCAGATTCTCCGCCGTGCTCGCGGTCCGGTCACTGCCGCGCGGATCGCGGAGGAGCTTGAAATCACGGTCCGCACGGTTTACCGCGACGTCGCGTCGCTGATCGGCAACGGAGTGCCGGTGATCGGAGAGGCCGGTGTCGGCTACGTTCTGGGCGACGGTTTTGATTTGCCACCGCTCATGTTCAATGCCGATGAGCTCGAAGCCCTGATGCTCGGCGCAAGATTGGTCGAAGCGCGCGGAGACCGCGCCTTGTCCCAGGCAGCGGCCGATGCAGTTGCCAAGATTGCTGCGGTTATTCCGAAGTCGCTGCGTCCGATACTTCTCGATGCGCCGCTCATGTCGTCGCACTACACAGAGCCCATCGCCGAAAAAATCGATGCGGGCCTCATCCGCCAGGCGCTTCGCGAACAGCGCAAGCTGCAGTTGCTCTATGGCAATGCCGAAGGAGAAACCACCAACCGGGTGATCTGGCCGCTGGCGCTCGGGTACTTGGAAGACCGTCGAATTCTGATCGCCTGGTGCGAACTGCGAAATGACTACCGGCACTTCCGGACCGATCGCATCAGCGAGGTGAATGTCTTGCCGGCGAGGCTTCCAGAGCATCGCGATCGGCTGCTCAAACGATGGTTGTCGGTTCAGAAAGCTCAACGCGAAGCGGAAGGCGAAAAAAGCGGCTCAAATTCGTCAGGCGGCGGGAAGGCATAAGAAACTTTGTTTGATTGCAAGGTGACGGCACCGGAGGCCACCCAATCCAGCACGAGAGGGTAGAGAACGTGCTCCTGAACGAGCACCCGCTGGGCAAGAGTGTGAACCGTATCGTGCTCGAACACGGGAACGGCAGCCTGCGCGATTATCGGCCCGGCATCGAGATCGCCCGTTACGAAATGAACCGTACAGCCATGTATCCTAACACCCTCGGTTAACGCACGGGCATGGGTGTCGAGGCCGCGGTAGCTCGGAAGCAGGGACGGGTGGATATTGATCATGCGTCCGAGCCAGCGGGCAGCGAAGCCTTCCGTCATCACGCGCATGAAACCCGCACAAGCTATGATCTCTACCTGGCGGTCGCGACAATAACCATCGACAACCTGTTCGAATGCCTCGCGGGTGGCGAATTGCCGGTGATCAAAGCTCATGGCCTCAATGCCATAGGCGCGAGCCGTTTCGAGACCCTTGGCATCCGGCCGGTTCGACATGACTGCAACGATTTCCGCAGAATAAGCCGGACTTTGCGAGGCGCGGAGCAAGGCTTCCATGTTGGATCCGCGGCCGGAAATAAACACCGCCGTTGGCGTGCGCCGTTTCATGTCTTGCCGGGGAGCCTGCCGCGAAAGACCACTTGCTCGCCCGCCTTGCGGTCAATGATCGAGCCCAGGGCGACAGCGGTCTCTCCTTCGTTATGGAGCTCTGCTGCGACGCGCGCGCAGTCTGCTTCTCTTACAACAACAACCATACCTACGCCGCAGTTAAACGTGCGCAGCGTTTCCTCCTGTCTCAGCCGACCCTGATCCTTCAGCCAGCGGAACACGTCGGCGAAGGGAACAGAGGACAAGTCGATTTCGGCCGCAACGGACGCGGGCAGAACCCGGGGAATGTTTTCAACGAGGCCTCCGCCGGTGATGTGAGCGAACGCCTTGATGGCGCCCCCTCGGCGAAGGATCTTCAGGAGCGGTTTTACATAGATGCGGGTCGGCGTCAGGAGAGCCTCGCCGAGCGTCTTGCTTGCGTCGAACGGAGCCTTTGAATCATAGTCGAGGGTGCTCATTTCGACGATCTTTCGAATGAGCGAGAAACCATTGGAGTGGGGACCTGAAGAGGAAAGCCCAAGCAATTGGTCGCCCGGGGCAATATCAGCGCTCGGCAGGATGTTGTGTCGTTCAACCGCCCCCACGGCAAAGCCCGCGAGATCATAGTCTTCGCCATGATAGACGCCCGGCATCTCGGCCGTCTCGCCGCCAATCAGGGCACATCCTGCCTGCTTGCACCCCGCGACGATCCCGGCAACGACTGCCTGAGCCACTTCGAGATCAAGTTTGCGACAGGCAAAATAGTCGAGAAAAAACAGGGGCTCAGCACCTTGCACGAGAAGGTCGTTGACCGACATGGCAACAAGGTCAATGCCGATCGAGTGATGAATGCCTGTTTCAATCGCAATTTTGAGCTTGGTGCCCACCCCGTCCGTAGCCGCCACCAGCACCGGATCCCCGTAACCGCAGGCCTTTATGTCGAACAAAGCGCCAAAGCCGCCAATTGTGCCATCGCTCCCCGCCCTTGCCGTGGTGCGGATCAGCGGCCCGATTGCCTTCACGAAGGCGTTCCCGGCCGACACATCAACGCCCGCGACCTCGTAGGAGAGGCCTTCTGCTTCATCTTGTTTGGCATTCGCCATGTCGCTAGTTTGCCTTTGGATCGAGGCCGTTTTTGATCGCCTGGCGGACACGTGTACGCGCACTCACGGCAGGTAAGCAAAATGGGTCGGCACCTGCCGACCAGGCCTGTGAATAGCCGGGAGAAACGCGGAGTGCAAATATTGTCGGGGTTGTGTTGTGTGGTACGGCAGGCTGGCCTCGCAGCGCTCATGGTGCTGTGTGTCGCAGCGGAAAATGCTCCGGCTAGTGAAAGCAGCCTCTACACCATATCGAACGTAGAGGTGGACGTTACTGCGAAGGATGCTTCCTCGGCGAAGCTCAAGGCCATCTCGGAGGCTCAGGTCAAGGCATTCCAGATTCTAGCCGAAAGACTTGGCGGCCCGGATGCGGTAACCGCGGCAGCCTATTTGAGCGAAGCAGAAATCGGGCGGATGATGGCAAGCCTTTCCATTCAGAGTGAAAAATCGGGTCCAGGCCGCTACATCGGCAAATTTTCAATCGCATTCCTGCCCGAAAAGGTGCGGGAAGCATTCGCCTTGCTTGGAGTCGCGTACTCGGAAAACCGCGCACCGCGCATCGTCGTACTCCCCTTGTGGAACGGACCGGATGGACCGGTCGCATGGGAGGACAATCCATGGCGGAAAGCCTGGCTCAATCTCGATTCCGACAATGATCTTGTTCCCATAGTCGTGCCGCTTGGGGATCTTGACGATAGCGAGACGATTTCGGCGCAGGAAGCCCTGCGCGGCAACGAAGTGAAACTGGAATCCCTCAAGCTCAGATATGAAGGCGAGGCGATTCTCGTCGCGGTGGCCGAACCGGCAGGGGAAACTTCGATTCGCGCGGTGATAAGCGGCGAGACACCCTTGGGAATCGTGACTTTCGACAAGGTCTATGACGGAGAGGAGGGAGGCCTTGAGCGCGCGGCGACGATCGCCGCGCAGCGTTTTGTCGCCCTGATGAACGAGAAGTGGAAATCGGCGAGCGTGGGCGGGGAGCAGCCGCAGGCGATGCCATTACAAACGGTGGCGGTCACGGTACCTTTTTCCAGCGCGCACCAGTGGAATGGCATCCGGGCGCAATTGCTCTCAGTTCAAGGGATTGCAAGCGTCGACGTCACGACGATGGCATCGGGAGGTGCCAGAATTCGACTTGGCATAACCACTGGATTCGACGATCTGCAGCGGTCTCTGGCGAGTGTTGGGATGAAGCTGGTAGAAATAAGGGGGGCATGGGTGCTGCAGCCCCTCTAGCGGTTGCACTCGGGCTAGCACGCATGAATCTGCCAAACGCGATCACGATTGCCAGAATTCTGGTCGTACCGCTGATGATCTGGCTGGTCATTTCCGGTGAGTACTTGCTCGCCTTTTGGGCTTTCATAGCCGCCGGTGTAAGCGATGGGCTCGACGGCTTTATCGCCAAGCGATTCAATCTGAGAACCGAACTTGGCGCTTACCTCGATCCGGCGGCAGACAAGCTGATGCTCGTCAGCATTTACGTCTCGCTCGGCCTACTTGAGGTTTTGCCACCGTGGCTGGTCATACTGGTGGTAAGCCGCGACATATTGATCGTCGGAGGGGTGGTGTTGGCGACCGTCATTCAACAGCCCGTGCGTGTCAAACCGACACTGCTGAGCAAGCTTAACACCGCTGCACAGATCGCTCTGGCGGCACTCGTCCTCGCCGTTCTTGGGTTCGGGTTTTCGGGGGGTGAAATAGTGCTTATCGGCAGCGTCATAGTCGCTATTCTAACGGCCGCCTCGGGTACCCAGTATGTATTAAGCTGGTTTCGACATACGGCCCCAAGTCCGCCGCAGCAAGGGTGAAGCGATGACGTTTCAACGGCAGATCGTCTTTTGGGTGGTTTCGCTCATTGCGCTCATTTTTGTCCTGTGGCTGCTGCAGGGAATTCTTCTCCCCTTCATAGCAGGATTGGTGCTCGCCTATTTCCTCGATCCCATCGCCGATGCTCTTGAAGACTTGGGGCTGCCGCGGGCTGTCGCCACCTTGCTAATTCTCGGTTTCAGCATCTTTGCGCTGGTATTGGCGATCTTCCTTCTGGTGCCGGTGCTGATCGACCAAGTCGGCAAATTTGCCGCGAACCTACCTGGGATAATTACAACCCTGGTCAACCGTTTCAACGAAGCGGCGCCTGATTGGCTGAAGGAACTCCTCCAACAATCCGGCAGCAACCTGCCGGGCAGCGCTTCGGAAATTGCCGGCCGCGCCGCCGGGTGGATTGCAACTCTGCTATCTTCGATTCTCTCCGGCGGCCTGGCGCTGGTGAATCTTTTGTCCCTGCTCGTCGTCACCCCGATTGTCGCCTTTTACCTGCTTGCCGACTGGGACCGCATGATCCGGCAGGTGGACAGCTGGCTGCCTCGGCAGCATGTGGAAACAATTCGCCAGCTGGCGCGGGAAATGGACGATGCCATGGCAGGCTTCATCCGTGGCCAGGCGGTGGTGTGCCTGCTGCTCGGATTGTTCTATGCGGCGGGCTTGTCGATCGTGGGGCTCAACTTTGGCCTTCTCATAGGTCTGGCAGCGGGAATCCTGAGCTTCGTTCCCTACGTCGGCTCTTTCGTCGGCTTCGTGCTGTCGATCGGGGTTGCGCTGGTGCAATTCTGGCCAAATTGGGTCGATATCGTCGCCGTGGCGGTCATTTTCGCAGCCGGACAATTCATCGAGGGCAACTTCCTGTCTCCAAAGCTTGTTGGCAACCGCGTGGGCCTGCATCCGGTGTGGCTGATGTTCGCCCTTTTTGCATTCGGTTACCTGTTTGGTTTTGCCGGGCTGCTAATGGCGGTACCACTTGCCGCAGCAACAGGCGTCCTGGTTCGCTTTGCCTTGCGCAAATATCTCACCAGCGATTTCTATCTCGGTTCAGACGTGGCGTCGGATGTGCCACGGCGAAGGGTCAAGCCGTGATGCAGCGCCGGAGTGGCGCACGGCAGCTCGTTTTCGATCTTCCGCATCGAACGGCGACTGGCCGGGAGGATTTTCTCATATCGACGGCGAATGAAGAGGCGGTCGCGATGATCGACCGCTGGCCGGATTGGCTTAACCCCGGATTGATTTTGGTAGGACCTTCGGGGTCGGGGAAAAGCCATCTGGCGGAAGTCTGGCGGAGCGTTTCCGGCGCTGAGATCTGCGATGCCTGCGATTTGTCGCTTCCGCGGGTGCCGGTGCTCGCTGCCAAGCGTGCAGTGGTTGTCGAGGACGTTCCGGGTCCATCGCTGAACCAAACCGCGATGTTTCACCTTATCAATCTGGTCCGGGAAAACGGCGGCCACCTGCTGCTCACATCGCAACTCAATCCCCTCGCATGGCCAATCGACATCAAGGACCTCCGCTCGCGGATCAACGCAATGCCTGTTGCGATGCTGCGCGAGCCCGACGACGGCTTGTTGCGAGGGATGCTGGTGAAGCTGTTCGCCGATCGGCAGATCGCAGTCGATGAGGCAACGATCGCCTACATGGTGACCCATATGGAGCGCTCGGCGGCCTTCGCCAGCCGAATCGTAGAGACCGTAGATCGTCGGGCGCTCGAGGAAAGGGCGGAGGTAACCCGCGGATTTGTGGCGCGAATCATGCAGACGGCGAGCGATTAGGTTAACCTTCGGTTAATCTTCATAGATTGGTCATTTGTCACTAATATGGATCGGCTTGACGATTCCCAAGCGTGACCCGATGGCCGACGACAGCAGCAAAGCCCCGATCGATCTGTCCAATCCCAGCCGCTTTATCAATCGCGAGCTGTCGTGGCTCCATTTCAACATGCGGGTTCTCGAGGAGGCCAGAAATCCGAGACATCCGCTGCTGGAGCGATTGCGCTTCCTGTCGATCTCGGGAAACAACCTCGACGAATTCTTCATGGTGCGGGTGGCCGGCCTGGTGGGCCAGATACGCTCCGGAATCATCGAAATCAGCCAAGACGGACTTACGCCGGCGGAGCAGCTGGAGCAGGTGAGACGGCTCGCACTGGAACTAATGGTCGAACAGGACACCCGATGGCTCAGCCTGAAAAAAGAGATGGCAGATGCAGCGCTGGCGGTGGTCGACGGCAACTCGCTCAAACCGGCCGAACGCGCATGGCTGGATGACCGCTTCCTCGGTCACATATTGCCGGTGGTGACTCCCATTGCAATCGATCCGGCGCATCCGTTTCCATTCATACCCAACCGCGCGTTCAATCTGGTACTGTCGCTGAGACGCAAGAGCGATCAAATGGCGATGAATGCGCTGTTGCCAATTCCGCAACAGCTCGAGCGCTTCATCAGGCTTCCTGCCGATGCATCGAGCAGCGAGGTGCGTTTTATCGCCATCGAAGACATGCTGAAACTGTTCATTCCGAGACTGTTCCCCGGCTACACCGTCGAAGGGCAGGGGATTTTCCGGATCATCCGTGACAGCGACATCGAGATCGAGGAAGAGGCGGAAGATTTGGTGCGGCTGTTCGAGACCGCGCTCAAGCGCCGCCGTCGCGGATCCGTCATCCGCATGGAGGTCGACGCCGCTTGGCCCGTGCACCTGCGCCGTTTCATCGCCGATGAACTAGAGGTGAGCGATGACGTGATCGTCGTTTGCGGCGGACTCGTCGGTTATGCCGATACCGAACAGCTCATTGTCGACGAGCGGCCGGATCTGAAGTTCAAGCCCTTCAATGCCCGATTTCCGGAGCGCATTCGCGACCACGCCGGCGATTGTTTTGCCGCGATCCGCCAGAAGGACATCATCGTTCACCACCCGTACGAATCCTTCGACGTTGTCGTGCAGTTTATCCGCCAAGCCGCCAATGATCCCGACGTCGTTGCAATCAAACAGACTCTGTACCGGACCTCGCCCAAAAGCCCGATCGTCGCCGCGCTTGCAAAAGCCGCGGAAGCAGGGAAATCAGTTATGGCGCTGGTCGAGCTCAAGGCACGGTTTGACGAAGAGGCAAATATTCAGTGGGCACGGGATCTGGAGCGGGCGGGAGCACAGGTGGTGTTCGGCTTCATAGAACTCAAAACCCATTCCAAGGTTTCGCTGGTCGTCCGGCGCGAGGGGAAGGAGATGCGCACCTATGTGCACTATGGGACCGGGAACTATCATCCGGTGACGGCCAAAATATACACCGATCTGTCGTTCTTTACCTGCGATCCCGCCTTATGCCGCGACGCGGCACGGTTGTTCAATTTCGTGTCCGGCTACGCAAGGCCCGAGGATCTGGAAAAAATGGCGATCTCTCCTATCAATCTGAGGGAAAAATTGCTGCAACACATCGAGGAGGAAATCGGCCATGTCCGCGGCGGCCGTCCGGGGCAGATTTGGGCCAAGCTCAACTCGATCGTTGATCCGGAGATGATCGATGCTCTCTACCGGGCAAGCCGGAATGGCGTGCAGATCGATCTGGTGGTACGAGGCATCTGCTGTCTAAGGCCGGGCGTTAAGGGATTGTCGGAGAACATCCGGGTGAAGAGCATCGTCGGGCGCTACCTCGAGCACAGCCGCATCATTTGCTTCGGAGCGGGCCATGGATTGCCGCATGCCAAGGCGAAGGTTTATATCTCGTCCGCCGACTGGATGCCGCGAAACCTGCACCGGCGCGTCGAAAATCTCGTTCCCATCGAAGTCCCCACCGTGCACGAGCAGGTGCTCGACCAGATTATGGTCGCCAATCTCAGAGACAATCAGCAAAGCTGGGAACTCCTGGCGGATGGCAGCTCGAGGCGGATCGCGCCAGGTCCGGATGAAGAACCTTTCAATGCCCACGAGTACTTTATGAATAATCCTTCGCTCTCTGGACGCGGCAGTTCACTTGAGGATAGTCTCCCGCCCGCCCTGGCGGGCAGGCTATTGAGAAAAACCGGGACGAGGATGTGAGCGTCGAAAAGGGGCTGGATGTTCGCCCGCCGCGCAGTAAGCCGGTGGCCGTTATCGACATCGGATCGAATTCTGTTCGTCTGGTCGTGTATGATGGGTTGCGCAGAAGCGCGACGCCTCTTTTCAATGAAAAATTGCTCTGCGGCCTCGGAAAGGGTGTCGCCCTGAGCGGGCTCATGTCGGAGCAATCTGTCCTAAGGGCGCTCACGGCGCTGCGGCGGTTCCGTGCGCTCTACCGACAAATGGGTGCTGCGCACATCTATGCGGTGGCAACGGCGGCGGTGCGCGAAGCAAGGAACGGGCCGGATTTCGTCAGAAAGGCTGAGAAAGTGCTGGGAGCCAAAATTGCCACCCTGTCCGGTAGGCAGGAAGCTCAGTTCGCGGCCCTGGGCGTCATGGCGGGTATTCCTCATGCGGATGGAGTGGTGGGCGATCTGGGTGGCGGGAGCCTGGAGTTGGTGGACGTGCGCGATGGTGCCGTCCGGGACGGGGTAACTCTGCCGATCGGACCGTTGCGACTGATCGATCTTTCGGGCGGGTCCATGAAACAGGCCGGCAAGATCGTGGATGAAGCACTGACGTCGACGAAGCTCGTCGAGAACATGCGAGAGCGGGACTTTTACGCCGTTGGCGGTACCTGGCGCAATCTGGGCAAGCTCCATATGGCGCAGAATCACTATCCGCTGCATGTGCTGCACCACTACCGAATGAACCGGGAAGCGGCTCGTTCCGTCGCCGATCTGGTTGCCGGTCTTTCGCCGGCGTCGCTTAAGGATATTCGCATGGTGTCAAGAAGCCGGTCGGACACCTTGCCATACGGTGCGATGGTGCTTGAGCGCCTTTTGAACTTTTCAAAGGCCAAGGGAGTGGTGGTCTCGGTATTCGGCGTTCGGGAAGGCCTGCTGTTCTCAAAACTGAAAAAAACGGAGCGCGAGAGCGATCCATTGCTTTCGGCATGTTGGGACCTGACGCGCCGCTACGCTCGCTCACCGCAGCATGAAATCGAACTGAGCGACTGGACGGACGAGCTATTGGAATCGGCCGTGCCCAAGGAAAGCGAGGAGCAGCGGCGTCTTCGCCACGCTGCGTGTCTTCTGGCCGATATCGGCTGGCGTGCCCATCCCGACTACCGAGGCACACGTTCCTTGACCATCATCTCCCAGGCGGCTTTTGTCGGGGTGGATCACCCGGGGCGCATTTTTCTGGCGCTCACCGTATTCTACCGCTACGAGGGTCCTGACAGCGACGCAGCCCCACGCGAGTTCCTTCGGTTGATCGAGGATGACAGTCTCTATCGGGCCAGGATCATCAGCGCCGCAATGCGCCTGGCTTATGTGCTTTCTGCTGCAATGCCCGGTCTGTTGCCGCGCATCGGCCTGCATCGATCGACCGGCAAGGTGCTCCTCTTAACTGTGCCGAAGAAACATTCCGACCTCATGGGCGAGCGAGTGGACAAACGGCTTGCCGAACTCGCAGCCTTGTTGGGCCTCACGCCGAAGAGCGTCGTTGAGTGAGATTGTTCCAACTGCCGAGCCCGAGGGATCAATTATTCGGCGGCTTTGACTTCGCGCAGAGCCGGTGGATAGGGCAGCAGGCGCGGCTTGCCGTTATCGAGCACGATCGCCATCTCGCCAGCCTTGATCCTTAGCGCGATATCGCCGAAAAGTTTGCGCCGCCAACCCTTGAGCAGGGGAATATCCGCATCGTCATGCATGGCAACGGCATCGAGATCCCCGCTGTTGGCTACAATGCGCGGCGCAATGCCCTCGCGGTCGCATACGACCTTTAGAGCCAATTTGAGCACGTCGGAGATCACCGAGGCTTTTTCGGTGAGCGGCGGGCTGTCGTCGTCAAGCTTGGGCAATTTCCCGCCGTCCATGGCAAGACCAGCCGCCACCTGCTTGAGAATGGCCTCGCCGACACGCGACGTGGCGTAGCCCCTGGGCAAGGCGCGCAAGGACTTCAATGCGGCGACATCCTGGGGTGCCTGCGTTGCCGCTTCGGCAATCGCATCGTCCTTCAGAATTCGGCTGCGGGGAACATTGCGCTCCTGAGCTTCACGCTCTCGCCAGGCAGACAGCATCATGAGGATCGCGAGCTGCTTGCGATTGCGTGGTTTGAACTTCACGCGTTTCCAGGCTTCTTCTGGATGGGTCTCATAGGTTGCCGGGGAGGTGAGGACGGAGAGCTCTTCGTCAAGCCAACGCTCGCGACCCGACTTATCGAGGAGGCTGCGGAGCTTCTCATAGATGGGTCGGAGATGAATGACATCCGAAAGCGCGTAAGCCAGCTGCTTTTGGGAAAGGGGCCTTCTGCTCCAATCGGTAAAGCGCGATGACTTGTCGATCTGCACCTTGGCAATGCGGCGAGCCAGCGCCTCGTAGCTCACCTGATCGCCAAACCCACAGACCATGGCGGCGATTTGAGTATCAAAAATCGGCGATGGGATGAGCTTGGCCTTGAGCCAGATGATTTCCAGATCCTGCCTTGCTGCATGGAAAATCTTGGCCACCTTCTTGTTCGCCATTAGGTCGAAAAAAGGTTTGAGATTTATTCCGTCGGCAAGCGGATCGATGATGGCCTCGCGCTCGCCCCCGGCAATCTGAATGAGGCAAAGCTCCGGCCAGAAAGTCTGCTCGCGCATGAATTCAGTGTCGACGGTCACGAAAGAGTCGCGTGCCAGATCATTGCACAGCGCTTTTAGACTCTCTGTGGCGGTTATAATTTCCATCGGCACTCCTGACTACCACCTCACCTGAGTCTCAAAGCCGGGTCAATCTGGCTGCGGCTGTCTTGGCGAACTCATGACGGGCCGGGGATCCCGCGTTTGGGCTGCCGAACTGGATGTGAGAATCGAAACTGAATCGCCTGTCAACGTAGAAAAGACGAGAGGCGGAAACTTGGCACAGGAACCGTCTTCATGCCTCACGACAGCAAATAATATCAACTATTAGTTGTAAATCTAAACTTTTGAGGGGGCCCGCGTCACCTGTTGCGGGCGCACCATCAGCCTGTAGCCAGCAATGAGGGTGAGTGATGCCTGGACCGCTCCCAGGAAGCAGAACAGCCCCATTCCTCCACCCACCTGAAACGAGAGTGAGGCGGCGATTGGTCCTATCATGGCGCCAAGGGAAAAGAAAAACGACAAACCGGCTGCGACGATAACGTACTGGCCGGAGCTGGCGCGATCATAGGCATGGGCGGCGACCAGCGAATAAAGGGGCAGTGAAAGAGCGCCGTAGAAAAAGCTTCCGATGTAAGCGTAAAACACGCTCTCGGGCGCGAAAGCAAGAAACAAGGCCGCCAGTCCCGAGCCGGTCGATGCGATCATCAATGCCAGGCGTCTATCGAGCCGGTCCGAGAGATGTCCAAGCGGAAACTGCAAAAGTGCCGCGCCGAAAATTGCAAGCGACAGAAATGTCGCGATCTGAGCAAGGTTTAAGCCCATAGCCTGGACGTGCAGCGGGCTGATCAGCCGGAATCCGGTATTGGTGAGGCCAATGCTCACGCAGCCAATGCAGGCGATCGGGGATATGTTCCAGATTGTCCGAGGGTTGACGTGGAAGGTTTCAGGTGGCGCTGGGTTGGAGCGATCGAACAGCGCCACGGGGATCACCGAGAAGCAGGTGAGGACGGACATAGCTATGAAAATCAGAAAACCCTCAACGCCGATGAGTGGCATCAAGTATTGGCCGGATGCGACACAGGTGAGATCGACGACGCGGTAGATGCTGAAAACCCTTACCCGATTTTCATTGCCGGACGCCGCATTGAGCCAGCTTTCCATGACGGCGAAGAGCCCGGCAAAGCAGAAGCCGCAGACGAAACGGATGGTCGTCCAGAACCATGGGTTTATCCACAGCAGATAGCTCAGGGTACCGGCCGCAACCATCGCCGCCAAAGCGGCGAAAACGCGAATATGGCCGACCTCACGCACGAGCCATGGGTTCACAAAACAGCCTATGATGTAGCCGGCGAAATAGCCGGTGCCGAGAAGGCCGATGGCGGCGGTGGAGAAGCCTTCGGAAGCGCCCCTTAACGACAGAACGGTCGCCTGGAGGCCATTACCGCCAAGAAGCATTCCGGCCGCGAGCAGAAGGGGGACGAGCGGCGTCATCACCTTGAGCATGCCCTTCGGCTTAGCAGCCAGAGTTGAGTCGATGCAATGGCCGGTCGACGCAATACTCTCATGCGTCCCATCCACGCTTGCTTGACAAAACACTCCTCGCGTGCGCTTTTCCGCCCGGTTTCCTGACCTCACGGAATCAGTTGCATGCACATTTATCGGACCCACACCTGTGGTGAGCTGCGCGAGCCGGACATCGGCAGCACAGTTCGCCTGTCGGGCTGGGTTCACCGGGTTCGCGATCATGGCGGGCTCTTATTCGTCGATCTGAGAGACCACTACGGCCTCACGCAGATCGTCGCCGATCCGGATTCACCAGCATTCAAGACGGCGGAGAGGCTGCGATCAGAATGGGTGGTGAGAGTTGAGGGAGCAGTGCGTGAAAGACCGCCTGGCACGCAGAATCCCGACCTCCCCACGGGCAAGGTAGAGGTGTTCAGCACCGCCATCGATGTCCTGTCAGAGGCAAGGGAATTGCCGCTGCCGGTCTTCGGGGAACAGGACTATCCGGAGGAGATCAGGCTCACCTACCGATTTCTCGATCTCAGGCGGGAGCGCCTTCATGCAAACATCGTGAAGCGCAGCCGGATTATCGATGCGATCCGGCAACGCATGAAGGAGCAAGGGTTCGTCGAGTTTCAGACACCAATTCTCACCGCCTCCTCGCCCGAGGGAGCGCGGGATTTTCTGGTTCCGGCGCGCCTTCATCCGGGAAAATTCTACGCGTTGCCGCAAGCTCCGCAGCAATTCAAACAGCTGATCATGATGTCAGGCTTCGATCGCTATTTCCAAATCGCACCATGCTTTCGCGACGAGGATGCCCGTGCCGACCGTTCGCCGGGGGAGTTCTACCAACTTGACGTCGAAATGAGCTTTGTCACCCAGGAGGATGTCTTCGCTGCGGTTGAACCCGTCCTGCGCGGGTTGTTCGAAGAATTTTCGGAAGGAAAACCGGTCACATCGGTGTTCCCGAAAATCGCCTACCGCGACGCGATACGCCAATACGGCACGGACAAGCCTGACCTTCGCAATCCGCTCGTCATCGACAATGTCACCGAGCATTTCCGCGGCTCGGGCTTCAAGGTGTTTGCCGGGCAGATCGACGCTGATCCGAAGGTCGAGGTTTGGGCGATCCCGGCGCCCAAAGGCGGAGCCCGCGCCTTCTGCGACAGGATGAACTCATGGGCGCAGGGGCAGGGGCAGCCTGGACTTGGCTATATCTTTTGGCGCGAAGGCGAGGAGGGGGGAGCGGGCCCCATCGCCAAGAATATCGGACCTGAGCGGTCGGCGGCAATTCGCAAGAAACTGGCGCTCGGGAGCGGGGACGCGGTGTTCTTCGTGTGCGGCGATCCGGCGAGGATCCACCGGTTCGCCGGCGAAGCGCGCAATCGGATTGCCGATGAGCTGAACCTCATCGACGAGAAGCGGTTTGAATTCTGCTGGATCGTCGATTTCCCGATGTACGAGTGGAACGAGGAGGAGAAGAAGATCAACTTCTCGCACAATCCGTTTTCAATGCCGCAGGGTGGCCTTGCGGCGCTTGAAAAGAAGGATCCCCTCGACATCCTCGCCTTTCAATACGACATCGTGTGCAATGGAGTGGAACTTTCCTCCGGCGCCATCCGCAATCACGACCCGGAGATCATGAAGAAGGCCTTCAGCATTGCCGGCTATGGCGAAGAGGTGTTGGAGCAGAAATTCGGGGCGTTGTATCGGGCATTTCAGTATGGGGCGCCGCCCCATGGCGGCATTGCACCCGGCATTGACCGGATAGTGATGCTCTTGTGCGGAGAAAGCAATCTGCGAGAGGTGGTGATGTTTCCCATGAACCAGCAAGCGCAGGATCTCCTCATGGGCGCACCACTGGCGGTGAGCGCGAAGCAGCTGCGCGAGCTTCACATCCAGCTCGCCTTGCCGGACAAGACCAAGCTCTAATCGTTTGCGGCTATGGAGATCGGGAATTGCGATAAGAAGGCAGCGGGTCCCGAGGCAGCTGACTCGACGAGCTGCACGACGGAAGCTGGCTGCGCCAACTCGGCTCGCACGGTGAAGGATCTAGGGCTTGCCAAGTAGGTTTGAACGGAGGTTTTGAGCTGTTCGGTAAGCGTCTGGTTCTGGACGGCGGTGAGGCCCTGTTCCAAGGCAGCCGTTGTATTCGCGACCAGCTTTTCCTGGTCCACGCCCTGATCTGCTGCCAGCATGGCGAGCAGCTTGCCGGTAAGCGAGTGATCTTCATATCGGAGGGTGAACCCCTTGATCATCATCGCGCTCGGTTGCGGGGCGGGCACCGTTGCATCGCTCTGGGAGGAGCCGGAAGCGCTGGCCAGCACCCCCAATATCGGACTGGCAAGCCGGCCGGCGAGCCTGAAAACCCCTAAAGAACGAAGTGTCAGAGCCACGTCGAACGCACCACCGTCGGCGGTCGTACCGCCGCTCCCCGCCAAATCAAAAACCAAGTCGCCGCCCCCCAAAAGAGAAAGCACCGTTCCGGAAGGATCCGATCGTCGTATGGCAGAGGCCGGATAGCGGATATCGTCGATCCGGAGATGGGTTTGTCCTAGTCCAGTATCAGGGTCGCCCTGCCAGGATGCCTCCATAAGGCCAAACTGAAGGCTCGTTCCGCCAGATGAGAAGACGCCGTCCTTGGCGAGCAGGCTCTGAGCCTGTGAGCCCAAGGGAAGGATGCTTCCCCCCGCAGCCAGGAGATTGCCGGACGGCTTCAAATATAAGTGGGCAAGGACGACCTCTGGCAGGCGCAGGGCACTGCTGGTCTCAGCGTCATCGTCCGATATCAAAATGAGGTTGGTTAACTTGACTTCGGCCACGTCGAAAAGGCCGTTTTGCTCAGTAATGCCCGATAGGGTGATTCGCTCTACCGACAGAGTGGCCTTGATCTTCCGGTCGGCTGCCGGGGCTTGTTCAATCTCGGTGGTCAACCCCCGGATTGTGATCGTTCCATCCTTGGATTTCTTCACGCGCCGGTAGGCGGGCCGAACGCCCAATTTCGCTGCGAAGGCGTCGCAAAGGGCAGCTACGACCGGGACTTCATTGCCGGCCCGCGCTCCTGTTGGTTCAGCCGCGTAGGCTGCCAGGCAGGCACCCACCAAGATTACAAGAAGACGGCCGAAACGGCGGAGCTGATCCATAGAAGACCAAAGAAGAGGAAAATCGAATCACTCGTACGCCGCCTACCCTCTCAACTTCGCATAGACGTATGCGGTTGTCCACGACCGAAGAAACCATTTTGTCGAATTTTGGGCCGATGATGACTTGAACCGTGCATAAGTTTCGGTAAAGGTGCCGCGATTGGGGACCACTGACACAGGGGAAACGCAATGAAATACCTGCCTAAAGCAATGGTATTGTTGGCCGTTGCCGCCCTTGCGGGGACAGGATTTGCTTCGATGGGCGAAGCCGCAACCACCAAGCAAAAGCGGTTCTACTCCATCTACGAGGTTCAGAAAAAGAAAGCTCGCACCGCCAGGACGGCAGGCGAGTGTTCCACGCCGTTCACGTGCCTCTTCCGCACGACGCGTCGCACCGGCTCGGGATCTTTCTTTACCGGGTTCGGGGGCCGCGGATACCGCCAGACCGTCGCGTTCAACGATCCACGCTATTCTCCGGGCTCCATCATCGTTCGGACGCCGGAGAGGGCACTTTACTATGTGCTCCCCGAAGGCGAAGCCATTCGCTATCGCGTAGGGGTAGGCCGGGAAGGATTCCAATGGTCGGGCTCGTCGCGCATTGTCAGCAAGAAAGAATGGCCGGCCTGGACGCCACCGGCCCAGATGATTGCTCGTGAAGCGGCAAAGGGCATCACCATTCCCACTTATATGGAGGGAGGGCCCCGAAATCCCCTCGGCGCTCGCGCGCTTTACATCGGCGGCACGATCTACCGCATTCACGGCACCAACAATTCGCGCTCGATCGGCGGTGCGGTGTCGTCGGGCTGCATCCGCATGATGAACGCGGACGTCATCGATCTTTACAATCGAGTCAACATTGGTGCCCGCGTCCACGTGATTCAATAGCGACCAACAATCGTCCGTAAAACGAAGCGGCCCCGGTGGAATTACCCAGCCGGGGCCGTCTCACGAAGAGATCTAAGAGGGCTTACCTCTTCTTCTTCGATGCCTTCTTAGCCTTCTTGGCTTTCTTTGCTTTCTTAGCAGCCATGATTTTCTCCATTCAAGTACCGCGTACGCGGTTCCTAGTACTCACGTCAGACAGCCCGAGTTCGCGACTCCAATGAAGGAAACAGCGACTCAACGCCATCCTTGATCATCTTTTGGACCGGTTTGCGTGATTCGGCAATATGCCGAATGACCTGTCAGACTATCGGTTCATTATTGTCGCAAAGGATCCTATTTGCGACGATCATTTCAATTATCCGTATACGGACAACGTGGAAAATTGAATCAATGCCCGTATTTTCTGGGTTTCTAGCGTCGACCGAGAGACGCCCTAGATCATCGTCTGTATACGGATCATCATGAAAAACGCCTTTAGGGCATGAAAACTCATCCACAAGAATTTTCCAAAAAATTTCCCTTCCACGACGATTCTGATGCGATTTCGGGTTTCGACGCGGCGGAGGGCACCTGATTCGCGCTTCGACCCTCGTCGGCTGCCTTCGGTGTCCTATGTCGTCTGGAGTGCATTGCAGCCCATTTCACTGCTGGCATTGAGGATGGTGGAAGGTGTTCGGCTGGCTGGTGGCGCTAGCGCTGAACCTTTTCGAAGCGACCACTTCTCTCCGATTTGAATAGGGCATCGATGATCCGCATGTTGCGGATCGCGTCATCGAGGCGCTTGCGGGAGGGCTTCTCACCACTGCGGATCAGCTTACAATAATACTCGGCCTGCAGCTGATACTGGTCGGCGGTCGGCACAGTGAACGTCGAGGCGTCGAGTCCGTGCAGGGATGAGCCATCGTGCATGAGATAGACGGTCGGATCGTTCTGCGGCTGATTGAAGGGAATGGTAATCTCAAGGCGGCCGTTGGTGCCGAAGATATGCGCCCGCTGATGAACGACGCTCTGAGTGGACACGGTGAAATTGAGCGGTCGCCCCTTGCCGAAGTCGAGTAGGGCGGAGAAGACGCGGTCGGTCTTGAACTTGGGATCGCGATCGGCCATTCCCACCGCCCGCACGGGCTCGGCCTCATAAAACCAGCGGCCCGCCACGATTGCGTAGCAGCCGATGTCGTACAATGCACCGCCACCGATTTTTTCTATATTCCGTATGTTCCTGGGATCGAGGTTGTTATAGGCAAACGCGACATGGATATGGGTTACCCGTCCGATTTCGCCCCGCCTCACCCGCTCGCGAGTTTCGATCCACTGCGGATGGAACCGCACCATGAACGCCTCGGCGATATGAACCTTGCCAGCGTAGGCCTTGAGCTTCCCAATCTGCGCCGCATTCAGCCCCATTGGTTTTTCACACAACACGTGCTTGCCAGCTTTCGCCGCCTTTAATGTCCACTCCGCGTGCATGTGGTTCGGCAGCGGCACATAGACGATCTCGACTTTGGGGTCTGCCAGAACCTCCTCATAGCTGCCATAGGCTTTGTCGACCTTGTTGGTTTCGGCAAACTCCTTGGCGCGCTTGAGATTTCGCGAGCCCACGGCTCTAAGCCGAACCAGGGGCGACTTTCGAAGGCCCGGCAGAAATCGTTCTGTTGCAAAGGAGGAGGTGGACAGAATTCCCCAGTTCACTGGCTGCATGATAGCGCCTCACTGCTGATGGATATGAGGATGACCCCGACAGGGCCCGATGCCTGTCGATAATAGGCGAACTGCAAACTCAATCAATTATTCCGCGGCTTCCCCCACCGTGTCGGCCATGGTCGCCCCGCGCTCTCCGAGGGGTTTGGGCAAGCCGATGGTGGTATCGCGAGCGGTTTGGTGCTCTATTTCGGCGTTGAGTTCGGCCCCGAAGAGCACGGCGATGGCGGAAAGCCACAGCCACATCATGAGGCCGACCGCGGCTCCAAGAGTGCCGTAGACTGCATCGTAGTTGGCAAAATTCTCGATGTAGACGGACAGGAGGTAGGATCCGGCGAGCCAGAGGAGCGCGGCAACGATGCTTCCGGGGGTCAGCCATACCCACTTGGCATGGCGGCGGGACGGCCCGAACCGGTAGAGAGTGCTCAAGAATGTAATGAGCAGGAGAAGGAGCGCCGGCCAGCGAAGCCAGAAGATAATCGTCTCGGTGAATGCGCTGAGCCCAATCAAATTGAAAATCAGCGGCAGCGCCACCACGCCGGCAAGGGCAAACAACAGCCCCACGATGCAGCCCAGCGTAAACAGCAGGGATTCGACATTGAGCTTGATCAGGCTCCGCTCCTCTTTTTCTTCATATGCGACATTGAGGGCGTCCATGACCGCTTTGACTCCGGCATTGGCGCTCCACAGAGCCAGGCCGAAGCTGATTGCGAATGCGAGACCCAGTTCGTTGGAGTTCCTTTTCAGCAATTGTTCGATTTGGCCGGTGATTATGGCGAAAGCGCGCGGAGGAGCGATGGCTGCAATGAGGCTCAAGTGGTCCGCCAGCATCGAGCGATCGAGGAAGAGCCCATAGAGGGAAACGAAGGCACTGATGCCGGGAAAAAGCGCCAGCAGCACGAAGAAAACCACCCCGGCCGCCACCGCCAGCAGGCGGTCCTCGTTGAATTGCTTATAGGTTCGCCAGGCAATATCTCTCCAACCTCTCCATGGGATACGCCAAGGAAATCTGGCGCGCCGGCCGCGACCTTTTTCCAATGCCCGCTGTTGGTGGATAAAGAGGGGCTCATCCCGGCTCGTGGCCTGACCGAAGGGGTGTTCCCCGGCGGGCCGTCTACGTCGTTTAAGTTGCAGGATGGCCGCGACAGCGAAGACGGCGCTGGCCGCTAACCATATGCATTCCCGTAAGCTTTTGGCAGGCATACCAGAAAACGCAAAACCACCGGGCAGTGTTCCGTGGGGCGCCGGCGTGGTTTGGGCGCGCTTCGGGCGGCCAATCGATGTGCTATAGTGCGACATTCAAACAATCTTCGATTCAGTTGGGCAATGTCCTGACGGATCAAGGGGGGAAAGGATGGGCAAACCTGTCTTGGGGTGGATTGCAGGCTTGATGGCCCCGCTTCTTTTCGCGGCGATAGCTCACGCTGGTCCCGATCTCAATTGCGATGCCTATGCGGGAGCAGCCGTTGCCCAAAACCAGCAGAATGAAAGCATGAACTGCGGTTTCCAGGGTGGCGCCTGGAGCAATGATTTCGCGGCTCACCGCAACTGGTGCTTGGCACCCGCAACGACGATGCAGAACCTCACGGCGGAGGACAATGCCCGCAAACAGGCGCTGGCGCAGTGCAGTGCGAAACCCAAGCTCGACCAGGCTGCATGCCAAACCTTCGCCAACAAGGCCGTGATGGCTGCCGATGTGGCGGCCAAGCGCGGCTGCGGCTTCGGCGGCAACCGATGGCTCGCCGACTACGCTGCGCATTTCAACTGGTGCCTTTCAGCCTCGCAGGGGGCCCGGGACAAGGAAGACCAGGCGCGCGGCGATCAGCTGCAGGGCTGTCTCGACGCCCAGTCCGCTGCGGCGGAAAAATCGAAGAAGGATGCGTGCGCCAAATATGCAGCGACCGCTGTGGCGCAGAATTCAGAGAATGTCAGCCGCAGCTGCGAATTCAAGGGCGGACGGTGGAGCAGCGACTGGCAGGGCCACTTCAACTTTTGCCTGGGTGCCGGGCCTGATCCGGCTGGAAAGGAGACCGCCATCCGTGTCGGGGCCCTGAAGAACGATTGCATGATGCGCGTCTGCACGAGCCACGATGAGGTAACTCTGATCCCACCGAGGATCACAACAGTAACCAGCTGCCGCAACGTGCCGAAACCGGCGAAGTAATCAATCGAGCTGTGGCTCTCGCGGAATGATTAACCAGTATGGCAGCTTTCTTCGCGACTTTTCCACAATTAGGACGGAAGGGACTTGTAGGCTCCATCGTGATTCGGTGAGCGTTTTTGAATCCCCAGTCAATTTCTGCGCAGCGTGAGCGAGTTCAACGAAAAGCGTTTCCCCCGGCGCTTTGTTGAGCTCCGTCTTGCAACACGGCGGTTGTAGAGACCAGGAGGCAGGGCCTTGCTTCCTTAGGCGGGCGCTCCTCAACGGCGGAGGAGCGCCTCCCTTACGGGAATGTCGGGGTTTGTTCGTGGCGGTGCGTTGTTCAAGTTGGAACGAGGCCACAACGGTGGCAAGAATCGGCCGCCTCAGATGGGCGGTTGCGCGTTGGCGACTGCCTCTAGCTCTTGCCGGCTTCCAGGGACCGGATAAGTTCCTCGATGCTCGCCTGATGCTCCGCCATGGCGCGGGCGGCGGCTCTCAGTTGCTCAAGCTTTTCAAACAGCGACTCGGCCAGCTTGTCCAATTTGTCAACGGTGGGCGGATGTCTGTCCGGTAGCGACATTCTTATGGTGTCTCCGTTCGGCCTTACGATGTCGGTTTGTGCGGGAAAGACGATTCGAACTCACACCCACCCTCGCAACCCACGCAAATCCGCAAACGAGACGGAGAACTGGCGGTCAACCGCCGACCCGAGGCGACCTTTGGCAGGTTCGACCCTGCTTCTCCGGGCAGCGCTGTCGGCATCGCAGTGAGTTTCGGTTCGTACAGCGGTCGGCTTCCTTCGAAGCGGAGGCTTTCATGGCCGCTGTCTCGGCGGTGGGCTGCTGTTTTACGGACTTAACGACGATACCCTGTTTCTGGCTTCCGGTTCCCGTTACCCCAGGAGGCTTGGTGGTCTTTGCGGTAGCTTGCGGTTCCTTGATCTGCGCCCTTGCAAGGTCGGCGAAGGTGCCGGAAGGATACTGGCGGACATAAAATTCGTAGAGTTTGACGCTGTCGAAGTGGGCAGCGGAGCGCCAGAGCTGCAGCTCAATATTTTCCTCCGGTGACAAAGCTATGCGGGTTGAAGTGGTTCGTGAGGGCGGGCAGGCCGCCCCGGGCTTGAGCGAGTCGTCCTGGCGAACGGAAACGGGAAGTCGCCGATTGACGGGGAGAGCGGCCTTGGCGGCGATCCAGACTGGCGCCAATTCAGCAGACGGCTGGTTTGTGTTCGGCAGGGTGACGAGAATTTCGCTGGCTTTCTGTTCCTTGGGAATGGCGGCGAAATCGATACGCGCCATACTGCCTGGTGGTGCGTTTGCCACAATCGTCGTCGCGCATAGAAACACGCTTACACCGAAGGCGAGCGCCAGTGTATTGCTCCGTCCCTGGTGGAATGCCGGCCTTAGGGAGTCGTACACAGGCTTGTCGGGCACCTCGTGCAGGCAACGCCAGCCCCCGCTGCCTGGCGTCCACACCAGCGTTTCTGGAGATATCACGTCCTTGGCGAGGAGTGATCGAAGCTCGGACAGGGAATAGGGCCCTATCTGACGAGAGTCGTTCAAGTAATACCACGTTTGGACAGCTTCCATGACTTGGTTCCAGCCAGACTGACAGAGCACGACGATTACAAATTGGTTCCCGGTTCATGGTTGCCTCAGACGGCCTCAGCGATGGTTTGCGAGAAACCTTCGACTCGGGCCAACATGAACCGGGAAAGGGAAAATCCTGAAACTCACTGGGGGAGATCGGGGGCATCCCCACGGCGGGCGACAACAGAGGGTTAGAACCCTCCACATCGCCATCACCAGAACGGCGATCCAACGAATCAGAAGTATAGTGATCGGTTCGGTCGCAATTGTGATCAATCCGTGATGACGGCCGCCTAAATGATTAATGGGACGGGCGATGCAATCGCTCGCCCGCGGTGATTGGTCAGTAGACGGAGTATTCGCGTTCGATCTTAGTCTTGATTCCGCGCACGATCCTGAGGAGAGGTCCATTGACCAATCAAGCGTTTCGCTGATAGGTTGCAGATAGGGTCGGAGCTCGACTCTGAGGTTGTTACAACCTCCGACCGTAGCGGCTAGCAATAGCCGGTTATTGCCACCCGGTCTTGGCCGGGGAGGCGCTGCCGCATGTCCAGAATCGAAAGGTTTAAAGGGCAGCGCAGCCGTCTACGGCGGTTCGTAACCTCCCCGGTCACCAGCATCTCGCTGGTGGCCGCATTACCAAGGGCAGGGGGGTACAATGCGGAGCAAGAAGCCGCTCGATTTTATCATGCGCCAGTTCCACGATGCGATGGAAATGCTGATGGAATACGAGTTCGATGAAAGGTTCGTGCCATACGCAGCTCACGCGCTATCTTCCCATCTTAGAGATCATGGTCCAGAGAATGCGGAATCGGGTGAGGGACGCGTTGTAGAGTCACAGTAGTCGAATTCTAAAGGAGCGGTTCGAAGTTAGTTCGGCAGAAATGCGGAGAGTCAATTTATCAAACTTTACAAAATAGGTTGAGTGAATACGATACGTGTTGAGGTCATTCCGAATACTGAGAACCTCTTTTGTGAGGCTGGATCCTTCGGGAATAAGCAGCATTAACTTACTCATCTCTACTCCTAACGAAATTGATGGCCGGAATCTTACCCGACCATCAACCTTCAACCGATAAACCGGTTAGACTTGCTGCGATTGTTTTGCCAATGTGTCGCTGCCTCATTTCCGGCAAAGGACAATCCTCCGAAAGATGCGGGGAGGATATGATCAATCTCCCAGCCATACTCGGTACATTGTCCATATTGGCTCCACATGATTGTGCCGCCAAATCTGTCTCGACGAAATTTTGACGGATCGAAACCAGGAATAGGTCTTGCCTTATTCCATGCGGCAAGTTTTCGCATGTAAAGCGGCAAGGGGGTAGTTACTTTGTTCATGTCGATTCTCTTATTTGGAGGGTTGACTCTTAGGGCATCACCGCAGTGCAGCTGAGGTGGTGCCCGTTCAGTTTGAATTTAGTGGTTCATGGTTTGTCCCCTTCTT
Organism: Aestuariivirgaceae bacterium; assembly: GCA_036555325.1. Taxonomy (GTDB): domain Bacteria; phylum Pseudomonadota; class Alphaproteobacteria; order Rhizobiales; family Aestuariivirgaceae; genus DATBLQ01. The sequence goes on along the minus strand of DATBLQ010000043.1, from coordinate 45,442 downwards.
GTTATTGGCCGAGCTCTCGCTCGGCCATCCGTTTACTGTTGCCCTCAACTACACCCGCTCGTCGCGCCGCAGGTGTCGCATTTCATGCAGGTGCCGCTGCGCACCATGGTGAAGTTGCCGCATTCGCCGCAGCTTTCGCCCTCGTAGCCCTTCATGCGGGCCATCTCGCGCTGCGCATCATAGATGATCGCCGTGGGCGCGCTGGCTGCGGCCGCGGCGGATCGATCATAGGCGAGGGCTCCGGCCGTCATGGTTTCCGACCCTTCGTGCAATGGCAACGATGCCATGGTGGGGCCACCTGGCCCCGAGGGTGTTCCCGGTATCATCACCACGTTGGACAGGTTGCGCTGGCGCACATAGCCGGTCGACATGATGCGAACCGCCGGCACTGGCGCGGGAGCCTTGGGCGGTTCGCCGGTGCTCTCGCCCTTGCCGAGAACATCGAAACCGATGTCAGCCGGCTCCACATGCGCAAGATCGTGGCGGCCGAGATAGGAAACGGCAAGCTCGCGGAAAATATAGTCGAGGATCGAGGTGGCGTTCTTGATGGTGTCGTTGCCCTGCACCATCCCGGCAGGCTCGAAACGGGTGAAGGTGAACGCCTCGACGAACTCCTCGAGCGGCACGCCATATTGCAGGCCGACAGATACGGCAATGGCGAAATTGTTCATCATCGCTCGGAGCGCGGCACCCTCCTTGTGCATGTCGATGAAGATTTCGCCCAGCCGGCCATCATCGTATTCGCCGGTGCGCAGGTAGACCTTGTGCCCGCCGACGATCGCCTTCTGCGTATAGCCCTTCCGTCGCTGGGGCAGGCGGGTGCGCGCGGCGCGTTCGATCTCCACCACACGCTCCACCACCCGCTCCACGATGCGCTCGGCCAGGACTTCCGCCCGCTGGACCTGTGGTTTCGCGATGAACTGTTCGACCTGATCGAGCTCTTCTTCCTCTTCATCGGCAATAAGCTGGGCGGAAAGGGGTTGCGACAGCTTCGAACCGTCGCGGTAGAGCGCATTTGCCTTGAGCGCCAGCTTCCAGGAGAGGTGGTATGCCGACAGGCAGTCATCAACGCTTGCCTCGTTCGGCATGTTGATGGTCTTCGAAATTGCACCCGAGATGAAGGGCTGGCTGGCCGCCATCATGCGAATGTGGCTTTCCACCGACAGGAAGCGCCGTCCAAGCCTGCCGCACGGGTTGGCACAGTCGAAAACCGGAAGATGCTCTGGCTTCAGATGGGGGGCGCCCTCAAGGGTCATGGCCCCGCAGACATGGATGTTGGCCCGTTCGATCTCCGCCTTGCCAAACCCAAGGCGGGCCAGCATGTCGAAGCCCAAATCGTCAAGCTCGGCATCGGTAAGCTTCAGCGTCGAGCGACAGAATTCCTCCCCAAGCGTAAACTTGTTGAAGAGGAACTTGATGTCGAAAGCCGAAGCCAGACCCGCTTCGATCTTGCTGATCTCGCCATCGCCGAACCCCTTGGCCCTCAGCGCCGCATGATGCACGGCAGGGGAGCCAACGAGCGTGCCGTGGCCTACGGCATAGGCGATAATGTCCTCGATCTGCCGCCGCTCATAGCCAAGAGTGCGCAACGCCTCGGGCACCGCCCGGTTGATGATCTTGAAATAGCCTCCGCCGGCAAGCTTCTTGAACTTGACCAGAGCGAAATCGGGCTCAATACCGGTCGTGTCGCAATCCATGACGAGTCCGATCGTTCCCGTGGGCGCGATCACGGTGGCCTGCGCGTTGCGATAGCCATGCCGAAGACCAAGATCCACCGCCATTTCCCACGCGGTCCTGGCGTGCTCAATGAGCTCCGGATAGGGGCAGTTTGCGTGATCCAGCGCTACGGGGGGCGTTGACAAGGCCTCGTAGCCCGACGTTTCGCCGCGGGCGGCGCGGGCATGGTTGCGCATGACCCGAAGCATGGGCTCGCGATTGCGCGCGAAAGCTGGGAAAGAACCGAGCGCTGCCGCCATCTCGGCCGAGGTCCTGTAGGCAACTCCGGTCATTAAGGCCGAGATCGCGCCGCAGAGAGCGCGGCCACGGTCGGAGTCATATGGGATGCCGGCCGTCATCAGAAGGCCGCCGATGTTGGCAAAGCCCAAGCCGAGCGTGCGGAATTCGTAAGACAGGCGTGCAATCTCCTTTGAGGGGAACTGCGCCATGAGCACCGAAATCTCGAGCACTATGGTCCACAGCCTCACTGCATGTTCGAACGCTACCGCATCGAAGCGGCCGGTCCGGGAATCGCGGAACTGCAGAAGATTCAGCGAGGCGAGATTGCAGGCCGTGTCGTCGAGAAACATGTATTCCGAGCATGGATTGGAGGCGCGGATGGGACCCGAGGCGGGGCAGGTGTGCCAATCATTGATCGTGGTGTGGAACTGAATGCCGGGGTCGGCCGAGGCCCAGGCGGCGTAGCCGATTTTTTGCCACAACTCGCGGGCGTTGACGTACCGCGCGATCCCCGATCTCGTGCGCCATTTGAGAGGGAAGTCGAGGTCTTGCTCTGCGGCGTGCAGGAACTCATCGGTCACCCGCACGGAATTGTTGGAGTTCTGCCCGGAGACGGTGCGGTAGGCTTCGCCGTCCCAATCGGTGTCATACGTGTCGAATTCGATCTCGGTATAGCCTTGGCGGGCAAACTGGATCACACGCTTGATGTAGTTGTCGGGAACATCAAGGCGGCGCGCCTCCTTCACGGCGCGTTTCAACGCCGGATTCTTGTCGATCTCGAAGCAATCGCTTCCGGACCCTTCGCAGTTGACGCAAGCTTTCATGATCAGCTGGAGCTGCCGCTTGACGATGTTCGAACCGGTGACGAGGGAGGCGACTTTCTGTTCCTCCTTCACCTTCCAATCTATGAAATCCTCGATATCCGGATGGTCGACGTCGACCACCACCATCTTTGCCGCCCGCCTGGTCGTGCCGCCAGACTTAATGGCGCCGGCGGCTCGATCACCGATCTTGAGAAAGCTCATGAGGCCGGACGACTTGCCGCCGCCGGACAAGGGCTCGTTCTCCGCACGCAAATAAGAAAAGTTCGATCCCGTGCCGGAGCCGTACTTGAATAGCCGCGCCTCTCTGACCCAAAGATCCATTATGCCGCCGTCGTTCACGAGATCATCGGAGATGGACTGGATAAAGCAGGCGTGCGGCTGCGGATGCTCGTAGGCTGTTTTTGATTTCACCAGGCGGCCCGATTCATGGTCGACGTAATAGTGACCCTGGCCGGGTCCATCGATGCCATAGGCCCAGTGGAGACCTGTGTTGAACCACTGAGGCGAATTCGGCGCGCATTTCTGCGTGGCGAGCATGTAACAAAGCTCGTCGTGGAAGGCGCGTGCATCTTCCTCGCTGTCGAAATACCCACCTTTCCAGCCCCAGTAGGTCCAGGTGCCGGCGAGCCTATCGAACACCTGCTTGGCCGATTTCTCGGCTCCACGCCGCTCATCCTCGGGAAGCTCTGCAAGACGTTCTTCATCCGCCACAGACCGCCAGAGCCAGGAGGGGACACTTGGCTCTTCGATTCGCTTCAGCATTTTCGGCACGCCGGCACGGCGGAAATATTTCTGCGCCAGAATGTCGGAAGCCACTTGGCTCCAGGTGGCCGGAACCTCGACGTCAGCGGCTCGGAAAACGGTTGAGCCGTCGGGATTCTTGATCTCGCTTGAGGTTGTGCGGAATTCGATCGAGTCGTAGGCGGATTGTCCGGATTTCGTGTAACGGCGCTCGATGCGCATTGCGTGGCCCCTTGGTTTGTGTTGTCGTGAGTCCGCGGAGCGGACAGATTCTCGTTCACGGACCGCTGGTCTCCGTGTTTACGCAAAATTCACCTAACTGGCGGGCTCTTCCCTCCCCGAACTCGAAAGAACTGGCTTTTGCTCAGTCCGTGACGATACAAGCTCTTGTATACCAGGGTGATTAAAAACACAATATCTTGACAAGCTCGGGACCCCTCTTTCTGTGGATATCCACCGATTCGGGACGCTAGGCAGGGAACCGGACCAACTCCTTGCAGCGTGGGTGGAATCGCTGATCTGCGACTTAGTTCCACCATTGAGGCGGGTTAGGATCGCTCGATGGTTCGGGCAGCGATCCTCATTATTATGTGCGCCTCTGGAATTTGCGCCTGGAGTCCCTTGGCGCTGGCGATCAATTGGGAAGGCCACGAGGACTGGCTGGAGGATACGCCTCCGGCGCTTGAACTTCAGCGCCATTTCGACGGAAAGGTTGCGCCCTTGCCGGAAATTAAAAAGAAGCGCGAATGCCAGGAGCTTGAGGATGTAGGAGAAGTACCGGCGAACCCCTATGAGCCGGTACCGACGCTGTGCGGAGAGAGAAGCCGCGAACCAGACGGAGATTGACCGCAGCCATTGTCCGTTCGGTCGAAGGAACGGACATTGTCGCCAAAGTGTTCAAGCTCAGCGAAGGCTTGCTTCAGGACCGAGTGCCGGTTTTTGCACCCACATATCACCGGCCGCAACAATGCACGATATCTTGTCGCCATTGGTGATCAGCAGCGACCATGATCCTTTTTCGGAGGTAAAGAGTTCAAATAGCGAGCCATCAGAAGACACACCGACGCCGCCGCTCTTCTCTTTGTAGTTGGTCGCAAGGTGCTGGGTGAATTCATCGTGCGGTGCGCACGCAGCGGCCAGCGCAGGTGTTACGGCCACAACCGCCGCTCCGGCCAAGACTGCGCCAGTGATTGCAGAGGTGAACCACATCATAGTAACTTCCTTTCGTTACCCTCTCTCACCGGCTCTCCTTTGCAACCCAAGCCGTGGCTATGCATGCTGTGACTATCAATTCCTTCACGGCGCGGTTGGTTCCTCAAAGCCGCAGCGGGTGGCTGTCAATTAGAGGGTTGGCACTTTGGCGAGATTTATCAAAATGAAAGCACTGCCGCGGATTCACGCACGGCTCCTCGCGATCGGTGGGCAACGTAGCTAACGCGCGTGGTGGCGTTTGGTTCCGGGTAGCTCTTCTTCGCTGTTGGCAGGGATGAGCCACGGCCCTATTAGAGGCCATTCCACCTTGTTTTTGGAGACCGCCATGCAGAAGCTGCAAGCTCAGGGAGTCCATCACATCACTCTCATCGGCGCCGACCGTCAAACATCAATCGATTTCTGGGAAGGCGTGCTCGGCATGCCGTTCGTGTTCGAGCAACCCAACCTCGATGCCGCCGATCAGAATCATATCTACTTCGACCCGGGCGATGGCAGATTGATCACGGTCTTCACCAGCGAGAACTGGCAGAAGGATTCATCCGCCGTTCCTACGACCACAGGCAGCGTCCATCACCTTGCGTTTGCCGTATCGCGCGCCACGTACACGCAGGCCGTGAAACGGCTGAAGGAGCGCGGCATTGCGAACTCGGGCGAGGTGGACAGGGGTTTCATGTATTCAATCTATTTCCGCGATCCCCTGGGGCTGCTGGTGGAACTGGCCTGCTACAAATTCGAACCTCCTGTGGGGTGGACCCATGCGGAGGTGCTGCATGAAGCGCACAAAATCAGAGTGGCGAAAGGTGCTTACAACATAAGTGATGAGCATATTGCCGACGCGATCGAGAAGCTTTCGGAGCGGTCGGCGGTCGGAGCGTAAATGCGGCTCAAGTTTTCCTTGTAATGCCAGAAAAATTCGCCATTTTAAGGCGGTCAATCGTCTGGACTTGCCGACCTGTTGCCCCCTGGGCCAAACGATCGCTGCTATGCCTGGGATGGTTTGATGTTCCGCTGCCAAGCGGTTCAAATTGCAACATTTGGAGAAATCGACATGCCGGTCGGCAAAGTGAAATGGTTTAATACCACAAAGGGCTATGGCTTCATTCAGCCGGAGGGAGGCGGTTCGGACGTGTTCGTGCATGTTTCAGCAGTCACGCGCGCCGGATTGACCGGCCTTAGTGAAGGTCAGCGAGTTTCCTACGAAGAACAACGTGATCCAAAGCGCGGCAAGACGTCCGCGGAAAATCTGAAGGTCGTCTAGCTAGTTTCACCCTTTATTGTTTGATGCCCTCGGACGTTCGAGCCGAGGGCGATCCCTCGCCTTGCATAGTTATGCGAGGCGATCCCCAGGGCTTGCTTGCGGGTCATATCCAGAAGCCATTGAGGCGAGTGGAACCGAAGCAAACTGGACTTGGCTGCGGCCTTGCGCCATAGTCCGCGCCGGCCAAGGACAGATTCGGAATGGGACTTCTGAGGGAAATATTCACCTGGTGGAACGGAACAACGGTCGGGACGCGGTTCTATACTGCACTCGTCGGGACTTATGTCGGACAGGACGAATTCGGAAACCGATATTACCAGAAGAATGGAGGCTCAAGGCGATGGGTCATCTATGGCGGCTATGCGGACGCCTCCACCATTCCGCCTGGGTGGTATGGCTGGATTCACAAAACCGTCGATGAGCCACCGACGGCAACGGCCTACAATCCGCGGGCTTGGGAGAAGCCCCACCAACCGAACTTAACCGGGACCTCGTCGGCCTATCGTCCGCTGGGGAGTCTTTATAATGTGAGACCGCAACGGCCGCCTTCCGACTATGAGTCGTGGCAGCCAGAGTAAATACCGGGAAACTCATCTCAGGATATTCACGATGAAAGACAGCGCCGTCGAAACTGCAATCGGAGCGATTGTGATCGCCATTGCCGCCGCCTTCTTCATCTTCGTCTACACAACTACCGAAGGAGGCGCGGGACGAGGCGGATATCGCGTCATTGCGGAGTTCGACAATGTCGGGGCTATCAACGTCGGAACCGACGTACGCCTGGCAGGAATAAAGATCGGCTCTGTGGTGGCCCAGGAACTCAACCCTGGAACCTATCAAGCGCGTGTCACGATGTCGATCGATCCAAAGGTGAAGCTAGCGGATGATACGACTGCAAAAGTTTCGAGCGAAGGCATTCTGGGAGCACCCTACATCGCTCTTGAGCCAGGTGGGGGCGAAGCCTTCATCCCCGATGGCGGCGAAATACAGATTACCCAGGGCGCCATCGATATCTGGAAGCTGGTGAGCGAGGCTTTGTTCAACAAGCCAACTCCGGGGAGCTCGGAAACTTCCCCGCCCGCAGCCAACGATACAGCGCAGGACCCCCAGACGCAGCCTGCGCCGGCCGATGGCACACAGTCGAATGAGCAACCATGAGCCAGCCCGCACCCAGACGTGGGTGGCGTGGGGCTATGAATGAGATCGAAGCGTTGCTCAAGCCTTCAGTGTGCGATGCAAACGGGAGTTGGACTGCGGATTACGTCGGTTTGCGTGTCGAGGCGATCAAGAAATGAGTTGGGCTCGTACGCTTTTGCTCCTCATGTCCTGTGCTGTCACATCTGCAGCTGAGGCCGAGCGCATTACCAATCCGGTGGCAATTTTTGCCGGGCTCGACAAGATCACGGGAACGATTACGACGTTCGAGGTGCCGATCGACGGCGCGAAACAATTCGGATCCTTGGTCGTGCGTCCGCGCGTGTGCTATTCGCGCCCGCCAGAGGAAGAACCGAAGACCACATCATTCGTCGAAGTCGACGAAATCGTCGCCAGTGACAACACTCACAGGATATTCTCGGGGTGGATGTTTGCCGAGAGCCCTGGACTGAATGCGGTCGAGCATCCCGTTTATGATGTTTGGCTTACCGCATGTTTCGATCCAAAGGCGCCCAAGCCCAATATTGAAGAGCAGATTGACCCGAAGGTGTTCGAACAGCAGGAAGTGCCGCAGGACAACCAATAGCGGTCGGCAGTTTCTACCCGAGGCTATCGGCGAACGAGCCACGGCTTCTAGGATTGTCGGCCTCAACCTCGCCTCAGGGCGGCGGCGAGCACAGCATTCGGGTCACAATCGTCGTTGAATGCGTCGAATTCGGCGTCGCCAGCGAGGGCAGCCTCAAGAAGCCGCTGATACTTGTTTCGCGGCAACTCAACCGCGCCGAATTGTTTGAGATGGTCATTGATGAATTGAGCATCGAGCAGCTGAAATCCGCCTGAATTGAGGCGAGCCATGAGGTGGACAAGCGCCACTTTGCTTGCGTTCGAGTTTCGCGAAAACATGCTCTCGCCGAAGAACGCGGCACCGATCTTGACCCCGTAAAGACCGCCGACAAGTCGTCCTTCGCGCCACGCTTCGACGGAATGACAAAACCCCATCTTGTGAAGTTGGCTGTAGAGCGACTTGATCCTTGAATTGATCCACGTGGACAGGCGCTGCGGAGTCCTTTCCGCACAACCTGCTATTACTTGGCTGAAGGCCGTGTCGGTCTTTATGTCGAACCGGCCTCGGCGAACCTCTTTCCGCAGACTGCGGGAGACATGAAAGGAATCGAGAGGCAAAACGCCGCGGAACTCGGGCTCGACCCAATAAAGCGTGCTGTCCGCAGCGCTTTCAGCCATGGGGAAGACGCCGGCAGCATACGCTCTGAGCAGTATTTGCGGCGTGATCGCGGTCATTTTTCCAGCAGCCGCTCCAGCCAGTGGATATCGTAGCTGCCGTTCATTATGTCCCCCTCCTGCAGGAGGCGTTGGAACAAAGGTATCGTGGTCTCAACTCCCTCGATGACATATTCCCCGAGCGCCCGCTTGAGCCGCATGAGGCACTCGTTGCGGCTCTTGCCGAACACAATGAGCTTGCCGATCAAGCTGTCGTAGTAGGGCGGGATCGTGTAGCCGGCATAGATTGCCGAATCGATGCGGACGCCCAGACCGCCAGGTACATGAACCGCATCCACACGGCCGGGGGAGGGAGCAAAAGTCAGAGGGTTTTCGGCATTGATCCGGCATTCGATGGCATGTCCGGTAAATCCTACGTCGGATTGCTGTCGATTGAGTGGTGCGCCGGCGGCGATGCGGATCTGTTCCTGCACCAGATCAAGTCCGGTGAGCATCTCGGTCACGGGATGCTCGACCTGCAGCCGGGTGTTCATTTCGATGAAATAGAATTTGCCATCCTCATACAGAAACTCAACCGTCCCAACACCCGAATAGCCGAGCTTGGCGCACGCATGGGCAACGGTTTCGCCGATGGCGGTCCGCTGGCCGTTGTTCAGCGCGGGCGAGTGGGCTTCCTCCCAGATTTTCTGATGGCGCCGTTGCAGCGAGCAATCGCGCTCACCGAGGTGGATGGCGTTGCCTAGTCCATCCCCAAGAACCTGAATTTCAATGTGCCGGGGACGGCTGAGAAATTTTTCAATGTAGACATCGCCATTACCGAAAGCCGCCTTGGCTTCCGCCTGAGCCATTTGCAGCGCCGTTTCAAGTTCATCTACGGATCGTGCGACTTTCATGCCGCGCCCGCCACCCCCGGCGGCGGCCTTAATCAGCACCGGATAGCCAATTTCGTCCGCCAGAGTGCGGGATTCGGCAAGATCGCGCACAGTGCGTTCCGATCCCGGCACGACGGGGATGCCCAACGACTTCGCAGTGCGCTTTGCTTCGATCTTGTCTCCCATGATGCGGATGTGCTCGGCGCTCGGACCGATGAATGTAATGCCGTGCTCGACGAGGATTTCAGCGAAACGCGCATTCTCCGCCAGGAAACCATACCCCGGATGGACCGCCTCGGCTCCGGTAATTTCACATGCGGAAACGATGGCGGGGATAGACAGATAGCTGTCACGCGCTGGCGGTGGGCCGATGCAGACGCTTTCGTCCGCCAGGCGAACGTGCATGGCGTTTTCGTCGGCGGTCGAATGTACGGCGACCGTTGCAATGCCAAGTTCGCGACACGCGCGCATTACCCGTAATGCAATTTCGCCCCGGTTCGCGATCAGTATCTTATCGAACATAAGCTACTCGATAACCAGAAGAGGCTCCCCATATTCCACCGGTTGACCGTTCTCCACAAAGATATGGGTCACCTTGCCGGAACGCGGAGCGTGGATCTGGTTCATCGTTTTCATCGCTTCGATGATGATGATCGTATCTCCCTGTTTAACTTCCTTTCCGACTTCGACAAAATTTGCAGCTCCCGGAGCCGGGGCAAAATAGGCGGTGCCGACCATGGGCGACTTGACCGTGCCCGGATGGGAGGAAAGGTCGATGACTTCGGCTGCCGGGGGGAGGCTCCCCGCCGCACCGGCTGATGCGGAGTTTAGCGGGGCAAAGTTTCCGCCACCATCCGGCACGACAGTCGACACATGCTGTACGCCGCGCGCCAGGCGCACGCGTATATCCTTGTTCTGAATCTCGAGCTCGCCCAGACCGGTCTCTCGCAAGAGATTGGCAAGCTCGCGGATGAGTTCTGCCGTGGCACCAAGTTCGGTCCCCTCGGAATCCGAGAGCGCAAGGTTTGCCATAGTGGGTTTGTTGGGCTTTCTATCTTTTGCCATCGGCCTGCTTCTCGCTCGTGTGAAGGATGGCAGCGAGTGCTTCCAGGGCAAACTCGTAGCCTAGTCCGCCGAAGCCACAGATTACGCCATTGGCGGCGGGGGACACAAAGCTGTTGTGACGGAATGGCTCGCGTTTGTAGATATTCGACAGGTGCACCTCGATGACCGGCAGATCGCAAGCCTTCAGCGCATCATGCAATGCGACCGACGTATGTGTGTAGGCGGCAGCATTGATAACAATTCCCGCGGCTTTTTCGCGAGCTTCCTGCACCCAGCCAACAAGCTCTCCTTCGATATTGGTCTGCCTGATGTCTACCTGAAGGCCAACCATCTCGCCCTTTGCCTTACACCGCTTGGCAATGTCATCCAAAGTCTCCGAGCCATAGATATGCGGTTCCCGCCTGCCAAGCAGATTCAGATTGGGGCCGTTCAGAATATAGACGAGACTTGACATGATTCTTCGACGACGACCTGAAATCCGGCCCCGAAACAGGGCCTTAGCCTCAAAAACAGGGGTTATAGGAGGTCTTTAAGCCTTATGGAAGCGCTCAGGAGCGCCGAGTTCTATTAACAGACCTTGCATCCGCCGTTCTGACGGACGGTCGAAACGTGCTGCGCCAGGACCTCGAAAGAGACATATCCCGGCTCGAGAGTTTCATCGATGACAAAGGAGGGGGTGCCGTTGATCGACAAGGCCTCGGCGAGGCTGTAGTTGCGGCGAATCACATCTGCCACAGCCTCGGTTTCCATGTCAGCCTTGAGCCTCGGGATATCGAGGCCAATCGCCTGAGCCGCCGCCATTACACTTGCTTCGTCCTTCACGCCTTCAATCCCGGTGAGGGCATCGTGAAATTCAACGTATTTGCCCTGATTTCTGGACGCCAGCGCAGCCTTGGCCGCAAAGACCGAAGCGGGACCCAGGATCGGAAACTCCTTGATCACCACGCGAACATCCTTGTCCGATTCAATGAGTTTGGAAACTTCGGGCAAGGCACGCTTGCAATAGCCACAGTTGTAGTCGAAAAACTCAACCACACTGATCTTGCCATCCGGATTTCCCAGCACCAGATCTTCCTTGGTGCGAAAAATCTCCTGCCCTCTTGCAGTGATAACCTGCTTCGTTTTTGCCGCTGCCGCAGCGCTCTGCCGACGCTCAAGTTCCTCGAGGGCTTCTTTGATCACTTCAGGATTGCGAATCAAATAGTCCTTTATCACCGCCTCGATGTCGCGCCGCTGCTGTTGACTCATTTCGGCGGCTAGGGTCGCTTGTCCCAGCAAGAAGACACCACAGGCGACAATTACAGGGGCAAGGAATTTGCGTTTCATCGATGAGCTCCCCGGGCGAAGAGAACCGCTGGTCTCAGTTTTGGCACGCCACAGCGAGCGGTTCATGATTTCTTTCTATCAGTAAAGTTGAGAATGTCCTTTGCCCGGAGCCACTCCGGGGAACCCTGCTTCAATCGCTGGGCGGCGAGTTGCGCCTTCTGCGAGGCGAGCTCGCGATCGCCGCGCAGGATAGCCGCCTCGGCAGTCGCAAGATCGGCAAGGGGAATATTTCCCAGACGCGCGTAGGCAATCGCCATCTGGGCATGAAGACCGGGGCTTTCGCGTTCGGTGCGCATCGAGGCTCTCAGGATCTTCAACGCCAACTGGGCATTGGCCGGGCCTTCCTCCTGCAGCAGCGCTTGGGCCAGCATTATCTGAATTAGACCGTTGCCGTTGGAAAGCTTCGCAGCCTTTTGCAATGGAGCAACGGCCTCGCGCGCGCGGCCACTTTCCAACAGCGCCTGCCCCTTCAATTCCCAAAAATACGCATAACCCGGCTGTGCATCGATCAGCGCATTGATCTCGCGCAGGGCGTTCTTGAGATCGCCGATGCGATAGGCGGCGATCGAGCGCGCATAGCGGGCAGGCAAGCTTTTGTCGGAGACAGGATATTGCTGGAACACCTGCTGGGTGCTGCTCAGAAAGCCAGCGAGTTTCGCCTGCATCAGGCGATGCCGAAGCACGAGATCGGCCGGATCCTGGCGATCGTAGAAGGGGCTTTTCTTCACCGACACTTCAAGATTGCGGATGCGATCAAGCGGCATCGGATGGGTCATGACATAGGGGTTTACGTTCTTCAGAGAGCCCATCGACTGATTGGCGAGCTTCTGAAAAAGCGTCAACATTCCGCGCCCCGATTGTCCGGTTGCGTCCAGAAACTTGATGGCAGCCTGATCGGCGGAGGATTCCTGGGCCCGGACATAGGCAAGAAGACTGCGGGTCACGAGGCCTTGAGTGCCCATGAAGACGCCGGCGCCGGCCTGGGATGCCTGGGAGGATCCTGACGCCACGCCTCCGGCAATCGCTGCTGCGCCGATTAACATGCCGATGATCGCCTGCGTACTTGCCTTGTCGACCTCAGCACCCATGCGAGCCAAATGGCCGCCGGCAATATGGCCGGTCTCATGTGCGAGAACGCCAATAACCTCGTTGGGGGTACGGGTCTGGGTGAGAAGGCCGGTGTTGATGAAAATGCGCTGTCCGCCGGCGACGAAGGCGTTGATATTGGGTTGATTGACCAAATAAACCTTGGCTGCCCCTTCAGTCACGCCCGCGACCTTGAAGATCGGCTTCGTGTAGATACGCATGAGGCTTTCGATTTCCGCATCGCGTATCAGAGGCAAATTGGCTCCCTGCGCCCAAGCAGGAAGCGCCCCTTGAATAACCACAGAGGTAGCGAGAGCAAATTTGGCTGCTCTCACCGCAAATCGAAGCATTGACATCCGTCTCTTTCCCCGATCAGCACTATGTCTTAATGCCAAATACGGCGAGTTTGAGGCTTGTCCTGAACTCTAGCTACGACGCTGCCACCAACCAGCCCGGGGCGCTGTCGATGTGCGTTCCACAGTGGGCTCAGGAGGGGTCCACTTGCGCGGCGTTTTTTCCCCATTCTCCTTCTCGTCGGCAGTGTCGGACGCGGCCTCGGATTCAACTGTCGGCGCACCCGGCGAGGCGTGAACACTGTCCGTGCGTGGCTCGTCCTCAGTCGACCTTTCGGTCGAGGAGGTGTCTCGGCGATCGGCGCGGCCTGTGCTGTCCCGTCCACGCCCTCGACGAGGTTCGCGGTGATGCCGGCCGCCGGCAGGAGGGCTTTGCACATCCGCCGCTGTCAAGCGATCGGGACCAACTGAACTTTCCTCAGCCGCGGCGCCACCAAAGCCTCCAGCGGGCTGTTGTTCACCGCCATTGACGAGATTTTCGGCAAGGCCTTCGGACCGCTCAGCGCTGGTCTGTTCATCACGAGTTTTTCGTCCACCGCGCCGCCCGCGCCGCCGCCGCCGGCGCCCTCGCCGATGCTCGGAGTCATCCGTCTCGCTCCTTGAAACCTCGACCGGTGAGGTCTCTGGCTCAGGACTCTCGTCTTCTTTGTCCTCGTCCGCCGCCTGATCGGCTTCCTCGACCAGTGCAGTTTCCATCTTGACCGGCGAAGATATCGCCTTGCGCAGGGTCGGCATGCGCTCGCCGCCGCGCTCGATCAACGATTCTGCAAATCTCACGGTATCGGAAGGAATGATGAAAATTGACACCCCGAAGCTTTGTTCGAGCGCCAGCAAATGATCGCGTTTTTCGTTGAGCACATACGAAGCGACGTCTCGATAGCACTGTACCGTGAGATTTTCCGGCCGCTTGGTGATGAGCTGTTCTTCGATGCTGCGCAGGACTGACAGGGCGCACGAGGACACCGATCTTACGATACCGCGACCTTCGCAATGCGGGCAGGTCTTGGTCGATCCCTCAAGCATGCCCTGGCGCAGGCGTTGGCGCGACATTTCAAGAAGGCCGAAATGGCTGATCCGGCCAACCTGGATGCGCGCCCTGTCATGTTTCAGGGCTTCCTTCAAACGACGCTCCACCGAGCGATTGTTGCGTTTCTCCTCCATGTCGATGAAGTCGATGACAATCAGCCCCGCCAAGTCCCTCAAGCGAAGCTGGCGGGCAATCTCATCGGAAGCCTCGAGATTGGTTCGCAGGGCCGTATCCTCGATGTTGTGCTCGCGCGTCGCCTTGCCGGAATTGATGTCGATCGAAACCAGCGCCTCGGTTTGATTGATCACCATGTAGCCGCCGGAGGGCAAGGTGACGGTGGGGCTGAACAGACTGTCGAGCTGGGTCTCGACCTGAAAACGGGAAAAGAGCGGGCGGGTGTCCTTGTAGGGCTTTACATTCCGGGCGTGGCTCGGCATCAGCATTTTCATGAAATCTTTGGCGTCCCGGTAGGATTCCTCGCCTTCCACCAGCACTTCATCCACGTCCTTGGTGTAGAGGTCGCGAATAGACCTTCTGATCAAATCGCCTTCCTCGTAGACGAGACTGGGAGCGGTGGAGTTGAGGGTCAGATCTCTCACGCTTTCCCAAAGACGCATCAGATAATCGAAATCCCGCTTGATTTCCGTCTTGGTGCGCTGAGCGCCCGCGGTGCGGACGATCAGACCCATGCCCTCGGGGACCTCGATGTCGCGAGCCACGTCTTTCAGACGGCGGCGGTCGTTCGCATCGGTGATCTTGCGTGAAATGCCTCCGCCACGTGCGGTGTTCGGCATCAATACGCAATAGCGGCCCGCCAGGGACAGATACGTAGTGAGAGCTGCGCCTTTGTTGCCGCGCTCCTCCTTCACGACTTGGACGAGAATGACCTGTCGCCGCTTGATAACCTCCTGGATCTTGTAGTGGCGCCGCAGCGGGCGGCGAGGCCGCTGGGGAACCTCTTCCAGAACATCCTCCGCACCAACCGAATCCACCGAAGCGGTCTCAACGTCCTCCTCCACGATCTCAACGGAGGAAACGGGGGCGGGGGGCTCGTCCGCCAAGCTGTCGTTGGCGCGCGGTTCGGCGGAGACAGAGCCCGGCTCATCAGGGGAGCCCTCTTCGGATGAAAAGAGCTCACCTGCGGGTGACAGGGGCGGGGCGGTCAAGTCATCGGATGAGCCGGCTAAACCTGAGGCGGGCTCGCTAGGCTCAACCGGGGTTTCACCGTTCGCTTCCGCCTCGGGTTTTTCCCTCTCGGCGACGCGGGAATCAACGGGCTCGAAATCATCGTCGCTGCGGCG
Source organism: Aestuariivirgaceae bacterium (assembly GCA_036555325.1). Lineage (GTDB taxonomy): Bacteria > Pseudomonadota > Alphaproteobacteria > Rhizobiales > Aestuariivirgaceae > DATBLQ01. The sequence goes on along the minus strand of DATBLQ010000043.1, from coordinate 30,027 downwards.
GGCTTCATCCTGTTCCTGTCGCAACAACGCCTGCCGATCGGCAATTGGTATCTGGTAGTAATCCGGATGAATTTCGTTGAAGGCCAGAAAACCGTGCCGGTTGCCGCCGTAATCGACGAAGGCAGCCTGCAAGGAGGGTTCAACCCGCGTTACCTTGGCTAGATAAATATTTCCTTTGAGCTGCTTTCGCGCAGCGGACTCGAAATCGAACTCGTCGATCCGGTTTCCTCGCACCACGACCACCCGGGTTTCCTCCGAGTGAGTGGCGTCCACAAGCATTTTGCTTCCCATCTTGGGGTATCCTTGGCGCGCGTTGGCTGCCGTTTGCCATCGTTTCTGCTACCGGGCCGTTGCTTAAGGCGGCCGGACCTCCAGGCGCGCAAATAGGGAATGGCAAGGCAAGCCGCGAGAGGACCTGCTGCCGGCGGAGACCGGCGGGTCCGAATCATTGGGAGCGCGGTTGCATGCATTCCGATTCACCTTTGCCCCGGCAGCTGCCGGAGCGGTTCATTTGACTGGCCGGGGTACACGTGACGTTAACCGGCCTCTTGGGCAATGCCATCAATGGCTTAGCCCTTCAAACGCAGCCGGTCGGGTGCACTGCAATGCCCGGCCCGGACCCGGCGCGAAAATCCTCATGCCCTCCGGAGTCGCAAGGGTTGCCCTTTTGCACCTCATTCCGGACGGGAGAATAGCCCTGTTTACGGGAGCAAAGGCGGTCTTGGCAAGCCCGTTGGCTGGCCCATCACCGGAATTCGCAGCGGTTTGGCGCCTCATCCTCAAACCGTTGAAACGAATGGTTAACCAATGGTGAATAGGGTTGCCTCGGGACGAGCCAGCCGACCACCGAAAATGGCTCCTTCAACGCGCATGAGGCTTAAGTCGAGACCGAGGCTCACTTGGAAAGCCGCTAGGATGTGCCTTGCAGCCATCCTGGTGCTTGCCGGGTTGAGCCTCAGCGACGAAATATCGGCGCAAGCTGAATGGTTCACATGGGGAAGAACGGTTCCCTCTGCCACGGCTGCCCGGCTGGGAGGCAATACGGTACGCACGCGGTTTGTTGCCGACCTGACGGTGGCCGTCAACTTCAATGCCTATGTGATTTCCGATCCCTACCGGGTCGTGATCGATCTGGAGGAGGTCAGCTTCAACCTCCCTCCCAACACCGGCAAGTCGGGCCGCGGATTGATCAATTCGTTTCGCTACGGACTGGTCGATGCCGGCAGGTCGCGCATTGTCATGGATGTGGTCGGGCCGGTGATGATCGAGAAGGCTTTCATTTTGCAGCCGGAGCACGGCGAGCCAGCACGCATCGTCGTCGATTTGTTGCCTACGGATGAAAAGACATTCGCTAAGCTGCAGCGCGAACAGCAGCAACAGCTCACCGGTTCAACAGGCCCCGAGCCGGCCCCTGCGCTGTCAACGGACGCATTGAAGGCACCCGAGAGGTCAGTTTCCCCGTCCGATCTGGGGGGAAAGTCAAAAAGTGAGGCCACGGCAGCACTTACCTCACCTGACCCACTGGCGAATCCGCCGCTTGCGAGAACCAACGGCCGGCGCACAGTTGTCATCGACCCGGGTCACGGGGGGATCGATCCTGGGGCAGTGGGCAAAGACGGCGTCACCGAAAAATCCATCGCTCTGGCCTTTGCCAAAGAGCTGGAGAAACAACTTGACCCTGAGCGCTACAAAGTCGTCTTGACCCGGAGAGGGGATACATTTCTTAGCCTCAAGGACAGAGTGCGGATCGCCCGCCAGAACCAAGCCGACCTGTTTCTTGCCATTCATGCAGATGTCTTTCGCGGCTCGAAAGTTCGTGGTGCAACGGTGTATACGTTGTCGGATACGGCTTCCGATGCGGAGGCAGAAGCCCTGGTACAGCAGGAAAATCGCTCTGATCTGATCGGCGGTGTCCAGCTTTCCGAGGAGAACGAGGAGATAACCGGAATTTTGATCGATCTCGCTCAGCGTGAAACCAAGAATCACTCGATGGTTTTCGCAAGATCAATGGTCGAGACATTGAAGCCCGTAATCGAGATGACGACTAGGCCAGTGCGATCGGGAGGGTTTCGGGTCCTGAAAGCGCCTGACGTGCCCTCCGTCCTGCTGGAGCTTGGCTATCTATCAAGTCGGGCCGACAAACAACTCCTGTCCTCGCCAGCCTGGCGGCGAAAGGCCTCAACCGCGGTGGCCCAGGCCATCGATAATTATTTCAGCTCGACTGTGGCTGCCGCGCAATAAAAGCGAGGGACTAGGGTCAAGCCTCTGCCACATTCCGCCGCTAGCCCTTTGGTGGGGCAAAATAAACTATGGGGCGCAGCCCCAAGCATGGTAGTTGCAAGCATGCTACGATTTCTGGCGTTCTTGTTCGGCACCGGGTTCATTTTGTTCTGCGGTGTTGCCGTCGGAGCGGGATACATCGTCTGGCAAACCCAGAAGGATCTTCCCGACTTCAAGCAACTGGCGCTTTACGAACCGCCCGTGATGACGAGGGTGCATGCCGCCGATGGATCGCTCATTGCCGAATACGCCAAGGAGCGCCGGCTGTTCGTTCCCATAAAGGCGATCCCTCACCGGCTGATCGAGGCATTTCTTTCCGCTGAGGACAAGAACTTCTACAATCATTCCGGGCTCGATTGGCAGGGGATCGGCAGAGCGATCATCATAAATATTCAGAATCGCGTGAGCGGAGGCAGCCGCAAGCTGGTCGGCGCCTCAACCATCACACAGCAGGTGGCGAAGAACTTTCTGCTGAGCGGTGAGCAAACGGCGCAGCGTAAGCTCAAGGAAGCTCTGCTGGCGCTGCGGATCGAGCAGGCGTTCAGCAAGGATCAGATACTCGAACTTTATCTCAACGAGATCTTTCTCGGGCTCAATTCTTACGGCGTGGCGGCCGCCTCTCTCAACTACTATGGCAAGGCGCTCAATTCCCTCACCGTCGACGAGATGGCCTATCTCGCGGCCCTTCCCAAGGGTCCAAACAACTATCATCCTTTCAAGCAGCAAGACAAAGCGATTGAGCGGCGCAACTGGGTCTTGGGCCGGATGCTGGAAAACGGCTATATTTCCAACGAAGAGGCCAAAGAGAACCAGCAGAAACCGCTTGGAGTCGCTCCGGAGCCGCCGAGCGCGAGATTATTCGCAGCGGAGTCGTTCGCCGAAGAAGTTCGTCGCGAGCTTTTTCAGCTCTATGGGGAAAACGAACTTTACAACGGCGGTTTATCGGTCAGGACCACCCTTGATCCCAAGTATCAGCTGATAGCCCGCCAGGCGCTAACTCGCGGTTTGCTGAAGTTCGACCGCTCGCGAGGGTATCGCGGCCCAGTGAAAACCATCGACGTCAACGAAGATTGGGGTAAGGCACTCGGCAAGATATTTCTCCCCGACGATCTAGCGCCTTGGACGCTCGCGGTCGTGCTCGAGGTTGGGGAAAACGAGGCAAAAATAGGATTGAGGCCAGCGATTGAAACAACGGGACGCATTGCGGCCGACCGTCTGACCGGGGTGATTCCCCTGGACCTCATGAAATGGGCTCGAGCCGCGCCGCCGGGCGAGGATCAGGCGCTTGGCACAGAGATCAGCAGGGCAGGTGAGGTTCTCCATCCGGGCGATGTGGTCTATGTGGCGCCGTCGAAGGACAAAGATCAGTTCCATCTGGTGCAGATGCCGGAGATCGAGGGTGCTCTGGTGGCCATGGATCCACATACGGGAAGGGTGCTCGCCCTGGTTGGCGGTTTTTCCTACGGCAAAAGCCAGTTCAACCGCGCCGTCCAGGCCATGCGACAACCGGGGTCTTCTTTCAAGCCGTTTGTCTATGCTGCCGCACTCGACAGCGGCTATACCCCCTCGTCGGTGGTCCTCGATGCTCCCATAGAAATAAAAATGCAGTCGGGTGAAATCTGGACGCCGCAGAACTACACCAAGAAGTTCTATGGACCTTCAACACTGAGACGCGGCATCGAGCTGTCGCGCAACGTAATGACGGTGAGGCTTGCCCAGGATCTCGGAATGAAGCGCGTTGCCGAGTTGGCGGAGCGGCTTGGGATCTATGATCACATGCTGCCGGTTCTCGCAAACTCCTTGGGTTCCGGTGAAACCACGTTGTTGCGCATGACCGCCGCCTACAGCATGCTCGACAACGGTGGCAAGCGGATCAAGCCAACGCTCATCGACCGCATTCAGGACCGTTACGGCAAAACGGTTTTCCGGCATGACGATCGCGACTGCGCAAGCTGCAAAGCGCAAGAATGGAACGGCCAGCAGGAACCTGAACTGCTCGATACTCGTGACGAAGTTATCAATCCCTATACCGCCTATCAGATCACTTCGATGCTTGAGGGCGTTGTGGAGCGCGGGACCGGCCAAAGGGTGCGGGTCGTCGGCAAGCCGGTGGCCGGCAAAACAGGGACATCGAACGACGAGAAGGACGCCTGGTTCATCGGTTTCACTCCGGATCTGACAGTGGGCGTCTACGTGGGCTACGACAATCCGAGACCGATGGGACGCGATGCTACCGGCGGGGAGCTCGCATCTCCCATCGTTGCCGATTTTCTGAAGTTGGCGCTCAAAGACAAACCGGCAACCCCGTTCCGCGTGCCGAGCGGCGTCCAACTCATTCCCATCGATCCTGCCACCGGCCTCAGGGCGGCATACGGTGACCCGAATGTCATTCTTGAGGCGTTCAAGCCGGGAGAAGGACCGACCGACGAAACGGTCGTTATCGGTGAAAATTCCGCGCCAGTTGATGGCGAGGCGGCGGTGATCGAAGGCGGGTTGACGACCGGTACCGGCGGGCTCTACTGAACCAATCAAGAGTGATGAAATCAGATGCGCGCCGAAACCGCAGAAACCGTCGATACAATCAAGCAGTCGCTGGCACTGCTGAGGAGGCATCTTTGACCTCGATTCGGCACAGCGAAAACTTGCCGAGCTGAACGCCAAGGCTGAGGATCCCTCGCTGTGGAGCGACCCGCAGAAAGCGCAGTCGCTGATGCGCATCCGCCAGCAGCTCGACAGCCGCATCAGAAAATACCTCCATCTTGAAGGCTCCCTCGCCGATAACCTGGAGCTCATCGAACTGGGTGAGGCCGAAAGCGATCAACGGGTGGTGACGGAGGCCGAGGCTTCGCTCAATTTGCTGCGCGAGGAGGCTCAACGCCTGGAAATCGAAGCCCTCTTGTCGGGAGAGGCGGATGGCAACGACGCATTCGTGGAAATTCACGCGGGTGCGGGGGGAACCGAGAGCCAGGACTGGGCCCAGATGTTGTCGCGCATGTATGTCCGCTGGGCTGAACAGCACGGATATGACGTGGAAATCATGGACGAGCATGAAGGAGAGGAGGCAGGGCTCAAGTCCATAACCCTGCAAATCAAGGGAGAAAACGCTTACGGGTGGCTCAAAACAGAATCGGGCGTGCACCGCCTGGTGCGCATCTCGCCGTTCGATTCAAACGCGCGGCGTCACACGTCCTTTGCATCGGTGTGGGTGTTTCCGGTCGTGGACGATGCAATCGAGATCGAGATTCCGGACAAAGATGTGCGCATCGACACCTATCGCTCCTCCGGGGCCGGCGGACAACATGTGAACACGACCGACAGCGCAGTGCGGATCACCCATCTGCCTACCGGAATCGTCGTCGCCTGCCAGAGCGAACGGTCGCAGCACAAGAACAGGTCAACGGCATGGACAATGCTGCGGGCGCGCCTCTACGAGCAGGAACTGCAGAAAAAACAAGAAAAGCTCGATGCCGCCAATGCGCAGAAAACCGACATTGGTTGGGGCCATCAGATTCGCTCCTATGTCTTGCAGCCCTACCAGCTGGTGAAAGATTTGCGCACCGGCGCGCAGAGCACCAATCCAACGGCAGTGTTGGATGGAGATATAGATGCGTTCATCAACGCCTCGCTTTCACAGCGGGTGCATGGAACCGGGTCCGCGCACGTTGCAGACCAGGAGTAGGGGTGGATACGGATTGCGCGCTGGCCCTTGGGTCAGGTTCCCTTGACCGGGGTCTTGAACTGCAGCGGCCGATAGGCCTGCTCGTCCACCGGTTCGATCGGCGGCTGATCCTCGCTGCGTCCGTAGTCGCCTTCATATTGCAGCGAAGGTTCGGCCAAAGGGTCCTCCGATCGCCGGATGGCACCGTCCACATAGGCGCCGTTGTCGATCGAGATGGACTCATTGATCACATCGCCTTCAATGTGTCCGCCGGCGTAGACATGAACATGGATACCGCGAATAGGGCCAATGATCCGTCCACGGACGAGCACCTCCTCGGCGACCACCTCGCCATGAATGACCCCTTGCGCATCGACAACAATGGCGTGAGCGCGCACATCGCCATGAACCGTGCCGTCAATTTGTAATTCGCCGCCGCTGATCAGATTCCCCTCGATCACCACGTCTTCGGTGATGATGGATGGACCCGATCTGGTGCGGGTGGTGTCGGCCGCTCCGTTATTCTTCCTTCGAAAGTTCCTGAATAGCATAGCTCGTCTGCCAAAACCGGACAGGATCGACAGCCCGGCCCCTTACCCTCGTCTCATAATGCAAATGAGGGCCTGTACTCCGTCCCGTATTTCCAAGCCTGCCCACCATGTCACCGCGTTTAACTTTTTCCCCTACGGCAACCGCGATGGAACTCAAATGAGCATACCTTGTGGCCACTCCGTTGTCATGGAGGATTTCCACCATGCGCCCGTAAGCCCCCTCCCAACCCGCCGCGCTAATTTTACCCTCCGCAGTCGCGTAAACGGGTGAATTCACTTCGCTTTTGAAGTCTACGCCCGCATGCATGGCGATAGTGTGGCGAAACGGATCGCGCCTGATTCCATAGCCGCTGGTGACCTTGAGGGTATTCTTCAAGGGCATTTGCACGGGGAGCCCTTGGGCTTCATGTTTCATTTTTGCATAGGCATCGTAGGTATCGAGCACTTCGCCGAGCTTTTTGGAAACAACATCCACACGGGGCTCTTCAAGGGAGACTGTTATGAGCGGACCACCGATTTCAGCCGGCTGGTAGTCTGAATTTGCAACCACCCGCTGATCATCGATACCCAGTTTCTGGAAGATATCGCGAGCCTTGCTCGACCGATTTTGGACGATTTCCAAGGCGTCATCGAGGAGCGTCAGCTCCATTTTTTCATAGTCGGCGAACAATCTGTTAAGATCGGCTAACGGCTGAAGAGCTTCCAGTGGATTGCGGAATGCCGCGGCGTAGCGCAGCGAAAAGCTCTCAGCAGCGAGATTACCCTTCATGGGGTTCGGCGCAAGGCCAGATTGTCCGCCGTGCGAGTCGGCGGGCATTTCGTCGGTCGGATTCGGCAGCGGTTCGAGCAACGCCGGTGGGGTTTCGCCTGCAGCCTTTCGCGCCGTGGCTTGGCGGAAGAATTCGACAAGGCGCTTGTGGCGCTCCAACAACCTATCGAAGTCCGCCTTCACTTGATCAACCCTCTCCAGATATTCCGTCTGATCGATCATCAGCTGATCGTTGAGCCGATCGACTTCGTTGCGCATGGCGGCGATACGGTCTTCATACTCCAACCGCGCGTCGTACATGCCGCGCTCGCGCAGTGCCAATAGCTGGTCCTTGAAGGCTACATTGATAGAGGAGAATGCCACCCAGAACAGTCCTGCCAGCAGGGAGGCCAGGCCGGCCGCCTGAACCCAGGGCTTGAGAGTGATAAACTGGACCTCGCCTTCGGCCCTCAAATAGATTTGCCGCTCGCGAAACGCATAGGCAATCGCGTCAAGCGGGCGGCGAGTCCGAAGAGTGCGAGGCTTGTGGCGGCGCATGGTGCAAGAGCTCCCGATCAACACCAAAGCGAAATCACAGTCGACGCCACGAAGGTCGTTAACTTATGAATCGAGCCGGTCGGATTTACAAGCCCTAGTTTCGGGGCATGGGGTTTGGAGGTGCGCGGCACCGGAACGCCATGCTTTCGACCACATGTTGGGTTTGGCTGGCAATACGGGCAAATCCTTGGCGTACATCTGCAAATCGGGGCGAGCGAAAACTTTGGACTTGATCGGCCGGGCGAAAACGCATCTATGCTGGCTGCATGTCGGCGAAATGCGCCAGCCGGTGATTCGCAATTCGATGGGCCGGGTTGCCGAACGTTGGGGGAATGAAACAGCGGGTTGGGTGACGTGACAAGGACGGTGCGCAAGTTCACGTTGCTTGCGATTTTTTCAATCGTCGGGATCGCCGCAATTTTTGTGGCGGTGTTCCTGTTTCGTTTGTCACAAGGCCCGGTAGCACTGGCGTTCCTCAAAGGTCCGCTCGAGAACGCGATAAACTCGAATCTAAAAGGGTATCATATCGATGTAGAAGATGCGGTGGTCGAGCGGGATCGCGTCAGCGGCCAGCCGCGAGTGCGACTGCGCAACATCGTTCTTCAGGACGATGCCGGGCTGACAATCGCGCGGGCGCCGCGCGCCGCCCTTGCCATCGACGGCAAAGCGATTCTCACCGGCCGCCTCGTGCCACGTCAACTCGAGCTCATCGGCCCGCGCATTGATCTCTACCGTCATCTCAACGGCAGCTTCAGCCTCGGGTTTGGCAACAAGGCGGCGGATGAGGGGGTGGAGAGCTTGCCCGATGCCGCCAGCACACCCGCAACGGAGACGGCGCCCGCCTTTCAATTGCGGGATTTCTTGGAAAAGGAACTCCTTACGACGGATGCCGGCAGCACGGCGGTCTCGACACTCGAGGCTGTGAAGGTATCGAACGCCAACCTGACACTATTCGACGAGTTCAATCAGGCGCGCTGGAATGCACCGTCGGCTAATCTTGTATTCCGGCGAATGCCTTACGGCTTTGCGCTTTTTGCGGATATTTCCATCGTTACGGGAAAAGTGCCGTGGCGATCCGAGCTCGTGGCCAATTACCGATTGGCGAGCCGCAGTTTCGCAGTGAGCGCGCGGATTTTCGATCTCGTTCCAGCCGAACTGTCGGAAAAGGTGTTCGCACTGCATAGGCTGGCGCAAGTGCGGTTTCCTCTCTCCGGCAAAGCCGAGATCGAAATGACCGACGACGGCACCATGACCAAGGCGACCGCAGAGCTCTCCGCGTCCGAAGGAGTGATCGGATTTCCCGGTTATATTGCGGATCCGATAAGCATCAAAGATGGGCAGCTGCGTTTCGATCTCGAGCCTTCCACCGGCGCGTTGCTGATTAGGGAAAGCACGTTGAGGCTGGGCGGCAGCCAGGTTCAGCTTGACGGCAAAATCGTGCCGCAGCGACTCAATGACAACCGGCTCGCGGCGCTCGATATTTTCTTCAGCGCCAAGCGACTGGCGGTGGAGACGGGCGGCGGCGAGGCGGGCGATTTCCAGTTTGACCGTATGGAGTTGAAGGGCTTGGCATCGGTCGTCGAAAGTCGATTTGATATACAGGACCTCATCCTGCAGGCGGGGAATGCCGGCATCAGGGTGCGTGGAAGTTTCGAAGGGCAGGAGGAGGCAATCGGCGTTCGCCTGAGCGGCGTTCTGCGCGATCTGCCTGTCAGCATCGTTCAGAAGCTGTGGCCTCCAATCATCGCACCAAATACCCGAAAGTGGCTCAACGCCAACGTCAGCCGGGGACGGCTGCCGGAAGGACGGTTCCAAATCAACGTGCCTGGGGAGGCCATCGCCCGGGCTTTCGAAGGGACTCCACTGCCTGACCATATGGTGAACCTCGAGTTCTCGCTGCGGGACGTCGAGACTCGATATTTCGCGATGTTGCCGCCGATTTCCGGGGCCAGGGGCTTCGGACGTCTGCAGGGCAACAGGTTCGATCTCACCTTGGAAGACGGTCAGGTGCTGCTGCCTTCCGGCGGGCGGCTCGCCTTCGTCAAGGGGACGCTTGAAACGCCCACGCTGCACGCACGGGTCGTGCCGACGAAGATCATCGTCGAGGCCAAGGGGGATGCCCGGCACGTCGTCGAGCTGCTTGACCAGAAACCGCTCTACTATGCGTCTTCGGCGAATATCGAACCAGAGCGGATCGGCGGGAATGCCAACGTTCATGTCGAGGTTGACTTGAGATTCCCAAAAGGCCAGCGGCCAGTCATTGCGGTGAGGGCCGATGCGGCGGTGGACCAAATCGTTCTGCGAGGGGTGTTTGAGCAAGCGGACATAGACGGTGGGCAAATGTCGTTCGCGTATGGGGCGGGAAGGATCGCGGCGAAAGGGACCGTGCAGCTCAACAAAGTTCCAACCTACCTCGAATGGAGCAGAGCAATAGGGAAGAATGTTTCGGCCGAGGAAACCATCCATATCGAGGCCGAGCTGGACGATCAGGAGCGCCTCAAGCTTGGACTCGACATGGGCAGTTTCGTTCGCGGGCCGGTGCGCATCAAACTGACGGCCGATCAGCCTAGGGGTAAACTTGCCAAAGCAAAGGTAGAAGCCACTCTCACCAAGGCGGAGCTCAGAATCGACGCCATGCGGTGGTGGCGTCCGCCGGGAATTGAATCACAGGCGAGCTTCGATGTCGACTTCACGGATCCCAACAACCGGTCGATCAGCAATCTGCAGATCAACGGCGGCAACATATCGATTCGCGGCGATGTTCGACTGAATGCCAACGGGGAGGTGTTGTCGGCCGATTTTCCCAGGATCGTGCTGGACGATGAAAACCGCTTCCGGATGAAAATGCGCCGCAAAGATGGAATTGCGACTGCGAGCGTGACCGGAGAAGCATTTGATGCTCGCCAGCTGATCAACGGCATGTTCAGAAAGGATGACGCAAAGCTGCTGCCACCGAAACGGGCGGCAACCGTTCCGGTGAACATAGAGGCACGGTTTGAGCGCGTTTATACCAATCGCGGAGAGGCGCTCGATGATGTCGAAGGTAATCTCACTGTGGTTGGCAGCACGGTGCAACAGGCGGACATTCAGGGCACGTTCCTGAACGGGGCGCCGGCGACCATGAAAATCATTCCGGCGGGCGATCACCGGGAGATGAGCGTGATCGTGCGCGATGCCGGTGCAGCGCTCCGGGCGGCCAACCTTTATTCCAAGGCATCCGGAGGGCAATTGGAACTTACCGCGAAACTGGGGATAGCTCCTGATGCTTCGATCAGGCAAGGCATGCTTGTCATCCGCAATTTCGAGGTGCGCGATGCAAACGCGCTTGAAGAAATAGACAAAACTGGACGCAATACAAGAACGAAACAATCTGGGCCTCGCAATCAGGGCCTCAGCTTCACGAAGCTGACGATGCCCTTTTCCGCCGATCAGACCTTCGTGCGTATCGGCGATTCCCTCGTCAAGGGCCCCGAGCTGGGAGCCTCGGTTCAAGGTGTGATCCGCAAGCGTGACGGTGCAATCGATATCGGCGGCACGATTATTCCCGCCTATGAGCTTAACTCGGCCATCGGGGAAGTGCCGCTCTTAGGCGATATTCTAACCGGGGGCAAAGGGCAGGGTGTCTTTGGCTTGACCTTTGCAATACGCGGCACGATGAATGAGCCGAAGTTCATCGTAAACCCGGTGTCTGCACTGGCCCCGGGTTTCCTGCGCCGGATTTTCGAGATCGGCGGCAATTATCCGGAACCGGGACAGAAGAAGCCTCGTATGGGCATGGGCAACGAAAGGACGAACTAGGGCGTGTTCGGCAACATTGTTTTGATGAAGGCCCATTCAAATTCTCTAAGTTCGTAGCGCATGATTCGAGGCTCCAGTTTGGGAGCTTGAATCTTGTCCGCGGCGGCACCCTCACCTGCCATCGCCCCTCGTGGAGCCGCTGATGCCCATATTTACTTCCGCTTTCGGTGCATAGCGGACTTGGCCGGACTTGCTGCCGGCGCGATCCGGTCGCGAATGACCCTGAGCAGCCATCTGGCAGACTACGAATTACCGGAAAACCCGAGCCTGTGGTACATAGTGAGTGACTGTGACGCCGATCGCGCCCGCAGTGCGGCGTGACCACTACCCAGGGTATGACAGTCAATTGGACTTCGTCATGGAGCGCAAGCTCGCTGCCATTCTCGCCGTAGACGTCGTGGGTTACTCGGCCCTCATGGAGGCAGACGAGGCAGGGACCTTCGATCGGCTGAGGGCTGGGCGCAAGGAACTGTTCGAGCCCGAGATCGCCCGGCACCACGGACGAGTGTTCAAGCTGATGGGCGATGGGATGCTGGCCGAGTTCGGTTCGGTGGTCGATGCAGTCGAATGCGCGGTCGCCTTGCAGCGCGGGCTTGCCGAGCGCAACGCCAGCATCTCCAAAGACAGACGGTTCGAGGTTCGCATCGGGATCAATCTCGGAGAGGTAATCGTCGAGGGAGACGATCGCTACGGCGAAGGCGTCAACGTGGCAGCGCGTCTGCAGCAACTCGCCGAGCCCGGTGGCATCTGTGTCTCGCAGAAGGTATCGAGGGAAGTCGAGAAGAAGCTTGCGTTCGGCTTCGAACCCATGGGCGAGCAACGAGTCAAGAATATCGCGGAGCCGATTTCCTGCTTCCGGATAACCCTGCAGATTGCGGGATCGGCCCAATCTGATCAGTCGTCGCAGAAACCACCCAAATTGCCCGACAAGCCGGCGATTGCCGTCCTGCCATTCCAGAACATGAGTGGCGATCCGGAGCAGGAGTATTTCTCGGACGGACTCACCGAGGACATCATTACCGAATTGAGCCGGTTCAAGAGCCTGTTCGTCGCCGCGCGCAACTCGGCGTTCCAATACAAGGGCAAGTCGCCGAACATCCAGTTGGTGGGCCGTGAACTCGGCGTGCGCTATGTGGTCGAGGGCGGCGTGCGCAAGTCCGGCAACCGAGTGCGGATCACGGCACAGCTCATCGACACCGCTACCGGCGGCCACCTCTGGGCGGAACGCTACGATCGCGATCTAGCCGACATCTTCGCCGTGCAGGACGAGGTCGTTCATACCATTGCAGGCGTTGTACCGGGGCAAATCAACCGTGTCGCCGTCGAGGAGATCAAGCGCAAGCAACCGGCAAACCTGACTGCCTACGACCGGGTGCTGCGGGGGCGCTGGGCGCTGTCTCGCTTGAACGAAGGTCTGGCCAAGGCCCACGACTGGTTTGAAGGGGCAATCGCTGCCGATCCCGAATCCGGCCTGGCCCATGCCTGTCTCGCCAATACGTTTTCACTCGGTGTTTTGGCCCTCGGGCTTTCACCGGATGCCGCACTCGCCCGCGCTCGCGAGCACGCCGAGCGTGCGACCGTGCTCGATCCGGAGAACGCGCAGGTCAACGCCTATGCCGCGACCGCTTACACGCTGTGCGGCGACAGTCGGCGTGCGGTCTCCCATGCCGAGCGCGCAGTGGCCCTCAACCCCAACGATGCCAGAACGCTGTATGCCCTGGCACAGGCATTGACCTACGCAGGCGATCAGCGACGCGCCCTGGAGTGGTTCGCCCGGTCGGAGAAGCTTGAACCCTACGCGCCGGACGACGATCGGCTCGATTGGCTTTGCGATTGCCACTACTTGCTCGGCAACTATGAAAAGGTGGTTGAAATCCATCGAAGCTACCAGGAAGCTTATCCATTCCTGTTCCTGGTTCTCGCGGCAGCCTGCGCCCAGCTGGGGCAGACGGAAGCCGCAAAGGACGCCTTGGCCAAGTATGAGCGGACCCGTCCCCGCGAGCACGACGCGGCAACAATGATCAAGTACCATGTTCGTATGTGCGCCAAGCCCGAGGATCGCGACCGCTGGTTGGAAGGCTATCGCAAGATCGGCTTCGATGTATGAGCGCCACCCGCCGCCTCGCCGCTGTTGCCGACGTGGTGCGGTACTCGCACCTCATAGAAACCAACGAGGCAGGGACGCTGAGAAGGCTTTGCAAACCTTCGTCCGAAGATGGCCCTTCGCGACATTTCGCTGCGATGCGGAATTTGATCGCTATCGGAGCATAGCGGACATCGATCAGCTGGCTCAATTTATGAGTCCGCGCCTAGTACACCAGCAGCTCGGTCGAACCTGAGCGGCCCTGGCGATGGTGGCGAAGAGGGGGCCGAACGCGGCAGGCGAAGCGATGGAGCTCTTTGTTTACCACTCGGGAAAAAAATAGCGGTTTCGGCACCTAGATTGGAGTCAAGAGGACGTGACGTTTTCGTCCGAGTGATAGTTTGATCGTCCCATCGCTGCCGATGCGCGATATGTGCAGAAGAAGCTTCTCATCGGTGACGGATTCATCATTCACCCGCACGCCGCCGGCCTTTATGGCCCGGCGCGCTTCCCCATTGGAGGCGGCCAGACCGGCGTGAACTAGAGCCTTGAGAAGGCCCATTCCGGCCTCGATCTCGCTTCGAGCTACAGTGACAGTCGGTAAACCGGATGCGGGCCCGCCTTCCTCAAAGGTTTGCCTGGCGGTTTGTGCTGCTTGCTCAGCCGCGTTCCTTCCATGAACCAGCGCGGTTGCTTCGGTGGCCAACACCTTCTTTGCATCATTGATTTCCCGGCCGGAGAGCTTTTCCAACCGTTCGATTTCAGCGATCGGCAAGGTGGTGAACAACTTGAGAAACCGGCCGGTGTCGGCATCCTCGACGTTGCGCCAAAACTGCCAGTATTCGTAGGGAAGGAGATGATCGGAGTTGAGCCATACCGCGCCTGCAGCAGTTTTGCCCATCTTGGCCCCCGATGAAGTTGTAAGCAGGGGGCACGTGAGGGCATAGAGCTGATCAAGTCCCAACCGGCGCGCGAGATCGATGCCGTTGACTATGTTGCCCCATTGGTCGGAGCCTCCCATTTGCAAGTTGCAACCATAGCGCTTTGCCAGTTCGACGAAGTCGTAAGCTTGCAGAACCATGTAATTGAACTCGATGAAGGACAGCTCGTGCTCGCGCTCAAGGCGCAGCTTGACGGAGTCCATCGCCATCATCCGATTGACGGAAAAGTGCCGACCGATATCGCGCAGAAAGGAGATGTAGTTCAGCGAGGCGAGCCATTCGGCGTTATCGATCATAATCGCATCGCGAGGCCCTGGACCGAAATGCAGAAAACGGGCAAAGACCTTCTTGAGTGAATCCTTGTTGGCATCGATCTGTTCTATCGAGAGGATTTTCCGAGACTCGTCGCGCCCTGACGGATCTCCGACCCTCGTAGTTCCGCCTCCCATCAGTGCAATCGCCCTGCCACCGGTCTGCTGGAGCCAGTGAAGCATCATGATTGAAATGAGGTGGCCCACGTGCAGCGAGGGGGCGGTGCAATCATATCCGACATAGGCGACCAGCTTACCCTTGGCCGCAAGCGCATCGAGACCTTCAGCATCGGACAGCTGGTGGATGAATCCCCGTTCGCTCAGGATGGAGAGAAAGTCAGACTTGAACTTCGACATAACCATGGCTAATGGAACCGTCGCTTTGTTGTGCGTGGCAAATTCACGTCGACGCTGGCGTGAGCTCCTCGAATCTTCCTTCGATGGTATAAAAGAGATAGTCGTGTCAAGCGGGGCTGAGTGCCCTCAGGATTTCGCTTATGCCAAAATGCCTGGTCGCGGTTGGATTGATGAGCGGTACTTCGATGGATGGCATCGATGTGGCGCTGCTCGAAACCGACGGCGAGGATTTCGTCAGTCGAGGCCCCTTCCGAACCTATCCCTATTCTGCCGATCAACGCGCACGCTTGGCGAAATCGCTCAGCGAAGCACGAACACTGACCGGACGCTTCGAGCGCCCGGGTGGTCTTGGGGTATTGGAGCGAGACCTGACGAGTTGGCACGCCGATGCCGTTCGCTCGTTTTGCGAAGACACGAACCTCGACCGTTCCGATATCGACGTTGTCGGCTTTCATGGCCACACAATATTGCACCGTCCCGCCAATCGATTGACGGTGCAGCTTGGCGATGGGGCGCTGCTGGCGCAACTCACGGGCTTGTCGGTGGTGAGCGACTTCCGCGCTGCCGATGTTGCGGTGGGCGGAGAAGGGGCTCCCTTCGTACCGGTCTATCATCGCGCACTGGCAGGTGCCATCGCCGCCCGCCCGCTGGCCTTCGTGAACATCGGGGGGGTGGCAAACATCACTTACATCGGACGGGACGGGCAGCTTCTGGCGTTCGATACTGGTCCCGGTAATGCCCTGATTGACGACTGGGTTTTCGGTCACACCGGTTCGCCGGTCGATTTGGACGGCCGTTACGCATTGTCAGGCCGCATCGACGAGCGGCTGCTCGATGATTTGATGAGCGATCGCTATTTCTTCCAGCGTCCGCCCAAATCGCTTGATCGGCTGCGTTTCAAGACAGATGCCGTCGCCGGGCTGACATTGGAAGATGGCGCTGCAACCCTGACGGCCTTCACAGCCCGCTCGATCGCCGCCGCGGTAAGACATCTGCCGGAAAACCCCCAAGCCTGGATCGTCTGTGGTGGCGGGCGCCGCAACCCGGCTCTCATGGGATCGCTCGAAATTGCGGTCAAGGGCTTGGTCATGCCGTCGGAAGCCCAGGGGCTCAACGGTGATTCTCTCGAAGGAGAGGCCATCGCCTATCTGGCAGTGAGATCGTTGCGCGGGCTACCTTTGAGCTTTCCGTCCACGACGCGTGTGCCCGCACCGATGCCGGGGGGTGTCCATCATACGGCTTGAAGGTCCTTCGCCAGGCGCCGATCCACATAATCGCCACAAATTTTCACAAGCTCGTCTATCCGGTCCTGAAAGAAATGATTGGCCCCCTGCATCACCTTGTGCTCGATCGTTATTCCCTTCTGCGTCTTGAGCTTGGATACAAGACTCTGCACAGCCTCCGGCGGAGTGACTGAATCTGTGTCACCGTTGACGAATAGTCCGGACGCCGGGCAGGGCGCAAGGAAGGAAAAATCGTAATGCTTGGCCAAGGGAGCTATGGATATGAAGCCAGAAATTTCAGGCCGGCGCATCAGCAGCTGCATCGAAATCCACGCGCCGAAGGATACCCCAGCTATCCAACAAATCTTGGCATCCTTGTTGTAGCTTTGGAGCCAGTCGAGGGCCGAAGCAGCGTCGGAGAGCTCGCCGGCGCCGTTCTCAAACAAGCCTTGGCTGCGACCAACGCCACGGAAATTGAAGCGCAATACTGAAAAGCCACGCTCCACAAAGGCATAGTAGAGGGCATGCACGATGGGGTTGTTCATCGTGCCGCCAAACTGTGGATGGGGATGGAGCAGTATGGCAATGGGAACTCCGGCCGGCTTGTTGTGGTGATATCGACCCTCGATCCGGCCAGCGGGACCATTGAAGATAACTTCCGGCATGAGGACTTTACCCGATATCACACAACTTTAAGTCGATACGATGCACCATACGATCCTTATCGTAGCAAAAGTGAACCCTAATTGTTGACTAATGTAGTCGGACTTTTTATATCCGTTGTTTAGAAGCGTTCAAAGATTGTCGCCAGCCGGGCTCTTTGCAGGGCCGGACGGCGTCTTAGCACATCGACCAGTGTGAATTGCAAACTTTTTGAACTGGCTAGGAGGCATTGAGCGAAAAAAATGAAACTTTCGACGAGAGGCCGCTATGCCGTGATGGCCATGGCCGACATAGCGGTTCATTCGGACGGCGAGCCGGTGGCGTTGGCGGTCATCAATGCGCGTCAGGGTATCAGCCAGGACTACTTGGAGCAGCTTTTTCTGAAATTGAGAAAGGCAGGGCTGGTGGAAAGCTCACGCGGTCCTGGCGGCGGCTATCGATTGGCGCGAGATCCGGAGGACATGCGAATTTCGGAAATTGTGCTGGCGGTAGATGAATCGCTGAAGGTCACGCGCTGCATCGGCGATGCCATCGAAGGCTGTACGCACGGTGAGAAATGCCTAACGCACGACCTGTGGTCGGCGCTCGGTCGCCAAATCTATGGCTTCCTGGCGGCGGTAACACTCGGAGACGTCGTGAACAAGCGAAACCTGGCGCTGCAAGCGACCGTGCGTCGCGCACTTTTGGACCCTGTGCGGGCGAGCGCCTGAAAGACTTTTGATGCGCACGTACCTCGACCATAACGCCACCAGTCCTCTTCGGCCGCCAGCGCGCGCAGCGATGCTGCGGGCGCTCGACGCCGGCGGGAATGCGTCCTCGGTCCACGCTGAAGGTCGCAAGGCACGGGCGCTGATCGATTCCGCCCGCGAGAAGATTGCCTCCGCCCTGGGCGTGCTGCCGCAGATGGTTGTCTTTACGTCCGGAGGAACGGAAGCCAACAATCTCGCCGTCGGAGGAGTGCTGGCCGAGCGTTTGATTGTTTCTCGCACAGAGCATCCAAGTGTCATTGAAACAGCCAAGGCGCGAGGTTTACCGATCGACTGGTTGCCTGTTGATGCTTCGGGTCGGGTAAGCCTTGCAGAATTGAGTACCATTCTTGAACGCACTGCGCAGCGGACGCTCATCAGCGTAATGCTGGTGAACAATGAAACCGGGGTGATCCAGCCGGTGCGTGAGATTGTGGCCCTGGCCGGCTTGCACAACACGCTGGTGCACACGGATGCGGTTCAGGCGCTCGGCAAGATGCCGGTGAATTTCGGGGTGCTGGGATGCGATCTGATGAGCATTTCGGCGCACAAGTTCGGCGGCCCAGTTGGTGCAGGCGCACTAATCGTTCGTGACGGATTGTCCCTGTCGGCGCAAATGCGTGGGGGTGGACAGGAGCTTCGCCGCCGCGCGGGAACGGAGAACGCGGCCGTCATCGCCGGATTTGGTGCGGTCGTGGAAGAAGAGATCCTCGACTTGAGTCCGCTGCGCTGCCGACTGGAAGCGGAACTCGAGGCCTCCTCACCGGACGTCGTGATATTCGGGCGCGGGACCGAACGGATCGGCAATACGAGCTGTTTCGCTCTGCCAGGGCTCTCCGCCGAGACCATGCTGATCAGCTTCGATCTCGATGGCGTGGCGATTTCGTCGGGATCGGCCTGTTCGTCGGGCAAGGTGGCGCGCTCGCATGTCCTTGAAGCGATGGGCGCTGTGCCAGAATTGGCAAAGGCGGCACTGCGGGTGAGCTTCGGCTGGAACTCGACAGGCGAAGACATCGAAAGATTCATGGGCGCCTGGCGGCGCATCGTTGAACGGAGTTCTCCACGGCGAGCTTTAGCCGGGCTGAAGCCTGGCGTTTCCGGTGGAGCGATTGAGATCACAATGCCAGCTGCGGGCATAACGAGTTAGGAAAGAGAAGAACAATGGCAGACCTCGACACCCTTGAACGCATCAAGAATATCGATGTCGACAAGTACAAATACGGTTTCAGCACCGATATAGAATCCGAGAAAGCTCCGAAGGGCCTTTCGGAGGAGATCGTCAATTTCATTTCCCACAAGAAGGGCGAGCCCGCATGGATGCTCGAATGGAGGCTCGAAGCCTATCGCCGCTGGCTTAACATGACAAAGCCCGAGTGGGCGCGCGTTTCTTATCCGCCAATCGATTTTCAGGACCTCTATTACTATGCGGCACCAAAGCGCAGCACGGCGCCGAAGAGCCTGGATGAGGTCGATCCCGAGCTGTTGAGGACGTATGAGAAACTCGGTGTTCCATTGCGCGAACGGGAGGTGTTGGCAGGGGTTGAGGGTGCAAAGGTTGCCGTCGACGCGGTGTTCGATTCCGTGTCCGTCGTTACCACGTTCAAGGAAGAACTGGCGCGTGCGGGCGTGATCTTCTGCTCGATGTCGGAGGCAGTTCGCGAGCATCCTGAGCTGGTCAAGAGATATCTCGGCAGTGTTGTGCCGCAGGGCGACAATTTCTATGCGGCGCTCAATTCCGCGGTGTTTTCAGATGGGTCTTTCGTTTACGTGCCGGAAAACACCCGCTGTCCGATGGAGCTTTCAACCTACTTTCGCATCAACGAACGACAGACCGGACAGTTCGAACGCACCTTAATCATCGCTGAGAAGGGCGCTCAGGTGAGTTATCTGGAGGGTTGTACCGCTCCAATGCGAGATGAAAACCAGCTGCATGCTGCGGTGGTGGAACTCGTCGCGCTGGAAGACGGCGAAATCAAGTACTCGACAGTGCAGAATTGGTATCCGGGCGACAAGGAGGGAAAGGGCGGCGTCTACAATTTTGTCACCAAGCGCGGCGACTGTCGCGGGCGCAACGCGAAGATTTCATGGACGCAGGTGGAAACCGGCTCAGCCATCACGTGGAAATATCCAAGCTGTATCCTGCGCGGCGATGGTTCGCGCGGCGAGTTCTACTCGATCGCCATTTCCAATGGCCATCAGCAAGTGGATTCCGGTACCAAAATGATTCATTTGGGCAAAAACACGTCGAGCCGCATCATCTCAAAAGGTATTGCGGCCGGAAAGTCGAACAATACCTACCGCGGTCTGGTATCGGCACATCGCAAGGCCACGAATGCGCGGAACTTCACCCAGTGTGATTCCCTCCTCATCGGTGATAAGTGCGGGGCTCACACGGTGCCGTACATAGAGGCAAAAACATCAACCGCTCACTTCGAGCATGAGGCAACGACTTCCAAGATTTCCGAGGACCAAATGTTCTATTGCAGGTCGCGCGGCCTATCGCAGGAAGAGGCCGTGACGCTGATCGTCAATGGTTTCGTTCGCGATGTGCTGCAGCAATTGCCGATGGAATTCATGGCGGAAACCCAGAAGCTCATTGGCATTTCGCTCGAAGGAAGCGTCGGATAAACAAGAAAAGAAAGTATGACGATGCTTAAAATCGAAAATCTCCATGCCTCCGTTGTCGGGCGCGACATCCTGAACGGTGTCGATCTCGAGGTGAGGCCCGGCGAGGTTCACGCCATCATGGGCCCCAACGGTTCCGGCAAGTCCACTCTGGCCTATGTGCTGGCCGGCCGAGAAGGGTATGACGTGACCGAAGGAGCGGTCACCTATAACGGCGAAAATCTGCTGGAACTCGAACCAGACGAGCGAGCGGCGCGCGGTCTTTTTCTGGCTTTTCAATATCCGATCGAAATCCCCGGCGTTGTCACCGTGCAGTTCCTCAAGGTGGCGCTCAATGCGCAGCGCAAGGCACGCGGGGAAAGCGAACTTTCAACGCCGGACTTCATGCGTTTGGTGCGTGATCGTGCGAACAAGCTTCGGATCGACCCGGAAATGCTGAAGCGGCCGGTGAACGTGGGTTTTTCCGGAGGCGAGAAAAAGCGCGCCGAGATTCTGCAAATGGCTGTGCTCGAGCCGGCATTGTGCGTTCTTGATGAGACAGACTCCGGCCTTGACATCGATGCGCTGCGGGTTGTTGCCGACGGGGTCAACGCTCTGCGTTCGCCGAAACGGGCCATGATTGTCATAACCCACTATCAGCGGCTGCTGGAGTACATCGTGCCGGACAGGGTGCATGTTCTGTCGAAGGGGCGCATCGTCAAATCGGGAGACAAGTCGTTGGCGCTCGAACTCGAAGAAAAGGGTTATGCCAACTTCGAAAGGGATGCCGCCTGATGAACGTCGCTGTTAACAGGACCCCGGCGGAGGCCGCTTATATCGGCGCTGGCGCACTTGTGGCCTCTGACCGGAAGAGGCGAGAGGCTTACGAGCAGTTCATTGCGAAAGGGCTGCCACACCGGCGAATGGAGGATTGGCGCTGGACCGACTTACGCCAAATCATCAACACTGCCTTTCCGCCTGCCCTTGCTCCGAGCGCGCCGGTGATGGACAAGAACCTCATTGCCCAGTCGCCGTTTTATTCGATTGTTCGCGCGCGCCTTGTTCTTGTCGATGGGTTGTTCATGCCTGGACTTTCAACGCTCCCAGCCTCTGGAGAGGTTGAGATCGCAAGCATTTCAGACATGATGCCGCCTTGGCTCAGTGGAGTTTTGGGAACCGGCAGCGGCCACGCCGATGATCCGATCCTCAGCATGAATACGGCCTTCATGGCGGGAGGAGTTGGCATCAGGATCGCAGCAGCAGCGACCGTTGAAACGCCGATCGAGATCGTATCGATTGTAACTAAGGGTGAGCCGCGCACGCTTGCCGGCCGCGTGGTGCTTGTGGTGGAAGACGGTGCATCAGCCGCAATAATCGAGACGCATCTCGGCGCTCCAGGCGCTTACGTGAATTCCAGCGTGACAGAAGCCTTCGTCGGCGCAAATGCGCGTCTTGATAGGCTGAAGGTGCAACTCGACGGTGAGCAGGCCATTCATCTGGCCAATTGCCATGTTCAGCTTAAGGAAGGGGCAATCTTGCGCGACTGCACCGTAACGCAGGGCGGCGCAACGACCCGTCAGCAAGGATTCATCACCTTCGCAGGGTCGCACGCCGACGCAAAGATCGCTGGCGCCTATCTGCTACGCGGGAAGCAACATTGCGACACGAGGCTGGTTGTCGATCATCGAGTGCCCAATTGCATCAGCCGCGAAGTGTTCAAGTGCATCATCGATGAGGCGGCGCGCGGCATATTTCAAGGAAAAGTGATCGTTCAGCGAGATGCTCAGAAGACCGACGGCAAGCAGTCGAGCCACGGCTTGCTGCTATCGCCAACTGCCGAGTTTGACGCCAAGCCGGAACTCGAAATCTATGCCGATGACGTTGTCTGCGGCCATGGGGCCACGGCGGGTGATCTGGACGAGGATCTCGTTTTTTACCTTCGTACCCGCGGCATTCCGTTGCGCGAAGCCCGGGCGCTTTTGGTTTCAGCATTTGCCGCGGAGGCCTTCGAGGACATTGCGCACGACCAGATTCGCGATCGGCTCGAGCAATTGTCACGGGAATGGTTGCAGCGGAGGATCGAGCAGTGATGGCCGACGGATCGACCGTGCGGAGCTTCGATGTGGCGAAGATCAGGGCCGACTTCCCGATCCTGTCACGCCAGATACACGACAAACCGCTCACTTACCTAGATAATGCCGCTTCGGCGCAGAAGCCGCGGACGGTTATCGATGCAATGCGGTCGACCTATGAGAACGATTACGCGAATGTTCATCGGGGATTGCACACACTATCGAGCATTGCCACGCAGAATTATGAAAATGCGCGCGAAACCGTGCGCCGTTTCCTGAACGCCCAGACCGCAAGCGAAATCATCTTCACGCGCAACGCGACGGAAGCGATCAATCTGGTGGCGCAAAGTTTCGGCGGCATGGTATTGGGGGAGGGCGATGAGATCGTGCTCTCCATCATGGAGCATCATTCCAATATAGTGCCCTGGCATTTTCATCGCGAACGCAGAGGCGCAATTATCAGGTGGGCGCCCATAGACGACCAAGGCAATTTTCTGCTCGAGGAATTCGAAAAGCTATTGGGGCCGCGCACCAAGATGGTTGCTATCACGCACTTGTCGAATGCCCTCGGCACCATCGTGCCGGTGAAAGACGTGGTGCGCCTGGCGCATGCGCGCGATATCCCTGTCCTCATCGACGGCAGCCAGGCTGCCGTCCACATGGACGTGGACGTGCAGGCCTTGGACTGCGATTTTTACGTCTTCACAGGACACAAAACGTATGGTCCGACGGGCATCGGCGTCCTCTACGGCAAGGCCCACCATCTCAAGCGCATGCCGCCCTACCAGGGTGGAGGCGAGATGATCGGCGAGGTGCAGCTGGATGCAATCACCTATGCCGAGCCGCCCCACAGGTTTGAAGCGGGAACACCGGCGATCGTGCAGGCAATTGGTCTTGGGGCAGCGCTTGACTACATGATGTCAGTCGGCCGACAGGGGATCGCCCAGCACGAGGCGTCGTTGCTCGACTATGCGACCGAGCAGTTGCAAGGTATGAATTCGATCACGATCTATGGCACAGCAAGAAACAAGGGAGCCATACTTTCCTTCAATATGAGAGGTGCCCATCCGCATGACGTTTCAACCGTTCTCGACCGTTATGGTGTAGCCGTTAGGGCCGGTACGCATTGCACGCAGCCGCTCTTGGCGCGCTATGGCGTGACCGCCACCTGCCGTGCGTCGTTTGCCATGTACAACACGCGCGAGGAAGTTGACCGGCTTGCAGACGCTTTGACGGCAGCGCAGCGCATATTCATGTGAGAGCCAAGATGAACAACGCCGAACCAACCGTCCAGCCGCCAAGAATCGAGAGCCCAACCCAGCCGAGCGCGCTTCCAAAGAGCGAACTCGACCAGCTGACCGATGGCATCATCGCCGCCCTCAAGACGGTCTATGATCCAGAGATTCCCGTCGATATTTACGAGCTTGGCCTCATATACAAGGTCGATATCGACGATGAGCGCAATGTGACGATCGATATGACGTTGACCGCGCCTGGCTGTCCCGTTGCCGGCGACATGCCGGGGTGGGTCGAAAACGCGGTCGGCGCGGTTGCAGGCGTGAATGGCGTTAAAGTCAACTTGGTGTTCGAGCCGCCGTGGGATCATTCGAGGATGTCGGATGAAGCTCGCGTGGCGCTGAACATGTGGTAGAAGGAAAAAACTATGTCGAAACTTCGCCCATCATCCAAGGTCATAACCCTCACCGGTTCCGCGGCGGATCGGGTGCGCGAAATCATGGCACGCAGCGACCGCCCGGTGGCGGGCCTACGGGTGGGGGTGAAGAATGGCGGCTGTGCCGGCATGGAGTACACCATGGAGTGGGCCGATCGGCAGGAGGAACTTGATGAAGTGGTTGAAGACAAGGGCGTTAAAATTTTCATCGATCCCAAGGCCGTATTGTTCCTCTTAGGCACGGAAATGGATTACCGCGTCGACCGGCTCAAGTCGGGGTTCGTGTTCAACAATCCCAACCAGACGTCAGCGTGCGGCTGTGGTGAGTCCGTGCAGCTCAAGCCGGCCGTGGAGGAGAACGCCTGAGCGAGCATGGCTCTCAGTCGCGAGTTCGTCGATTTTCTCAAGGATCAGATGTCGGGCTTCGGCGGGGTCGCCATTCGCAAGATGTTCGGCGGTGCTGGAATTTCACTTGGCGGCGTAAACTTCGCCATCGTCGTGGACGAGACGCTCTATCTTAAGACGGATGCTCTCAATGCGGCCGATTTCGAGGTCGAGGGACTTGAGAATTTTTCCTATGAGGGGAAGAACGGAAAACGCACGGCCATGAGCTATCGTCGAGCGCCTGCGCGTGTGATGGACGACAGCGAAGAAATGACACTCTGGTGCCGCAGCGCCTATGCAGCCGCCCTTCGGGCGAACCAGAAAAACCCTCCTACCAACCGCACTTCCCGCCAAGCATTGCGCAGGCGTCGTTAACCTTGATTGTACACGGTTAATCCAAAAAATGGTTCTCATCCGGGCAACACATCTTTAACTCTGATGCGTGCAGGGCATCTTTCCAAGGGAAAGCAACAGTTTCATGGACAGTGTGGTTCAATCGGCAGACAGCAGACTTGCGCAGCGCCAGCGCCTTCTTCGGGACGGACAGATCATCTTGCACAGGGGATGGTCCTTGCTCGACTGCAGGATCGTCAACGCGAGCGCCAGCGGCGCCGGGTTGACGTTGAACGGAGCATCGCCGCTCCCGCAAGAGTTCGATCTTCTGCACATACGGGAGCAAACGCTCGTACCCTGTGAAGTCTCTTGGCGGCGCGGCAATCGCCTCGGCGTCAGGTTTACCGGCCCGGTCCGAAACCGTCGCCTCGCAGGATCGCAGAGCGCGAAGTTGGGTAGGCTGTAGAGCGTTTCATGCGGTCCGCCCGCAGGGGCGGCGCACGAATTTCCGAAATTACCTCACCGGGCGTGACAGAAAAGCGGGAAGGTGGTTGTCGAAGCCATGTCCTTCGCGCCGCTGCTTTGGCTGCGGCCGGCGGTGCGGCTGGACTGGCTGATGCACTTTCGCCTGAGCCTTGGCAGGGGACTTCACGGGGGTTTTTGGTTTGCGGTCTTCCCGCGTCGAATCGTGGCGATGCTGACGAGGTGATTGGTGGGCCTTGTCCTTCACATGCCCGCGACGGGGGATAGGCCGGGTGCGGACCGCCTCGGCGGCAGGCATGGCGCCTGACCATTCGATTTCCCTGCGGATAAGCCTTTCGATCGCCTTGAGCGCTTTCATCTCGTGGGCCGTGACCATCATGATTGCATGGCCTTCGCGCCCCGCCCGGCCGGTTCGGCCGATGCGATGCACGTAGTCCTCGGGATGAACCGGAACATCGAAATTGAATATGTGGCTAACGTCGGGAATATCGAGGCCGCGCGCTGCAACATCAGAGGCGATGAGATAGGTGATTTCTCCGTTGCGAAATGCGTCGAGCGTCTTCAACCGAGCATGCTGATCCATATCCCCGTGGAGTGCTGCGGCGTTGAACCCGTGCCGTTTCAGCGAAGCCTCGATCACTGCCACCGTGGTCTTGCGATTGGCAAAGATGATGGCGTTCTTCACGCCATCCTGGCTGCGGAGGAGATCACGGAGCGCGCCCCGCTTAGCTTTGAAGTCAGAGGGTGCTCGGACCAGATGCTGCTCGATGCTGGCGGCGGTTGTTGCAGGGGGGGTTGCCTCTATGCGGGCGGGATTGTGGAGGAATTGATTGGTGATGCGCTGTATCTCGGGCGGCATCGTGGCCGAGAAGAACAGGGTCTGCCGGGTGATGGGGAGAAGCTTGCAGATGCGTTCGATATCCGGAATGAAACCCATGTCGAGCATGCGGTCGGCTTCGTCGATGACGAGGATTTCAATGGCGTTGAGCAGAAGTTTGCCGCGCGCCACATGGTCGAGAAGCCGGCCGGGGGTGGCGATTACGACATCGGCGCCGCGGTCGATCTTGCGGTCCTGATCTTCGAACGACACTCCGCCGATGAGGAGTGCGATGGTGAGCTTGTGCTGCTGGCCGAGTGTCTCAAACGCATCCTGGACTTGTGCTGCCAATTCGCGGGTTGGCTCAAGGACGAGCGTTCTCGGCATACGCGCGCGAGCGCGACCCTTTTCCATCATCGTGAGCATGGGCAGAGCGAAGGCTGCGGTTTTGCCGCTGCCGGTCTGGGCGAGTCCCTGAACATCGCGCCGTTGAAGCGCAGCAGGGATGGCTTGCGCCTGTATGGGGGTGGGGGTGATAAAACCGGCGGTTTTAACCGCTTCAAGCACTTTTGGGCTCAGGCCCAGTTGGTCAAACGTCATGTAAGAGTAGGAAACCGTTCTGGCGACTGATTATGGGGGCGCGATTCTCAAGCCTAGTCGCCCATTGCGAGGCGCCCTATAGGCCGGAACATAGTGTGCGGCAGCCAAATGTCAAATTACCCCCCGGTTAAAAGCTTAATAAATTTGGGAATGTTGCAAAAAAGAGGGGCGGTCCCGGGACCGCCCCCAAATTTGTTACGCTTTGGGAGGTTATGTAATCTCGCCGAAATACCTATCCAGGAAGCCTCCTATGGCGCCACCAGCCAGGGGCGCCACCCAGAACAACCAAAGCTGCTGCAGGGCCCACCCATCAGCGAACAGGGCCGTTGCGGTAGAGCGAGCCGGGTTAAGTGAGGTATTCGAAATGGGAATGCTGATGAGATGCATGGCGGTCAGCGTCAGGCCGATGGCAGCAGGCGCCATGAGACTCGGTCCGCCGGGACGTGTCACGCGCGCAATGACGAGCACGAAGATGGCCGTGAACACGATCTCGCTCAAGAAAGCGCCGAAGAGGGTAAAACCGCCGGCAGAGTGTTCGCCATAGCCGGTCGAGGCGAAACCCGCGACCACGAAATCAGCTTTGCCCGTCAGAATAAGATAGAAGAACAGCGCTGCGAGAAATCCGCCCACAAGCTGCGCCAATACGTAGGGAATGAGGTCCTTGGGATCAAACCGCCCGGCCGTCGTCAGCCCCAAGGTAACGGCCGGATTGAAATGACCTCCAGAGATCGAACCCAGAGCGTAAATCATCGCCATAACCGACAGACCAACGGCGAAGGCAACCCCAAGTCCCGCAGCGTTGCCCGACACAATCGCTCCGCCTAGGACGGCTGCCACAAGCATAAAAGTACCTATGAGCTCAGCTATCAGCCTCCGAATCATCAAGGAGTTTTCTTCCCTCAGGCCCGCGCACCAATTGGCCGTATTATGCCTGATTCGCTCATGTCAAAACGGCTAAAATCTGCGCTTTCCCCAAGGAACTGGGGGCCTGTGGACGAAATGCAGCTTCGGCTGCATTCGGGCAACAATGGTTTGCGAAGACCGCTACTGCGTGTTTTCCAGGGTGTGGCGGGTGCACACCTGGGTGAGGCCGGTGAAGAAAAAGGTGCTCGGCTTTGCCGTCCAATGGCAGCGTTCGACATAGGGTATGGTCTGCGAGCCGCGCCTGGATACCGTGCCAAATTCATAGGCGATGTCATTCTCATAGCGCGCATGGGGATCTATCCGGCCCGTCGCGCCTATGAAGCCAGCATGATCGTCGCTCCGTTTGCCTATCTTGGCATGGCTCGCAGCGCCCGTTGCCAGCACCATGGCGAAGGCCGAAAGCAGAACAATCCATGGACGAGTCATCGAACCGCTCCTCAATTCCCCTTGCCGCCCATGAACTATAGCATGCCCGTGCCTGCATGCCACGCGATTGGAGCGGCGCTCAATCCGCATCGACGAGGTCGCCAAGACCCTCCTTGAGGGGGCCCAGGAACTCGTCATACTTCTTCCAGCGCTTCACCGAGGAGGTATAAATGGGCTGACGGACCTGCCACCGGCTCAAGGTGCGTACCGTTCTCTCCGTCTCGTGGAAGCTCAAGCAGGCCTCGTCCCACTCCAGTCCGACGAAGTCGATGAGCTTGCGGCTCATGCTTTCCTGGTCGGCGATCATGTCCTCATACTGAAGCTCGAACATCTTACCCGGCAGCGCTTTGCGCCAGTGCTCCATGAGCCGGCGGTATTCACGGTAGTAGAGACCCAAGATCTTCATGTCGGTGCTGTAGCCATGCGCCTTGTTGAAGCGGTGCGTGTAGATCGAGACGCAGTTGTCCATGGCATCGCGGCGGCAGTGGATGATGCGCGCATTGGGAAAGAGCAGGGTGATCAGGCCAACCTGCATGAAATTGTGGGGCATCTTGTCCACCACGCGGGCCGATGTGCGGGAATGCCGGTCAAGCTCGGCGAGGTAGCTGCCTGCAAGTTCCCTGCATTTGTCCTGGGACAGTCGGGCGATCTGCCGCCTCCACTTTGGACCAGCCCCAAGAGAGGCATTTATATGGGGCATATCCTTGAGTTCTCCGGCACCGGTGACCTGCGGGTGGCTGGAGAGGATCTGTTCGGTGAGAGTCGTTCCCGATCGCGGCATGCCGACGACGAAGATCGGACGGTCGGTGGGATTGCCGAAGCCGCTCTTGCTTAGGATAAAAAACGGCGTGAAGGTTTCGATCAGGAGATCGATCTGCTTGCGATAGTCCTGGAGGCTGAAGGGCTCTTTGTCGAGCTCGTTCGCCTGGATGAAATGGGGGAACGCCACGGTTGGCTTTTTCTGCTGATCGTAAATCTGCCCCAGCGCCATGTGCAAGGAGACGCGCTTCTCAGGTTCGAGGGATGCATCCTTGAGGGCGAATTCGAAGCGCTCGAGATCGCCTTCCTGGTCTCCGGCTTCGCGGGCGCCGGCGAGGCCGACAATGGCCGAGATGTTGTGTGAATCCTTGGCCAGGATGCTGCGGAAGATTTCAGCGGCTTCCTTTATTTTTCCAAGATCGATCAGCGCTTCCCCCAGGAGGGATTTGAAGCGGATGCTCGAGGGATCCATCTCGATGGCGCGGCGAAAGATCTTCTCGGCGTTCTCGCCTTCGCCGAGGAGCCGATAGGAATTGCCGAGGCCGACGACCGGTTCGACCATCCGCGGATTGTCGGCCATGGCCTTGCGGAAATGCGGAATGGCCTCGCGGGCTTTTTTGGCGTTGTTGAGGCAATAACCGAGGTTGTTTCGGTAGTAGAAGTTTTTGGGCTGTGCACTCACCGCCTTGGTCAGGCATTCGATGGCAACGGTGTGGTTCTTGGCCTTGGAGGCAAGGGTGCCAAGCAAGTTCAGCGCTTCTGGATGATCGGGATGCTGGCGCAGTACGAGCTGATAGTGATATTCGGCTTCCTGGAGTTTTCCCTGCCGCTGAAGGTCGAGGCCGCGCTGAAGGATCTGGAGTATTTTCGGGCTGAAGAGCTGAGCGCTCTTTTTGGGCGGCTGGGCCCCCAGGCTCACCGGTAGCTGAGGATGAAACGGTTGCCGCTCCTGATCGGCAAAGGGCAGTGGACGCGCTTTCATTATGGCCTCCCTTACTCGCTCACTCCCGGCTGAACGCTTTCGGGCGATTCGCGA
>DATBLQ010000030.1:0-35453 GCA_036555325.1 Aestuariivirgaceae bacterium | reverse complement strand
CCTGATGCGGACGATGACGCCGCTGCCGCGCCGCTTTTCGCGGCGATCCGGGCATGACGAGGTGTGGAGTGAACCCGTCTAAAACCCCTCGGGCCATTCGAGCTGGCGTGCGGTGATGCGCTTGCAGTGATTCGCGAAGCTTTCCCTGCATCCATCCCGCCGTTTTGCCGCCAGCTCCACCTCGCTTCTGATTGCTCTCGCCACGGTCTCCTCTTCGCCGGGCGCAAGGTTGCACGGGTCGAGAAAAAAATAGCCATGTTCCAAGAGGTCGTCCCTGACCCGCACCGAAGGATCCCGTGCCGCCAGCCTGGCTGCGAGCTCCCATGCGTAGAGGCCTGCATCCTTATGCACGCTCACCTTGACCCGGTCGATGGGGTTGCCGGTCGAGTCGGCGCATTTCTCAACACTCAAGCCCGGCACATCGCGCAATGAAGCGAGCCACAGCGCGGCTATGCCAAGCTGTCGCGCCCGTGCGGCCGCGTGATCGCGTTTGCTCCATGCCTCGAGCGCCGCAATGGCGCCGGCAATGCCCTCTTTTCCGACTTTCATGTGGCGCCCTATTCCCCTGTTCTGCAAATAGGCCGCCCGAATGATGTCGCGCCGCCCAGCCATGAGCCCGGCCGTCAGGCCGCCCAGGAATTTGTGGGCGCTGTAGATCGCAATGTCCGCACCGAGTGCTACCGGGCCTCTGAGATCATACTCGCTCGCACAGTCGACGATCACAGGAATGCCGTGCGGTTTGAAGACTGCTATGAACTCGCCGAGCGGCATGCCTGGGTCCGCAACATGGTGCGAGACGACGTACAGCGCCGCTGTGGTGTTGCTCGTTATCGAGCTTGTGATGTCTCTGCCGGCATCCACCGCCACGGGACTTGCGCCCGCAAGCCTGATCGCCTGCTCGATCGGTGCGCCATAGTTCACGAGGTGCCCGGCCTGCACGACGACCTCGCTTTTTAGCCCCGCGGTATCGGGCAGTCGTTCGATACGGCCGAGGTCGGGACCCGTCATCGCCGCTGCAATGGCAATCGACATTGCCGAGGAAGCGCTCGACGTGACACAGCCGGCCTCCGCGCCGGTTGCCTGCGCGATTGCCCTGCCTGCGGCCGCCTGCAGCTCGTCGATGTCTACGAAATGATCGATGATTTCCAGGCTCATCGCCGCCGCCTCCGGCCGCACGCGCGAAGCCCCCAGAGCCGTCATCGTGCCCGATGCATTGATGATCCGCCTAAGCTTGAGGCGGTCGATGATGTCGTTCCTGGTCATAAAAATCACTCGGGTGCGATACGAAAATCCTTGCCTTCGGGCAACGTCTGGCCACCGTCGACGATGATTGTTGTTCCGGTGATATAGGAAGCCTCATCCGAAGCCAGGAACAGAACGGCATTTGCCACATCGCGCGGCGAGCCGAGCCTCCCGAGTGGCACCGAGTCTTCCATTGACTTGATGAAGTCCGGCGATCGATGCGCGATGACCCCCTCGGTCATGATATTTCCCGGCTCAACTCCGTTCACCGTAATGCCGTATCCTGCAAACTCGAGCGCCGCCGCCTTGATGAATCCGTTGATGCCGGCCTTGGAGGCCGAATAGTGGCCATGCCCTGGAGCCGTCACCCGCGGTCCGGTGATGGAGGAGATGAAGATCATCCGCCCCCGCCTGCTCGCCTTCATGATGCCCAACGCCGCTCGCGCTGCGAGGTAGGTACCCTTAAGGTTTACCGCAAGGACAGCGTCCCATTCCTCGGGCTCGATGTTCTCGATCAGGGTCAAAGGATAGATGCCCGCATTCTGCACCAGTATGTCGAGCCGACCGAACCTGCTTGCCACGACGGAAACAGCATTTTCGGCATCTTTTTTGACCGCTATGTCGGCTCTCACAAATTCGACGCGACCCTTAAGGTCAAGTGCGGCTTTCCGACCGGTTTCCTCGTCGCGGTCCGCGATGAGAACCCCGGCACCTTCCTCCGCCAAGCGCTGTGCGATGGCCTTGCCGATGCCGCGCGCTCCCCCCACAACGAGCGCCGCCTGCCCGCTTAGCCGGCCGCTCATGCAAACCCCCGTCTTATGGCAGAATTCCCATTGTTCGCTCGATCGAGCCAGCCTTTCGCCGAACGGTATCATCCAATAAAAAAAGCAGTCAAATAGAATTCGACCGCTTGAAGTCAGTCTTGCCCCAACCATCAACCACGATGAAGCTGTTGCTCGCCACATGCCTCCCGTCTTAGGCGTCGATATCGGTACCACCAACGTCAAGGGCATTCTCATCGATGAGAATCAGGAAATCCTTGCGACAGCCAGCCACCCGCTTCGAATCGAGCGGCCGCGACGCCACTGGTCTGAGCAAAGACCGCAAGCATGGTGGTCGGCCTTTCTCGCGGTGTGCGGCAAACTGCGCCATCGCTTGCCCAAGGTCTGGGCGGATGTTTCCTCGATCGGGCTGACAGGTCAGATGCATGCTGCTGTTTGCTTGGACGAAAGCGGGCGCCCATTGCGTCCTGCGATACTGTGGAACGACGCGCGCGCACGGGCCGAATGCGCCGAACTCGCCAAGCTGGTACCGAACCTGCATGAGATCGCCGGTGTGATTCCCATGGCCGGTTTTACCGCGCCGAAGGTCCTGTGGCTGCGCCGTCACGAACCAAAGGTGTTCGACCGCATCGCCCACGTGGTTTTCGCCAAGGATTTCGTGCGCCTGAAGCTGACCGGCGAATATGTGACCGATATGTCCGATGCCGCAGGGTCCCTGTGGCTCGATGTGCGCGCCCGCCAGTGGTCCGCCCCCATCGTCGCTGCCGGCGGTCTGCTTCCCACCCACCTGCCCCGTCTTGCCGAGGGCCCCGATGTCTCGGCAACGCTTCTCCCTTCCATCGCCAGGAAACTCGGGCTTCCCAAAGGCGTCGTTCTCGCGGCAGGCGCTGGCGACGTTGCGGCCGGTGCCTTGGGCATTGGCGCCATTGCTGAAGGTGATAGTTTCCTCTCACTTGGAACGTCGGGCCAATATTTTGTCGTGCGCGAACGCTTCACACTCGGACCTGACCCAACGGTCCATTCCTTCGCTCACTGCTTGCCCGGACGTTGGTATCAAATGGCAGCGCTCCTCAACGGCGCAAGCTGCCTTGAATGGATTTGCAGGATATTGGGGGTAACCATCGGTGCCGCGCTGGCGGACGTCGAGAAGACTGCGAGGTCTCCTTCGCCTGCATTGTTCTTGCCCTATCTTGCAGGGGAACGCACCCCCCACAACGATCCCGACCTGCGCGCCGCCTTCTTGGGCGTCGGTCACGCCACCACGCGCGCAAACCTGGTCCAGTCGGTGCTCGAAGGCGTGGCGCTCTCGTTTGCCGATGTCGAAGATCGTCTGCAGACGACGGCCAGCGGAGGCAAAGAGCTGCCCGTCGTCGGCGGGGCGGCCCGCAGCACCCTTTGGGTGCAGATCTTAGCTGACGTATTGGGAAGGGACTTGGTGCTCTACCGTAACGCCGAAGCGGCGGCACCCTTGGGCGCTGCCCGCCTGGCGCGCATGGCGCTGACCCGCGAGCCTCCACGCTCGGTATGCCTGCCGCCGAAAATATCGAAACGAATCCGTCCTCGAGCCTCTTGGCATGACGAATATGTAGGGATCTTGCAGGAGTTCAGACGATCGATCCGAGTGTCGCGCCTCCGCCCTGCTCGACACAGCTAACTCTTGCGTGTCGGCTCACTCGCTTTGACAAGCGGTCCGGGCATCACGCCGTTGATGTGGAGGCTGACGTGCAACTTGCGCTGGTTTTTACGGGGCACGCTGGCAGTTCACGAAAAGTTTTATTGCCAAGCTCCCGCAAATCCACAAAGGACAGCGCCCCAGGGAGAAACGTCATGGGCAGCCAAAAGACCACGCCGGCGCAAAGTCTGCGCACGCCGATCGGCTCCGTTCTCGTGTCGAGCATGACCCTTGAGGGGTCCAAACCCCTGGCAACCACGCTCCTAACGATCGCTGTCGTGGCCGCGTCTATAGCCGTGGCTATGCTCGTTGGGTGATGACGGCAATCCGCGTGTCTCCCACCGAACCGTAGGGTAGTCAGCCGAAAAAACTCGCAGCGCCGATGGGCTGAACTCAACCGCGATCGTCCAATCTGCCGAATTCAGCCCTTGTCAGCATGATCTAAAGCGCATCCGCAGTCTTTCGTTCCCGTCGCGGCTGCAAGAGCGCGTCTACCACCACCGCTTTCACGCCCGGACCGAGCTGCTGGAGGGTGATCTGTGCGCCGTTATGGAAGCGCACGCCATCTTGGAATACACCGCCTTCAACGCGCGCGAATGTGGCCAGATTGCTGGCGGGCACACCGAGCGAGGTCTGAACCGACTGCGGAATATTCTCCAATTGCAGCTTGGTGTCATAGGCCATGCAGACTGCAGTGGTTGGATCGCCAGGCGCAATGAATCCGATTGCGCTGCTGGAGAAACGGTGAGTGACGTATTGTTCACCTTCTCTGGCCGGGCGACTCCGATAGGCTTCAAGCGAGTAGTCGCACATTCTGATTTCCTCCGTATTTGAGGTTACACATTCCTATCGCCTGATAAGGAACATGGTCAGATATAGGTTGCATACTCGCCGAAATTTAGGCCTGGCCGACAGTTTTAATGTTCGCCTCAGTTTTAATGTTCGTCCAGATTTACTGTTCGCCTCAGTTTTGATGTTCGCCCAGTTTTAATGTTCGTCCAGCGCGAGGGGCGGATGGCGAGCGTCCCCGCGGCGGTTTTGCGGGCGCACATAGGTGATCCGCGCCGTCGGGCTTTCGCTTTTGACCTTCAGGGCAGCCATGAGAGCGTCTTCCGCATCAACCCGAATATGGCTTGTCTTACCGTCTATGTTGATGCCAACAGTAAAGTGCATCGGATGAGGCAATTGGCGACTCCAATGTTCAATGTCTAACACTTGACTATCGGGCAAGCTTATCTTGGATTTGGCCCCAACAGCAACAATGAGCTAAGCCGGTCATACAGATGTCCACGCAGCAACACAAGATTGCCATGCTGACGGCAGGCGGACTGGCTCCCTGCCTCTCCGCCTCCGTCGGGAGCCTCATTGAACGCTACACCCAGGTAGTGCCGAAGGCGGACATCATAGGCTATCGCGGCGGCTATCGAGGCGTGTTGACCGGCAGCTCCGCCACAATTTCCCCTGAGATCCGGGCGAACGCCGGGATCCTTCGCCTGCACGGCGGCTCTCCGCTGAGGAATAGCCGTGTCAACCTTGGCAATATCGAGGATTGCATCAAGCGCGGTCTCATTCGAAAGGGCGAGAACCCTTTGGACAAAGCCGCAGAGCAGTTAAGGCGCGATGGCGTTACCGTTCTTCACACCATCGGCGGCGATGACACAAATACGACGGCCGCCAACCTGGCCGCCCATCTTGCCAAAACCAACTATCGGCTGACGGTGGTCGGCTTGCCAAAGACGGTGGACAACGACATCAAGCCGATCCACCAGTCGCTTGGTGCCATCACCGCTGCCGAACAGGGAGCCCGTTTCTTCGAGAATGTGGTGAATGAGCTGAGCGCCAGCCGTCGCACGCTGGTCGTACACGAAATCATGGGACGAAACAGCGGTTGGCTGACTGCCAGCACCGCCCGGGCGTGGCGCGAAATCCTGGCCACCTTGAAGTTCGTCCCGGCCCTCGGTCTCGACGTGCCGCACAAGGATATCGACGCTGTTTACCTTCCCGAAATGGTCCTGGACATCCCTCGTGAAACGGCACGGTTGACGCGCGTCATGGATGCAAAGGACTCCGTCTGTCTTTTTGTCAGCGAGGCTGCCGGCGCTGCCGATGTCGTGCGGGATTTGGAATCGCGCGGTGAAAAAGTGGCCCGCGACCCTTTCGGCCACATCAAGCTCGACGAGATAAATGCCGGAGAATGGTTTGGCCGACAATTCGGCAAGTTCATCGGTGCCGAAAAAATACTGATCCAGAAATCCGGCTACTTTGCCCGCTCCGCTGCTGCCAACGCCGAAGACCTGCGGCTCATCGACGACATGGTTGGCGTTGCAGTGGAAAGTGCCCTCGCCGGGCGGTCGGGCGTCGTTGGCCATGACGATGAAAACGGCGGAAGGCTTGGGATCATCGAATTCGCCCGGATCAAGGGCGGCAAGCCGTTCGACCTGAAGACTCCATGGTTCGTCAAATTGCTTTCCGATATCGGTCAGGCTCCCGGCTGACCCTGACGAAGACGGTGATTGTGGAACGTCTTGCCCGGACCGGGCGAAGCCCGTGATGATGAAAAATACGGCGAGAATTCTAGGTCGGTGTTGCAGTTTTCATGATGTGCCTCTGCTTGTGATACTGCCAACCGAGATGCAGGATCAGCGCGAAGAACACCATCATCCCTCCAATGATGGTCCGGCCGGATGGAATCTCTCCATGAAAGAGCCAGACCCAGACCGGACCCAGCACTGTCTCCAGCGTTCCGATCAGAGCCGCGATTGCCGCCGGTACTAAGCGGGCGCCGGTGACGAACAGTACAAGCCCAAGCCCCAGATTGAGCGCCCCAAATCCGAACAGAAGCCCCATATCGGCTGCCGAGACGGCAAGGCTCTTGTTCAATGTGAATGCGACGCAGGCGGCGATCATCGTTGCAAGGCAACCGGCAGGCGTCATCCGCACCTGTGAGTAGCGTCGCGTGATGACGGTGGCCGATGCAAATGCAATCGAGATCAGCAAGGCAAGGCAGTTGCCGATGAGCGATACATTGCCTGTGAGGGAATCCGACACCATGACCGCCACGCCGATGATCACCGCGGTGATCGCCGCCCAGGTTGGAGGATCCACCCTTTCGCGCAGCACCGCCCAGGCGATGAGCGCCGCGATCAAGGGAACGCCGGCTTGCATGAGAAGAATATTGGCAACCGTCGTATAGGAAAGAGCGACGATGAAGGTGGTCGACGCCGTGGCGAAACAAGCTGCCAACGCCAGGCCCGGGCGGCCGATGCCGCGAAGCAGCGCGAGTGTTCCGTGGACGCCGTCGCGGACGATCATGAAGCAGAGGAGGAACACGCTCGCCCAACTGGCGCGCCAAAACACGATCGTCCAAATATCGTCGGCTTCGATAGTGCGTGCTATGGCTCCTCCGAAGCTCCAGACAAGCGCCGAGCCGAAGACCAGGAGCATTCCAAGCCGCTCCTGGCCGCTGTCCCGTTTTTGGGACGCTGCCGGAGGGCTCTGCCTGTCATCGAATGACGCGCCGGTGGGAGTTCGCATGGTTTGGCTGGATCGAACTCGCCTAGCCTTGACCCAGGACGGCTTTGCGTCGGGCAAGACTTTCCTTCGGCCAGTAATCGTCGCGCCGGTAGTACTCCTTTACCGCCGGGACCTCTGGCGAAAGGCTCACCCACGGCTGCTTGGACATCGTGTAGATGTGAATATCTGGCGGCATCCGGTCAGGCTCATCGAGTGTTCCGACCCGGATGAACCGGATGGCATCCCCCGCGCCCGCATAGTTGCTCCACAAGGCGATCTGGCAAGCCGGGCACCGGGCAACTTTTTGTCCCTTGCCGCTATTGGTTGGTATTTGCACCATCGCCGGCGCCCCTTTCAACACAATCACGCGATCAGATTCGATCAGCGCGTTGAGGGCGAATGCGGCACCGCTCTCGCGCTGGCACCAACGGCAGTGGCAGCAATGCACGAACATGGGTTCGCTCGTCATCCGGTAACGCACTTCACCGCAGGTACACCCTCCCTCGAACATCTTTCCTCGACGATCTCGCCATTCCACCGGGAAAATTATGGCGGGCGTTTCCGGCCTGCGCAATGGCGAAAGGTTTCCCTTTCCCTTCTTGCGGGTGCCTAGTGAAATGCTGGCTCGATTGCGCTAGTGTGCGCGGTCTTTTGAAGGCGCTATGGACGAAAGAAGCCGCATCCCAACCGCACGTCGCCGGGCCGCCGAGTTCTGCGAGCGCTTCGGCATGCAGATACCGATTCTCCAGGCTCCGATGGCCGGAGCGTGTCCTGCGAGCCTCGCAATTGCAGTGGCCAATGCTGGCGGAATGGGCGGAATGGGCGCTGTGTTGACCTCCCCCGACGGGATTACTGCCTGGGCCGCCGAATTTCGTGGCCAGAGCAATCGATCCTTCCAACTGAACCTCTGGATTCCGGGCCCCGCTCCTGTGCGCGATCAGGCGGCGGAGACGAGGATGAGGGAATTTCTATCGAAGTGGGGGCCGCATGTTCCCGCTGATGCCGCCGATGCAAAGCCGCTCAATTTCGATAAGCAGTGCGAAGCGATGCTCGCTGCAACTCCAACGGTAGTGTCGTCGATCTTCGGGGTGTATCCCCCGCGTTTCCTCGAAAAGCTAAAGGCCGGTGGTATCGCCTGGTTTGCCACCGCAACCACGCTCTCCGAGGCGCGCGCGGCCGAAACTGCTGGCGCCGATGCCGTTATCGCTCAAGGCTTCGAGGCCGGCGGACATCGCAGCTGTTTTGACGAGACAGCCGCCGAAAACCAGTCCGTAGGTCTCTTTGCTTTGCTGCCGCGGCTGGCCGACAAGCTCACCATTCCGATCATCGCAGCCGGCGGCATAGGTGATGGTCGCGGCATAGCGGCCGCCCTCACTCTCGGTGCAAGTGCCGTGCAAATTGGAACCGCGCTTTTGCGCTGTCCGGAAGCAAAAACCCATCCCGTGTGGGCCAATGCGCTTTCGGAGCTTGAGCCGGAGAAGACGACACCCACCCGAGCCTTCACCGGCAGGCTGGGCCGCGCAATCGAAACCGCCTATGTCCGCGCGAGCCGCACATCCGACGCACCGCGTCCGGCACCCTTCCCCATCCAGCGCGCTCTGACGGCGCCAATGCGCGAGGCCGCTCAGCGCTCCGACGATCTCGACCGCATGTTGCTGTGGGCGGGACAAAGCGCAGCGATGGCGAGAGGCCAACCAGCCGGCGAATTCGTCCGCCGCATCTGGGCTGATGCGGAAGCGTTGCTGCCATGATCCGCGTCGGTGTCGGCGGTTGGACCTATGAGCCGTGGCGCGGCACGTTCTACCCGAAGGATCTGAAGCATGCCGATGAGCTGAGTTACGCCAGCCGCAAGCTGACGACGATCGAGATCAACGGCACCTTCTACCGCACCCAGTCGCCGGAGAGTTTTCGCAAATGGCGAGACGAAACGCCTGACGATTTCGTCTTCGCGGTGAAGGGCCACCGCGCCGTTGTGAACACCCGCAAGCTTGCCGAGTCCGCCGACCGGGTCAGCTGGTTCATCAACAGCGGCATCGTCGAGCTTGGCGAAAAACTAGGGCCAGTGCTGTGGCAGTTCGCACCCTTCAGGCGATTCGATGCCGAGGACTTGGGTTCTTTCCTCAAGCTCCTTCCCCGCAAATCCGGCGGCCGCGAGTTGATGCACGTGATCGAGCCGCGCCACAAGAGCTTTCAGGTTCCCAAGCTCATCGAATTGGCGCACGAAAACAACGTCGCCATCGTCTATGCCGATTCCGATGATTATCCGGCGATCGCCGACATTACCGCGGATTTCATCTATGCGCGTCTGCAGCGCACCGAAGAAAATCAGCCGACGGGCTACTCGAAGGCTGATATCGGTCGCTGGGCGGCACGCGCCAAGGTATGGGAGTCTGGTGGAGCACCGGACGACCTGCCGAAGATCGACCCCAAATCCGCACCCAAAAAGAAACGGCCTGTGTTCATATACATGATCAGCGGTGCGAAGGTGCGCGATCCCGCTGCGGCCATGGCGCTCATAGAGCGCGTGAAGGCCTAGGCGCGCACCCTATCGGAACCTTGGCTTGATATGGGCATTTGGTACTTCGTAATCGAAATGCAAAAACCAGCGAGACGATCGATGTTCAAGAACACTTCGGCCTTTAGCAGTTTTTCGGTTGATGATCTGGAAAAAGCCAAGCGTTTTTATACCGATAAGCTTGGCCTCACGGTGAAGGAAAGACCTGAAGGATTGGAACTGCACCTCGCCGGCGGCACAGTCGTCTTCATCTATGAGTCCGACGACTACACCCCGCCGGAACATACCGTTCTGAACTTCAGCGTTACCGACATCGAGAAAACCGTCGACGAGCTCGAGCGGCGCGGCATTCATATGGAACAGTATGACATGCCCGGAATAAAAACGGACAAGAAAGGCATCTTCAGGGGTGAAATGGGCCCTAAGGCGATCGCCTGGTTCAAGGATCCGGCTGATCACATCTTGTCCGTTCTGCAGGAAAAATAAATTCGCGGGCAGATCGGCGGATCACGGGGACAGTTTATGACCAAGGTGCTTGTGCTCGGCGACATCACCATCCATCAGGTGATTGAGCAGGAAGCGCCATTTTTCGATGTTCCGGAATTCTTTCCCGCCCTGACCGAGGAAATGCTGGCCGAGAACCGCTCGTGGCTGGAGCCGCGGTTTATCGATCCCTCCTCGGGAAAGCTCATCCTGCGCATCCAGAGCTACATCCTGCAGACGCCCCACCACAACATCCTCATCGATCCCTGCATCGGCAATCATAAGCCGCGGCCAAGGCGGCTCTTCTGGCACATGCTGGACAGTGACCGCTACGAAAAAAACTTGGCGCGAACCGGCCTCACGCCGGATGACATCCACTACGTCATGTGCACGCACTTGCACCCCGATCATGTGGGTTGGAATACGCGACTCGACAATGGTCGGTGGGTCCCCACTTTCCCGAACGCCCGATATCTGATGGCCGATAGCGAAATGGCCCACTGGACCGAACGCCAAAAGCGAGACCCGGACCTGGTTCCCTGGATCACCGACTCGGTATTGCCCGTGGTCGAGGCGGGCCGGGTGGTGCTGGTGCAGACCGACCATGTTCTGGATGATCTGGTGCGCCTTCTCCCCACCCCCGGCCATACTATTGATCACTATTCTGTTCTGCTCGGCAGCGAAGGTGAACAGGCCCTTGTCACCGGCGATATGATGCACTCGCCTTTGCAGGCTCTGTATCCGGAGCTTGGCATGTTCGCTGATTTCGACTCAAACCAGGCGGGCAAGACGCGTCGCACGCTGTTCGACCGCTATTGCGACACGTCCCTGGTGTTTTGTACCGCGCATTTTCCAACCACGTCCCTGGGGCGGATCGTGCGCCAACGCGATGCGTTCAAGTTCGTCGATTTGTGAGGGCTTTCCCTTCCGCCATGGCGTCGATGCTCCACGGCCCAGCTCCCGCGGCAGCGATATAGAGAAAAATGAAACAGAAGAGGATAGCCAGCTCTCCGCCGTTGTTCATCGGATGAAATCCCTGCGGAGCATGAACCATGAAATACCCGACCGCCATCATGCCCGACAGGATGAACGCAGCAAATCGCGTAAACAGGCCGAGAGCGATGAGCAGCCCGCCAACGAGCTCGAGCACGCCGGTAAAGCCGGTGAAGGAGAACAACGGCGCTCCGTCCGGGAAATATTGCGTGGCCGGAAACTTCAACAGCTTGGCGGTGCCGTGTGCGAGGAAAAGCAACCCTGTCATGATGCGAAGGATCGACAAGAGCGGGCCTGAAAACGACGTGGGGATGACCCCGCTGATCATTTTTGGTCTCCATTGCAGTTTTCTAACGCTGGTGAAATAGCCCAATTTTATAATTGTAACAAGTACTATTACAGAATAAGCCGACGGGCCTCACCGATCGAGTTCATAGGTCTCGACGGACAGGATGAGCGGCAGGTGCTGGGCGATGCAGTCCCAGTTGTCGCCTTCGTCAATGCTGGCGAAGAGCGAGCCTGAGTTCGTTCCGAAATAAACGCCGGCCGGGTCTAGGCGGTCGGTGGCCATTGCCTGTCGCAGGACGGCAAAGAAGCTGTTGGCCTGTGGCAACCCCTTTCGCAATGGCTGCCAGTTTTCACCCCCATCGCGCGTGCGCCACACGGCAGCCTTTCCATCCGGCACATATCGTCCGATGGAATCGCCATTGAGTGGCAAGAAATATAGGGTCTCAGGATCGCGCGGATGAACCGCAACCGGGAAACCGAACGATGTTGGCAAGCCTTCCTCGATGCTCTCCCAGGTCTTCCCCCCATCGTCGCTGCGATACATTCCGCAATGATTTTGCTGGTAGAGCTGATCCGGCCTCCCGGGCGCCATCACCATGCTGTGCACGCATTGACCGTGTTCGGGGTATCTCCGATCGTCCGGCAGGAAGTCGGCTCGTGTTCCCCTGTTCCTCGCTTGCCAGCTTCTGCCCCCGTCAGCCGTGTGGAACACACCCGCTGCGGAGATTCCAACCCATAGCTGCCTCTCATCGCTTGGATGAGCGACGATTGTATGCAGGATGAGGCCGC
Organism: Aestuariivirgaceae bacterium; assembly: GCA_036555325.1. Taxonomy (GTDB): domain Bacteria; phylum Pseudomonadota; class Alphaproteobacteria; order Rhizobiales; family Aestuariivirgaceae; genus DATBLQ01. Next base: position 23,176 of record DATBLQ010000030.1, on the reverse strand, counting down.
CCCCTCCGGGCTGCCAGTCGGGCTTGGACGGGTGCTTTCTCAGATTTTCAACATGCGTCCAGGTCTGACCCTCATCATCGCTTTTGAACAGACCGGCCGGTTCAACGCCCGCATAAAGAACGCTGCCGTTGCGCGCCAGCGACCAGACTGCCCTGATCGGCTCATCGCTGCCGTAACTTAAACCATCGCTCGACTGGGTCCATGTCTCGCCCAGATCCGTCGTCTTCCAGACGGCGGGACCGCGCCACCTGTTTCCACCGCCGCAATAGATCGTGCCCGTTTGCCTATCGACAATCGCATGATTGATCGGCAGCGTATCGCAAAACGGGCCGCGCAATTCCCACGCGCGCCGCCGCGCGTCGCTCTTCAGGAAAAAACTGCCCTTGTTCGTTCCGACGAGAATAAGAACAGCCTTCGCCATGCACTCTCCTTGCCAGCGCCGATAGCGGATAAATGTCTTTGCTCACCGCATGACCCTTCCGCATGTGCCGCACTCCCAATAAATGCCGCTGTCATCGTAGCACTTGAGCCCTCGGCACAGCCGCAAGCGGCATCTCAACCATCCAATCACTCGCCCGAGCATTCTCCGCTCCCCTGCCCGCGACGCCGCATTGGTGAGTAGCCAACCACAACTGCCCGATATTTCCAAGCGACAAACTTTTGTCTCCCCCTCACCGTCATGCGCGGACTTGATCGGCGCATCTGAAAACGCTCCGACGAGAGATGGCCGTGTCAAGCACCGCCATGAGGTGTTCTATGCTCCCGCGCTTCTCTTGGGTGTGAGAAATCTCACAGCGCCTTGGCTCACTCTCTTCTAAACAGCGTGCTACCGCCACATTCAGGAAAGGGAGCCCTGCAGTGTCGCACAGAACATCAACCGTAAACTTGCGGCGACCGGCCTCGATGGAGACGTCCCGCGCTCCCTTGAACCGGCCGCCGCCTGCGTTTTTCATCAGGCTTCGCTGCTATGCGTTGACTATGACCACTAAACTACGTGGGCGCGCCGTCCGTTTGGCCGATGCGAAGGACATCGAACGCTACATGTCGGTCGATCCTCATAGGATGGACGACATCGGCCTGACGCCGGCGCAAAAGCTTTCGCGCTCGCTGTCTGATGAGTGAAACGCGACGCTACCGAAATGGCGCGGGAAGTTTCTAATCTTCCCCGCCTTCTTCGATAAGCCTGCGCAGCCTCTCGAGATCTGGGATCCGCAAGCTGCGTCCCTGTTTGACGATCAACCCTTTCTCCTCGAGCCTCGACAGCTCCCGGGTAACGGCTTCCCTGTGGCTGCTGATCCGGCTGGCGATTTCCTCATGTGTCGGGGCCGCCGATAACACTGCTTCGTTTTGACCCTCCGGGCGAGCCAGCCGCAAGAGTTCTGCTTGCACCCTGTTGCGCACTGCAAGCGTGCTGAACTCGAAAACGCGCCCCGTCAGCGTCCGGACTTGACGCGTGAGGTGAACCATCACTGCCATCGTAAATTCCGGTTCCTCGCGCAGGGCTCGCAAGAACACCTTTCTCGGCATGACGACCACCGTGCACGGGCCCACCGCTTCGACGCTCGCCGATCTGGGCTCCCCGTCGATCGCCGAAAGTTCGCCGAAAATCGCTCCCCCCACCATGTCGCGAAAGCTCACCCGCCGGCCAGCCAGCGAGTAAACGTTCACCCTTGCATGACCGGACATCAGAAACAAAACATCGAACGTCTGGTCCATGTGGCCGATGATGAGATCGCCTGCTTCGAATGTTCTTCGGTTGCATTCCCGGCTGAGATTAAGGGCTGCCTGCTCGCTCAGCGATTTGAAAAAGGCAATCTCTCTGAAGGTTTGCAACTCTGGTCCGCCCATGGGTACCCGCCAGCTCCTGTTGAGCGCGGTCTTATTGTACTGGGGTACCAGGTTTGTAGCCACCACAGACCCAGGGGTGGTTTAGCCACCGCTGTCGGCAATTCGCTTGCGCATCTCGGGAATGATGATCATCGACATCGCAACATAGCCTACGATCTGCTTGTGCAAGGCCTCGAAAAGCACAAGGTCGTCGGCGCTCGGTATGTAATTCGGATCGTAATAATACTCGAACACCAATTCCATTGCGTCGTGCAGGGAGCGAAGCACATAGTCGAGCGGCATTTTCCTCTTCTTCGCTGGCGTATCCATTCTCAGACCCACTCTGTTCTGCCGACCGAAAGTTATGGTTGCAGATGCGCTTAGCCAGCAACTTATCAGGGTAGGAGGTGGCGGGCAATTGCAAAAAGCGGAACCTCAAGTGCACAGTTCATCGATGCCGCTGCCGCCCGCCGAAAGAAAAAAAATCGAAGCCGTGCACCTGTGCGGTCCGCGCACCGCCGATTTTCTGGACATGATCGGGATCGAGTCATTCGACGCACTGGCCGATACCGACGCACATGAATTGCGCCTGGCCGTCAATGCGAAGCTTGGCAGGCCTTTCATCAACATGATGGGTGTCAGGGCTTTCCAGAACGCGATCAACGCGGCTAAGCAAGCGCGCAGTCAGCGTAGGCACAAGAGCTAAACAATTTTTCTCAAGCGGGAGAGACTAAATGCAACGCAAGAAAGTGCTTCTCGCCGGCGAGAGCTGGGTGTCGGCGGCAACCCACTACAAGGGATTTGACCAGTTCGGCAGCGTTACGTTTCACCTCGGTGCCGAGCCCCTGGTTGAAGCTTTGAAAGACAGCCCCTTCGATCTCCACTACATGCCGTCTCACGAGGCCGCAGAGAGCTTTCCGGCCGCTCTCGAAACTTTGCGCCGCTACGACCTTGTCGTTCTGTCGGACATAGGTTCCAACACCATCCTCTTGCACCCGAATGTGTGGCTTCGCTCACAGACCTTCCCCAATCGCCTAAAGCTTCTGAAGGAGTGGGTGGCAGGCGGCGGATCGCTTCTGATGATTGGTGGATACTATAGCTTCCAGGGAATCGATGGCCGCGCCCGTTGGCGCCGAACAGCGGTCGAAGATGTTCTTCCGGTCACCTGCCTCCCCCATGATGATCGCATCGAGATTCCCGAAGGCGCAGTGCCTGTCATCAAGAGAGCCGATCACCCGGTCGTCAAGGGAATTGACCCTCCCTGGCCCCCCATTCTGGGCGTAAACGAAGTTGCCCTGCGTACCGATCGCGCCGTCGAGTTGATCGCATCGCTGCCCGAAGATCAGGGCAGTCATCCATTGTTGGTTGTCGGCGAGTTTGAAAAAGGGCGAACCGCGGCGTGGACCTCCGACATCGGCCCGCATTGGCTTTCACCGGCATTTTGCCAATGGGAAGGCTACAAAAAGCTGTGGATTCAGATATTCACTTGGCTGACAAAAGGCTCGCGTCCATAAAAAACCGGCTAGAAAACCTCTCCGATTTTAGGGAATTTGACCGAGCCGGTTAGCCTGTTTCGGTATCCTGTTCTTGTTAGGCTGAGCAACGACTCTCCTTCGAGTTCGTTATTGAACCACGGCGGTATGACACACATGAAGAACAGACCTCCGCTAGCCTTGCACATCCCAACCGCGCGCTTTCGACCCGGCGACACACCTGATTTCAGCTATCTCCAATTGCCTCGGGCGGGCGAGGCCAAACGGCCCGATGTCCATTGCAAGGCTTCCGAGACGCGCGAGCTTTCCTATGGGTTGGTTCGCGTTCTTGATGACAACGGCAATGCCGTCGGAGCATGGGACCCCAAGCTTGAACCCGAAACCCTAAGGCGTTCGCTGCGCGCCATGATGCTCACCAGAGCTTTCGATGAGCGGATGTTCCGGATGCAGCGTCAGGGCAAGACGTCTTTCTATCTGAAATGCACTGGCGAAGAGGCGGTGGCGGTGGGCCAGGCCTTCGCGCTCAACCGCGACGATATGTGCTTCGGCACCTATCGCCAGCAGGGTCTGTTGATCGCTCGCGACTGGCCGATCGTCGACATGATGAACCAGATCTATTCGAACACCCGCGATCGGTTGAAGGGCCGGCAGCTTTCCATCCTCTATTCGGCTCGCGACGCCGGATTCTTCACGCTTTCCGGCAATGTCGGCACGCAGTTTCCCCAGGCCGTCGGCTGGGCGATGGCGTCGGCCTACAAACGTGATCGCAGGATCGCTGCGGCCTGGATCGGCGAAGGCTCGTCTGCTGAAGGAGACTTCCATCATGGTCTTATCTTCGCAGCGGTTTATCGCGCCCCCGTCATTCTGAATCTGGTCAACAATCAGTGGGCCATCTCATCGAGTCAGGGCGTCGCCGGCGGCGAGGAGGCAACCTTCGCTTCCCGTGCCATCGGTTTTGGAATTCCAGGCATCAGAGTCGACGGCAACGATCTGCTTGCAGTCTATGCCGTCACGCGATGGGCGGCCGACCGCGCCCGCTCCAACCAGGGTCCGACGCTGATCGAGCTCTTTACCTATCGAGTGGCCCCTCATTCCACGAGCGATGATCCAAGCCGCTATCGCCCCGGTGACGAAGGGCAGCATTGGCCGCTGGGCGATCCGGTAGATCGGCTGAAGACCCATTTGATCGGGTTGGGCGAGTGGAGCGATGAGCGCCACCAGCAACTCGCTGCCGATCTCGAGGAAACGGTGCGGGCCGCCAATGCGGAGGCGCAGACCTATGGGATCCTGAGCGAGGGTCCTCATCACGATCCGGCCACGATGTTCGAAGACGTCTATAAAGAGATGCCCTGGCATCTGCGTGAGCAGCAGGCCGAGCTCGCGCGTTTGCGCGCTCAACGCGAAGAGAAGCCCTGATGGCGACGATGAACATGGTGCAGGCGCTCAATTCGGCGATGGACGTTATGCTTGCCCGCGATCCCGATGTTGTGATCTTCGGCGAGGATATCGGATTCTTCGGCGGGGTCTTCCGGGTAACGGAGGGGCTTCAGCAACGGTATGGCGAGCAGCGAGTGTTCGATGCCCCCATCGCCGAAGGCGGTCTCGTCGGCGTGGCGATTGGCATGGGCGCCTATGGTTTGCGCCCCGTGGTCGAATGCCAGTTCGCCGACTACATCTACCCCGCCTTTGACCAGATCGTTTCGGAGGCAGCACGGCTGCGTTACCGGTCCGGCGGCGAGTTCAACGCGCCGCTGACCATTCGCGCTCCCTATGGCGGTGGCATCTTCGGCGGCCAAACCCATAGTCAGAGCCCGGAGGGCCTCTTCACCCATGTCTGCGGCATCAAGACGGTCATCCCGTCAACACCCTATGACGCCAAGGGACTCCTCATCAGCGCCATCGAAGACGACGATCCGGTCCTGTTCTTTGAGCCAAAACGGCTCTATTCGGGGCCCTTTGCGGGCTACCACGACAGGCCCGTCGAGCCATGGGCTGGCCAGCCGGCGAGCGAGGTCCCCATCGACCACTACCGCGTTCCACTAGGCCAGGCATCAGTGGTGCGGGAAGGGAGCGACCTCACCATTCTTGCCTATGGCACCATGGTGCATGTCGCGCTTGCTGCCGCCCGCGAAGCAGAAGTCGATGCAGAAGTGATCGACTTGCGTACGTTGTGGCCGCTCGACATCGATCCCATTGTAGCCTCCGTCAAGAAAACCGGCCGTTGCCTCATCGTCCACGAAGCGACGCGCACCGGAGGCTACGGTGCGGAGCTCTCCGCACTCGTTCAGGAGCGCTGCTTCCATCATCTGGAGGCCCCGATCGAGCGCGTAACCGGCTGGGACACCCCCTACCCTTATGCGTTTGAGTGGGACTACTTTCCCGGACCGCATCGCGTGGCTGATGCAATTCGCCGTGCACTGGCGAGCTGAGCCAAGGAGGCTGCGTTGGGCACCTATGTTTTCAAACTGCCGGACGTCGGAGAAGGAATTGCCGAGGCGGAAATCGTCGCCTGGCACGTGGAGGTGGGCCAGACCGTCAAGGAAGATCAGCCGCTCGTCGACGTCATGACCGAGAAGGCAACGGTCGAGATCGGCTCGCCGGTAACCGGAAAAATCTTGTCTCGAAAAGGCGAGCAAGGAGAGATCGCGTCCGTAGGTGATGTGCTCGTCACGATCGCCACGGAGGAAGAGGCGACAGCCAAGCCTTCTGCGCAAGCCACCTCTGCGGCTCCGGCCGAGCCGGCGAGAAAGCCGACGGCACCGTCGCCGCAAGAGCGCGGCCCGTCGATCAAGCCATCGCCGGAAGAGCGAGGCCAGCCGCCTAAGCCGCCGCCGGAGAGTAGGCCGACTGCCGCGCCTGCGGTGCGCGCGAGAGCCGCCGCCCTTAACATTGATCTGGCGACCCTCAAGGGAACAGGCGCTGAGGGACAAATCCGTCATGCGGATATCGATGCCGTTCTGCTCGCGAGGCAGCGGGACAAATCATCCTCGGCCGCCAGTTCTCGCCATGAGGGTATCGAGGAAATCGAGGTGATCGGTTTGCGACGCCAGATCGCCCAAACCATGCTGGAGGCCAAACGCAAAATCCCGCATTTCTCCTATGTCGAGGAAGTTGATGTGACCGCCCTCGAAGCATTGCGCAGTGACCTCAACGAAAACCGGACCGGCGGACGACCACGGCTGACTCTGCTGCCGTTCCTGATCCGGGGCCTCGTCAAGGTGTTGCCTGATCATCCAGGCATCAACGCCCATTTCGATGACGAAGCCGCCATAATTCGCCGTCACGCGCCTGTCCATGTTGGCATCGCCACTCAGACCAAACGCGGTCTCTTGGTTCCGGTTGTGCGCCATGCCGAGGCTCTCGACATCTACGACATCGCGCTGGAGATAACCCGGCTCAGTGATTTGGCTCGCGCCGGCAAGGCAAGCCGTGAGGAGCTCTCCGGATCGACGATCACCGTCACCAGCCTCGGGGCTCTCGGCGGCATCGCCGCAACGCCCATCATCAAGCCGCCCGAAGTCGCCATCGTTGGTGTGAATAAGATAGCCGAGCGACCGATGGTGCTCGGACAGGCTATTGTCATCCGCAAGATGATGAACTTGTCGTCTTCCTTCGACCATCGTGTCGTCGACGGTTTCGATGCGGCTTCTTTCATCCAGGCGTTGAAAGGCTATCTCGAGGCCCCGGCCCGCTTGCTCGTCTGAGCCTTACACGCCGGCTGGCTGGATCCGCTTCGCCATTTCCACCTCCCGCAGCCGGCCAAGCGATCGCATGAACTGTTCCGTTTGAGGCCGCCTTGCCAGCTGCTTGGCGTAGAGCTGCGCCAGCGCTGAGATCAGGCGCCCGTCCTTGCCAAGCAGCTCGTCGGCAAATTCGACCATGAGAGAATTGGGCCACGCTTGCGGCCGCAGCTCGAGCAGCCGCGAGAAAATCCAATCTTCCGTTTCTGGATGATTGGACTGGGCCATCAGGATGGCCATGGCCGCTGTCGAGCGGGAAACGCCCATGTGGCAGTGCACGAGCAGATGGGCATCGTCACGCTCCGCGGCTTTATCCGCCATCGAGCGGCCAAACTCCAGAATGGCCTCGACATGCTCAGGCTTAGGCAGCACGAGACCAGCTCCGGGTTCTATTACGTCATGGAAATACAAGGTGGTGCGATGGTGGCGATCATAGGCCGAGAATGCCACGGGCTCAGGCCATTCCGGATCCAGGATTGAGAGGACATGTGTAATACCGCGGGTGCTGTGCAGCTCGAGTTCTTCGAGCCCACAGATGGTGAGAAGCGAGGTGGATATCTTTTGCATGCACTCAATATGGGCACGCCCCCGCTTGCCGCCAAATGCTGTTCCCTGTTGCCAAATCGGTCCCGGGGGCGAATCGGATTGAGCCCCACGGTCCCGAAATTAGGCGACTATTATCATGCAACCAACGCCCGGGTCTGGAAATTTACTATGTGAACATGCAGCACTTTGCACTGAAGATCGGAGCGCCATTTCTCATTCTATTCTCTGCCCTGTGGCCGAGCCTGAAGGCTAGGCGCCAGAGCGAAAGCGGTTGCCGGAACCTCCTTTCCTTTCCAACGTTGGTTATCGACAACAGCCCGCGGCGACCATGATGATCACTCGGCCCTCACTCGGTTTGCTCGTACTTGTGCTCAGCAATTTGTGTTCATTTGCTGTTGCGGCACAGGATCTCGATTGGACCATGTATCGCGATCCTCACGGCTGCCGCCTTGATTATCCTCGGACATTGTTCTCTCCCGATCCGCAGCAGGCCAATGAACCACAGCGTTTCTCAAGCTCCGAGCAGGACATTTATTTTCGAGTGATGGGCGCGGAAAATACCGCGGGATGGACACCCGCGGACATCAGGCGAAAATATCTTACCGCGGAAATGCCCGGCGACATCACCTACCAGCGGACGAAGGGCACCTTTTTAGTTCTTTCGGGCTACAGGGAAGGCAATATCTTCTACACCAAGGTCGCCGTATCAGACGATCGCAGCATCGCCTGCATCCTGGACATCACCTATCCACAGTCTCTGAAGAGGCAATTCGATCGCATCGTGACCCGGATGTCGCGTTCCTTCACCGTGAGTCGCTAGCGGCGCGACGGGACCAAGCCAAGCGCTCGGAGATCACGTCCAGCTAGTCAGACGTTCATGGGAACGAAGAAACAGCGAGGCCTGCCACCCCAGATGCAAGCATGGTAAGCGCCATCCCGCGATGGCATGGCCTCACTCTTGTTAAATCGCCAGATGCCATCGACGATAAACTGGTCGGTGGTTTCGACAATGCGGGCCACATCGATGGGGCCGCAATCTCTTCCCCCGCAACATCCAACTCCGGTATGCGCATTGCGGATGCCGCTATACCAGTCGTGGGCCACGCTGGACTCGCTCAAGACCGAGAACGCGAACACCATGACCAGCCTGCCGAGCGTACGACCTATAACTTTGCCCTGCGACGTCTCGATGCTCATGTTCGCCCTCCTGCGGTAGAGAGAAGTTGCGACAGATGACCTAAGGTTTTCAGATAAGTCTGGAGAATCCGCTAAAAGCCCGTCCCAAAACTCACCTAGTTTGAAACGAAGCATCAACCAGGCGCGGGTTGCACAAGGAAACGCCTGCGCATCCTGCCTATTCGTTCATCAATTCCGGACAATTGTCTGGGCTTCTTGAAGCCCGTCTAAACTTTTCGCGCGCTACAGTTGCCTCAACGACCGGGTTGGGGTTTACGGGTGAATGAAGGATCTTTATCCGCAGCAACGGATGGCCGCCTGACGATGGCCACAGCACGCCTCGGCAATTTTCAGCGGGTGCGTCCGCGGATCGATTTGGCTGCCGTGTCGGTCATGCTTCTGGTTGCGGGTTGTGCCAGAGCGCCCCAGCCCATTGTTCCTTACTATACGGCCGTCGCCCAGTTTCACCGGGCCTGCGAACAGTTGGAAACTGAGGAAATGCAGCTCAGCCGAGCATCCGATGGAATCCTGCTCAATTGCAGAATCATGAGCCGCGATAGTCCGCTCTATCCACGATTTTGCGCCGATGGTGCAGACTAACTTTCCCTCTTCGCCTCATTCGCTTCCCACGGGTCAGCACTAGAACTCGACGCAAATCTTGCCGAGATGTTTGCCGGATTTCTCATAGCGAAAAGCATCGGTGAGTTGTTCGAGTGCGAAGGTACGGTCAATGATCGGTTCAAGACCCGTGGTCTCGATGGCGCGGACCATGTCCTGCTGCTGGCGACGGTTGCCGACGATCAATCCTTGCAGCCGTATCTGCTTGAGCATCAGCGCACCCGTCGGCACCTCGCCGCTAAGTCCCGTGATCGTCCCGATGAGCGAGATGTGGCCGCCGAGGCGCACTGCCGAGATCGATTGCGCAAGCGTGGCCGGACCGCCAAGGTCGATGACATGATCGACGCCACGCCCGCCAGTCCAATTCCGCACTGCCTCACCCCATTCAGGCATGGATTGGTAGTTGATGGCATGCTCGGCGCCAAGCGCACGAACCCGCTTAAGCTTTTCGTCTGACGACGACGTAGCGATAACCCTTGCACCCATTGCCTTGGCGAATTGCAGAGCAAACATCGCGACCCCGCCGGTGCCAAGTACCAGCACGCTGTCGCCTGCTTTGAGGCCCCCATCCGCCACGAGCGCCCGCCACGCCGTCAGCCCAGCGGTCGTCAGCGTCGCCGCTTGAGCATGGCTGAAATTTTTCGGCGCATGCGTGAACCAGCTCACCGGTCGTACGACGAGTTCTCGCGCATATCCATCCACGCCATCGCCTGGCACCGTGTCGAAGTTTCCGACCTCCGGCGGACCGTCGAGCCAGGTCGGAAAGAACGTTGACACGACGTGGTCTCCAGCCGTGAACTCGCTCACGCCATCGCCCACCGCTTCCACCACGCCCGCTCCATCGGCCATCGGTATACGGCCCACGTGCTTCGGATTGCCTGCGCTCACGACCCGGTAGTCATGATAGTTGAGTGACGTCGCGCGGATGCGCACCCTAATCTCGCCGGCACCGGGAGCGCCGGGGTCGGGCATATCGATTACCCTGAGATGCTCAAGCCCGCCAGGCGCCTTAACTATCACGGTTCTCATCCCTTGATCCTCCTCGCTCTGGAAGTTTCGATCATCTTGCTCATCCCTGGACCGGGCGAAAACCGTGATCCCCGCATCACCACGAAACGTGCATGCACTCCCTAGCACGTCATGCCCGGACCGGGCGAAGCCCATGCTCGGGCATCTCTTGCCCGAGCGTCAAATGAGATTGCCGGGTCAAGCCCGGCAACGACGACTCAAATACTCGTCATGCGCGGACTTGATCCGCGCATCTCTTTGCTCGGTTCAGGGAATTCCCTTACCTATCCCGGTTGGTAGACCCGAGTGGCTTCGGGATCGCCGCTGTCATAAGGAAGCGCCATTACATCCACCCAAAACGCGTCTGGAATCGGGTAAGACGCCCACTCCATCGTTTCCTCGATACGCCCAACCTTGCTCACCCCGCAGATGGTGGAAGTGATCCGCTCATCGCGGATCGAGAACTGCAGGGCAGCAGCACCCGGTGGAACACCATATTTCGCGCATAGGTTTTCAATCCGCTTGATTCGTTCCAAGACGTCCGGCGACGCATTCTGATAGGCATAACGCGGATAGTTGGCCGCTCCCTTGGCAAGAATGCCGCTGCTATAGGGCGCCGCATTCAACACGGCGATCCCCCGTTTGTGAGCATAGTCCAACATTGCTTCGGCGTTCCGATTGACGAGCGTGAAACGGTTATGCGTGATCAAGGCGTCGAAGTCCCAATCGCGCAGGATTGGCATCATGACGCCGACGTTCCCGGCTGCCAATCCCACGGCCTGGGCGAGGCCCTGCTCCTTCATGCGAAAAAGCTCGGCCAGTGCTCCGTTCGCACCGGTAACATCCGATAACGAAGCGGCATGTTCCGGATCGTGAAGGTGCAAAAGTTGGATGCGGTCCACATTCAACGCCTCAAGGCTTTCCTCCAACGAGCGACGAGCCCGCGCCGCATCGAAGCGATTGTTGGTCATATCTCGATCCAGTTTGGTCGAGATCACGAAACCGTTGGGAAGCCCGCCGTTTTCCTTGATGACCTCGCCGATCCGCTCCTCGCTGCGGCCGAAACCGTAGTTGCGCGATGTGTCAATGAAATTGATCGGGCTGGCGAAAATGGCACGCACCGTCTCTTTCGCCCTCTCCGCATCGACACTGTAGCCATAGGTGTCGGGCATGTTTCCCAGTGATGATGTTCCAAAACAGATCCTGCTGACCTTCAGCCCTGTACGGCCAATTGGAATCTTCTCCACCGGATTTACGGGCATGTGTCCTGTCCCAAGTTTCGGAGAGCGACGCAAAACCGCGCCTACTTAAACAAGCGGTCCCCCTGCTCATCGACAATCTGCCGCCCCTTGGACAGAGCAAAGTCCGCCGCCTCATCAAGCGTTGTGAAGCTGTCGGCGCGGATGAACTTGTGCTCCTTGCGCACGCCGTCGACGTCTCTGCTGATGAGGCCCGCCGTCTGGTATCGGCCGCCTTCCGGGTAGGGCCGCGCCTCGATGATGAAACCCTTGTGCTCGGCGCGCTTCGCCGTTCCCGTCTCGCCCCCTGGCTTGCCGACCCACCCGAACAGTGATTTCAAGAAGGACAATTGAAGCCCTCTGCCATGATCCCGTCTTTGGTTCGTCAGCCTAGGCGTTTGTCAAATCACGCGCAATACTTCTAAGCGCCACCTAAGACCGTTGCCGACCTCCCCGCAGCCCCGCTTCTTCCTGAACAATAGGCGCGCAGTAACGGAACTTGTCGGGGTCTTCCTTTTTTTCGATTGCCACCCGCTCCGCGGCGAGTTGTGCCGGCAGAATATCGACGAGGAACTGCCATCCTGGCGGCATGGAGCCGGTCTCCAGTTTCAGATCGGCACTCACCGCTTCAAGCTTGGGGCCGATGCACATGACAAGCGCACCTTCCGCCCGCAGGTCCGAAATCAGCTGCCGGTCGGCAAGGGCGAGCACATCCGCGTCGAGCCACAAACCTATTCTTAGACCGGGCTTGACGATCTCTTGCGAACCATGACGGAAGCCGCCCGTCGACAGCGCCGCGGCGGGGGATTTGCCTGCCTCTTCCCACAGAAGACGTGCCTCATGACAACTTGCCAGGCTCGGGCCGCGCGCCAGGAAATAGGTCGGTCCTGATTGGCGGGTCCATGCGTGTCCGTCGAGACTGCGTTGCCATTGGCTAAGTCGCCGCTGCGCATCATTGAGGCCCGCAACAATACCCTTTGAGAGCTGGTCGAGGGATTTGCCGGCATGGCGCGCTGCTATCAGCCCGCCTGCTAGCGCAAGTCCGGAATACATGGTGAACGACACATTATGATCGAACGCCGCCCCCAGATGCACGACCGTGCGCGCGCCTTGCGCCAATGGGCTGTCCGGTGTGTTGGTGACAGCCACCGTGCGCGCATTGAGGTCCGCCAGGCGATCGATGAGCTGCACGATCTCGATGCTTTTGCCGCTGCGCGACAAGATCATCACGTTGATGCCGTCGGGAATCTGCCAGAAATGCAAAAGCTCGGAGGCCTCAAGCGCCAGCGCAACTGACCCCGCCATCTGAAATAGGGCGGCAACCGCCATAGCTGCGTTGTAACTGCTTCCCATGCCGACCACCAGGATGGGGGAAGTGTCGTCAAAGCTTCTGGCCGCCTGTTCGATCGCCGCACCGTTGTTGGCAATGAGACGCCCAATGATCGCTGTCAGCTCGGCAGGTTGCCGAAGTATGTCGTCAAGCGCTCTGCTCACGGTTCCCCCCAACAGCTTGGAACAATTGTCGATCAATGACCTGTCCCTGTCTTCCGCCAAGACGGGTTAGGCTGGACGCTGCGCATCGGTGCCCGTTTGTCAGGCAATCGGCAAGCGTGCGACCCTTCATCCAGCAAGATAGAAAACCAGCGTCGAAATTATCACCGGCCCCTACGCTGTCTATGATGCCTGCGATCGGCGGAATTTGTGAGCGAGCGAGCTCCACAACATCGTTCTTGCTCACGGCGAGCGCACCATTCTCGCCCCGCTTTACGACCACGAGCGTGCCTTCTCGTGCCACTCCTCGTGCGGCGGTGAGCATGTCTTTCTCGCCGGTGATCGCCAGAAGTTCGGCGTCATTCGGCAGAAACACATCGACCAGACCAAAGAGATCCTCAACCCCGGTCCATTTCTCCTCCGGGTCCCAGTTGGGATCGAGGGATGTCGTCACACCTTGCTGCTTGGCCCGTCTCAAAAACTCCGGCCATGCCTGACGCAACTGCGCGAGAAGGTAGTAGCTGGCTATGTGCCAGTGCGTGCAGCACCGTCCTGGATGGGCCGGCAAGTCGGCAGCGGTTGCGGCGTTGATCGATCCCACGAATGTAAGGATGGCTCGATCATCGGGTTCCACCAAGGTCACGCCCAAGCCGGTCTTGAGATGGGGTTCAACCTTGATTGCCGAAGTGTCCACCCCTTCCTGCGCCAGAAGTCGAAGCAGATGCGCCCCGAACGTGTCCTCCCCCAACCGGCCGATCACCTTCGCGCGCAGGCCGAGCTTGGCGATCTGGCATGCGAAAATGTTGCCCGATCCTCCGACATCGAGTTCGTAGTCCGCAACCAATTGCTCGACTTGATGAAAGCGCGGACGAACATTGCCGCGGACGATCAGATCCACGCACATATCTGCCACGAGCGCCACATCGGCATCGGCAGCCCGCCCATTTCGCTTCAGCATCATGGAGTGACCAACCCTGCCTACCCCGCGAATTGCCCGTCCGGCACGCCCTTGACGCCAGCATCCATGGCGAAGATCCCGCCGGCCAACGGCTGCTCGGAAAGCTCAGCCTCGCTCAGGCCATATCGAACCGTCGTAACATAGAGAACATCGAGCGACGGCCCGCCGAAGATGCAGCTTGTCACGCGGCGGCAAGGCAGATTGACGACGCGGTCGATGCTCCCATTAGGCGCCCAGCGGATGATTGCGCCGCCATCCCAACGCGCGTTCCACAGAAACCCTTGAGCATCGATGGTCGAGCCATCGGGATGACCGTACTTCTTCGTATCGGCCTTGGCGAACGTCCGCCGCTTGCTGGGCTCGCCCGACGCCGCATCGAAATCATAGGAATAGATCGCATCGAGCGTATCGGCAAAATACATCCGCGTGTTGTCTGGACTCCACGCAAAGGTGTTGGCGATCCCAAGTTGCCTCTCGAAGACGTGGACAGAGCCATCAGGGTCGATGCGATACAGGCCGCCCGTGTTCCCGGTGATCGGCACCTCGCTCATGTCGTCGGCGAAGTTGTTCATCATCGTCCCGTACCAGAACCGACCCTGCCGATCGCACTTGCCGTCGTTGGATCTGTTCTGCGGCTTGTCCTTTTCCGGAGCGACGAAACGGGAGATGCTTCCAGTCGGTGGATCGAAGAAATCGATACCCGTATGGGAGGCCACGATCAACCCGCCCGATTGCCGTACGGCGATCGCCGTTACCATCTCCGCCATCGGCCAGAGGTTGTGTTCGCCCGTTTTGGGATTCCAACGCTTGATGACCTTCGATGGCACGTCGGTCCAATAGAGCGCCCCCTCCCCGGGATGCCAGCATGGGCCTTCGCCGAGCCAGTCTTTCGCTTCAAACACGCATTCCAGCCGGGGCATGCGCTACTCCGGTGAAGGAACCTAGTCATCATCGCCAACCCAATGGTGTCAAGCGCAAAGCTTCACCGGCTGGACAACGCCTATTTTGTCGATGATCATCGGTGTAAAGGTGGGCCGAATGAACGATCCCTCACAACGCAAGGTCATGCCAACGGCAACGTCGGGCGCACGACCGCTTGTGCGGCTGCGCGGTGTCAGCAAACGATTCGGTGACGTTCCGGCCGTGAAACACCTCGATCTTGACATCCACCGGGGCGATTTCCTCGCCATCCTCGGTCCCTCCGGCTGCGGCAAGACCACCCTGTTGCGCATCATCGGAGGGTTCCTTGTCCCCACAACGGGCACGGTAGAGATCGACGGCCAGGACGTAACCGGCTGGGGCCCGGAAAGGCGCCCGACCAATACGGTGTTTCAGGGTTACGGACTGTTTCCGCACATGAGCGTCCGCCAGAACATCGCCTACGGGCTCAAGACGGCCAAGCGTCCGCCCGCGGAAATACGAGAGCGGGTCGATAACGCCATTGGGCTTGTTCGACTCGAAGAGTTCGTAGACCGTTCGATCGATCAGCTGTCCGGGGGCCAGCAGCAGCGGGTGTCTCTAGCACGTGCCCTGGTAATGGAACCGCGCGTGCTGTTGCTCGATGAGCCATTGGCGGCGCTCGACCTCAAGCTGCGCCAGGCCATGCAGGAAGAGCTGCGGCGCATTCACCGGCAGATCGGCGGCACATTTGTGTTCGTCACTCACGATCAAGGTGAAGCCTTGGGCCTCGCCAATCGCATCGCGGTCATGGACAAGGGCGAGATTATCCAGGAAGGAGGGCCGGAAGAAATCTATGCCGCTCCCAAGACGCGTTTTGTTTCGACCTTTATCGGCGAGGCCAATGTCTTCGGCGGCGTGCGCAAGGGAGGCAAAGCGATATTGGAGGCCGGCGCGCACATCCCCTCCCCCGGCGCCGAGGGGCCGATCACGGTTGTCGTGCGCCCCGAAGCGATGCAGATCTCGTCTGCCAAGCTTTCAACCGACATTGAACTCGACGGTGTTCTTATCGACCTCATCTACCTCGGCGTTTTCGTGAAGTACATCGTTGCCCTGCCCTCCGGACAACGAATCTCTGTTCACAATCCAAGCACCGCCTTGCGCAGGTCGTTGTCTCTCAATATGCCGGTGAAGATCGGGTGGGCGACGGATGATCACCGGGTGGTGGAGGGTTAGCCCGTCGTTTTTGGCATGAAATGCCTGCTAAGGTGCACACGGGATGCGTGATCCCATGTGCGGCGGGGCTTCTATGGACGACAGATTATGCGCGTGACGGTTATCGGTTCCGGCGATGCCTTCGGCTCCGGCGGCCGGTTCAATACCTGCTTCTGGCTCGAAACCCGGAAGTCGACCCTCCTGGTCGATTGCGGCGCGTCTTCGCTGGTGGCCCTCAAGGTGCGTGGCCTTGATCATAACAGAGTCGATGGCATTATCATCTCCCACCTTCACGGCGACCATTTTGGCGGCTTGCCGTTCTTGCTGCTCGACGCCCAGTTCTTGGCTCAGCGCGAGCGTCCGCTCCTCATCGCCGGCCCTCCTGGCACCCGCCAACGTCTTGCAGCAGCGCTCGAAGTGTTGTTTCCGAAGTCCTCGGCCAACACATGGCGGTTCGCGTGGAAGGTCATGGAAATTGAGATAGGCCAGCCGACCGATGTGCTCGGCCATCTGGTCACCACCACGGAGGTCATGCATTTCTCCGGTGCTCCCTCGACAGCGCTGCGACTGCACGACGGCCAAAAGCTTTTCGCCTATTCGGGCGATACCGAGTGGGTGGACGTCCTTCTCTCCGTGGCCGACAGAGCCGATTTGTTCATCGTGGAATGCTACGGTTATTCCGGTCGCCTGCCCGGCCACATCACATGGGAAATTCTCAGGCCGCAGCTGCCGCGACTGAACGCGCGACAAATCCTGCTGACCCACATGAACCCCACCATGCTGGCACGTCTTGGCGAGATCAAAGCCGCGGGCATCAAAACCGCCGAAGACGGCACCGTTATAGAGCTTTGATCGGCAACATCAGAAGTGCAGTGCGGTCGGATGGCGGACCTTCACGGTGCGCGCCTCCGCTGGTGACTGCACGCCGATCTGGCCAAGCGAAGACTGCAGTTCGTCGATAAGAAGGTCGATGACATGTCCCGCCCCCTCATCGCCAAGCGCACCGAGGCCCCATAGAAAGGCCTTCCCGGCGAAAGCAGCCGAGGCGCCAAGCGCCAGGGCGCGTGCTACATCCGCCCCGCTGCGGATACCGGAGTCCATGAGCACCGTGGCGCGGCTTCCCACCACGTCGACGATGGCGGGCAGGCAGTCGATGGGAGGCGGCAGCAGTTCGACCTGGCGGCCGCCGTGGTTCGACACCAGGATGCCGTCAACTCCCAGTGCCACGGCCTTCTCTGCATCGGCCGGATGAAGGATGCCCTTGAGCACAAGCGGCCGCTTCCAGCGATCGCGATAGCGCGCCACGTCGTCCCAGGAAAACGTGCCGTCCATCTGCGCGCGAGCGAAGCGGATGGTGCCGTTGAGGCTCGCATCCGGCCCCGCGTAGCGTTGGATATTGGCGAAGCGCGGGCGGCCGTTGCGCAGCATGGCCAAGGCCCAACCGGGCGATGTGAGGATGCCGGCGACCATCCGCAGATCGGGCCGGAACACACCGCCCCCGCCGAGCCCGACCGCCACCTCGCGTGAACGCGTGGTGCGCACCGGCACATCGAGGGTCAGCATGAGCACATGCGCACCGGCGCTGTCGGCGCGCTTCACGAGGTCGAAGCCGATGGCATGATCGCTTCGGGCGAAGCGGTAAAGCTGAAACCAGAACACGTCCGGGGCAATCTTGGCTATTTTTTCGATCGTGGCCCCCCCGAAGGTGCTCAGCGTGTAAGGCACGCGTGCCCGCTGCGCAGCTTTGGCGAGGGCTTTGTCGGCACCAGGCCACACCACGCCGATGGCCCCCATGGGGGCAACGCCAATCGGTGCGGCGTATCGCCGTCCGAAAAGCGCGACATCGACCGGCGGCAGCTTGGGCGTCACTCCATACCGCGGGACGAGCTCAATTCCATCGAGCGCCGCCCAGGTGCGGCTGATGCAAGTGTCGACGCCGGCGCCGCCATCGCCATACTCGTAGGCAAAGTGCGGCAAGCGCCGCTGTGCGCCGCGACGTAGATAATGGATGGTCGGATAGTGGCGCTGAGTCCTCAGAAAGTTCGCAGTCTTGGCCGGAACCGCCACGGTCACATCGTGCAAGTTAGCCCCGAAGCCCTTCCGCCCCCTCAGGAATGCTCAAGACTCTATTAGGATGTAGGTTTTGAGTCTACCGATCCAGCACTCTGAGCGGAGATCACGGCGCAAGCCCGGTGATGACGACAATAAAAGACGCATGGCGTCAATCTTTCTCCTGGTGGGAGACGGTGGCGAGCCGCTAGTGACGAGCCGGATGAGGGGTCTGCGCTTACCCTCTCCCCTCAAGTGGAGAAGGATCATCATGCATGCTCCCCTCCCCCTTGTGGGGAGGGGTCGGGGGTGGGGTTTGTTCCGTAGACAGACGATTTGACGTCCCCTCCGCACAAGCTCCACCCTCTTCCGAAACCCACTTCTTCGCGCGTTCCCGCATGTCTTGGATGATGATCAGCGACATCGCGTGATGACCCGTGATCTGCTTGTGCACCAGCTCGAACTGCATCAGTTCATTGGGGCTCGGCAGGAAGCTCTTGTCGCGGTCATAGGCGAACATGATCTCCATGCCCTCATGCATTCGCCGCACCGCGCACGCGATCGGTACCTTCTTTTTCTTCGGCTGTTCCTGATTGCTCAACTCGACACTCCCGTTGAGAAAGAGATGCCCGAACCGCCGCAACATTTGTTCCGTCATACCCGGACCGACGCGATAGCGGCGCGATCCGGGTATCTCACTCTCTCAGAGGGCTTGCAGATGCGAAGGGCTCAAGCCCGCGCATGACGCTTTCTCGGATCAAGTCCGGCCATGAGATGTGAGGAAAAAGTGCCGAAATTCAGAAAAAAATCCTTGACAGCGTGACGCCCCTGGGTATAGGTTTGGCCATGCTTCCGAAATGGGCTTTGGTCCCGTAAGCCGTTCAATCCACGTAGGGGCATAAGCAACGCACAGCCATGCCCAGATCACGGGGCTTCCTCCGTCCCGGCATGGCGCTGTGAGGAGTAGTTCACCTACCCCCGATACCGCGTCAGCCATAGCGCAACGAGCGTTGCCCCGATCGTCATGACAAGGATCAGAGTGCCGACTGCGTTGGCAGCCGGAGTGAGAGCCGTGCGTATCATGGAAAAGACGAAGGTTGGCAGTGTCATGCCCTTGCCGATGGTGAAGAACGTGATGACGAAATCATCGAGTGACAGCGCCATGGCAATCAGAGCGGCCCCAACCACCGTCGGGCGGATGATCGGCAAGGTCACGGTAAAGAAAGCCCTCAGCGGCGAAGCGCCCAGATCGCGCGCGCTTTCGACCACGCGGAAATCGAAATTGCGCAACCGCGCGTACACCACGAGAACCACGAAGGGTAAAGCGAACAGAAGATGGCTCATGACCACCGTCTGCGCGCCCATGGGAATTCCGGAGCGCGAATAAAAGCTGAGCAGCGCCACGCCAAGCACGAGCGGCGGCAACATCAGCGGCAGGCAGAGCAAGGCCGCCGCCAATCGCGCCCGCCAGGCCTCTAGCTGGCTCAAGCCCAGCGCCGCCATGGTGCCGACGATGGCCGAAACGATGCCCACCGTCCCGCTGATGACGAGGCTGTTTTCGAAAGCCGGCCCAAAGTTCGGATTGCCGAGCATCGCGTGCCACCAACGCAGCGACAAAGCCTCGATCGGAAACGCCGACTGTGGCCGGTTGGTGAAGGCGAACAGCACGACGAGCGTTAGAGGAGATAGCAGGAACAGGACAAACAACGAGCCAATGCCGCCCCACAGTATGTTGGACCCTGGTTTCATCGCGGCCGCCATTGCGCCAAGAGGCTGATCACGATCAGGATGACGGCCAGCGAAGCGCCGAGCGTAACGAACGACATCGCCGCTCCCATCGGCCAGTTGCCCAGCCCGCCGAATTGCGGGGCGATTTGCACTCCGATCATGTTGACTTTGCCGCCGACGAGCTGCGGCGTCAGATAGTCGCCCGCTGCCAGCAGGAAGCAGAGGGCAAATCCGGCCATGATTCCTGGATGCGAACGCGGCACCACGATATCGGAGAAACGCCGCCAGGTGCCCGCGCCGAGATCGCGCGCCGCCTCCATCTCGATATCGGTAATGCCGCGCATCGACGCATAGATCGGCAGGATGGCGAGCGGCAGAAGGAAATTGATCAGCGTCACGATCACCGCCCCCACGTTGTAGAACAGCCAGGGCAAGGGTTCATCGATGATCCCCAGCGCCCTGAGTGCTGTATTCAACACGCCGGTGATGCCAAGAATGGTCATCCAGGCGTAAATCTTCATCAGGTAGCCGCCGAACAGCGTGATCAGGGCGACGAACAGGAGCAACGGTCCGAAGCGCCCCGCCTTGAAGCGGATGAGATATGCATAGATGAAGCCGAGCGCGGTGGTGAGCACGGCAATGACAAGTGCCAGCCCCAGCGTGAACACCAGCGTCGGCAGGTGCAGCTCGACGACTAGCAGATAGTTGGTGAAAATAAAGTCGGGCTTCAGTCTGAAAAGCTCGACACGCCAGAAGCTGATGACCAGGAAATAAGCCAGCGGCAAGACGAACAGCGCGCCGAAGATGAAAGCGGCGGGTGCAAGGAGAAGATAGGTGGCACCGCGGTCGCGCATGTTAACGTGCTATCGTGTCCTTGAGCGACATAAGCCCCTTGAAAGCCGTATAACCCGAATCGACCGGGAACACTCCGCCCGTTATGCGTTTGGCTTTGTCGGAAGCGAGGAAAGCCGCGAAATGAGCGATGTCCTCCGGCTGCATGATGCCCATCAGGTGCAGATCCTCGATCTTCTTGCGCTCTATGGGATCGCTCATGAATGGCGCCTGGTGAGGGGTTTCGACAAATCCGGGACATATCGCGTTCACCCTTACCCCTTCGGGTGAAAGGCCCGCCGCAAGCGAGCGCGTCATGGCAACGACCCCGCCCTTGGCCGCCGTGTAGCCGTCGATGCCGGCCTGGCCGATCAGTGCATCCGTGGTCGCAGTCAAAATGATCGAGCCTGTACCCTGGCGCAGCATTTGCTGGCCGACATATTTGCAGCAGTAGAAAGTGCCGTTGAGGACGAGGTTGATGATTTCGTGCCAGGTTTCCTCAGGCAACTCGGTGGCCCGACGGTCGCCGCGGTTGATCAGCGGAACGTTCATGGCATTGTGAAACAAGGCGTCGATGCGCGCGAATTTGGCCACCGTGCCGGCAACCATGTCCTGAACCTCACGACTCGAGCGAACGTCCACTCGCTGGAATTGCGCGCGGTTGCCGCCTATGTCCTCGACAACTTGCCGACCTCTCTCGCCATCGATATCGGCGACGATAACGGTTGCGCCTGCCGCCGCGAATTCATGCGCACCGGCACGGCCGATGCCCGAAGCCGCACCTGTAACGATGATGATCTTGCCGGCAAGGAGAGACATATTGGAAGTGAGGGGCAGGTTTTGCCCTGCCCCTGCATCGACAATCAGGCCGCCTTGAACTTCTGGTAGGCCGCCTGCCAATCGGTATAGCTGGCATGCTTGCCGTCCGGCTGCAGCGGCGGCATCGGGAAGAACTTCGCCTTCTTCTCGAACTCGGCCAGGTTATCGTATGGATAGAGCGACTTCGTGAGAGGTTGCAGCTTTTCGACTGCCGCCGGTACCACGATCGCCTGGAAGGTCTTTTCGCCAAAGGCAACTTGCCCATCCACGTCGAGCACCTGGTTGGCGCACTTATGCGCCGCGTCCAGATTGGGAGCTCCCTTGGCGATGCAATAGCTGTCGAGCCAGGCGAAGGTGCCTTCCTTCGGATAGGTGAACTCGATCGTCTTGCCGGCGTCGGCTGCAAACTTCTTGAGAAATTCACCGCCGCTGAAAGTGATGACCACTTCGTTGCGGGCGAGCGCATTGGCAAGTTCTCCCCAGCTTACCGCGAGCTGGCGCACCTGCTCTTTCTTCAGCTTGATCAGGAAGTCGGTCGCCTGGTTGAGCTGATCGGCCGTGAGCATCGTCGGCACTTCGGCGTCGGTGGCGAGAATCGCCGCCAGCATCTGGTTGCCGATCGGGTCGTCCATCATGCCAACCTTGCCCTTGTACTCGGGCTTGAAGATATCCATCCAGGATTCGGGCGCCGTCGGAATCGCAGCCGGATCATACGCCATCGGGCCCGAGCCCCAGGTGAAAGGAACCGAATATCGCTTGCCATTGACGACAACGTTGGAATCGTTTCGGAAGACTTCCGGCACATTGGCGAGGTTGGGAACCTTGGATTCGTCGATCGGCTCGATCAGATCGGCGGCCACCATGAACGGAATGTATCCCATATAGGGGGTTACGATGTCGATCTGGCCGGCGCCCCCTGCTGAAAGGCGGCTGATGATCTCGTCATTGTTCCCAATCGGCGTGAAGCTGATTTCAATTCCCTCGCGCTGGAGAAAATCCCCAACCCGCAGCCCCGCGTCATAATCCTGCCAGCCGAAGATCGAAACGGCACCTGCCGCGGAAGCCGGCGAGGACGGCAAGCCCGTACAGGCAAGTGCGCCGAGGGCAGCAGCACCCTTCATCACATCCCGCCGCGACACGGATGCCATCGTCCGCACCCGTAACAATCCTGGATTGTTCATTGAATCCTCCCAATATTGTTTTTGAATGACTAGTAGATAGCAGGAAATGCTCAAGTCAACAAATCCGCCCCCCATGCGGCGTGGCGTGTGGGTGAACCGGGCACGGTCCAGGCTCAGGCGGTTAGTTGCGGGCGGTGGCGCTCGCTAGGCAACAGGTTTCAGCCCCGCGCGCAAAGCCGGCGGCAGTACCCTGAAGCAGGCATAGGTTGGTTTATTGAGCGCCTGCCTGCTTGACGGCGGTATCGATCGCCTCGTTGAGATCGACGTATTCCTCGCAGGAGGTGCCGCAGATACGCTTGATTTCGGTCAGCTGCTGCTTGGCGAGATCGATCTTGCCCATGGTGACATAGCCTTCGCCCAG
>DATBLQ010000004.1:0-10761 GCA_036555325.1 Aestuariivirgaceae bacterium | reverse complement strand
CCCGGCAAATCTCTTCCAACCATTTACTCTTTCTCTTGAAAAGACTTTATTAAGCACGGGTCGCGAGCCAAATTCGCCTACGTGCGAGGAGGCAGGCATGAGCTCGAAATTAAGCAAGAAATTTAATCATCGCGGGAGCGGTCATACAGCAGCCGTGCGGATGCTCACGTGCTTGGTCAGCGGTTTCATGTTCGTTGCTATTGCGATGGTTGTTCTAGTCTAAGCGCTGGCGCTGGTCCTACAGATGAGGTCCATGCTGCCCGATCGCCTCAAGCACCGATTCACGCCATTCGCGCTTGATGGGCAGGATCGGCGGAATGGGCGCCATGTCGGGTGCCTCGGTCTGCGCAGCCACGGTATCCTTCCGATCGGTCGCTGAACCCTTCTTCATAAAGAGATTGTAGATCGTCCACTGCAAGCGCTTGCGCTTGCTGAAAAGCGGAAACCTTCTAGCTATTGAAGCCGGCGCATAGAACGTCTCATAGGCGGCTATATGGCCGAGGCGCAGCGCATCGCCAGTCATTTGCGCTGGCCGGTACACCACATTTGCCTGATCATATTTCTCCCAGTCAAAGGAGACGATGCGGTTCGCCTTCTTCATTTCATACCAGGTGAGCGTGCCGGGATAGGGCGTCAGCACCGAATAGGCGCAAGCATCGTAATCGGATTCGATGTTGAAGCGGGCAGTCGCCTGAAACACCTCGTCGTCATCTCCGTCAAAGCCGAACATGAACAGCCCAAACACCATGATGCCATAGGAATGCACCTTCTCCACCAATGCTGCGAACTGCTCGGGGCGGTTCACATGCTTATGGACGCTCTTCAGCGTGTCTCGTGAAATCGATTCGAATCCAATTGAGAGCATGGTGCAGCCGCTCCTCGCCGCAAGCTCCAGCATCCGATCGTCCTGGGCGAGCTTCGACGTAACGCCCGCCTGCCACTGAACACCCCGCCCGATCAGGGCTCGCATTACTTCCTTCGGCCTCTCCGGCGTGCCGAAAAAGTCGGCATCGTTGATGGAGATGTTGTGCGATCCGCAATTTTCCACTTCCCGGACAACTTCATCAACTGGGCGGTAACGGAACTTGAGCCCGTTCATCAAGGGCTCGGCGCAGAAGGTGCAACCCTGGTGGCAGCCGCGTGAGGTCTGCACGAAAGTGGTATTGACGTAGCGGTTCTTTTTCAGAAGGTCGTAGCGCGGCATGTTGATGCCGACCATGGGGTGCAACCCCTCGGCCCGATATGTCCCGGCGAGCGAGCCGCTTTCGAGATCGTCGAGGAGCTTCGGGATGACAAGCTCAGCTTCACCGATCACCACAGCGTCGCAGTGTTGCAGGGCCTCCTGCGGCATAAAGCTCGGGTGCACACCGCCCATGACCACGGGCACGCCAAGCGCACGAAAGCGATCGGCGATCTCATAGCCACGATTGACATAGGCGGTCATTGCGGAAATACCCACAAGGTTGCATGCCAAATCGAAATCCACCTCCTCGATGTTTTCATCGGTGAGCATCACCTCGTAACGGTCCCTCGGAATGGCGGCGGCCACAGCGAGAAGGCCTGCAAGCGGTGAATACAGAGCGCGGTTCAAATAAAGCGGGCGCGTGGTGAGTGAATCAGTTTTCGGGTTGATGAGGTGGATCAGCCGCGGGCGCATGGACGAACTCCCATTCAATGATGAGACTTGGCCCCTGCCCAGACACATCGAAGCACAGGTAACAAGCGCCCTCAAGGCCAAGAGGGGAAGCCTGTACCGCCTTCTTGGAGGCGCTTCTACGCCCGAAAACACCTGCATTGCGTCTGGGAGACGGGCGCCCCGAATCTCAATCCCCGACACCGACGCATCCAACTCCTCGCGTTTGGCGGGCGTGAAGCGGACGGCAGCCGCGCCGATGTTCTCGAGCATATGCGGCATCTGTGTAGTGCCGGGAATGGGCACGAATCCAAGGCCTCTGCGCCAAGCAAATCAACCAATGCTTGGTTCGCTTTCCGCGCCTCCGGCGTGAAGCGTGGCACGATATTTCGGAAGTCGGTGCTGTCGAAGGTTGTATCACTGGTACACCGCGCATGAACGTTCCATCGTCGAAGGGGACGGATAAGGCTTCAATCGCTGTGCTACCCTTCACCAACATTAGGGCTGATCCTGAGCAAACTTATTTCAGCGACGGAATCACAGAAGACATCCTGACCGAACTATCACGTTTCCGCCCCCTCTCGGTCGTTGCCCGGGGCGATTGCTATTTACGCTGGTTCAGACGCTCAAGCACGGCAGGTGAAGACGCGGCTCTTTCCCCCTGTGGTGTGGGCTCGCACTTAAAACTATTCATAATCTCGCGCTCCTGCCAACCGCAGTGTGGACATGTGATGATGGAGTCGAGCTCCATGGCTCCTATTCAGAACTACCACCTCAGAAACCGCTGCCCCGCCGCGGCGCCGAGAAGCGCCAGAGCGCCAATCGCCAGCGTGTACCACGTTGCCACGAACAGCGGCGAATCGTCGGTGCAATGCGCCGCGTAGAACGTTGCGGCGATGCCTCCTGCTAACAGCCCCGCCGCGGCGCCGGCCACACCGGGCCGCGTCGGCGCGCCCTGGCGCAACGCCAGGAGCAAGATTGCCAGCGGGCTCAAGCCGATTAGAGGAATGAACATCAGGCACGCGAGGCCGTTCGTGCCCACCAATCGATCCGCCCAGGTCTCGGCCGGTGCCACAAGCAGTTCGACCACGACGGCCAGAAAAACCAGTGCTGGCGCCGACCCGAGTGAAAGCTTACGCCAGCTCTCCTCCGGCCGCAGCAGCGCACGCGCTACACCGAGCGCGCTCGCCGCCAGCGCCACCGTGATCACGAATTTCGCAAGGAAGCGTGGCGTTTGGGCCGCAGCAGCAATATCGGGCCGCGGTCCCAACAGCGCCGAAAACACCAAAGCCGCGAGGATGATCGCCAGCCCCATGGCGCCCCACCACAAAAGTGCAAGCGATAGTGCCGGGCGCCGTGCATCGGCCGCCAGCGTCCGGATAAGCTCGTTCGTCTGCATCTCAGTGCCGACCGAAGCGCGCGGCCAGTGCGGTAAGCCCGCGATTTAGCGCCACCCGCACCGCTCCCTCGCTCATTCCCCGGAGTTGCGCCGTTTCGCGGATCGAGCGACCCTCGACCGAGACCGCCGCCACTACCGCGCGCTGCCCGGGTGAAAGCGTCTCCAGTGCCCGCGCGATGTCGCGCCCGCTAAGCGCCTCGCTCTCGATCGTCGTAAAACCTTCCGCCACCTCCATCTCAACTCTCATCCTTCGCCCGCTCGCGCGAAACCCATCGCTCAGCTTGTAGCGTGCAATCGCATAGAGCCACGGCAGGATCGGCGCATCCTCCCGCCACGTATGGCGCTTTACATGTATCGCGAGCAATGTCTCCTGCACGATATCCTCGGTATCGAGTCCTGTTTGCGCGACTCTCCTCCTCGCAAAGCCGCGCACCAGTATGGCCGCGCGCTTGAGAAATTCGCCATACGCGCGTTCATCTCCGGCGATGCCGGCCCGCATCAGCCGCGCAAGGTCCTCTTCTTTCGCAAACGTCAAACTCTGCCTTCCTCAATTCGCTTTGCGACGATCCTTTGTTACAGCTCTGCCGGATTTATTTGTTCAATCTTGAGTATCACTCGATCACGAAATCGTGTCGAGGATGGGATGTAACGTTTGGCCGGCTTGAGCGAACTAACAAACTGCGGCCCCAATTGCGCGGGCCGCGCGATTAATCACAGGAGTGAACTATGGGCATGAAAACCACCGTGAGTTCAGCTATCTTGGCCGGCGCCGTCGCAACCGCACTGGCATCAATGGCAACCGCCGCTCCGCTGACCGAGGCCGAGGCGAAGGCCAAAATGGACGCAGGGCTGACGGACAAGTGCTACGGCGTTGCGCTCAAGGGTCAGAACGACTGCGCCGCTGGTCCTGGCACCACCTGTCAGGGCACCTCGACGGTCGACTACCAAGGCAATGCGTGGAAATTCGTCAAAGCTGGCACCTGCGCCACCATGGAGTTGCCCGATGGTCGCAAAGGCTCGCCCGAGCCGCTCACCCGCGACATCCCATCTTAGCAACGGCAATAACGGAAAGCGGAGAGCTGTCTGATGAGCACTGTGACGTCCATTCCGAAGTCGCAACCTTGGCACCCTCTCCGCTTTCCGGCGCATCCCGTCAGAGGCCTTGCCGGTACCAGCTTCAAGCACGAGCATTTATCTTCGATTCTAGAGGAGGGCCGCCAGCGCACCTTCTTCGAGGTCCATGCCGAGAACTACATGGGGGCCGGCGGCGCGCCCCACCATGCCTTGGGACTCATCCGCCGCGATCATCCCGTCTCGCTTCATGGTGTCTGCATGTCGATCGGTGGGCCTCAGCCGCTCGATCAGGTGCATCTCGCCCGCTTCAAATCGCTCGTCGAGCGCTACGAGCCGGCGCTCGTCTCCGAACATCTTGCCTGGTCGACCCACCTCGAGACCTATTACAACGATCTGCTGCCGCTCCCCTATACGGGCGCCACGCTCGCCCATGTCGCCGCTCACATCTATGAGGTGCAGGAGACGATCGGCCGCCCGATCCTGCTCGAAAATCCCTCGACCTATGTCGTGTTCACGCAATCGACTATGGGCGAGACTGATTTCTTGCGCGAGCTCGTGCGCCGCACCGGCTGCGGTCTCCTGCTCGACGTCAACAACGTCTTCGTCTCCGCCGTCAATCACGGCTTCTCGCCCGGTGCCTATCTCGCCGATTTTCCGCTCGAACATGTGGGCGAGATCCATCTCGCCGGCCATGCCGAGCAGTCGGACGATGAGGGTGACCCTCTGCTCATCGACAGCCACGATCGCCCGGTCTCGGATGACGTCTGGCGGCTCTTCGAGCAGGTGATAGGGCGCTCAGGGCCAATGCCGACCCTCATCGAATGGGACAGCGCTATCCCTGACTGGCCCGTGCTCAAATCGGAGGCCACTGCCGCGCAAGTGATCCTCGATCGCCATGCCCTGGTAAAACGCCATGCTGTCGGCTGATCATCGGGTGGGTTACGCCGCCGACTTCGTCTCAGGACTCCTCGATCCCGGACGCACCGTGCCCGCTTCGCTGGCGGGGCCGAACGGTAAGGCCGCCACGCGGCGCTACAATGTCTATCGCAACAACGTCACCGTGAGTCTCATCGATGCGCTTGCCGCTGCGTTCCCCGCAACCTTGCGCATCGTCGGTGAGGACTTCTTTCGCGCCATGGCGCGCTTCCATGTCCGCTCGACACCGCCAACCTCGCCGCTTCTCTTCGAATATGGCCGCGGCTTTCCCGGCTTCATCGAGCGTTACGAACACGCCCGTTCCATGCCGTGGCTCGCCGATGTGGCGTCGATCGAGCGCGCCTGGCTCGACGCCTATCACGCCGCCGATGCCGAACCCTTGCACCCTGAAGCGCTCGCCTCGATCCCGGCGAGCCGTTTGGCCAACGCTGTTTTCATGCCGCATCCCGCAGCTAGCGTCCTGCGCTCCGCCTATCCGGCGGTCACCATTTTCACCGCCAACCGCCAGAGCGCTCCTGTCGGCCGCATCGAGACCACCGAACCGGAAGACGCGCTCATCACCAGGCCCAGGCTCGATGTGATGGTGCGCCGGCTTCCGGCGGGCGGGCCGGTCTTTCTCACCTCGCTCCTGGCGCGCCATACCCTTGGTGCCGCCGCTGCTGCCGCCTTGAGCGATTCCCCAAGCTTCGATCTCGCCGCCAACATCAGAGGCATGCTCGACGCAGGCGCCTTCACCGCGGCCGCAGCATGAGTGCCATCGAGCGCATCGCCGCCATCATTCGGGTCATCGCCCCGCCGGACCTGACCCAGCTCGTTCTGCGCTTCGGTCTCGCCGTGCCCTTTTGGCGCTCCGGCATCAACAAGTGGAACGGCTTTCTTGAGCTTAATGATGTCGCCGTGCTGCTGTTCAGCAGCGAGTTCCGCCTGCATCTCCCAGGTGGGTCCTATGCGTTCCCGGCGCCGGAGCTCATCGCCCATCTCGTTGCCACCGCCGAAATTATCCTGCCCATTCTTCTAGTTCTCGGCCTCGCGACCCGTCTGGCCTCATCCGCGCTTCTCCTGATGACGTTGGTGATCCAGCTCACCGTGCCGAGCGGCTGGCCCCTTCACCTCACCTGGGCCGCCATGGCTTTGGGGCTCATGGCCTGGGGTGCGGGGCGCATTTCGCTCGATCATCTCCTCTTTCTCCTCACGCGAAGGGGAGGACCAGGGAGGTGATCTGTTCTCCGAGGCACTGCAAAGAGGGCCGGGGCCCGGCCATGACGTCCCGAAGACCATCATGCGCGGGGCGAAGGCGCGCCTTGGAAGGTGCTGAACTTCGGGCTTGTACAGCGACTATTCCCAGGGGCGTAGCGTTTCGTGCTTCCGAAAAGTATAGAACCTGTCGCTGTTCGCACGTTGCCAGGGCGACACAGCGCCGTCCGGCCAGATGACACGCACTTCCGCTTCACGTGCATCAGCCAGCCCGAAGTGCCACCAGCCGTTTTGCCCGCTGGCGTGGCCACCGCCTGCAGTGATTTCCCGCCTCATTGCTTTTGATCCCGACCGTACCTCGAGCCATGCGCCGATGGCATCCCGGTTGGGACCAGGCTGCTGCAATCGCAACTCTATCCAGCGACCTGCATTTCGGCTGTTGTTTCTCCACAAACGGGCACGGTCCCACCTGTTAACGATCACAAGATCGAGAAGACCATCGAGATTAAGATCAGTCAGGGCTGCGCCCCGCGCTCTGTAAAAATTAACAACGCCGGCCCTTTCGCCGACCTCCTCGAATTTGCCCGCCCCCGTTTGCAGCAACAGGTTGCTAGGATCTTTTTGTGCGAAATCGGGCATTTCCGCCACATTGCCCTTAGCGACGAACAGATCAACCAACCCATCGTTATTGACATCCTCGAATTGCGCATGCCAGGCGGTGCTGGGGCGCAAATCGCCTCCCGCGTAGGGACGATGTGCCGTGACACCTTTGGCAAAAGCGATGTCTGCGTAGGTGGGCTTGGGACCGTGCGCTTCGGGACCCGAGAGGCTCTGCAGCTTGTTGTCCGCCATACTGGTGAGAAAGTACTCGGGAAAACCGTCGAAGTTCAGATCGTAGCTCGCAATCCCCATGCCCCAGATGCGCAGGGGCTTCCAACCGTCTTCGGCCGCATAAAGCCTGGGAGGCAGGTTGGGCTCCAGCCGCCACAGCTGCTCTTGACCGCCTTTGTAATATTCACGATCGTTCGAAATGCGCAAGGTAGGCACTCCAGACCTGTCCCAATCGGAAAACAACATCGAGAGCGCGCAGAAGCTGGGCCGGAGAGCAATGGGTCGAGCGAACATGGGTCGTGTTCCACGCTCTGTCGTCCGTGGTCTATGCAGCCAATTGTCGGTACATGATCCCCAGGGAGTGATTTCTTCAAAACGATCGATATAGTTCCCGATAGCTAGGGTAGGCCAGTTGGCGCCTCGCTCCCAAACCGCGGCGAAAGCAGTCGACCATGCATCGCCACCGTCGAATCCCCACTTTTCGTTTGCCCGTTCGAACCGACACCCGCCGAGTCCGCGCATGAGAAGGTTTTCGCCTACGCGCAGCAGGACAAGATCTGTCTTGCTGTCGCTATCAATGTCGAGCGGATAGGCGCCCGTTACCGCCTCAAACTCGAGTCCGCTGTTGTGAAGTTCGAAGCGCAACGGGCCAGCCCTGGAGCTTTTGTTGCGGTAGAATTTCGCTGGTGACGACCCGCCAGCGAACAACAAGTCGGCAAATCCGTCATCATTGCAGTCGAAGCTGGCGACACCGCCGCCTACCGTATATTCCCATTCGCCGGTATACAGACTGTCGATACCCGCACTTACGGTTTCTTCCTCGAAGTGCGGTATCACGAGCTTTTCGGCCGCTGTTGCCAGAGGTAGATCAGGGAACCAAAGCGCAGCCGCGGCGACAAGATACGAAGACGGGATGCGCACAGACTACCTCCGCATGCGGAGCGCCAGGGCAAATGTGCTCACACAGCGTCCCTGTTCGAGACCTCGTTTGATCGCAGTGCGAAAATGTATACCGCCATACAATCTGGAAATGGCGGCTTCCTCCGCAGCCGCCCAAAAGCTTGAAAAACGGCGCGGCACAATCCCATCTCGCTCATGCGTCTTGTCCTCGAATTCATAGTTATCGCCGAACATGAAGGTCAGCACGGCGGCCGCTGCCGCCGACTGCGTGCTGTGTCCACTCGGATATTCGGGAAAGGGGGGTGTGCTGATCAAGCTCTCCCACTTGGGATCTATGACGCGACGGATGTATGTCACAGGCCTAAGCAGATCGTATTGATATTTGGTTTCCCAGCAGGCGATGAATGAATCGGCCAACGTCACGCCGAGCCGGGCAAGAAGCTCGACGCTCCTCTCAAGGCTGGCATTCTCGCGCTTCAAAATCTGCAAAGCGATCGAAATCCAGTGCCCGGGTGGCGTCGGAGAAAGCATTGGATCGTCAGACCAAAATCGGGCAATGGCACGTTGCTCGGCGCTCAGGTTCCGGCTCAGATCATAGACTTCGAGAGCTTCCCTGTAGAAAGGCGATGATTTCTCCTCGCTGTAGTGCGGTGGAGCGGGCAGATCGCACGCCGCGGCGTTGGGCATGGCGAAACTGCGGTTCTCTCCCCAGCGAGGTAAGAGTGGCTTCTGTTGTTGTGCAATCGTACTCGTGGGAACCCAGCGGGCCGCCCCTTCGGAGAGCTTGTACTCAAGAGGGAAGCCCATGTTTTCCACAGCGGACCCTCCGTCCGAACGCGACCACGCCAGCACATGCCTGGCTACGTCACGCCCATGAGACTGGCTACGCGCAACGACGTCGGGCATCAAACCGGCGGACATCTCCGCACCGAGCTTCGCCTCGAGCTTTCTCAATGCCCGCTGACCGCTGGGACCGGTGTTGTTAAAAAGACGCTGCGCCGCCAACGCCATAGCGGCGTTGATAACGACCGCATCATTGTAAGTTTGACCCCTGGTACGCCGGGGTACTGTGCCAAGTTCCGTAAGCTGTCCGGCCAGTGAGATCAATTCTTCCGAGCCCGTCGCCACGGCCTCGAAAGCGGTAGTCCCCAGATACGCAAAGGCCCGACTGGCAACAGGGGGAGAATAGGTGGGTGTGTGCCGAACAAGTTCGAGGGTCAATTGATACCAGCTATGCAGGACCTTCTCTGAGGGCTTTTCGGCAGCCCCAGCATCAATCCGCGCGTCCCAGGCAAGAACGATCAGGAGGACCGCAATCATCCGGCACAGTGCATACATGGGTTTCAACTCGAACTTCGTGTTGGCCGCTGTACGACAGGGGCTCATCATACGCATCGCAAAGCGTTCGATGCAATCGACGCATTATTTATTGGCTCCAAGCCAAGGCCCTGGGCATTCTATAGGCTGCATATGCCTTGCTGCTCTACGCACATTCGATCGTCGGGCTTGTAACTCGGGGCTCAGTTGATATGACTGACGGAAGTACATTTGAAAAAACACGAGCAAACCACCATGCGCAACCCAACCCACGAAAGTCGTTGCAAAGCAGCTTCGACGGGGCGCAGGGCAGCAGAAAAAAGCTCGCAGTGATAATATCGGTTCGATGATCGTTTTGATTCCTAGAGTGGCGACTGCGAGAGAAAGGAGGACCGGGCATGTATGCGAAGGAAGCGCTGAGGGAACTGGGCATCACTTCCGCATCCATATCGGATGAGCAAAGGCAGCAGCTTGATGAGCAAGGCTTTTTTATTGTCGAGGATGTTGTCAGCGCCGAGGATCTTGCGACAATGCGCTCAGAGTTCGAACGAATCTTTGCAATGGAGCGAGACCAAGGGGGCCACGAAGTCCACGTCGAGCCCGGCGCCCGTCGCATTTCGAACATCTTCAACAAGACTACGGCCTTCGACAAGTGCCTGGCCATCCCTTCGATCCTTGCTGCCTCACATTACCTGCTGGGCGAAATCAAAGTGCATGGTGCCAATGTGCGCGACCCCGTTGAGGGTCATGGCCATCAAAGTCTGCACGTCGACGTGCCTAAGAAGTTTTCCGATGACTGGTGGGTCACCAATTCCATGATCATGCTCGATGACATGACTCTCGATAATGGTCCAACCCGAGTGGTGCCGGGGTCTCACCATTGGGTATCGATCAATGTTCCTTATGTGAACCAGGGCGACTGGGAACCGGCACGTCTTACCGCAGAGGAGAAGGCAATTGTGCCGAAAGATCTCGACGCTCCATACCCGGGAGAGGTGTATGTTACTGCTCCCGCCGGATCGGCCATCATTTGTAATGCGGCCATGTGGCACAGCGGCACGGCCAAAAAGAACAGCGCACCCCGTCGCATGCTGCATCTCAGCTACACGAGACGCGATCTGCCGCAACAACTCGTGCAGCTCGACTACTTAACGCGGGAACTTTACAGCCGCATGAGTCCCGTCCAGCGCTTTCTGCTCGAGATAGAACCGCCGAACAGCGGGGATGGTATTCTCCGCCAACCTAAACGAGAGCATAGGAGCTGGTGGAACTGAGCACTTCCCTGCCGGCTTGGTCTCCTTGTGCTTGACCAACGTTGCAGCGGTCGAAGGGAGATTTTTATGAGTGTCCGCCTCAAGTTTTATGGGTGGGGGATGGAAAACACGGGCCTCGACGATGTAGAGAAGGAACGCTTATTGGGGTTTCTCAGCAGTCGTCTTGGCATCGAGCCTCGCCCTGTCGCCCCACCGCGGATGAC
>DATBLQ010000001.1:0-28081 GCA_036555325.1 Aestuariivirgaceae bacterium | reverse complement strand
GCGAGCCGACAACTTCAGCCTGAACTGCATCATGCTAGGCCAAGTCGGGCCCGCTTCTGGGCACTCCACGAGCTGATCAGGCGATCAGCGATGATACCGATGAATGCGATGGCGAGCCCCGCAACCAGGCCGCGCCCCGCTTCGGCTTTCGAGAGCGCGATGAAAACCTCTTGACCGAGATCACGGGTGCCGATCATGGCGCAGATGATGATCATGGAAAGCGCCAGCAATATGGTTTGGTTGATTCCAAGCAGGATCTCGGGCAAGGCCATCGGCAACTGCACGCGCCAGAATGTCTGGCTTCTGGTGCAGCCGGAAACCTTGGCGGCCTCGATAAGCTCTGGTGCGACCTGCCGAATGCCATGATTGGTGTAGCGGATCGCAGGCACAATCGCGAAAGAGATCGTAGCGATCATCGCAGTTACATCGCCCACGCGGAAAAGCATCACCACTGGAATAATGAAGCAAAATGAAGGAATCGTCTGCAGCGTGTCAATAATCGGAACTATGAAACCTTCGAAGCGGTCGCTGCGTGCTGCCAGCAAGCCCAGGGGTATGCCAAGCAACGCGGCAATCGTCGCAGATACCCCAGCAAGATAGACGGTTGCCATGGTTTTTTCCCAGAGCCCGACCGCGGCGCAGAAGGCGGCAAGCACGGCGATCAGCACCGCAAGCCTGATGCCGGAAAGCTGGTAGGCTGCGAGAAACAGAAGGCCGACAGCGCCCGCCCAGGGAAAATGCTCGCAAAATGCGCGAACGGGATTGAGGACGTAGCGAAGTAGCGTGACGCGAAAAGCTTCGATCGCATCGAAGAAATGCACTGTTATCCAGTCGACGCCGGCTTTCCACGCTGGAGCCGTGGAAATTTCGATTGCCGGCGGAACCTTCGCAAACGCCGGTACCCAGACACTCAGTGCCGTAGTGATGGCTAGGATTGCCAGTGCCAGGCTCAGGTGCGGGTGAGCCTGCCAGAACGGACGTGGCTCCGCATAGGCTGACGGCCGCTGGCGCGCCGCTGCCTGGCTGAGACGGTCGAGCAGAATGGCAAGCACCACGATGGCAAGGCCCGCCTCCATTCCCTGGCCGACCTTTAGGGCCCGAAGCGCCAACAGCACATCATAGCCCAATCCACCTGCGCCGATCATCGAAGCAATGATAACCATGTTCAGCGCCAGCATGATCACTTGGTTGACACCTACCATCAGGGTTGGTCGCGCGGACGGAAGGAGAATTCGCCACAGCTTTTGGCGGCGCGAACACCCCGCCATTTCACCGAAGTCGTTGAGTTCCTGCGGCACGCGCGAAAGCGCCAGCATTGTGGTCCGTACCATGGGCGGGGCCGCAAATATTCCCGTTGCCAGCATTGCCGATACCGGGCTGTTGCCGAAGAGAAGCAGCATGGGAATGAGATAGGCAAAGGTAGGCATAGTCTGCATGAGATCGAGGAGGGGGGTGATAATCAGTTTCTCCGCCCAGGGGGTTCTCCAGGCGAGAATGCCAACCAGCAGTCCCGCGATCACGCAAATCGGTACAGCGATGATGATAAGCGCCAATGTCAGCATGGCGCTGTCCCACTGGCCGAAGAGAGCGATGTAGAGCAGACAGCCACCGCTCAGCAGTGCCAAACGGAGTCCCCCAAGCGCATGCCCCGCCAGTATGCCAGCAGCAACCACTCCAACCCAGGAAAGACGCGGAAGAAACCACGCATCAGCACCCGTGCCAATCTTGAATGGCTTTGCCAGAATGGCAAAAGCAGCCTTGAGAGGGATATTCAAGAGCTCAGCAATCCCTCGGGTTAGCCAGCGGAAATGGCGCAAGATCCAGTCCATGACAGCCGCTATCCACTTAGCGACCGGCATAACCGCATCCTCCGGATAGACCGCTGCAAAAGAAATGACGTCTCTGTTGAGATGGAGAAGCAACACCGCCAGGATCGCCAACCCCCAGACCCCTGGCCAAAATCGCATCTGCCCCTTCGGAGCCGCTATCCTAACTGCGACCTCGCTCACCGGGAGGCTCCGGTGGGTCCGGCGCCTGCAAGCAGGTCGACGACAGCCTCAGGAGTAATTTCACCGATTGGCCGTCCATCACCTTCGATCACCAGGAACGGCTTTCGCGCTGCCACGATATCAGCAGCGAATGTTGCCACCTTGGCCTCGGCTTGAACACGCCGAGCCTCTGCCGTTGAGCCTTGCGTCAGCGGGCGCATGAGTCGCCTCGCCGACATTACCTTCGAGCGCTGAACGTCGCGCGTGAACTCGGCTACGTAGTCAGTCGCTGGACCAAGCACGAGTTCCTCTGGCGTGCCGATCTGGATGATTTCCCCATCCTGCATGATGGCGATACGGTCTGCCAGCCTGATCGCTTCATCGAAATCGTGCGTGATGAAGACGATCGTCTTGCGAAGGACCGATTGCAGACGCATGAGCTCTTCTTGCATTTCGCGACGGATGAGCGGATCGAGTGCAGAGAAGGGTTCATCGAGAAACCAAATACTCGGTTTGACCGCCAAGCTGCGAGCGATGCCGACCCGTTGCTGTTGCCCGCCCGACAATTCACGTGGGTAGTGATGCTCTCGACCTCTGAGCCCCACGAGATCGATGACCTCGCGCGCGCGGCCTTCTCGCGCCTTGCGTTCGACCCCTTGGACGGAGAGCGGGAAAGCAACGTTTTCAAGCACCGTCAAATGCGGCAACAGCGCAAAATGCTGAAAAACCATTCCCATCTTATGACGCCGGATCTCGATAAGTTCGGCTTCTGAAAGTTTGAGCAGATCTCGGCCTTCAAACTCTACAGATCCAGCCGTCGGTTCGATGAGCCTCGACAAACACCGCAAAAGAGTAGATTTGCCGGAACCCGAAAGGCCCATGATGATGAAAATTTCACCCCGACGGACCGAGACCGTGGCATCGCGTACCGCCCCGATCAGATTGGCAGCGCTCAGGTCGACCACGGTTGCCTTGCCGTTGACCCTTCTAAGGAACTCTACCGCACGACTGCCGAAGATTTTCCAAACGTTCTTGCATGAAAGCGCGACCGGGCGCGTTTCATGCGCAGCGAAGGTAGCGGGCGGCTGATCCGTCCGGTTGTCGGTTTTCATTGCACGTCCCCGACCGGCTGCAACAAAAAATAGCGGCAACCATGCCCTTTGTCGACATGGCTGCCTGTTGCAGGAACAGTCTATTCAGCCCAGGCGCGCCACTTCGATTCATTGGCGTCGACCCAGGCGGCCGCCACTTCCTCGATCGTTTTGCCCTGCAGATCGACTTGCCCCGATAGATTGTTGAGCTCCGCGGTATCGATCTGGTAGTTCTTGGCTACCTTATATGCGACAGGCCATTTGTCCTTCATTCCCGCCCAGGCGTACTTCCAGATGTCGCCATGTGGCTTGCCGCAGTCATAGGCTTTGTCAGGGTTAATTCCCCATTTCGGGTCCGTGTAGCATTCGGGAGTGTGCTCGGGAAACTGCACCCATTCTCCTTCATATTTGGCCGAAGCCCAGTGCGGGGAGTAAATCCACAGCATGATGGGTGCCTTGCGTTGATAGGCCGAATCGAGCTCGGCGAACATGGCACCGTCCGTGCCGGCATGAATGACAACGAACGGAAGTCCCAAAGATTCGACGCGCTCATCGTCGAAACCTTCCCATGTCACCGGACCACCAAGGTAGCGGCCTTTAGGAGCAGTGTCGGGAGTAGCGAACGCTTCGGCGCATTTCGCATCCTTGAGCGCCTCCCAGTTCGGCAGTCCCGGGCACTTTTCTTTCATGTAGAGAGGATACCACCACTCTTCTTTTGCCTTCGGGCCGAGCGCGCCGAGCTTCTCGGTTTGGCCGGTGGCGTCAGCCGCCTTCATGCCTTCACCAGCGGTGGTGTCCCAATATTCAACACCGATAGTCAGGTCGCCACTCGGCAATCCCGTGGCGAGACTCGATAGATAGTCGCTTGTCGGATACTCGACGGTGTAACCGAGTTTTTCAAGAATCCCGCCGAGGATCTTCGCATTGAGGTTGACGCTCGTCCAATCGAAGAGTCCGATCTTGATCGGATCGGTTGATTCAGGCACCTGGGCGTAGGCCATTCCGACACTGCCCCCCACCAAGACCGATGCCAGCAACGCGGCACCGGCTGGTTGGCGAAATCTCGAAAGCATTGTGTTTTCTCCCACTTGTTAACCCTTCCTGTCGGCGGGTGAGCTATCTAACACCCGAAGGGCCGCTGCCAGCAAGCAGGTTCACCAGCAACGATGGCTTGTCCCCGATTCCCCTGCCAAGACGTACCTGGATATATGGCTTGTCATGCGAAGCGCTTCTTTGCTAATCACACCGCGGCCGGGCAATCTGTCCCGATCCCATCGCGGTAGGCGAAGGGGCGCATAGCTCAGTTGGTAGAGCAGCTGACTCTTAATCAGCGGGTCCAAGGTTCGAATCCTTGTGCGCCCACCAATAAATTCAAGGATTTAGAAGAGAGTTTCAGTAGGACCTCGGCTATCGGGGTTCCACTGGGGTTCCGGCGGTGCAGAAAACATGACCAGCTTCTGACCCGAACTCTTCAGGTTCGCTTGCCCTCCCAGTGGTGCCCTAAGCCGGGAAGACAGACCCAAACCCAAGATAAGTCAGAGGACCCTTGACTGATTCATCGGGAAGACCGCACCCAGAGGCTTTCGAGATCGTCTTCATGAACTTAATACCAAGCAACGCGCCGCACATCTGGATCGCTTTTACTTCTTTTCATAATCTTTCAACGCGGTGCGTCCCCACAGAGTTAGTTGAAAGCGCCGGGGGTTCTCTACCAGTTCAGCAAGCCCGAGATCGCATAGTGACTCCGCTTCCTGTAGATTGATCTCGTGGGTTTCACCTTTGGTCAAACCAGCGATCTGCCTTAACGTAGTAAGTTGCGATTTGGTCAGGGCGATCTTGGTCACAGAAAGACCTGCGAAGCACGTTCTTGAATGGTACAAATACCTTCCTCTAGAATTCTAGCAGCAATTTCACCCGAGGGTGAACCATAGCCAGCGGAGAGTGGGACATAACGGTTTCAATAGAGGAGAACCAGCATGTCCCAACGCACATTCCCGGGCCCTCGGTGAGCTGAGCAGAATGAAGGCTGCAATTTCGTCATCAAGGCTAGCGTATGTTTATGCGCGAGGCGATCCCCGGCTCTCCAGGATCGCTTTCTAAGCTTCGCTGAAGCGTTTAACAGGGCTGATGCTGCTGCCGTTGCCAAGCATTACACGGATGACGCCGCAGTGTTTCCACCCGAGTCAGCGCGCATTGACGGCCGCGCTGATCCAAGGTTCGTCCCGTTCGCAGTTATGCAAGGCACACCGGCTGCACAGAAAGTGATCGCCGATGTGCTTGGCTTCTCTCGCTTTGTCTTAGTCGACTGACCTACTTGCCCGGTTCTATTAACAGCTTGGCGCACGCTTCACTGACACCTTTCAGCGTCTTGTCGCTGCCTGGCATCATAGATGCGCCGGATTTCTCGACGAAGGAAGCTTGCTGGTAAGAGCCCGTCAGTCCTTTCAGCTCTGCGAGCTTGGTCGATGCATCGGGTTGCTGTTGAAACTGCAGAAAACAGATCGGGGCAAGGACCTTTGCTATTT
Organism: Aestuariivirgaceae bacterium; assembly: GCA_036555325.1. Taxonomy (GTDB): domain Bacteria; phylum Pseudomonadota; class Alphaproteobacteria; order Rhizobiales; family Aestuariivirgaceae; genus DATBLQ01. Next base: position 22,477 of record DATBLQ010000001.1, on the reverse strand, counting down.
CTACATTGGCATGCTCCTGTGCCAAAACGGTTGCCGACGAATTTGTTACCCAGCCGCCCCAGCCAAATCCAACGATTGCAAGCGCAATTGCACCGCCAGCCGCGCCCCACAGCGCGGGCTTAACACTCTCAGACATTGTCATGATTGTTGCCTTTTGAAGAACCACTCCCCCACGCGCGAGCTTAGCATGGGTTCGCTCCGATGGGTGAACTATCTAGCTGCGCATGGATCTGTTGAGGGCCCCGCTGAGTAGCAGAAGAGGATGTCACGCGTTCCACTCTGATAGCCTAGACCTGATGAATTTTCCGCAATTCCGGAACATCCGTTGCAAATTCCGGCCCGCGTCGGTACTGCGTCTGCGTCGTTAACGATAAATCCTTTATTAGGCTAGGGAGACCGAATAGCTGTTGGCCGCATTGGGCCTCAATTTTTGCCTCGGAATCGGCCAATGAGGCTCGCGCCGATTTATGGGAGCAGATCGAAAATACCTCTTGGCCAGTCGATCACCGGAGTAACGCTGAAACTCGCTGCCGTCATGCTGTGGGATGATGGTTTGAAGGAGGTCTGGAATGGGAGGAACCAAGGCGAGCAAGGTGACACCATGTTCCTGTCAGCTCGTCCCGATGCCTGAGGTTGGATGGTCTGCCACATACTTTCGGGACGAATGAGCCTGAAGGCGATACGTGGAAGCTGACGCCGAGGCTTGAGCCAGTAACACAACGTCTTTTAGCCGGTGACTTCGGTTGCCGGCCCGAGCGGTAATCGCCCTCAATTTGCCGCCCCCTAAACACAAATGTTCCAATCAACGGCCACCACCAACCCTTAAACATGTCTTTAGGTTCTGTAGGCAGTCTTGTACGTGCGGGAACGGACATGCGTCGAAAGAAGTTACTACGAGCCTGTCTCCTATTGGTGATTGCCACGGCATCAGTTGGGTGTTCAGTCGCCAGCACCGTACTGCCGAGTGGCGAACTTGATGCTGGCGCGATTCGAGGCGAAGATATTGTGCTAGGAAACGATGCGCTCACCTTCTCGGGAGAAGGCGGTGAAGACCCTGTTCTGCACGATGCACTGCCGCGAAACGAACCAGCCAACGTTGTAACAATCGGTAATGAGCGGGGCGGTTATGTCGTCGACTACGCTGTCCGCATGGTCGAGTTGCGGGAAAGCAATGTCGACGTCCGCTTTAGTGGCCACTGCAAATCCGCCTGCACGATCTATCTTGCTTTGCCACAGGATCAAACCTGCATTGCACCTGGCGCTTCATTCACTTTTCATAAGCCGAACGCCCCAACCCGAGGGGCCAGACAAGCCGCCGAAACCTACATGCTCAAAACCTATCCGGAGTGGGTGATTACCTGGATCGATGCTCAGGGGGGTCTCTCATACAAGCCAGTGACAATGAGCTATAGCTTTGCGAGCCAATACCTGCGGCCTTGTGAAACAGTTGCCACGGGAATGCGGCGCCCGGTTGACGACGCTTCGGGTTGAATTTGCGCAGACTGCTTCATCAAAGGATGGGGGAATCTGAATTTTAAGCTGTGGCTACACGAACTCAATGAAGTAGTGCGGCAGGAGTACGGCCTAGATCAGACGATGGAGGGCAGGGGAAACTAAAGCCGCGGGGATGACGAACGTTAGGGCCGCTAACTTCACTCGATCTCACACTCGGCGTCCGGAGCTTTCGATAAGCGCCAGGCAGCGTCGTCGGGTTTCTTGCCGATCTTTACAGCCCCTGGTGCAACGTCCTCGGCGGAATAATTGATTGGGTTGACGGTAAGTCCGCCATTGCGAACCATGAGCGTCCCCGCAGCTCCCTGCTCGATCCGCCATGTTCCGGCCTCCCACTCGTTCTCGCAAGAAAGGCCGCCTCGGTTAGGCTTGCAAAAGCCAATAATCATGTATTCGTAGGTATCCTTACCCTTCTGCGAACCGGTACGGAGTTTGAACATCAGATCGATTTCGAAGCCCATAGGTGAGGGTTGATGTAGCAGCTTTACCGCCGTCACCTGTTGCAGCGGATGCTTTTTCAGATGGGCCTCGTCATAGACGCGCTCCCAACATGTAGTTTGATCCGGAGGTAGTTCAGTCGACAGCGGACTTTCGGCTGACTGCACGGGCACGGTGAATAACGACAGCGCGATGGCACTCAAAACGACCAGTCGGTTGATCACTGGACATCTCCTCCAACGGACAGACGGACACTGCTCTACACGACTAGCATCGACACTTTGTGCCCAGCTCCTCATTGCTGCTGCAATTGAGCTCTTGCCGTGGAAAGCCAATATTCTTGCCTCCGAACTCCGCTGAGAACCCGCCATTTGCCCAGCACCATTTACCTGTCCGATACTTCTTATGAAAGGCGTCACAGTTTTCGCCGAGATACAATGTTTCAACCTCTCCCCCAGACGTCGGAACGAGTTTGAAGCCGTGCACGTTGCAACTGGCCTCGTATTCGAGTCCATCCGATGAAACGTATGGGTTTGCAGCCGCATTGGCGGTCAACGAAAAGCATACAGCTGACAATGCTATCCAAGCTTTCCACATGGGGTTGACCTTTCGGCTTTGGCGAGAGTTGGAGGGCTCGAAACAATGGTTAGGGTAAGGAGGGCCAGGCAACTGCCCATCAACCGCCGACTGAAAGTCATGACCACCTCCACGAGGAATGGCCTTCTGCCAAGCTTACGCTTGGTAACCCATTCTGTCAGCCTTGTTCCCTTGGAACATACCAAGAACGCGTCCGTGGAAGGCCCTAGGTAGCCGTACAGGGCAAGTTTGCCAGTCGAATCCCCCGGAGCTGCCAGACCAGAAAGGGCCGTCCTGAGCCAAATTTGGGAATCTGTTGACTCGTCGAGAAGGACATGGGCCCTGAGAAGAATGCGGCTTTTTAAGCCCGCAAAAGCTGGTGTTATCGCCCTGGTTCTTGGAGGATGCAAACGGCCCTATGAGACGCTCCTACGTAAAGTGCCGCATTGATATTAGACCGATGAACAGGCCCGCAACTGAACCGGTGACGGAAATCAGAACATATGCAGCAGCCATTGCATACGCATTGCGTTCCACCATGAGGGCCACCTCAAGGGAGAATGCGGAAAAGGTCGTGAGACCGCCGAGCAACCCGGTCGTCAAAAAAATCTCCATTCCTGACCCGGGTCAATGAGAGTGCGAACCACTCAATCAGCAAACCCATAATGAGTGAGCCGACAATATTCACAGTGAGAGTGCCATAAAGGAAACCCGAACCGAGCAGTTTCGCTGTAGCAATGTTTACTCCGTGACGTAGCACGCCACCTAACCCGGCACCCAAGAAAACAGTCTGAAAACAGTCAAAAATCCCCGCATGGCGATCTCCCATTGCGTGTTCCCAGATGGACGTAGACCGGACGAGTTGGAAACAAATCGCTCCTACCGCGCCGAAATGCGCCCTGGTAGGAGTCATCAGCTTTCTGAGCGGTTTCGGGGGACCCCATCCCCATCTACGCATAAAACTAGAAGATCAGCTCAAAGGGGTCAATTCGCTGTCTGCGACAAACTGAGGGGAACATGGATTTGATGGTCTCAACCCTACACATTCATTCTGGTCAACCGGTGATTTGTCTTCGAGTGGCCGAATCGGTGTACAATGTGCCGCCGATCTTTGCACCGGGGCACGCCATGATGTTGTCCCTATTTTCGGCAAACTTTCCAATGCCCTGATGTCGGGGAAACACCTGGGTGCGGGAATGGCGAAATTCACGGTGCTACTGGAGCGGGTGTATGCCGGGGCAAATGCCGGCCGCATCACCAAGCACAGGGCTTACGCAGCCCTCGCCACCTTGTCCTTGATTTTTGCAGGAACTGCGATTCTCACAATTGCTCTCGGCATGAAAGAGCAAACTCTACTTGTGTATGTCGGCCTGTTCATGACATCGCTCGTCGCAGGTACCATGCTTCCGTTCCTTCCGGCTTCGTCTGAACTGGCAATGGCGACACTGCTCGCTTCGGGTGTCGGAGAGCCCCCGATCCTTCTCGCTACCGCCGCTGGCGGAAGTCTCCTTGGTGCGACCGCAAACTATGTGGTTGGCTGGAAAATTGGGAAACTTGCTGCGCATCCCTGGTTTCCAATTTCCCAAGTCAGATTGCAAAAAACAGCTGAATGGTTCAACCGCTATGGTATTTGGCTCGTGGTGATGTGCTGGTTGCCAACGGCTGGAGACGCCATCACCGTCGTTGCCGGGCTATTGCGGGCAGACTTCCGATCTTTTCTCCTGCTTGCCGCTACCGGCAAAACCTTCGGACATGTGGCTGTTGCCGGTGGGGTAAGCTGGATCGTCTGAATTACGCATACTAGGTCGCATCATAAGCACCGGAGTCCTAAAACCCCTTACGATGTCGATGAAGTTTCGGCTGTCTCGAGGAGGGTGCAGAAATGGAGATTTTCGTACTCGCCTGCCTGTTGGCAGCGGCACCTGAGACAGATGCGCAGCGAAAGTTTGCTGCAAAATGCGACGAGGCTTATGTGGAACAGTCTGCTTGCTTGGAGGAGGCAGAACGCCTCAAGCTTGCGTTTGACTATGCTTATAACTTGCGCAGCGAGGGAACCTTCGCGGGCTGCATCAGGAAAACGCAAACCGCCCCACAACCCTCGTACCAGTAGTGATGCGCCAGTCGAGCAACGCCAGCGGGCGGGAGTCTGCAATTTACCAAACATCGGGACGAGATGCGTTTACCAAAAACGCAGAGTCCGCGGAACCACGCTGTGGTGCTTCCTGTTAGCTATCATGCTTTCAGAGGAGCTCTACATCCATGACGCGACGAAACGCATTAGGTACTGCGGCTTTGGTCTTCCCCGCAATCCTCCTGGCGGCTCTGCCGAGCGAGGTCGAAAGTCACGGCCGACAGGGACATGATGTTTTGCTTCAATTTGAATTTGGAGAATATAGCTATCCGGAGCGGTCCTGGGCGGAAGGCGGCATAAGCTGCAGAGGCGGCGGTAGAATCGTGCATAACCGTGGCTTTCGGGACGTACGTCCGATTGAATGTGACGGCAGGACTTTCACCTACATTGGATCGTGGCGCGGAGATGTGCTGAAAGTGTTGGTGGATTCCGCTACGGGACGTATTATTGGCGTCACACCGAGCTAGACGAAACGCCAATTCATGCTGGTCCATCTCACTAAGAGAATAAGACCCGGCCATTTCTGACCGGGCTCCGGTTTGCAGATACCGCAAGCTGCAAAATCGTGTCAGGCCTATATCCGCCGGTCATATTCCTTCTGAAGACGGCTCCAGCCGTCCCAGAATGGCGGCGGTTCTGTGCGTGTTGCGCGAGCAACCAGAATGTCGAGGTGCATGTGCCAGCCGGCGCTGACCTTCAGCAGAGTTGCGCGGTCGCGGAGGCGACGGTGGGTCACCGTGAGCAGCACCCGGTCACCTCTGGGCACCAGCTCGAAGGAGACATCGCCGCTCCCTTCCCAGGTGATGGCGAGCTTGCGGGGTGGATCGAGCTCGGTAATGCGGCTCCGCATTCGGTGTTCCTCACCGAACCCCGGCGGCCGCTCGCCGGGCGGGCTGGTCAGTTCGTCGTTGCGCCACACGAATTCGAACAGCGCGCCAACCTTCATCTCCATCTCACCCGCGGCCAGCCACTTGCGGCGCAGTTCACTATCCGTGAGATAGGCCCAAATTCGCTCGATCGGGCCAGGCAAGAGACGCTGGATCTCCAGCGTGGTGGGCTCGATGAGCGCACCATAGGGGTTCTTATTAGTTGCGAGTTCGGTCATTGGTCTTCTCCTTTTCGGGATTTGCGAGCCTTACGGGGTTTGCGCGCGTCCTCTTCGCGAAGGAGCTTTTCGAGCAAATCCAAACGCTGGGTCCAGAAGCGTTCATAAAAGCTCAGCCACTGGTGGGCTCTCGCAAGCGGTCCGGGGTCAAGGCGGCACAAATGGGTGCGGCCGCGCACCTCGCGGCGGATCAGACCGGCACTCTCCAGCGCCTTGATGTGTTTCGAAGCTGCCGCAAGCGACATGTCAAATGGTTCCGCAAGCTGGCTTACTGTTCGCTCGCCACTCGCAAGTGCGCGGAGCATCCGCCGGCGGGTGGCGTCGCCGAGGGCATGAAAGACGGAATCGAGCTGGGGTGTCTGTAATTCAACCATGTGGTTGAATATAAGGGGCCGTTTTCAGATAGTCAACCGATTTGTTGAATAATAGCTTCGAAGAGCGCAATGTTAATGGTCTACGGACGTTCGGGCAGGGTCACGTTCGAGACAATATGCTCAAGAACATCTTGGTCTTCGCTGCTGAGCGTACGGCACAAATCCTGGGCGGCCATCTCTAAATAGTAAACCGCGGACAGCAGTTTGAGGCGCCGGGCTTCTGCTGCCAAACGAATGGTAACAGCGGCGATAACAGCAGGACCAGCACTGGACGGCCGGTTATCGTTTTCCCCTGCCGATGCTGGCTGTCGATTGGGCGGGTCATCCATGGAATGCCATCGCAACTTTCCGCGTGCGAAATCTGGGCTGTCGAACGTGCATGCTCAACATGACGTTCGGTGGTGAAAGAATGACCCCCGCTGAGACTTTTGGTGGCATGGTTTGCCGAATTGCGTGAAATTCGAATGCTGACGCCAGCTCAAGCGTCATGAGCTGCAACTCGAGCAGAGCGACACCCATTCCCACGCAAGCGCGCGGCCCGCTGCCGAAGGGAACATAGGCCGGCACAGCGAAACTGCGTTCGATCGAGAATGCCTCGGGCGCATCGAAATTGCGCGGATCACGATGGAGTTGCCAGGGGCAGATAATCAGGGTCGTACCGCGGCGCAAGTTTCGGCCCGCCACGATGAAATCCTGCTTCACCTCGCGGGACATCCACCAAGCCGGTGGGTAAAGCCGCAACACCTCTCTCACGAAGGAAAGGCTCGTTGATGCTTTGGGAAGGCTCGAGGGCTTAATCTCACCGGAAGTATCAACCACCCTGCGTGCTTCATCCGCAATCTGTTCGGCAATAAATGGGTGGGTAGCTAAGCAGTAGAAAAGCCAAGCAGCGGCAGAAGCCGTGGTATGATAACCCGCAATCAGCATGGTCAAGAGCTCATCGCGCAGTTCGCCTAGCGTGAGCTGCAATGACGAAAGGGCCGAAAGAACGCTCGTGCCTCTGGCACGCGCTGCAACCCGGTCCACAATCCCAGCCATCTGTTCGCGTGCATCACGGTGCAGACGACTTTGCTTCAGCATTTGCCATGGCGAAGGGGGCAGAACACGAAACATGCTGCGCTGCAAATCGCCCTCGATCTCCTTTACAGACCGCACAAGCGCGACCTCATCTTCGTCCGACAGCACCTGGCGCCCGAACAAAGCGATGCATATGAGCTTCAAGGCAAGTTGGCTCGCCAAATCGGCGGCAGCAAATTCCCCCTGCAGTACTGTTCTGATCGCGATCTGCCGGATCGTCGCACACATTTCCGGCACGTAATTTTGCGCCATGCCGCGTGACAGCTGCTGATGCAACACTTCGCGCCGGCCCTGATGGGCTTCGCCACCCATGGTTAGTGAAGAGAGGCCCAGAACCTTTCGCAGTTTCCTCACCAGGGCGCCCTTGTCGATCGCGTCCTCGCTGGCACGCAAGATTGGCTTGATCAGGTGAGGATCGACCACCAGCACAACAGAGCGAGGACCCAGGGCCAGCGGCACCAAGGGTGCGGAAGCTTCCCTACCGCGCGCTGCCAGCAACCCGAGAGGATCCCGTTGAAACGCGGGTATGTCCGTGAACCAGTGTCTGATCATCTATTTCTACCGTATCGGTCAGGTCGATGAGGCGAGCCAAGGGAAGTCGGGACTGCGCATCGAGGGGAATTTCGCCCGCCACAAGCCGTGTTGGCGGCTTGTCCGTTTGCACATTGAATTCAAAAGGCGGCCCATATCGGCGGGTCCTGATCCCGTGCCTGCCAAGATTGCGCTCATGTGCGACGTCCGTGACTGCGACGAGGGCTTTCGCCCGCCGCTCAAAAGCAAACTTCAGCATCAAACCGTAGGTCAATTTGGCGATTTGAAAGTAATGATTTGAGGAGAGAACACCAAACCTGCTGATCTCCCAGATATCGTGGCGTCTTGGATACTCTCTAACTGTTGCAAGTTGCGGGAAGATATTGGTCGCCAAGTATTCGTTAGTGGTGCGGATCGCGCGAAAGCATGCGATGACGCGGTTGTCATCAAGCAAAACGGAGTAAACTGCAGTTTCATTGTCGAATTCATCGACTTCGCGGCCGTGAATCGACTTCAAGCTCCAGCCCAAATTTTTGACGAACAGATCGTACCTGAATTGTTGCACCGAGTCAGTGAGAGAGCGATCTGCGCCGCACACGAATACACGATTTTGCAGAGACCTCATACCCGCTTCTCTCTATAGTTGCAGACGAATGGTTCATATGCGAGCTGGGTTTTGCAATCACACGAAAGGGGGATGTCTGATGCAGGTTCGTGACTCAATTCATAGCGTAGACTCGGCGCACAGCGTGGACGAGCTGAAGAGCACGCTGCAGAAGATCATCGAGAACTTTGGTTTTTCGGGTTTCAGTTTCTTGGATGTTGGTCGCCCGCACCTCGATGAGCCTTTCTATTTCGGCACGACCGGTGCTGCGTGGGAGGGCGAATATCGGAAAAACGGGTTTGTTCACGTCGATCCTTGCATTGTGCGCGCGCGTCGAACCAGTGCGCCTTTTTCCTGGGACAATGCACCGCTTCCTCGCGTATCAGGCAAACACAAGCCCAAGGCCCACGTTCTGATGGAAGCGGCGCACGATCACGGATTTGCGAATGGCTACGTCTTTCCGTTTCACTTGGTCGACAGCGGGGGGGACGTCTACACAGTTGTAAACGGTTTGTTTTGGAAGGGTCGCGTTTCGGAATTCAAAATCCTGATGTCGACCGACAGACGCATCGAGCTCGATTTGGTGCTTTCCTGTTGGATGCAGAGGGTGATCGAGACCGCTCGTCCATTCTATAAAAGCAAGGCGCAGTTTATCGACTATCGCGCTTTCCAGCGCGGCGACTACCAGCTTTCAGACAGGGAACGGCAGGTTCTTGCCTGGGCGGCGCGCGGACTTACCGTTTCCGACACTAGCGAAGTACTTAAGATCAGTGAGGAGACCGTTCGCAGTCACATGCGAAACTCTATCAGAAAGCTCGAAGCAAACAGTAAGACGCACGCTGTGGCGAAGGCGATCGTTCTTGGTTACATCGATTTGTGAACCAGCGTGCTTCACGTGCCAGTCGTTAGTTGAGGGAAAATGCTCAAGACCCTGGTTGCCTCTCTTGCTGTTCTGCCAACGATCTCTGCATTTTCGGTGGCCGACACAATAAGCTTGGATTGCACTTATCAAAATGTACTCGATGTCGAGAGGCAGTCGAATTCGGTCACAACCGGAAATTTTTCTGCACATGTACAATCTACCGAAAATGGGATAGCAGGGGCGATAGTCAAAGACGCTTGGTGCGATCCGCGCAGCGGATTGCTAAGTGAAATGGAAATCAGCTTCGCCTGTGCTATCGATATGGCTGGTCAGCGTTTTTCCTACACCGTGACTTTCAACAGACTGAACAGTCTTCTCGAGCAGCGCTTTTTCATTGGGGGAAAGCTGAGGCTAATCTACTATGGACAGTGCAAAGTGGCGCGCAAATAGGAAATGCGCAACGGTGCATCTGGCAATGGTGGGCTTTGCTCTCGCAAGTAAAGACCATAGGGGGTATAGTTTTGTACCGCTAGCAGGTATTGGCGTCGGCGACCGAGAGCGTGATATTCCCACCTTACAATAGCGCGCGTCCAATCTCGCAAATTCCGGGCGTGCCCGCGGAGATTGTGCGTTCTTCGCCGGAATTGATTTTGCCGCTACTGCCACCTCATGGCTTTTGCTCCAATTCGGAAAAAGGAGGTGCTCGATGATGCACAATATGCAAAGCCGCCGTCGGTTCCTGGCGAGCCTGTCAGCCGTCGGGGCTACGGGCTTGTTTGCCCGCGCACCCAGTGCTGCGGCGGAGCCCCCTCCCGAAACCACCAAGGTGCGTTTGCCCCGGTGGATTGGCGCTTCCTACTGCTGGGCAGGTGGTTATCTTGCGGAGGAATTATTGCAGGCCGAAGGGTTCAAGGTCTATTACTTTCAAGGCGACCCTAATGTGGATCACTCGGTGTGGATCGCACGCGGAGAGACGGATTTCAGCATCAATCACCCCCCGCTTCACATCACCTCGATCGATGCTGGAATGCCCATAAAGGTGCTTGCTGGATTGCACTCCGGCTGCCTGGAACTGATCGCCAATCCAACTATACGCAGTGTTGCCGATTTGCGCGGCAAGCGCGTGGGTGTCGACGTTCGTGGATCAACGGGACACGTCATGCTGACGCTGATGGTTGCCTATGTCGGGCTCGATCCCGCAAAGGATATTGACTGGGTATTTGGTACGGGTTCGGTAAAACTTTTTGTCGATGGAAAGATCGATGCCATCCTCGGAGCGCCGCCTCGTCCACAGCAGCTGCGCGCCAAGAATATCGGTCATGTCATCCTTAACATCACTACCGATCCACCATGGTCACAGCACTTCTGCTGCATGATTTCGGCGAGATCGGATTTCGTAAACAACTATCCAATAGCGACAAAGCGCATCCTGCGAGCCATTCTAAAGGCGGCCGACTTCTGCGCCTCAAATCCGCAGCTGGCGGCACGGCAATTGGTCGATCGTGAATTTCTCCCCAGCTATGAGTACGCTTTGCAAACCCTAGGTGACATTCGTTACGACCGGTGGCGAGATTACGATGCGGAAGATTCAGTTCGCTTCTACGCGCTGCGCATGCAGGAGACAGGAATTATCAAGTCTAGCCCGCAGAAGGTTATCGCTGAGGGCACTGATTGGCGTTTCCTCAATGAACTCAAGCGCGAACTAAAGACCTGAGTTGTTATGATTGCCATCTGTCAGATAGGGAGTGGTTTATGCAGTTTGTGCAGACGCGACGTCAGTTCTTGGCCACCGCCTCATTTGACTGGCGCCTCTTGCACGAGTTGCGGCGTGAGTTGAAAACGTGAAGCAATCACTGCGAACACTGGGTCTGGTTTTCGGCATCGTGGCAATGTCGTCGGTCGCATTAGCTCACGATGCCGCTCATGATCAGCGGCTGCTGCCATATATTGGCCCAGCTCCGGAATTCGCATTGAAATCGCAAGATGGCGTAGAAGTGAAGCTGCGCGATTTTCGGGGCAAAGCGGTTGCCCTGACCTTTATTTTTGCTTCGTGTACCGACACCTGTCCGATGTTGACCGATAAGATGGCTCGGGTGCAAGACAAATTAGGGGCCGATTTCGGCTCCAAAATTGTGTTCATTTCAATCACGGTTGATCCGCTTCGTGACACTCCGCAAGTGCTCAAGGATTATGCGAATGCCTACGGAGCAAATTTGAATGGCTGGCTCTTTTTGACCGGGGACTCAGATTCGATCAGCGAAGTCGAGCGGCGTTATGGGGTTTTTGTGGAAAGAACAAGTAGCGGCGATATCAATCATACGTTTTTGACATCGCTTATCGACCCCGACGGATTGCTGCGCGTGCAATATCTTGGCGTGCGCTTCGACATTGAGGAGTTCCGGCGTGACCTTCTTAGCTTGGTCAAATAGCTTCCGGGATAAATTGATCAACTGGGTGGCCGGCGTTCCAGCGCGCGTCCAAACCAAACTCCTCGTGGCATTCTTGACCATTGTCGGCCTTCTTATCGTATTGGGTGCCGTCAGTCTGCAAGTTCTAAACGGGATCAATTACCAGACCGAGGAGTTGATCAAACTGCAGCGCAAGATTGCCGCATATCGACAAGTGCAACATGATACGACCAATCAGCTTTATAACATCTCGACGGCCCTGGTTCTAAGGGACGACCGCATGCTGGATACAGCACTGCGCCAGCTCGGCCAGTTTGGATATGATCTCGATCGATTGGCGTTTGTCGCCAAGGATGAGTCAGAACTGCTTGCCAGGGTTCAGCGCGAGTATGGTGAATTCATAAACGTGGTAACCCGTGTCGTTCAGTTGGTGCGCAGTGGAAGTGTGGCGGAAGCCCAGGAAGTCCAGCTTAAGCAAAGCGTGCCGTTGGCCGACCGGCTGGAGCGCCTGACCAATCAACTGGTAAATATTGCTGAGGCCGATATGGTTGCCGCCATAGAAGCAACGGAAAACGCTTATCGAACGTCACGCACTGTTGTCATCGCCTTTGCCATAGGGAGTATTCTGTTGGCCCTCGGCCTGGGCTACGTGATTTCCTGGTCGCTCATCGAACCAGTCAAGAAGATCGAAACTCGGTTGGGCCAGATTGCCGCCGGAGAATTCACCCAGCGAGTGGATGTCGCAAACCGCGATGAGCTTGGGCTACTCGCGGCTGACGTGAACCGGACCAGCGAAGAGCTTGGAAATCTGTATCGACAGCTCGCAGCCGCCAGCCGGCACAAGTCTGAATTTCTCGCCAACACGAGTCACGAACTGCGAACACCCCTGAACGCCATTCTTGGCTATACCGAGCTTATTCAGGATGACATTTATGGTCCGGTACCCGAGAAAATTCGCGAGGTCCTCAATCGCGTTCAAAGCAATGGACGTCATCTGCTGGGCCTCATCAACGACGTACTGGATCTATCCAAGATCGAGGCAGGTCAGCTAACCCTTTCCATCAACGACTACTCCATGAAGGAGGTTGTTCAGACGGTTGTGACGACGACTGGCTCGCTGGCGGCCGCGAAAAAACTCAACCTCAAGACCGTAATCGAAGAGGGCCTTCCGAGTGGGAGGGGAGACGAGCGTCGCATCACACAGGCGTTGCTCAATCTTGTTGGCAATGCCATCAAGTTCACCGAGACTGGCGAGGTTGGTATCAAAGCTGCCGCTGCAAATGGTGCGTTTCAAATTGCCGTTGTAGATACCGGACCGGGCATCCCATTAGAGCACCAGCAACGTATTTTTGATGAATTTCAGCAAGTTGATAGCTCCAGTACTCGCAAGAAAGGGGGAACCGGGCTAGGCCTCTCCATATCGAAAAAAATTATCGAACTGCACGGTGGGCGCATTTGGGTCGAGTCAGAACCTGGAAAAGGATCGACATTTAGGTTTACGCTGCCTGTACAGCTGAACATGGGGGAGAAGAGCGCATGAGCAAGCGCATTCTTGTTGTAGAAGATCAAGAAGATAACCGCAGGATCGTCCGCGACCTGTTGACCAGTGTTGGTTTTGAGTTGGTTGAGGCCACGACCGGCGAGGAAGGAGTTCAACAGGCCAAGCTTCATTCCCCCGATCTCATTCTAATGGATATCCAGATGCCGGTTCTCGACGGTTATGAGGCCACACGGCAGATTAAATCAATGCCGGAGCTCCGACACATCCCAATCATAGTCGTTACCTCATATGCAATGAGTGGCGATGAAGCCAAGGCGCAATCAGCTGGTGCCGATGCATACGTGGCAAAGCCATTTAGCCCGCGAGAGCTGCTTTCCAAAATTCAGAGCCTGTTATCATAGGAAGAAGCAAGAACCGTTCGATGAGATCACCGCCTCTCATTCTGGTTGCTGATGACAATGAGGCGAATTTGGACATCCTGCGCACTCGACTGCTCACTCGTGGTTACGAAGTCCTGACCGCGGTCGATGGAGAGGAAGCACTTGATCGCGCGCGCAAGCATCATCCGGATCTGATTTTGCTCGACGTCATGATGCCAAAGTGCAACGGATTCGATGTTTGCCGCACGCTGAAGGCGGACCAGGCGCTGCCGTTCATGCCTATCATTCTGGTGACCGCCAAGGGCGAGACACGAGATATTATTGAGGGATTGGAATGCGGTGGCGACGAATACATTACCAAGCCAATAGATCAGGCTGCCCTTATGGCTCGTATAGCCTCGATTCTGCGCATCAAGGCCCTTCATGACACTGTACAGGAGCAGTCTGTTCGGCTCGAGCAGCAGGCCGCTGAACTTGCTGAGTGGAACCGAACATTGGAACAGCGTGTTGCCGACCAATTGGCGGAACTGGAACGCGTAAACCGTCTAAAGCGATTTCTATCCCCGCAGCTCGCTGAACTGGTCGTCTCGGCCGGAGACGATCGCTTGTTGGAAAGCCATCGTCGCGATATTGCAGTTGTCTTCTGTGACTTGCGCGGATTTACAATGCTGGCAGAAACGGCCGAACCGGAGGAAGTGATGGACGTGCTGCGAGAGTATCACGCTGCACTAGGCGAAATCATTCATCGTTTCGAAGGCACTCTGGAGCGCTTTCTTGGCGACGGGCTGATGGTCCTCTTCAATGATCCTATCCCTTGTCCGGATCCAGCACTACGCGCCGTCAACATGGCTATCGTCATGCGCGATCGTGTGTCGGAACTCGCACAACGCTGGCGAAAACACGGTCACGATCTGGGCTTTGGCGTCGGCATCGCGCAAGGATATGCCACCATCGGTAAGATCGGTTTTGAGGGTCGGTTCGATTACGCTGCGATTGGAGCGGTCGCAAATCTTGCCTCTCGCCTTTGCTCTGAAGCGAAGGCAGGGCAGGTTCTGATCAGCCGGCGCGTGTTCAGCGCCGTTGAAGAGCACGTAGACGCCGAAGATATGGGCGAAGTGCTTCTTAAGGGTATTGCACAGCCAATTCCGGTCCACGATGTTCGCGGGCTGAAAACTTCCGGCAATCAGGCCTAGACCCCACCTGCGCTATGCAGTGGAAAAAACTTGAGCTTTCGGCAAGATGAAAAGTCTGAATATAGACCGTACGAAGCGCGAGAGCGTCGCTGCGATCCATAGCGGAATAAAAAGAATCATCCCCCACACCAGTGTTTGCACCAACAGTGATGAAACGCCAAGCGTGTCGGCAATCACTCCTGCTGCGCCGGTGATCACCTGAGGGTGGTATAACGCTAGGTAGGCAACGCCACCGACGGTGGCATATTTGACGATTCGCGGAGCGTAGGCACTGGCGAAGCCCGACATGCCCGCCCGCACGGTGGTTAGTTCGTGGCGAAGCGATGGTTGCGCCACTCCTGTAATGCCTCGCCTCGCAGCTGTAGCTACGGCCTTGCCGCCCAGCCCGATGACAGCCACGTCAAGGGCTCCCAACCCCCATTCCGTAAGAGTTGGACTTTCCCGAAGAACCAGTTTTCTTTCAAGTCCTTGAAGTCCGCTTGTCGTGAGGCGCTTCATGAGAGCAAGCACCGAACTGCCCGGCAACACATGCGCTTTGCCGTTGGTATCTATGACGTATTGTCCAAGAAAACTATTTCCAGCGACAAGGGTGAGGAGAATTGCTCTCCATCCACACTCCACCGGCTGAACCTCCGCGATTTCAATTCTCTTGTTTAGTGGAGTGCGCATCAACTGATCGAATTGGGCTCCTAACTCTAGAAGCGTATCTCCTTCCTCAAGGCATTTCTGGATGATAGGCACGATTTGGTTGTGTCCATATTTTTGAAACACCTCACGTAGTTCAGCCGTATGCCCATACAGCGCATACGCCCTGAGTGATGCTGCAGGGTACTGAGCCAGGGCCGCCTCATATTGCGGGCCAGCCTCTTTCATTTCAGCCGTCACGATGGCCTGTTCGAAGGAAGTATCGCTCTGCCTTGCGAAGACGAAACCGGCATACAGCGCGAGGCTCAACAATAGGAACGTGAACGGAATATGCTTTCTCATACCGGCTCCCAGTGGTGTTCCGCAAATTAGGGGCGATTATAGGCGATCCTCCGCTATCCTTTGCAAGAATAAGGAGAAGGGACGTCCAAATTCCGTTTCGTCACCGGTCCACTCCCGTTCTATATAAGGCGCAGCTATCTCGGCGCGGTAGAAGTGCCGGCGCCCGAAAAGGAGCGCAGGCTCAATATCTCGCCGCAAAAGGAGATCCGCGAATGAAGGTCCGCAAGGTAGAAGCCATCACTGTTCGGGTTCCCTACAAGCGGATCGAGTCGAGTTCCATCATCAACCGTGGCGGCGTCACCGACGTTATTGTCAAGGTTACCGCCGACAACGGCCTCGTGGGCTGGGGCGAATGCACCCGCGCGGCCGACACGGCCGGGATCGAGAGCGCGGTAAATAGTATGGCACCGCTCATCGTCGGTCGCAGTCCTTGGGACAAGGAAGCCATGCACCGCGACCTTGGCCTCTACGCGGTGTGGGCCTTCCAGCCGATGACCGGTAACTTCGCCTTCGCCGGGATCGACATGGCCTTGTGGGATTTGTGCGGCAAGGAGTGCGGTCAGCCTCTCTATCGAATGCTGGGCGGCGCGATGCGCGATGTCGTCGATTACTACTATTATATGGAATGGGGCGCTCCCCAGGAGATAGCTCGGCAGGCGAGTGATGGTGTCAAGCGCGGCTATCGGGCCTACTACATCAAAGTAGGTGTCGATGAGCGCAAAGAAGAGAGCATGCTCGAAGCACTACGCGCCGCCATCCGCCCGCATTGCAAAATCAGGATCGACGTAAATCAGGCTTGGACCAGGCCGCAGGCAGTGCGACTCCTCAAACGCTGGCATGATCGTTACGATCTCGACTTTGTCGAAGCGCCAGTTCCCATTGATCCGGTCGAAAACTATCTCGAGCTCAAAAGCCGCATTGATGTTCCAATATGCGTGAACGAAGGATTGTGGCGTGAGGCTGATGCCTATCGGCTAATCAAGAGCCGCTGCGGCGACTATCTGTGCTACAGTTCCTATTGGGTGGGTTCCGCCGGCCGCTGGCACGCGCTCAATCAAATAAGCCATATGGAGGGTTGGCAGGTGGTGAAGCACACCCACGGCGAATTGGGCCTCACCGCTGCCGCGGGACAGCATGTGATGCTGGCTGCACCCAATGCGGCACTCGGCAGCCAGCAGACGGCTCAGATCATGGAAGACGACATTCTGACCGAGGCTATCCCGATCATCGATGGTCCCTCCTGGGGACGCATCGAGCGACCGGGCCTCGGCGTTGATGTCGATGAAGACAAGCTCATGCGTTTTCACGAAAGTTACAAAAAGCACGGCGAGTTTCCGACCTACTCCGGCAAAGTCGCGACACCAGAGACTAATCGATGAAGATCACGGCCATCGAGACCACTCCTCTCTTTTGTGCCTTCAAGCAAGCCTATCACTGGAGTCAGGGTGTAAACTATGGCGCACCAGTCATTCTCATAGAAATCGAGACGGATGCCGGCATTAGCGGGATCGGCGAGTCGGTGGCAAGCCCGGCGATTGCTCCCGTTCTGTCGATCATCGAAGATGCGATCCCGCATTTCATTGGCCAGCCTGCACATTCCGGCAATCGGATTATCGCGGACTACTATCGATCCGGTTTCAACTCGAAGGGAACCGGCAGTGCACCGCGCTATTTCGCGCAAGCGCTGGCAGGCATCGAGCTTGCGCTGTGGGACGCCGTCGGCAAGGCGGCGAAGTTACCGATCCACAAACTTCTCGGCGGCCCCGTGCGTGATAAGGTCGAATATTTTGGCTTTCTTCAGGGTGATACTCCCCCTGAGCTTGCGGCGCACGCGAAAGAGCTGGTGAGAGCAGGCTTTAAGGTTCTCTATGCTAAGGTTGGCCGCGGTGCCGAATTGGACATCGCCATTTGCGCCGAGGTGCGAAAAACGGTCGGCAATGATGTGCGTTTGAGGTTGGATGCCAACGAAGTCTGGGACATGCTTACCGCGCGGCGCATGTTCGAAGCGCTGAAACCCTACAATCCCGAATTCATCGAGCAACCCATACCGGGCCGGACGGGCTCCGAGGGCCTCTCGCGGTTGCGCGCGGTGACGAATATTCCGATTGCCGCCGATCAATCGGCCTATTCGGCGGAAGAGATCTTTGAGTTGTGCCGCAACCGAGCTGCGGACATTATAGTCCTGGGGCTGCACGAAACTTGCGGGGTGACACGCTTCTATAAGGCCGCAGCCGTGGCCGCGGCTGCTAACACGAATATATGTCTGCACGGGGTCTTCGAAACGGGAATTACAACCTGCGCCTCCAATCAGGTTGCTGCGGCACTCGACAATATGGACGACGGCAACCAGATCATGCAGCAGCTTCTCGCGGAGGACATCGTCCGGAGCCCCTCTCTGATCCCACAGGACGGCGCGCTGCCCGTCTCCAATCTTCCCGGTCTCGGCTTCGAGCTTGACAGAGACGCAGTCGCACGCGCGGCTAAAGCTCATCGCAAGCTATGAATACCGAAAGATCCTACATGCAATCCACAGGAAGAGTGAGCTTTTGGATTCTCGTGCTTGCAGTCTTATGTATCTTTCACGAGTCTGCCGCGTGTGCGGCGCAGCTGCGGGAGGTCCGTATCGGTTATTTCGATTTGCTGGAGGATCCCTTCTACACGGGCCACAAAGGGTATGCCGGGCTCTACACAGTCGAGCACATTTCGCCAGTTACCGCAGCGGAGCTCGCCACTGACAACGCAATAGTGACCGGCGAGGCCATCGGCGTAAAGTTTGTCTTGCTTCGACGATCCGTGACAACCGGGGAGGATATTGCCGAGGCCTTTGGTTCCTTTGCCCGCGAACAGCAGCTTGCAGCTGCGATTGTTGATCTGCCGCTTCAGCAAACTATTGAAATCGCAGTCGCTGCGGCCTCGATCTCCATCCCGCTATTCAATGCTCGCCACACCGATATCGCGCTGAGAGAGGCCACATGCCGCACCAACCTTTTTCACACGATCCCCTCGCTTGACATGCTGACAGATGGCCTCGCGCAGGGACTTCTCAGTCGCAACTGGAAACGGGTTTTGCTGTTGGAAGGGGAAAATTCAGATGACACAGCTTTGTCGAAAGCTTTTCAGGCTTCAGCAAAAAAATTTGGACTGGACGTTGTCGATGTTCGGCGCTTTGTCCTTGGCAATGATCCACGCCAACGGGATCAAAACAACGTTCGGCTGCTCACCGCAGGTGTGCGCCACGATGTGGTATTTGTAGCCGATGCGCTGCGTCAGTTTGCGCCGTTCGTACCCTACAACACGATGGATCCGCGCCCTGTTATCGGCAGCGAGGGCCTGGTTCCTTTGGCTTGGCATATTTATTGGGAACGCCATGGCGCACCGCAGCTTAATCGACGGTTTGCCAAACGCAGCGGCCGTCTGATGACGGACGCGGATTGGGCCACTTGGGTTGCCGTGCGATCAGTTGTGGAAGCCACCGTAAGGAATCGAAATTCGACCATGCGGCCGCTTACCGAGGCTCTCCTCGATCCAGATTTGACACTCGAGCTCTACAAGGGGTTTCCCGGGTCGTTCAGACCCTGGAATCGGCAGTTGCGCCAGGCCATTCTGCTAGCAACTCCCAATTCCGTGGTCGGTCTCGCACCCGTTGAAGGCGCGCTCCACAAAGATAACAATCTCGACACACTGGGCTTGGATGCCCCCGAATTCCATTGCGAGAATTGAACGCCTAGCAAGGCCTCCGCCCTTCGTCATAGGCAATTTCGTCATAGGCAATAGAGATCGAATAATTTGTTAAAGCGCGCTCTCTGCGCCGCAATTCGAGAGAAATTGTTCTCTTCCGCCAGTCAATGGTCTAGCGACACGCGGGCGGTGTTTTTCACCCTATGCTGGAACAGCCAACATTGGTTTTGAGGAAAAGCGGGTGACTGCCAAGGCGAGAACCAGTCTTCTCCTCGATTAAGCTTATGCGGGGTTGAACGGTTCGCGCAGGTTTGAGTGCATGCGCTTGAAATTGATCAGTTTTTGCTTGAAAGCAACTCACAGCAGTAGGTAAACTCGGGCCATTTGAGGAGCATGCTTTTACTTCAGTTCTGGCACGAGAATGATTTCATTCAATCCGATTTCACCCGGAAACTTGTTCGTTTTTGTCACTGCAGCTCATACTGGATCCTTCTCAGAAACCGGCCGCAAGATTGGCAAAACACAAAGTGCCGTAAGCACTGCCATCAACAACCTTGAAATCGATTTAGGCGTCGAGCTGTTTGACAGGTCAAGTTACCGGCCATCGCTTACTAAGGCAGGGGCCGAGTTGTTACACGATGCTGAAGAGATCGTGCACAAGCTGTCCGCCTTGCAGGAAAAAGCCGAAGCTCTCGCCAACGATACCGACGTCAGCATTCGAATACTATCCAACTCATACTGCCCGCTCGATAACGTCTATCCAGTCTTTGAAGAGTTGACCCGTGAGTATCCGCAATGCCAACCGGCGATAGACATAATATCGCCGTGCGCCTTTGACACCGAATTCCGCAGCGGCAAGTATCGCCTTGCCATTGCATCCTTACCCGCAGCACACGAATTGCAAAGCGCTGTGACCACTGAGCCGATCGGATGGATCGAGTTTTGCTACGTCGTTGCTGCCGCCCATCCGATGGTGCGACAGTTTCCGCTCAATTGCCGCGAGCTTCGCCGATACCGGCAGCTCACCTTGGCAGGGGCGTGCGACGAACTCACCAGACCGGTGAGCTCGCAGTTCTGGATTCTCAATGATCTTGCAAGCATCCTGTTGTTGGTCGAGCGAGGTCATGGCTGGGCCTTGCTGCCCAGGCAAACTGCATCGGAGAAGGTGAAGAGCGGCATTCTGACGGAAATCGAATGCCTCGAGTTGCCCCCCGTGCCGCAGTTGCCCTATGGCATCTATCGAAAAAAAAGCATGCCATTCTCTCAGGTAACCGAGTTCTTCTGGCGCCGGCTCCTTGCGACCGTCGACAAACGCGCCGTTTAGCGAAGCTCAGGATTCCCTAAATGAACGCCGAAATGCCGATGACAGTGGAGTCAGTATATATTGAATGATCGAGTGCGGCCGCGTGGTGATGGTGACTTCCACCGGCATGCCGGCCGTCAGCCGAGGTTGGTTGCGAACAGCTTGACTGGTATCCTCCCATCTTTCGCCGCTTTGCTGCGATAGCAGCAGTCGCGCCAGGTAGTAGTGCTCACCGTTGCGCGGATCGATGAACAAGTCGGCCGAAACGGTTTCGATCGTCGCGTCGATAGGATCGGTGCTCCGGTAATTACTGGCAAGCGAGCGCACCTGCGCTGACTGATTGGCGCTTACATTCTCGATATCGATTGGTCGTATGCGTGCTTCCACCACAAGCGACTCCTTGTTGGGAACCAGGTGGAGTACAGGGTCGCCTGGCTGCAGCACGGCACCAACTGTTTGGTGCCGCACCTGTGTCACGATCCCGTCGATAGGCGCAAAGATGATGGTGCGCAACAACACATCCTCCGCTTCGCGGAGTTTCCGACTTACTTCGATCTGATGCGATACATTGCTTTCAAGGCTTGCTTCGACGTCCGATTCGTATCGTGTCCTTAGATTCTGCATTTGCGTGCGCAGCGACTGAATCTGCACGCCGGCACGCGCCATGCTTCCTTGGCGTCCGAGCATCGTTTCCGTGATGGCTGCTTCGGTGCGCTGCAGATAGTAGAGCCGTGGAAGTGCTTCCAGACCCTGCTTGTGAAGCCCCTCTACCATGGATATCTCACGCACTAGGATGGAGCGCTGACGTTCGGCGGCTTCGTTTTGCGCCGCCAGCGCTGAGTTGCTTGTCTCAAGATCCTTGATGCGATGGGCGAGGAGCTCCACCTCTTCCTGAAGCCCACGCCGGCGCAAGTCGAACAGGGTCTTTTGGTCTCGCAGAATCTTCTGCAGCTCCGCATTTCCTTCTGAAGAGAGGAGGGGACTCCACTCGGCCTCCCCCCGTTGTTCGGCGCGTAACCGCCCTTCGATAACCGAAAGAAGGAATGCCTGGGTCTTGAGGATCTCATATTGGGTTCGCGCCCGAACGTCTCGCAGCCTTACCAACGGCGTTCCACGCGAAACATGGTCTCCTTCCTTGACCAGTATTTCATCGACAATTCCGCCCTCCAGGTGCTGCACCACCCGCGTCGATCCTTCTGGAGCAATCGAGCCTGATGCTATGACTGCGCCCGACAGCGGCGCAAAGATCGACCACAGCAGCAGAGTGCCGAAAAAACCGACCAGTATCACCGCTCCGATCACCTTGGGGCGGCGTGCATGCTTCTTGAGCGAATTATGCTCCGGCTGCCTTTGCGTCTCGACAGTCATGTGCCTTGCTCCTTTCGCATTACAGTTCGCAGCACGTCCACGCGCGGGCCGAACTGAGTTGTTTTGCCATGCTGAAGAACCAGAAGGTAATCCATCAGCATGATGGTGCCCGGCCGTTGGGCGACGAGAATGATGGCGGCACCTCTGTTCTTTGCTGCTGTGATCGCCTGCTGCAGCGCTTGCTCCCCCGCCTGATCGAGATGGGCATCGGGTTCATCGAGGATGATCAGGGCCGGATCGCCGAACAGTGCGCGCGCCAAGCCGATTCTCTGCCGCTGACCGCCTGAAATAGGGGTACCTCCGGCGCCTAAGGCTGTCTCATAACCGGAGGGTAGGGTTAGGATGACCTCATGCGCGCCCGCGCTCCGCGCTGCAGCGTGGATCATGTCCGCAGAAGCGTTAGGCTGAAGTCTGGCGATGGTTTCGGCCACCGTTGCCGGCAGAAGACC
>DATBLQ010000042.1:0-58494 GCA_036555325.1 Aestuariivirgaceae bacterium | reverse complement strand
GACGCCGCCCGTCGACAAATCGAATTCGGTCTCAAGAGCATTGTATCCGGCCTCGCCCTGGATGCCGAAGACGAAATTGTTCATTTGAAAATTGTAACCGCCCATCACTCCGCCGAGCCAGCCTTCTCCTCCGATCCCATCGAGACCAAGGCCGGCACCCCCGAGGTCGAGATTGATCTCGTTCACCACCGCTCCGCCGCCGGCATAGGCGCCAATGTAAAGACCTGACCAGTCGGAATAGTAAGGGCCGACAACATCGGGTTCGATATCGGCTGCAAAAACAGTCCCTGCCAGGAGCGCCATGCTGGGCAAAGACGTCAGGGCTGTCGCCCAGAGTAGGGATTTCCGCATCATTCTCTCCGCCGCCAGAGTTGCTTGCCCCAGGTGCTCTTAGGGGAGATTTGACCGTTTATTCAAATACTATGGCGTGCACGGGGTTTCCGGCGGCTCCTTTTGGCAACACAGTGTTGTTTATACAACATTTTCAACAACGTAGTGGAGGTGTGGGTTTTTTGCTACGACCGGAGATATATGTCCAGTGGTCTTGGCGAATGGGCTCGACAACCACAGGTGAGGCTTGTATTTAGAATCGTTCACAGGTTGGGGGGCTTCATGAACAGCACGCGATTGATTTGTTCACTGGTGGCACTCGCTCTGTCCGGAGCGTGTGCCGAGGCTCAGACACGAATCCAAAAGCGATTCGATCAATGGCAAGTCGACTGCAACGAAAATGAGAAGGCAAAGCAGTGTGGGATGGTATTCGCACTGGTCAACTCCCAGAACAAAGAGCAGCTGATCTTCGCCTGGTCGATCGTTCCTTCGACAGAAGGGGAGGGGAACAAGGCCGTGATACGCACCCAGACGGGCACATTGTTGCCCGAGGGCATATCTGTTCAGTTCACCGGCGCTGATCCTGTGAAAATTCCGTACAAATTCTGCGGGCCACGCTTTTGTTTTGCCGAGGTCGGTTTTTCCGGTTCGTGGGAAAAGGCGTTTGTTTCCCAACCTTCTTTCACGGTCAGCTACGCAGCTTTAAATGGAACGCCTCTTAAACATGAAGTTAGCCTGAACCAATTTGGCGAGGCCTATGCATATTACTCCCAGGAGATGACCCGCCAGTCGGACTAGAATGACAAGGCGGCCGCCGCGACGACATCATGCCGGCTCAGTGTGCCGGCAGTTCTTCGCGGCTTCAATTGCTCGACCGATTTGACACCGCCGGCGGGGCTGTGGCTATTGGTTAGTCCAGGCCCACTCCCTAGCTAGATCGTATGTGCAATCTCTACAGCCTGCGAAAGTCGCGCGAGGAAGTGCTCACACTTTTCAATGTCGTTCGCGAGGATCACGGCATCCAATACGACTTGCCCGGAATCTTTCCCGACATGATGGCCCCGATCATCACGCTCAACGAGGCGGGCGTTCGCCAATTGACCAATATGCGGTGGGGTTTTCCTCCCCCTCCTCGAGGAGGCCCGCGGCCCGTCACAAACATTCGCAATACCCAAAGTGCCTTTTGGCGCAACTGGCTGAAGCCGGAGTTTCGCTGCCTTGTGCCAGCTACATCCTTCTGTGAGTGGACCGATACCCGCCCCAAGATCCCGCATTGGTTCGCTGTTAACGACTCGCGACCGCTCTTCGCTTTTGCCGGACTGTGGCGGCCTTGGACAGGGGAGCGCAAGGGCGAACTGAAAGAACATCGCCTCTACTCGTTTCTGACGACGGAATCGAACGACCTCATCCGGCCCATACACGCAAAGGCCATGCCCGTCATTCTATGCGGTGAGGAAGCATGGGACGGCTGGTTGACCGGTTCGATCGAGGAGGCTTTGAAGCTGCAGCGTCCGCTTGCGTCTGGCCAAATCGAGATTGTCGGAACCGGAACCGTAGAGGATCGCGGCTAAGGCTCAATTGCCTACGGTCATCTGGAGCCAGCTCCGCGCTATTCTTACATCGGCCTCGGTTAACTCATGCCCGGACGGGACAACCTGGTGGTCGACGACGGCCCCGGCGTCCTGCAGCAGCCGCGCAAGGCTCTTTGCACTGTCGAGCGGTACAATGGAATCCCGTGCCCCTGAGATCACAAGTATAGGTTTGCCGCTCAGTTCATTGTCGGGTCGATCGTCGATAGCCAGCATGGCACGCAGGAGTATTCCACCCGCCAGCACGCTCGGGCGTAGTTGCAGGACCGCCGCGGCGATATTGGCGCCGTTCGAGTAACCGAGCGCAATGGGTTTGTCTATTCCATACTGTTTGCCAGCCGCAACAATGAAATCAGCAAGCTCGCTTGTGCGCAGTCGCAAATCTGCGATGTCGAACACACCTTCCGCGAAACGCCGGAAGAAACGCGGCATGCCGTTTTCCAACACTTTCCCGCGCGGCGAGAGAAGGGCGGAGTGCGGAGCGATCATCCGTCCTAACGAAAGCAGATCGTTTTCATTGCCGCCCGTTCCGTGAAGGAGCAATAGCGGCGGGTAGACGCCCTCGCCCCCGGGATCGAAGCGATGAATGTGGCTGAGGTCAGGATTCATTCTTGAACTATCATCGCTGGCCGGTCCTTGGCTGAGATCAAGCCGCCTTTGGCAGTGGAGGTAGAGCCGATTCAATGTACTTGCGGCGCGGCTCCAGGAAAGCCGGAAGTTTCAGCTCCGAACCGAGCGAAGCGAGGGGCTCATCCACCGCAAAGCCCGGCTGATCGGTGGCGATCTCGAACAGAACACCGCCCGGCTCGTTGAAATAAACCGACCTGAAGTACTGTCGGTCGATCTGTGGAGTGGTACGTATTCCATGGTCCGAAAGCAGTTTGTTAGCCATCGATGCCTGCTCGGCGTCGCTCGTTGCCCGAAATGCAATGTGATGCACGGTACCCCCGCCCATGCGTCCGGCGAGAAAGTTGCCAGCCTCGCGAATATCGACGATTCCGCCGGGACCAGCCGCCGGCGAGCGAAAGCGCAAAAGCGAATTCTCCCGACTGTCAGCCTTGAAGCCAAGCGCATTTGTGAGAACCTCCGCGGTTGAGGCGGCTTCAGCGAGAAGAAGTGTGACTCCGTGAAAACCTCTGATGGCATGCTCGGCCGGAATATCGCCATTCGCCCACGTTGCTTCCTCCTCGATCGGCTCCACGCCCACCAGGGCCAGCGCCAATCCATCCGGATCGGAGAAACCCAGGACTGGTTCTCCAAATCGCTTCTCCGGCGCTTTGTGGGGGACGCCCTTTTCGACGAACCGGTTGACCCAGTAGCCGAGTGATTTCACCGGCACGCGAAACGACGTTTCCTGCGCCATGCCAATCCCCGCTCGGCCCGGCGCAGCGTGCTCCCACGGAAAGAACGTCAGAATTGTACCGGGTTGTCCGGCTTCGTTGCCGTAATAGAGGTGATAGGTAGTGGGATCATCGAAATTGACGGTCTTCTTCACGAACCGCATGCCCAGCGTGCGTGTATAGAAGCCAAGGTTCTGCGTGGGTTTTCCTGCAATCGCGGTTACGTGATGAATACCGTGCATGGCCATTCCTCGGTCTGGGGAGCAATCACACTGGAATATGGAAACGCCCGCTCCGGAAGCAAGCGCCCGCCCACCACGAGTAAACCGAGAGTTGCAGTTGATTGGTGATGTACTGAAGAGTTGCGGGGGTAATTATCCTTTCTTAACAGGCCCTGACTATCTTTTGTTTGCGGGGGCCAAGAGGCCTTGAATGGACATGTCCGCTGTTGCGCGAAGCAACAGTAGTAGGCTCGTAGTTGTGTTATCGCTGATTGCCCTGTTGGTGCTCGGAAGCACCTTCGGGGTGATCTATTATGCCCTGGCGGGCCTCGCCTCGAGAAGCAATCAAATCGACGATGAACTGACCGCGCAAGCCGCACGGGCAGCACTGCGCGCTCTCGACCAGCGAGTCCGGGATATCAACAGCGAATACTCCCGCGCTGATCACATATCGAATCCGCACCAAGGGATTTCAGTTTTCGAATTGCGCATCGCCGACCTTTGCAGCAGCACGCGATTGGGCGTTAATTTCGACATGTTTTTTCTGATGAACGAGAACATGCGAAATCTTGTCGGCTGCATCGATGGTAGGAGAATGATGCAATCTCCAACAGAGGTTCTGGGTCGCGCCTTGGCTCCCATCGTTCGAGACGTCAGCGCCACGCTAAACCGAAATCCGCTGCGCAGCGGTTTCATGCTGACGAAATTTGGCCCGGCCGCTATTTCAATCGGCCCTGCATGGTGGAGTGCAAACGAACTGGGAAGCGGCACCCCTGCAATCCTGGTTATCGGAAAAAAGGTTGACACCGAGTCTGTCAAGCGCATGAGCAGGGATTTCAGCATCACGGGCTTGATGCTGGTTAGTGAAGCCGCTGTGAATCCGGCGGCTGCAATCCGCGAACCGGACGGCCGCATAATAGGGGGCTTGGGGTGGAGCCCCCGCAGACCGGGCAACCGAGCGCTGAGCCAGTTTCTCCCCACCGTCTATGCGAGTTTCATGTTTCTGACGGTCGCCTTTGCCGGCATGGTCGCCGCGGTTTGGCTGGCCTTCCGTGCAGTTCACGACAGCAATAAAAAAACAGCCCACGCCGCAGTACACGATCCGCTTACCGGTCTGCATAACCGCGCAGCGCTGGTAGGCATGCTCGATAGCCTTTCGTGTACCGAGGGACGCGATGCAGCTATCATCTTCATCGATCTTGATGGTTTCAAGGAGATCAATGATTTCTACGGTCATGAAATGGGTGACCGCTTGCTCAAGGGGTTCGGAGCGGGTCTCGCAAGTTTGGTAGGCGAGCAGGGAGGCCTGGTGGCGCGCGTCGGCGGGGATGAATTCGTCGTGCTGATCACGGGCAGTTCCGTCGATGCCACTGCACAAAGACTGGCCTCTGCCGCAATCTCATTGTCGACCAGGCCTTTGCGCATCGGTCCGCACACCGTAAAGGTTGCCGCAAGCGTCGGTGTTGCCTCCTCGAATCTGAATGAGATTACCGGCGAGGAGCTCCTGCGCCGCGCCGATATCGCGATGTATGAAGCAAAACGGCGCGGCGGCAGCAGCATTGCGGTTTACAGCCAGGACATAGATCAAGAAATGAAACGTCGGCTGCAGATGGCGGAAGACATGCGCAATGGCCTCAAGACCGGGGAGTTCTGGGTGGCCTGCCAGCCGATCGTGGATGCTTCGGATCTAAAACCGGTGGCAATGGAGATCTTGGCGCGTTGGACCCGCGCCGACGGGACGATGGTTGCACCGGTTGAGTTCATTCGCGTGGCCGAAGAGCATGGCCTGATCGACGATATTGGGAAGTTCGTTCTGGAAGAAACTTGCGCCATTGGAAAACTTCATCCTGAACTCAGCTTGAATGTCAACGTTTCGACGTTGCAAATGCGATCGCTGTCGTTTCTCCAACTCGTTGACAGCACGTTGATGCGCTACTCTATCAAGCCGGATCGGTTGCAAATTGAGATGAGCGAATCGCGGCTCGTGCTCGACGGATCCATCTTGATTTCTGTCATTGAGGGGCTCAAAGCACGGGGCATTCGACTCATTCTCGATGATTTCGGCACGGGATACGCGAGCATTGCATACTTGCGGCAGTTCCAGTTCGACGCGCTGAAGTTGGATCGCTCTCTCTGCGCGGAAATCGGCCGAAGTGTCAACGCGCTGACAATGGCGCAGGGGATGATTCTGGTCGCTAAAGCGGCAGGGCTTAATATTGTCGCCGAAGGAATCGAGAACAAGGAACAGGCAAACCTGTTGAAACTCGCCGGATGCACGCATTTCCAGGGCTATCTCTTCGGACCGCCTCGACCGCCTGCCCGGGCCAGCCTGGCGAAAACACATCTCCTATCTGCTCTGCAATAGTGGTATGATGATTCAGCCTGATGCGGAGTCTCCGCTCAAGCCGTAGCGGCGGACGGAACAAAATGTCCTTTCCCATGGAACAAAAATCAGTCCTGCAGCTTCTACCAACGTTAGGCTTTCTCTCCAACAGGATACACCGAAATGGCAGACACGAAGAATCTGGCAACCAACCGGTATGAGGCCGGGGAAGAGAATTTGGACACAGCAGGGGACGATACCTCACTCGCCCTTTCCGAAGAATATGCAAGAGACTTGGCAAAGCTTCAGGAGGAATTGTCAGCTCTCAGGGGCACTGTTTCGACGCTTCTTGGCGAAGTGAAAACTGGTGCCACGAGGACGATAAAAGCGGCAGGCGAAATGGTCACGCACCAAAGCAGTGCTTTGGCCGCCACCGCTTCTGATCGCGCTCATACCTTCGCTTCGGAGCTTGAGTCGCTCGCTCGTCGCAAGCCGCTGAGCACAATTGCCGGTGCACTGCTGGCGGGTGTGGTTATTGGTCTGTTGGGACGACGCCGACGCTCCAAAGTGACAAGGGACCGTTAACCATAGAAGCGCGAAACTAAACCGGGCGCCGCTTTTTTCAACGGCCAGTAGAACGTGAACCGCGCGGTCTACCTGACTGACGTTGTCGGAACTTCGAAGACGTCGCAACGTTGAGAACCAGTTTGTGAGTGAGTAATTTCAATGCCGGCGCTCGGTCATGTTTACTGGCGGGGTTTTCTCCGCCTGCAGCTCGTTTCCATAAATGTCGATGTTTATGCGGCGGCTGAAACCAAATCCGAAATAAGCTTCAACCAGATCCACAAGCCCAGCGGAAAGCGCATCCGCTACGAAAAGGTCGTACCGGGACTAGGGCCGGTGGAGAGTGCCGATATCGTAAAGGGTTATCAGGTCGAGCCCGAGGTCTATGTCACGCTCGAGCCGGAGGAAATTGAGGCGATCAAGCTCGAAAGCAAAAAAACCATCGATCTCGTTCAGTTCGTCGACGCCTCGGAGATCGACGCCCGATACTATGAACGTCCATACTATATTGTGCCAAAAGATGAAGTCGCCGCCGAAGGCTACCTTGTCATTCGCGATGCGCTGATCAAGGCGAACAAGGTCGGACTCGCGCAAATTACAATGCATGGGCGAGAACATCTCGTCGCGGTAATGCCCATCGATAAGGGCATGATGATGAACGTCATTCGTTACGAAAACGAGTTGCGCTCGTCCGGCAAATTTTTCCGGGACTTGAAGGACGTCAAATACGACAAGGGGCTCGTCGGTCTTGCCTCCGAACTCATAGCGCGCAACTCGGCACCTTTCGATCCCTCGAAATTCAAGGATACCTACGCGGTCGAGCTTTCAGAGCTGGTCAAAAAGAAGGCTCGTGGCCAGAAGATCACCATTCCCGCCGCCCCCGCAAAGGAACCGAGCAACGTCGTGAACCTCATGGACGCGCTGAAGAAAAGCCTGGGAAAGGAGAAGCCGGCGAAACCTGCCAAGCCCTCGCCGGCATCGAAGCGCAAGTCCGCAAGATAGCTCCGCCCAGTCGCGGCACTTTATCTTTACTCCTGAAGCCTTTCGACAGATATTGCTGCCCTGTATAAGGGCCAGGGGCCGTATCATTGTGGATTGACCGCCGATTGCCAGCATTGCGCCGCCGTCCCGCCCTGGGATATCTGGCAGCCATCGGCCTTTTGGTCATTGCTGTGTTGTTGCGAATGATGCTTCCGGGCCTTACGCCGTTCGCGACATTCTATCCCGCGATAGTCTTGGGCGCCTTTATCGGTGGCAGAGGGCCCGGAATAGCGGTGCTCGTGGCGAGCATGATTTGCGCATGGTTTCTCTTCTTCCCACCCGAATCGGTCGGCCCCCGATACCCTTGGCGATTCCTGAGCCTGGCCGTCTTTGCAATCGGCGGTGGGCTAATCATTTTTGTTGTTGATCTTCTTGATATCGCTGTTCGTCGGCTTCGTGCGGCACGTGAGCGGCTGCGTTTGGCACTTCGCACCGCCGACGCAGGTGCCTGGGAATGGACGCCGCCCGACAAGGTTGAGTGGGATGAGACCTTGTTTGAATTGCTCGGGCTTGACCCGAAGAAGGACAAGCCGTCCATGGAACTGTTCCTGTCACGCGTGCATCCGGCCGACCGTCAGAAAATGCGGGAGAGTGGCGAAAGTATTCTTGCCGGCGCCGAACCGAACCCGCGGGATGAATATCGCATCATTCGTCCTGACGGCAGCATTGCGTGGCTGGAAAATCACCGTACCGTCACGCACGACGGCACAAGACACGTCATAGGGATCACCCAGGACATTACCCGACGCAAGGAGAATGAGCAGCGCGTTGTGGAATTGATGAGAGAAGTGGCCCACCGGGTCAAAAATCAATACTCCGTCATTCTCGCCATGATCCGCGAAACCGGAAAGCGAACGCGCTCCCCGGCAGAATTCGAAGCGGAAGTGGAGTCACGCATTTCTGCGCTCGCACGGTCACATGATCTTTTGGTCAACGGTGGATGGGTGGGGGCAAAAATACACGAGGTCATTGTTTCGCAATTGGAACCTTTCTGCTCGTCCGATCGGTACAAGATTTCAGGACCGGCCGTGCTTCTCAAGCCGATGGCCGTGCAATATCTGGGAATGGCGATTTATGAGCTTGCCACCAACTCGGCCAAGCATGGCGCCCTGTCAAGCCGAACGGGGCAGCTGGAAATCGTTTGGTCGGTCGTTCCGGAGGCTGACGAGAAAAAGCGGCTTCGTTTGCGCTGGCAGGAGCTTGGCGGCCCTGTGGTGACACCGAACCGCTCCCGCGGTTTCGGCCGGCAAGTTCTGGAGTATCTCGCTCCCACCGCACTCGGTGGAACTGGCAAATTGTCATTTCTTCCCGATGGCGTGGTGTGGGTTTTGGAAGGCGACGGTGCCTTGGTGCATTGACCGCTCTTTGTTCACCTGCAGAACCTGACGGTGCAAGATCCAGTTGAGCCGGATCGTGCGGACACTCTCCGTCAGCCCCGGTGAAGCATCGTGCCGGGTGGCGGGGTAGGGATTTGCGGGCGGTCATAATAGGGAAGCTCATCAACCCGCGCCTCGTATTTGCCCTGCCGGCGCTGTTCCTGAACATGATTGGCAATGTCTTCCAGCCGCGCGAACCAGACCTCGCCCGTGCTCATCATGTATTCGATCATTTTTTCAATCCGAAGCCACCGCGACAGCCGCCCGCTGACGAACGGGTGCCAAACGCCGATCCAGAGGCCGCCGCCTTCATGTCGCATTGCTTCAAACTCGGCCATGAACGTTTCCATGGCGCGATCAGGCGACATGATCTGGAACATGTAGTTGAGATCGATCGAGTGAACATAAGGAGGCCAATCGTCCAGCGCCCAGCTTGACGGAAGTTCCACAAGCTCGCCGTTGCCCGACTTCAAGATATAGGGAACGTCATCGCCCATGAGCGAAGCGTCATAAAGGAAGCCCTCGGCGAGAAGCAGATCGGCGGTATTGATCGAAAAATTGTACAATGGCGAACGGTTTCCCCGCGGCCGCTGCCCGGTATGTTTTCGGATCACTTCGATCGACCGCTGCATCCAATAGTGTTCCTCCTCGCGCGAAAGCGCGTTGGGGGCCTCATGAATATACCCATGGAATCCCACCTCATGCCCGTCGTTGACCATGGCGTCGACCGCTCGTGGATAGTGTTCTATGCACCAGGCCGGCACGAAGAACGTTTGCTTGAGCCCATAGCGACGGTAGCCTTCGAGGATTCGGGGCACCCCGACTTCCGGTCCGTATTTCAACATCGAAATAGTCGACACCCGGGTGATTGAGTCGCGTGGGTGTTCGATGTGGATGAGGCTGTCGGCGTCCATGTCGAAAGTAATGGCTACGGCAACTTTGGCGCCGTTGGGCCAGGGAACGGGGCGGCGGATCATGCGGCACTCCTGAAGGGCTAGAATTGCTTGGCTGCTCAACTGGAGGTCAAGTAAGGTCGGCAGCCCAGCCCGCTTGGTTTGACAACGAAGAAAATTAGCACCCAAATACCCAGCTGACAGCAACGCAAAATCGGAGCACGTTCGTTCCGATCAGGGAGAGAGACATGAACTTAGGAATGACGGCGGCAGCACTCGCCGCACTGTTGTGCTTTGGGACCGGTTCCGCCGCGTCAGCCGATAAGATTAGAATGTTTGCGCCAACTTGGCTCGGCTTCGCGCCCGTCCACGTGGCCAACGACCTCGGATGCTTCAAGGAGAACAATCTGGAGGTCGAATACAAATTCGAAGACGATCGTGCAAATGTCATGGCGGCCTATGCCCGCGGCGATATCGAGGTCGACATGCGCACCGTTGGAGAGCACCAAGGCCGGCCGCGCGATGCCTCCACCCCCGGTGTTATCATCGGCACCATCGACGAATCGGTAGGCGGCGATGGAGTTATCGCCGACAGTGCCATCAAGGCCGCTCCTGACCTGAAAGGGAAGACGGTGGCTGTCGAGCCCAATATTCCAGCCCGCCTGTTGCTTCAAATCGAGCTGAAGAAATCGGGGCTTACATTCAATGATCTGCAAATCAAGGACATCGCCACGGCCGACACTGCGGCCGTTTTCGCCGATCCTTCCATTGCCGCTGTGGCCACCTATGAACCGTTCATGTCGCAGGCGGTGAAGAATTCCAATCGCGAGGGTGCGCGCGTATTCCTGTCGTCGAAGGATTACCGCGGCATAATCATCGACATAATCACGGCGCGGCAGGATGATCTGAAAGCCAATCCGCAGAAATACGTCAATTTTCTCAAGTGTGTCTACCAGGCCATCGACTACAGCAAGCAGGAGCCTGAGAAATATGCAGAACTCGTGGCAAAACATTTCGGCCTTAGTCCTGCCGAGGTGACCGAGATTCTCAACACCAGCCTTGCTTATACACCGCTTGAGGAAGCACATGCCTACATGGGCAAGACCGGCGAGAAAGGCAAACTGCACGAGATTTTTGATACCGTCATGACGCTTAATCTGGAGAATGGAGCTGCCGACAACGACCTCGACGCAAGCCAGCAAATCGACAATTCGGTCATCAACACGCTTGTCTCGGGACAGTGAGAGCAGCAATTCGAGTGGCGTAAAGCGCGCAGCACGGCCGAGCGAAACATGATCCGCGATCTGTTCGTTTTCCGGGGGCGCGCTCCGCCTTCGCTTGAGATCGCTATTGGAATAATTGCCGCTGTGCTGCTCGTGGCGATTTGGGAGCTGGCTGCGCGCGCGGGCTGGATCGCTCCACAGTTCCTGCCGTCGCCCTCCAGGGTTCTCATTGCTCTATGGAAAATGCTCACTGCGGAGGGCCTCTTGTGGCACGCCGCAGTTTCCACGTTGCGCGTCTGGATCGCCTTCGCAATCGCCGCCGCCATGGCAGTTCCGATTGGAATATTGATGAGCAGCTATCGCATCGCCGGAGCGGCGCTTGAGCCTACCATCGATTTCATCCGTTATTTGCCTGTGCCCGCGCTGGTGCCCCTGTCGATCATTTGGTTCGGCGTGGGCGAGAACACGAAGATCTTCCTGCTATGGCTCGGAACGTTCTTTCAGCTTGTACTGCTTGTTGCCGACGACATGCGTCGCGTTCCCCACGAATACGTGGAGATCGCATTCACCTTGGGCGCAAAGCCCCGGCGCGTGCTGACCGATGTTGCTTTGCGGGCAATGGGACCTTCGCTGGTCGACAACCTTCGCATCACGCTTGGATGGTGCTGGACCTATCTCATTATTGCGGAGATTGTCGCTGCCGATTCGGGATTGGGTTTCGTTATCTGGACGGCGCGCCGCTACGTGAAAACTCCAGAAGTCATGGCTGGCGTGATAGCGATCGGTGTCATTGGTCTTGTCACCGACCAGCTGCTTCGCATTCTCCACCGCCGCATGTTCAAATACCTATGAAATCTCCACCCGTATCGGGGAATTACGTCGAGTTTGAAAACGTCACGAAGACGTTCGGCAACGTTCCTGTCATTCAGGAAACATCACTCGTCATCGCGCCGAATTCGCTTGTGGTGTTCCTTGGTCCCTCGGGATGCGGCAAGACAACCTTGATGCGCATGGTAGGAGGCCTCGACAAACCCACCTCCGGCACTATTCGCATCAAAGGCGAGCCCGTGACCGAGCCAGGTAGACGCACCGGCATGGTTTTTCAATCCTATTCATCCTTTCCATGGCTGACGGTTGCCGGCAATATTGCTTTCGGCATGCGCTACCGGAAGGACCTCAGCCAAGAGCAGCGCACTGAACGAGTGAACCACTATCTCAGGCTCATAGGCCTTGAGGATTTTGCCGATTCTTATCCGAACCGCATCTCCGGCGGCATGCGCCAGCGGGTTGCAATCGCGCGAAGCCTCGCGGCCGGACCGGATGTGTTGCTGATGGACGAACCTTTCGGCGCCCTTGATGCGCTGACGCGGGAGAAACTGCAGGTGGAGCTTCGCCAGATTCAAGCGCGGGAGATGAAGACGATCATTTTTGTAACCCACGACGTTGAAGAGGCGGTTTTCCTCGCCGATCGAATCGTCATGCTTTCATCGCGGCCCGCATCGATCGTCGCAGACATCGACGTTGCCGGCGTGTTGGGCGGCAGTCGACCCCTTGCGATCCGCGAATCGGAGATTTTCTTCAAGCTTCGCAACGAGGTCCTCCGGCTCGTGCGACACGAAGCAGGCGATGCCAAATGACCATTTCCTTAGCCGGCAAAAACGTCGTCATTACGGGCGCCAGCCGTGGCATTGGCCTCGGCATCGCCAGAAGATTTGCCGAGGCCGGGGCCGGGCTGCACTTGATGGCTGACGACGAAAGGATCGAGGCGGTGGCGCACGAGTTGGGAGGAACGGGAATCCCTGTGGATATTACCAACCCCGACGCCGTTTCGGCTGCCTTGTCGATGGTCCGCCAAATCGATGTTCTAATCAACAATGCCGGCATCGAACGGCTCACGCCCCTGGCGGAGGACGATGATGAGGTGGAGCGCGTCTTTCGTCGAATTGTCGAGGTCAACGTAGTTGGTACCTACCTCGTGACCCGGCGGGCGCTCAAAGGAATGATGAACGGGGGCTCGATCATCAATACTGCATCTATCTGGGGCCGCGTCGCGGAGCCCCTTTTCAGCGCCTATGTCGCCTCCAAACATGCCGTTCTCGGGCTTACCAAGACCTGGGCAAGGGAGCTCGGAGCGATGGGCATTCGCGTGAATGCCGTCTGCCCCGGATGGGTACGAACGGAATCCTCTATGCGTTCTCTGACAAACATGGCGCGACGGCTCGGTATGTCGGAAGATGGCCTGCTTGAGGAAATTGTCGGGGCGCAGGCTTTTCCCGGTCTTATGGAGCCGGCCGACGTTGCGGAAACCTATCTCTTTCTCGCTTCGGACCTTGCGGTGAATATCACCGGACAGTCGATCGGAGTCGATCGCGGCGAGGTACCCTGGTGACTTGGCTGGCAGGAAAGAGCGCACTGGTTACGGGCGCCGCCAATGGGATAGGCCGGGCGACGGCGCTCGCATTGGAGAAGGCCGGCGCCAATGTCATTGGGCTCGATGTCTCGCAAAGCGCCGAGTTTCCCCATACGCTCCGCTGCGATTTAGCCAAGGAGGATGATATCAACCGCGCCGTATCTGAAGCTGCCCGACGGCTCGGTTCGCTGGACATTCTCGTGAACAACGCTGCCGTGATGCAGAACGCTGCGATTGCCGACATAACTGCTGGGCATATCGCTCTGCTCTTTGATATCAACGTGAGGGGAACAATCCTTGTCACGCGCGAGGCCCTGCCGCACCTTCGCGAGGGAGCGCGCATCGTGAACATCGCATCCGAACTTGCGTTTCTCGGTCGGGCCAAGGCATCGGTGTATTGCGCGACCAAAGCTGCGATTGTCGGGCTGACACGGTCCTGGGCACGTGAACTTGCGCCGCGCATATTGGTCAATGCCGTTGCGCCAGGGCCCACCGACACCGCGTTGCTTGGCTTTGACCGGATGACGCCTGCGGAGCAGGCGATTGAAACGGCCCATCCGCTTGGCCGTATCGGACATCCGGACGAGATAGCGGCCGCAGTCCTTTTTTTGGTGGGACCCGGGGCAACGTTCTTCACCGGGCAATGCCTTGGGGCAAATGGCGGAGCTGTTATGCTGTGAGGGTGGCAGGCGATGAATGGATCAGTTCTATTTTCGTTCCGCCAGAATCTAAACCTTCGAAGCCAAGCTCTAGGCAGCTTTGAATCGAACGATGCATCCTTGCAACAGTTGGCCAAATTGGTTCGGTCATGGCCCCCCTGAGGTTGAGTCCCTGAACCATCGGAGTAGCTTTCAGAGTCTGGGTTTTGAGAGTAAGCGGTGGACGATGAGCTCTCGTTGGCGCTGGGGGAGCATTTCACGATCTGCAATGTGGTTAGCGATGAGTGCGGGCGCGCTCGCCCTTCATCAGTCCACTTTCGCCGCGGATTTGAATCATGTGTCAGCCTACGATTGGGGCGGGCTCTACATTGGTGCTTTTGGCGGCACCGGCGATGTTGATAACGATGGGTTTTTTGCCACCTCGGTCGATCTGGGGTTTGGCGGCAGCAATTGGCTGGCCGGCGTAAAAATTGGATGGAATTGGCAAAAGGAAAACTTCGTTTTCGGAATCGAGCACGATGCGTCCTGGTTTCATTGGCAGGATGTCAATCTTCGTGAAGAGAATTATCAGGCGACCGCAGATTTCTTCACAACCCTGAGGGGCCGCGTCGGCTGGGCAGATGATAACAAGCTGTTCTATCTCACCGGGGGTGCAGCGTTCATCCATGGGGACGTGCAAACCAGCCTGGGCGGACTGGATGTCGACCAGCAGGACAATGAAGACAGCAAGGATGTCTCGGCCTATGGCGCCGTGGCTGGTGCGGGCATCCAATGGGCACTGACCCGCAATCTGAGCCTGGGCGTTGAGGGCCTCTACCTGTTTTTTAATCGCCGAGAGACCTTGGCGGATCTCGAGGAGGGGCTCCCCGCCGGGCCTCTCGAAGATCCTCCGGGAACCGTCATCGTACCTGAAGGGGTACCGGACAATTTCTTTTCCATCGATGACGGCTTCATGTTCCGGCTTGGCCTCAATTGGCATCTGTGGAACCCCGCCGCGCCGAAGGAAGACCAGGTGCTCTGGAAAGCCAAGCGAGAGGGCTTCGACGATTACGATTGGACCGGGTTCTATATGGGCGCCCATGCCGGTTTCGGCGGTGTCACTGTCGATGGAGACTTCCGGAGCGCCCGGCAGAGGCAGCCGCTTGATGAGAATGGCAACCCAGTCGGCTCGCCCGTTGCCGCACCGGTGCACCTCGATGGATTCGCCAACAAGGGACTGCTCGAAGGTGTTCAGGCAGGCGTCAACTGGCAGGTGAATTCGCTCGTCTTCGGGATAGAGGCAGACGTGTCCGCCGTCGATTGGGACGACACGCTGTTGGATATGCAAAAACTCGGGCCGGCCGTAACCGATATTGCCCCGCAGGCTCAGGCCCTGGATGCCAATCTCTTGGCTACGGCTCGCTTGCGGGCCGGCTGGGCCGCCCGCAACATGCTCTTCTACGGCACCGGCGGGCTTGCTTTTCTCGATGCCGAATTCGAGGACATCACTGGCAACGGCAGCGAAGACGTTTCCGCCCTTGGAGCCGTGGCGGGTGGCGGAGTTGAGTGGGGTTACCAGCATGATCTCACTCTTCGAGCCGAGCTTTTGTATTTGATGTTTAACGAAACGGCGGACCTTTCCGACCTGGGTGATGACGGCGATCACCTTGAGATCGGCAATGGTTTCACTTTTAAGGTGGGCGCCAATTATCGCCCGGGAGAGCACGGAGGCGAGGCGTATGGTCTGGGAGCCTCGGACTTTTATGATTGGAGTGGTATTTACGCCGGTGCTCACTTCGGCTGGGGCGGGCTCGTCACCGACGGGCTCTTTAACTTGTCACCCACACCCAGTCAGGCGATCGATCTCAGCAACGTTAATGATCTCGGCATACTTGGCGGCGGACAGCTTGGCATGAATTGGCAGGTTGGTCGCCTGGTCGCAGGCATCGAGGGCGACATATCGGCCGTCGACTGGGACGGGAGCGAAACTGAATTCCACGTGCCCGAAGACCATATGGATTTCAACAGCGATTTCCTGGCCACGTTGCGCGCAAGACTTGGCTACGCCGAAGACAATCTTCTCTTCTATGTCACGGCCGGGCTCGCCTACCTCGACGCCGAACTCGACAACACCGGCAATCTTTGTCGTCCGCCAGATCCCGGTGATCCGGATACTGGATGCACTGAAGAAACCGCAGGCCGAAAAATCGACCTTAGTACGCTGGGAGCCACCGCCGGTCTGGGAATGGAATGGGGCATCACTCAGAACCTCAGCGCGAAGGCGGAAGGGCTGTTTTTGGCCTTTAACAACGATGAAGATATCGAAAACATAGGCGATGAAGGCGACCCCGGCGACTACTTCCGCCTCGATGACGGCTTCATTTTCCGCCTCGGTGCGAACTGGCGGTTCAATCCCTTCTATTCAACATCTCCCTACCATGCCGGCTCGGGCATAAATGCGCCCGCTTCGCTTATGCAAGCGCTGGCGAGCCCGGAGGAGGAAGAGGAGGAGAATGGCGAAAAGCCTTCGGTGAATGAAGAACAAAAAACCTGGGTGCTTTCGGGGATCCTGAATCGGGCGCTCCTGGTTTGGGATGATGGCGACCAAGTTGCGGTGAACTCCGTCGACAATTCTCAGGATTCCAGCGCATTCGAACTGAATGGCAGATTCGACATGTCGGGTGGATGGGTTTCCGAGTTTACCACCGTTGTCGATACGATGTGGGCATCTGCCGACAGCGTGGACCAGATCGATTGGACCGGCGAAGAGTTTGTTGCAGAGCTTCCCTATTTGTTCGCCGGACTGAGGCATGAGAATTATGGCCGGCTTCTTGTCGGTTTGCTCGATTCTGCGAGCGATGAAATCGACAACATCAATCTCGCCGAAGCTGACGCCGTCTCCGACGCATCATTCGAACAATTCGTTTCAAACTTCTATCTCCGGGCCGAAGGCATCCCGGGCAGGAGGGGTTTGGCAACCGGTACGGGACAATCCTTCGGTGAGGAATTGCGCTGGGGCGATTTGCTTGTGGCCAAGTTTGCTGGTGCCAGCGGTCGCTTCATAACGTATATCTCGCCCTCCTTTGAAGGTTTAGAAGCGTCAGCCGCGGTCGGCCAACCTCAGGATCTGTTCCTCCTCAAGGGCCATCAGGGATTCGAGTTTTCCGATAAAACCGGCGGTGTTTTTGCCGATGCCGCGCTGCGATACAAGCATGATATGGGCAAAGCGTTTAGGGTCGAAGCAGGAGCCGGCGTCTGGTCCGACACCTCGGAAGAGGAGAATGCAACCGAACCCACCGAAGATCTCGGGTTCGGCGGCTCCTTGGCGATCAGGCATATTGCATCGGGCGTGAACGCGTCAGTCAACTACGCAACTGTCAGCCATACCGACGACTGTGAAAGCCCCGGCCTGGTAACCGGCAAGTGCCGCGGTGACGATACGTTTCTATATACGAAGGGCGGAGTGGTTCGCGACTTGGTTGAATGGGGTCCGACCGCTTTTTACGGCGAATATTTCAAGAGTTGGCGGGAGCTGAACGACTCCGATGAAGATCTCGTCAACACGATCTTCCCTGGCGAGGATGACCCTCTCGTGCCCACCGAAGTCCAGGCGAGCGAGACGACGGGTTGGGGTCTTGGCGTTGTTCAGCATGTCGAGCCGATCAACACCGAATTGTATCTGGGATTTCGCCATTATTCCCTGGATACCGACCTCATCACGGACGCCGGTCCGATCGCTTCGCAGGAATTCGAGGACATGATCACAATCGTTGCAGGTCTGACGCTTCATTGGGGAGGACGGGAGGACCGCTCTGACGACGAGTGAGATGGAAAGACCAGCTGCTCAACCCGTAAGCGCATCAGCGATATATGCGCGATAGGGGAGTGAGCATCCACGGTCATCGCCGATATCCGGTAGAGCGCCTTTGGGAACCTCTGCTCCGCAGAGTTGCGCCACTCGCTCAAACGCTGCCCGAGGATCGACGACCATGTCTTCGTAGTTCATCTTGATTGATATTTCGGGAAATCTTTCGAGCCAGAGATCGGCCAGCTCGTAATACCATGAAACATGCTGGAAAATCGTCCTTATGTTGTAACCGTAATGATTGCCCTGCTTGTAGTGCCGCATAAAGATCCGCAGCGATAGATCGTTGATGTCCCGCTTCATCCATACAAATCGGCAATTTGGAATGCTTCTTGCAACCCTGGCAACGTAGGGGATCATCGCCGGATAGGTATCGGTGACTATTCTTGCGCCCTTCGCAAAATCCTTGAGCTCCTCGACATAGATGTCCTTAAAAGCGCTGTCGAGCATCGGCGGCAAAGCTTGTGGGTTGCTTAGTGCAAGAAAACCCGCCTGTTGTGAGGTCCGGCGCGCAGCAATCTCTGCAAATCGGCTCTCGTGACCCCTCTTTACATCTTCCAGTTTGCTGATCAACAGCTCAAGGCAGGTCTTGCCCGAGCGTGATGGTCCCAAAATGAAAAGGGAAACCGGGCAATCCTCGCCCCCCTCCCTGACCCGGGCTGGCTTTGCAGATCGACGCGCATTTTCTAAAGCGCTTGCCATCTTTGCCGCGTTTCTTTGGTGAAGGTCTTGATGTCGCGCAACATTCCTCTGGTTCGCGTCGACCATGTTTTTCCATGCCTCGTCATAGGCTTCGCCACGGTCGAGAATGGCGGCCTTTAC
Source organism: Aestuariivirgaceae bacterium (assembly GCA_036555325.1). GTDB lineage: Bacteria > Pseudomonadota > Alphaproteobacteria > Rhizobiales > Aestuariivirgaceae > DATBLQ01. The sequence goes on along the minus strand of DATBLQ010000042.1, from coordinate 39,859 downwards.
GTAACTCAAGACAGTTTCAAATTCGTCCTGGCTCTGCGATGCACCCTTACCGACGCTGCTCAGGGCAGCGTTCAAGTCCATTGGGCAAAGTTCGGGTGGCAGCTGAGTTAACGAGTAAAGAATGTAGACAGAACGATTATCATATTTATGCGCGATACTTAGCGCGTCCGCAGCTTCACCGTATAGTCCCAGTTGCAGATAACTGTCGCCAAGGCCGTGAGCCGCTTCTGCATTCGAAGGTGCCAGATCAAGAGCCGCGCGAAAAAAATCCACCGCTCGGGAATATTCCCGTTCCTCCCGACATATTTCTGCCAGCATGCAGTAAGCTTCGAGATTGTCGGGCTTCAGATTACTGGCTCGTTCCAGGATTTGAGCGGCCAGTTGCCGTCCGCCCATCTTCAGGAATGCTGCGGCGAGATTGTTGAGATTGACCCAATCTTTTGGGCATAGCACGGCGGCCGAGATAAAACAGGAAAGCGCCTGGCGGAAGTCGTTTTTTGCCAGATGCACAGCACCCAAGGTCTGCAGAGCACCCACATAGGTCGGGTGTTGAGCCAAAAGTGTTTCGCACAAAGATTTTGCCCGGGCGAAATTCCCCGCACGGCGCGCGCTCTCGGCTTCCACCAACTGCGCGTGAGCGGATTGGAAAGCTAAATTCTGTGCGGAGGAAGTTTTCGTCATTGCAGAAAATCAGCGGCTCGTCGTTATTTCTACGGAACCAAAACTGAAGCATCACATTTATTTGACTGGATCGCTACCGCAATCGACTTTTGCGTTCGATGTTCTGCGATACAGTGTATTTTGTGTAACGAGTAATCCGACGATGGTGGGCTGGATCGTCAGGACGAGTGTGCAGTTTCGCCAACTGTTTTTGGCCGCTACTGCGATATTCCTTCTCTTGGGTTGGAATGCGCTCAGCCATATCTCGGTGGATGTTCTCCCAGAGTTCAATCCTCCTATCGTCGAAATTCAAGCAGAGGCGCTGGGACTCTCGGCTGCCGAGGTCGAAGATCTCGTTACCATAAACCTCGAAGAGATACTTGCTGGCACCTCTTGGCTAAAGACGATCCGATCCAAGTCGGTACCCGGCCTCTCCTCAATCCTGCTGATTTTCGAACCCGGAACCGATTTGATGCGCGCCCGCCAGATGGTTCAGGAACGCCTGACCATGGCCTACGCGTTGCCCAATGTTTCCAAGCCGCCGGTCATGCTGCAGCCGTTGTCTGCCACAAGCCGGACGGCGATCATTGGCCTAACATCGGATAGTCTTTCCCTCATCGATATGTCCGTAATCGCCCGCTGGACGGTGGTACCAAAGCTGCTTGGCGTTCCCGGCGTAGCCAATGTCACCATTTGGGGTCAGCGTGCGCGGCAGTTGCAGGTTCAAGTCGAACCGCAGCGGTTGAATGCCAATGGGGTAACCTTGGAGCAGGTGATCGCCAGCGCCGGCAATTCCTTGTGGACCTCGCCGCTTAGCTACATCGAAGCTTCGACGTCCGGTACCGGAGGATGGATCGACACTCCTAACCAGCGGTTGGGGATTCAGCATGTTCAGCCCATCACCACTCCTTCCGATCTTGCGCGTGTTGTGGTCGAAGGCACCACGCTGCAGTTGGGGGACGTTGCACAGGTGGTGGAGGCCCATCCGCTTCTTATCGGCGATGCGGTGGTTCGCAACGGTGCCGGATTGTTGTTGGTTGTCGAACGGTTTCCGAACGCAAGCGCCGTCGAGGTCATGCGAGGTGTCGACCGGGCACTGACTGAGCTCAAGCCGGGTATGCCAGGCATCAAAAGCGATAGCACCCTTTTCCGTGCAACATCTTACATTGAATCCGCCCTGGCCAATTTGCGCACCGCCCTGGCTATCGGCGGTGTACTGCTGATTTTGGTGCTCTGCGTGGCATTTCGTCCTTCGCCCGCTGCACTCATCGCCATTGCTGCGATCGGCTTGGCACCTTTACCTGCCGTTCTCATTCACGATTTTCGCGGCGAGGCCCTGAACACAATGGTTGTGACGGGACTGGCGATCGCGCTTATCCCTCTCATCGATGATGCAATTACCACCATCGCAAGCGTTGGCAGCGACAAGCTCGCGCCCGCGACATCATCACGAGCGGGCCCCATGATTGCGACCTGGACCGAAATCCGCCGGCCCGCCATCTATGCAACGCTTGTCGCGGCCTTGATTGTCTTCCCGCTATTCCTGCTCAAGGAGCCATCCGCCGGATTCTATATTCCTTTGGCGGTTTCCTTTCTATCGACCCTCGCAGCCTCGGCGGTTGTCGCTGTCACGTCCATACCCCCGCTTGTGGAGTCCTGGCTATCGAAGCGGCCTGCTGGTGGAGCCCGCTGGCTGAAACGTCCGTATGAGGTGATGCTCACCCGTGCGATGAATTTCCCGCGCGCTGCCTTCCTCTCGATTGCAGTGGCTGCCGCCATAATAGTGACTAGCGTTTCTGTGGCGGGCTGGGGCCTTCTTCCGTCATTCAAGGAAAGAGACTTGCAGGTGACATGGGAAGCCCCGCCCGGAACGTCTCACCCCGAAATGCGCCGCATGATGCTGCAGCAGAGCCGTGAGCTGAGCGCTCTGCCTGGAATTCGCTCCGTTGCCGGACATATCGGCCGTGCCATCACCGGCGACCAAGTGGTGGGCATGGAATTCGGTCAGCTTTGGGTAGGAATCGACCATAAGGCCGATTACGAGTCCGCCGTTGCAGCCATTCATGCCGCGGTTCGCGGCTTTCCTGGTCTTCGCCAGTCGGTGCAAAGCTACCTCAACTACAAAGTGTCGTACGTTCTGCCAGAGCCGGCCAAACCGATTGTTGTGCGAATAGAAGGCACGGATCGGCGCATTCTTCAACAACAGGCAGAAAGAATAGCAAAGCGTCTCTCCAAGATTGATGGTGTAACCGATGTCCAAGTCGATAAAACGGTCGAGGCTCCGGAAGTAACGATCGAGGTCAATCTGGACGCTGCGGCGCGCTTCGGACTGAAACCAGGCGACGTTCGCCGCGCTGCGGCTACGGTGTTCGCCGGTCTCGAGGTTGGGAATCTGTTCGAACAGCAAAAGGTGTTCGACGTCGTCGTCCAGGGTTCGGAAGAGACGCGCAAGAGTCTAGGCGGGCTGCGTGATCTGTTGATTGACAGACCCAAGGGCGGACAAGTCCGCCTGTCGGATGTTGCCGACGTGCGCATCGTGGGCACCCCGCGCAGCATCGAGCGCGAAGGAATCAGCAGGCACATCGATGTCACCGCCAGGGCACCAGGCCGTCGGCTGCACTCGGTGCTGGAGCGCGTTGATGACGACCTGAGCGAGATGACTTTTCCGCTCGAATATCATCCGGAATTGCTCGATGATTTTGAGCAGCAGTCGGGGGCGAAGGCGCAACTGGTCATCGCCGCCGCCGCCGCAATCGTGCTCATTTTCCTCCTGCTGCAAGCGTACTTCCGGAGTTGGAGTTTGGCCCTTGCATTCTTCCTGGCATTTCTTGCAGCCATGTCGGGAGGAGTGCTGGCGGCAATCGCCACAAGCGGCGATCTCTTGCTCGGGTCCCTCGCAGGACTGCTCGCCATTCTCACACTCGCGGTGCGTCATGGATTGCTCCTGGCAAGCCGTTGTGAAGCCATCGCTCGCGACGGCCGTCAGTCCGATTTGAGGGAAACGATTTTGCATGCAGCGCGCCAGCGGGCTTATCCCGTTGCGATTAGTTTGCTGGCCATTGCAGCAGTATGTCTCCCAATTGTCGTCCTTGGCGACGTTGCCGGGCTGGAAATCCTCTATCCCATGGGCATTGCAGTTTTGGGAGGGTTGGTGAGCGTGGCGCTCGTCAGCTTGATCGCAACGCCGGTGTTGTACTCGCTTTTGGGTGGTCGGCGCACAGAGGCAGGTGTGTTGTGAGTGACGAGTGGCGGAAATTTAAGATTCTTTTGGCGACATTGTTCATTGCAAGCGCAGTTGCTGCGTGCAGCAACACCTCCTGGGTGCCTGTAAAACGCTCGCAGATGGCGACGCTTGAGGATATACCCGGCTCAAATCTTAAACGGCTGGTTTTGACCGGCACGGCAGCCAAACGGCTTGCTATCGAAACCGACACCATTCGAATGGAAAAGGTTAGACGCTGGCTGGTGGTCAACGGCGAGGTCGAAGCAGTGGCACTGGCAGCGTCTCCTGCCGCTCCCAGCCATCCGCCTGGGGACCGCAATGAGGTGGCAAGTGCATCGATCATCCCGGTGCGGGTGCGAGTCCCGACGCAAAGCCAACCTGAAGCTTTGGGAGGTACCGCCATTGCAGTTGTCTCCCTTGGAGATGGCGAGAACGACGGGGACGACAGTGACGACGAGATTGACGATGCTGATGATCCTGACGATTCCTCTGACCAGGGTGAGGAGGAAATTTCAGCGGTTATCGTGCTCCCGATCGGTAGCCAATACGGCAAGGTTCGCTTCCGCGCCCGGCAGCTTGAGGCCGGTCAGGGGAGTAGCGATGGAATGTACTTTGCAGTCGACAACGCCGAGCCCGGACTACGGCCCGGCCAGCGAGTGGTGGTGAGAACGCCCCAACCCGGAAGCGGTAACCTGCACAAGGTGGTGTCCTATTCCGCCATAATCTACGACCTTCAGGGAAACACCTGGATCTATGTAAATCCCGAGCCGCTGGTTTTCATTCGCCATGCCGTGGGCGTAGAGCATGTTGATCGAGATCTTGCAATCCTGACAGACGGACCGCCGGTAGGCACAAGTGTTGTCACCGTGGGGGCGGCCGAATTGATGGGCATCGAACAAAAGATCGGGCACTAGAACGATTGCCGGCCTGTTTTTGATCGGTGGTACGGCGGAGAGGGCGAGATGTTTCGTTGGATTATTGAGTCCAGTCTCAAGTTTCGATATCTCGTTCTTGCTCTCGGCCTTGCCATGGTTGCCCTCGGCGCAACCTTGTTCCAGGAAATGCCCGTAGAAGTCTTTCCGGAATTCGCTCCTCCCATCGTTGAGGTGCAAACCGAAGGCATTGGAATGTCAACGGCCGAGGTCGAAGAGCTCATCACAATTCCTCTGGAAGACATGCTGCGCGGCACGCCTGGGGCCGAGGTCGTGCGCTCCAAAACCGTCATGGCGCTGTCTTCCATCGTGCTGATATTCAAACGCGGCACCGATTTGCTTCTAGCCCGCCAATTGGTGCAAGAACGATTGGCGTTGGCCGCAACGCGGCTGCCGCAAGGCTCAAGCCCACCCGTGATGCTTCAGCCACTCTCATCCACCAGTCGCATCATGAAGATCGGCATCACCGCGAGCGAGATGTCGCTTCTCGACTTGTCCATGACTGCCTACTGGAAAATCAGGTTCCGGCTTCTTCGCGTCCCGGGAGTAGCCAATATCGCCATGTGGGGCGAACGTCTCAAGCAGTTGCAGGTGCAAATAGATCCTGTGGCTTCGCGGCTACACGGTGTAGCGCTCAATGAGGTCATGGAAACCGTTTCGGATGCACTGGACTTTGGTCTGCTCCCCAATGCTTCGTCTGCAAAAACCCAAACTGTCGGGTTCATCGAAACGCCAAACCAGCGCTTTTACATAACGCCGGTATCCCCTGTTATCGGGCCGGCGGATCTTGCACGGATTCCCCTCCGCACAAAGTCCGGAACGACAGTGCGAGTGGGGGAGGTGGCCAAGGTATTGTGGGAGGAGCCGCTGCTCATCGGCGATGCGGTCGTCAATGATGGGGCAGGTCTTCTCCTCATTGTCGAAAAATATCCCTGGGCGAACACATTGAAAGTAACGCAAGGGGTGGAGGCAACGCTTGACAAATTGAAATCGGGCCTGCCCGGCATTTCAATCGATCACGAAATTTTTCGCCCGGCGACCTTTATCGAGACGTCGATTGCCAATTTGAGCAGGGCTCTCGTGATCGGTGCCTTCCTCGTTATCGTCGTAGTCATGGTCTTTCTCTTTGACTTGCGCGTTGCCTTGGTCAGTCTTGCCGCGATTCCATTATCGCTGGTCGCCGCAGGAATAATCCTCTACGCCCGCGACGCAACGATCAATACTATGGTCCTTGCCGGCTTCATTGTGGCGCTTGGGTCCATAGTGGACGATGCAATCATCGACGTGGAAAATATTGTCCGGCGCCTGCGTCAAGCGCGGAATTCAGGCAGTACGCAATCAACCGCCGCGATTATCCTTGCCGCCTCCCTCGAGATACGCAGCCCAATAGTCTATGCAACGCTGATAATTATGCTCGCCGTAGTGCCCGTTTTTTTCATGGGTGGATTGTCCGGTGCTTTTTTCGAGCCACTGGCGTTGACATATTGCCTCGCGCTGTTCTCCTCCATGATTGTGGCCTTGACCGTTACTCCCGCATTTTGTCTTTTGGTCCTCAAGGAGAACATCGGAAAAACGCCGCCTTTCGTACCCTGGTTGCAACGGCACTACAGCGGCGCCTTGTCGCGTATTGTTCACATGCGACTGCTTCCTTTCTCTGCCTCGGGCGCCATGCTGCTGCTTGGCATCGCCATGTTGCCGCTCATCGGCCACTCTTTTCTCCCTTCGTTTAAGGAGCGCGATTTCCTGATGCACTGGCTGACACCGCCGGGGACGTCGCATCCCGAGATGCAGCGCGTAACGGTGCTTGCCAGCCGCGATTTGAGATCTATTCCGGGTGTGCGCAATTTTGGTGCGCATATCGGGCGCGCGCTCGTAGCGGACGAGGTGGTCGGCATCGATTTCACCGAAAACTGGATCAGCGTTGACGCGAAAGCCGATTATGATCTGACACTCGCGCGCGTTCAGCAAACGGTAGACTCCTATCCGGGGATATATCGCGATGTGCAGACCTATCTTAGGGAACGGGTGAAGGAAGTGTTGACCGGCGCGGGCGAATCGATAGTCATTCGGGTTTTCGGCCCTGATATGAATGTGCTTCTAAGGGAAGCTGTAAGAGTACGGGACGCCTTGCAAGGAATAGAGGGGCTCGTCGATCTGCATGAGGAGTTGCTTAAGGAGGTTCCGCAAGTACAGATCACCGTCGCTCTTGACAAGGCAAAGCAGGTGGGCCTCAGCCCGGGAGAAATCCGTCGTGCGGCAGCCCTGGTATTCGCCGGCATTGAAGTCAGCGATATCCACCGGGAAGGCAAGGTCTACGATGTGATGGTCTGGTCGACACCTGAATCCAGGCGAAGCCTGACAAGCGTGCGGGAATTGCTGCTCGATCTTCCGAACGGTAAGCAGGTGCAGTTGGGCGAAATAGCAGATGTACGCATCGCTTCCGTTCCGAACACGATCAAGCGAGAAAACGCCTCGCGGCGGATCGATGTCCATGCCAACGTGCGCGATAGAAGCTTGGGAGCAGTGGTCAAGGATGTTGAGCAGCGGCTTGCCAGCCTGTCGATGCCTCTCGGCTATCACGCCGAACTCCTTGGCGAGGCGGCCGAGCGGAAGAGGGCGCAAAGCCGTTTGCTGGTGTGGTCGCTTGCAGCGGCTGTCGGGGTGTTTCTCCTCCTTCAGACAGCGTTTGAAAGCTGGCGACTTGCGGCCATCGCGCTAATTGCTCTACCTGCTGCGCTCGTAGGGGGGATTTTCGCAATCTACCTGGGAGATCGGATGGTTTCCCTTGGCTCGTTGGTCGGTTTTCTTACGGTCCTCGGTGTGGCCGCACGCAGCGGCATTCTGTTGATTCACCACTACCAGCACCTGGAACGTCACGAAGGGGAGCAATTCGGGCTCGAACTCGTTCTGCGCGGCGCTCGCGAGCGATTGCCACCTATTTTGATGACGACCCTTGCCACGGGCCTGGCGCTGGTTCCGTTGGTCGTCAGCGGCACCATTCCGGGCCAGGAAATCGAACATCCCATGGCAATAGTGATTCTTGGCGGCCTCGTTACTTCGACTGTGCTCAACTTGTTTGTTGTTCCTTCGCTTTATCTCCGCTTCGCAAAGACTGCCCGACCGAGTCTTTACCACACGGGTCAATCGGCTTAGATCACTATGGACCGGGAAGTTCGAAACGGGGCGTTTACGGCAGCGCTTCCGACAGTAGGTTGGTTTCCGCCGCCCCCGCAGGCGGTTCCCGGCCATCAATGGGCACACGTCCGATGCCCGTATAACTGAAGCCGGCGCGCGCCACATCGGCGGGTTGATAAATATTCCGAAGATCAATGAGGATGCGCGACCTCATCGTGCGGCTCAGTCGGTCAAAATCGAGGGCCCGGAATGCATCCCACTCGGTGATTATCACCAGCGCGTCGGCTCCCTCCGCCGCATCATACGGCCCCTCGGCAAACGATACCTTGTCGAGCAGCAATTTGGCTGCCTCCATTCCGGCCGGATCGAAGGCCTTAATTTGTGCTCCCTGATCCTGCAGCGCCTGAATGATCGTCAGCGAGGGCGCATCACGCATATCATCCGTGTTGGGTTTGAAGGTTAAGCCCAGCAGGGCGATCGTTTTTCCTCGAACACTACCGTTGCACGCGGCGACAACCTTCCGGGCCATGCCGCGTTTTCTTTGATCGTTGATGGCAATCGTGGTCTCCACCAGCCTCAATTGTCGACCATAGTCCTGGGCTGTCTTGACGAGCGCCAGATTGTCCTTGGGAAGACACGATCCGCCGAAACCAGGGCCGGCATGGAGAAATCTGGCGCCGATGCGGTTATCAAAACCGATCGCCATCGCGATTTCCTCCACATCCGCGCCGGTCTCTTCGCACAGATCGGCCAATTCATTCATGAAAGTGATCTTCATCGCCAGGAAGGCGTTTGCGGCGTATTTGATGAGCTCTGCGCCTCGGCGGGTGGTAAACAACAGAGGTGCCTGGTTAAGATAGAGCGGACGGTAAATCTCGGTCATCACGGCGCGGGCACGCTCATCGCTCAGACCAATGACAATGCGATCGGGTCGCTTGAAATCGGCGATGGCGGAGCCCTGCCGCAGAAACTCCGGGTTGGAGACCACTGCAATGTCGGCTCGCGGATTTTCCTCGCGGATTATGCGCTCCACTTCGTCTCCCGTACCCAGTGGTACCGTGGACTTGGTCACCACAACGGTGAACCCTCGAAGCGCTTTTGCAATCAGCCGGGCGGCTGCATAAACATACGATAGATCTGCGTGACCATCGCCGCGCCGCGACGGCGTTCCGACAGCAATGAACACCACATCGGCTGAAGCTACCGGGCCTGAAAGGTCGGATGTGAAGGATAGTCTTCCAGCGACAACGTTCTGCTCGACCAGTTGATCGAGCCCGGGCTCGTAAATCGGAACATGTCCCTTGCTGAGCGCATCGATTTTCAAGGCGTCGCTGTCAACACAACTCACGTCGTGTCCAAAGTCGGCCATGCAAGCTCCTGATACGAGCCCGACATACCCCGAACCGATCATTGCGATATGCATACAATCTCCTTATCGCCCGGTGTTCGAATCCTTGGCCGTCCTCACCTGATTAGACCGGCAGCCGCCATTGGTCTAGAAGGGGATTTGCCATCGTCGACGACCTAAGCGTTCCGCTATCGAAAGCCGTGGGAATGTATTCAAAGGATGACCATGCCGCTAGTGATTATTCCTGCTCGCCTGAAGAGCGAGCGGTTGGCGAACAAGCCGCTCCAGCTGATCGGCAGCGACCCACTCATTGTCCATTGCTGGCGCCGTGCAATGGAAGCGGACATCGGCCCCGTCTGGGTAGCCGGTGACAGCCCTGCTATCGCCGAGGTAATCAGAGCTCAAGGAGGCAATGCCGTCGTCACCGGTGATGCCGCCTGTGGCACGGACCGGGTAGCCATGGCGGCCAGAATCGTGGACCCAAGCGGGAAGCACTCAGCCATCCTCAATCAACAGGGAGATATGCCGTTTCTTAATCCCGAACATTTGCGCACATTTGCGCGCGGGCTCGCAAAAATGACGGAGATGGCCACTGCCTACGTTGACCTGAAGCTCGTGAGCATTGTTGGCGCAGACTTCAAAAGGCAAACACTGCGCTCCCATGTCGGGCTTTATGGTTTCACGCGCCCGGGACTGGAGCGTTTCAACATCCTTGGTCCCTCGCTGCGAGAGGAAAGCGAGCGCCTTGAGCAGCTGCGGGCCGTTGGCGTGCTTGCAATCGATTTCATCGAGCTTCCCCACATGCCAATGGAGGTCAATACCCTCGAGGATTTGGCCGCCGCTCAGCAGATTTATTCATTGAGCAAGGCTTGATCGGTGGGCCGCTCTTTGGCGATACGGTCAAAGGCCTTAAGCTTTCGGAGTAATGGCTCGAGTTCCGAAAGCGGCACCATCACAGGACCATCGGACGGCGCACTGTCAGGATCGTCGTGAGTCTCGATAAAGATTGCCGCCACTCCAACCGCAACTGCGCCACTGGCAAGCACCGGCACCATCTTTCTATCCCCTCCCGACTCAGAACCACGTCCTCCCGGCTGCTGCACCGAATGCGTGGCGTCGAACACGACGGGTGCGCCGAACTCCTTCATGATTGGCAGTGCGCGCAGGTCGGAAACCAGGGTGTTGTAGCCAAAAGAAACCCCGCGCTCGGTCAGCAGCAGGTTCGAGTTTCCGCTGAGTGTGATCTTCGCCACGATATTCTTCATGTCCCACGGCGCCAGAAACTGCCCTTTCTTTACGTTCACGGCTCGACCGGTCCTGGCCGCAGCCACCAGCAGGTCGGTCTGGCGGCAAAGAAAAGCTGGAATCTGCAACACATCGACAATCTCTGCTAACGGGCGGCATTGGGCTGCGTCGTGCACATCCGTCAGCACTGGCACCCCGAATGTCTGTCGCACTTCGGCAAAAATCGGCAAAGCGGCCTCAAGCCCCACACCGCGCCTGCCGCTCAAACTGGTTCTGTTGGCCTTGTCGAAGGAAGTTTTGTAGATGAGGCCCATGCTCATCCGCTTGGCCAATTTCGTCAACGCGTCGGCCATTTTCAGCGCATGTTCACGGCTTTCCAATTGACACGGGCCGGCCATCAACACCAGCGGCAAATCATTCCCGACTGCCACATTCCCTATTTTGACGACGCTGTTGGGCAGCGGAGGTGTGTTCATGCAATGCCCAATCGCAACAGATCGTGAATGTGAAGTATTCCGATCGGTCGATTGGCTTCCACAACAAAAAGGCTCGTAATCTTTTTTGTGTTCATCAACGACAGGGCGTCGCTGGCAAAACAATCGGGCGCAATTACCTTCGGTTCAGCCGTCATGATTTCGCTCACCCGCAGATCAAGCAAATCGGGGCGCATGTGCCGGCGCAAGTCACCGTCGGTAATGATACCGCAGAGCTTTCCCTCTTGGTCAACGATCCCGAGACAGCCGAAACTTTTCTCTGTCATGATCAGCAAGGCCTGCGACATCGGAATCTCTTGCCGACAGAGTGGAACCCGATCGCCTGTGTGCATGATCTCCCGCGCATAGGTGAGGAGCGCGCCAAGCTTGCCGCCCGGATGGAATTCGCGAAATTGCACCGGACTGAAACCTCTGTCTTTGAGCAGCGCGATTGCCAGGGCATCGCCGAGCGCCATCTGCAGGGTGGTGGACGTGGTTGGAGCAAGCCCCATCGGGCAGGCCTCTGCCGCTGCCGGTATCTGCAAGACCACGCCGGCAGTTTTCGCAAGCGTGCTATCCTCCTTCGTCGTGATTGCAATGAGCGGAATCTTGAAGCGGTCCGCGTAACGCAGGAGGTTTCTGAGGTCCTGGGTTTCCCCCGATGTCGACAGCACGATGAGAACATCATCCGGCGTGATCATGCCGAGATCGCCGTGACTCGTCTCGGCCGCATGAACGAAAAGCGCCGGAGTGCCGGTCGATGCCAAAGTGGCGGCGATCTTTCTCGCCACATGGCCGCTCTTGCCGATGCCGGAAAGAATCACTCTCCCGCGTGTCTGGCGGATCAGATGGAAAGCGCGTTCGAAGGCACTACCCAGAGCGCCATCGAGGGCATCGATGAGCTTCTCGAGCCCAGCGTGCTCGACCTGCAAGGCACGTTTTGCCACACCCAACAATGAAGCCGAATCGAGCTTTTGTAGCGGTTGGTCCATGGCAGTTACATACTACGCTCCACAACTGCAGGGAAGCGATCCTCCGACAAAATGCTGGTGTATTTGCTATCCCTGCGGCGCCGTGGATGAGTGCAGCAGCTGAATAACGCGCTTTCTGGCGATTTCAATCTGAGATTGGCCGCATCCATGTTTCCCGTCGAGCAGCCCTTGGGTTTTGAGTTGATCGACAAACAGAAGGCGGTCGGTTCGTGCCTCAATCAGGCCGCTTCCGAACAAGGTCTTAACTATTGGCCATGTTCGCTGCGAGTAAAGGAAATTGACCAGGCGGTGAAGGCCTGTCAGCCGCTGCGGCAGCCTGAACACCGTAACCGGCTTTCCGGTTTGAATGGCTTCTGCAATCATCGAGATGCTGTCCGAGGTTACGATGAAACTGTCCGCGAGCTTGAGATAGCCGCGGTAAGGATTGTGCTGGCGGACTGCCGACCAGAGTTGAACGTGCGCCGAGCCGTGCAAGGTTTGGGCAAGTGTGTGCTCTGCCTCGTGCCCTGTTCGCGGGCTGGTGATGACCAGCAACGACCCTTTTTTCTCGCCAGCCAGGGTCAGCGCCTCGCGCGCCAGGGTTTTCGCCGTGGCCGCATCGAGAATATCCGGCGCGCTCGTTCCACCGACCAACAGCGCAATCCAGGGGCGGGGCAGGGCGGCCAATTCGGGCAACAGCAAATCGGCTTCCTTTCGCATGGCGTCTTCATCACCCACATGCAGCGGGAGCGCGAGCTCAACTACATTTGCTCCTGCCGGAACACGATATTGCGGCGTGGTGATGATCAGATCGAATTCATCCGTTCGTCCTCTCGGCCGGCCCACGCATACAGCCTTCGCCGTTCCGCCGCTTCGGCGCCTGATATCCAGCGCCAGCCTCCCCAAGGCACCCTCGGCAACGAGCACGAGATCAGGCCAGGGCGGCGCAAGGGGTGCCGACTGACCGAAATCGATCAGACGCATGCTGAGAAAGGGCATGCTGATCGCCAGTCTTGGATAGTGGAATACGATTTTCTTTTCTGTGACGCGGGCAAACAAGGCAGACGCAAGTGTCCGCATCTGTTGCAGATCGCCAACGCGCCGATGCGTCAGGATCCAAACGTCGACCATGTCGATGCTCCGGCTAGAGCTAATTCGCGAACAGCGGACGCTCATTCAACGTTGGAGTTTTCTCCAGCACTTCTATCGCGTCATGCCGCACATGGTTGAGGCGCATCTCTTTTTCGAGCATCTCTTTTGTGATTATGCCGTCCTTCATGCACTCTTTGAGCAGCGCAAAAAACAGGCGCTCCTGAGTACCGTCTGGATGACGCGCATAACGGCCTAGAAGTCCATATTCGCCAAATAGCGAACGGCGTAGTTGATGAAGAAGGTGCACCAGGTTGAACGCGCCGGATCTTTCCGGAGGCCGGAAGTCGACCGGCAGTCCAGTCTTCCACGGCTGGGTTCTTCGCTTGGTATTGTGCAGCATCCGAGTGGCTGGAGTTAGTTCGTCGAAATCGTTCCACACGGTTTCGAGTTCGCCGATCGATCCTTTCGGTTCAAGCTTGAGATTGATCCATTTGCCGTAGTCGCGCGTAAAGGTGAACATTTCTTCAAAGTCCCGCTCGACCCGCCAGTGTTTGAGTTTGGCATTGTCAAGCAACATCACGCTTGAGGCATAAAGCCCCGGTTTTGATCTATATCTCCGGCGAGCCAAAACGGCGTGTCCGCCCATGTCCCGTGTCAGCAACGGCACAACGTCCGAGATACAGAACACATCGGGATCAACCACCAGTGACCGGCCCTGGTAAGCCATCAATTGTGGCGGCAGGAACCGGAGAACTGTGAAGGACTGCAGGTCGTCGCTCCTCCACTGCCTATGGAGGCCGTCGCGCAGATAAGAGCGTCCGTTGTGCGATTTGATGAAGCCATAATCATCGGTCCGAATGAGCTTGACGTCGAACGCCGCCGGCTCGGAGGCGAAACGCTTGAAGGAAAACTGGGAAACCAGCGCACCGACAATCTGCTTTTCATTGGTATGAATGAAAACACACGGTTTCATCGTGAAGCCCTCTTTGTAAGCACATTTAGCAGAGTCCGACGCCGTCCAACAACCTTTTGGCTGGACAAGCGATACCCCCTGCATGAAGAAATGAATCGGGTCGGTTGCATTCAGGCGGCGCGTTGGTATGTTGCATTTGATTCGTTCTGCTTGCTGAAAGGACAAGGATTGTCAACCGAGTTAACGCCCGCGATCAAGAGAATTGGAGAGAGAATATTTGCCGCCATTCCGGATCGTCCTCGGATTAAAATCCGACGAGTGCTCCGCACCCAGTTGGAACGCCGTCGGCTCGAAAGTGCTGACCTGACGGTCATAGCGCATCCCAAGAGCGGCAGCACCTGGTTGCGGTTTCAGCTTGCGCGGGTTTACCAGCGGAAATATGGGCTGCCGACCTCGCTTATTCCGCGCATCGAGCGCTATCACGCTGCGAATCCGGCCATACCGCGGCTCTACATGGCTGGATACGAGTACATCAAGCACGTCATGGCTCGGCCTGCGCCTGATTCCGAACTTGCCTCCAAAGCGGTGGTGTTTCTAACCCGGCATCCCGTGGATGTAATTGTTTCCTTGTATTTCCATATTCAGAAGCATGCGCTGCGCGAACGCAAGCTGTTCAACGATTGGCCGCTGGATCTCTCCAACGTTTCTATGATGGAATTTGCCATGTCCGCCGATTGGGGTCTCAGCGAAGCGATTCGTTTCTACAACGACTGTGCGCGGCACGCAGCCGCAATGCCACGCGCTCATCTGGTGAAATACGAGGAAATGAGGCTGAACCCGGGTGCTGCCCTCCATCGCATTCTGCAGTTTGCCCATGCGCCGATCATGGAGAGCGAGGCGGCAGAAGCGGCCGAGTTCACGGCTTTTGAGAAACTGCGCGATGCTGAAATGAGGAACACCTTCAATTCTTCGAGCTTACGCCCAACCAAGCTGCACGATCCAGACTCCTATAAGGTACGGCGCGGCAAGATATTTGGCTACCGCGACTATTTTTCAGCCGCCGAACTTCGGCGGCTCGAAGGCATGGTCGATGACATGCTTGATCCATCGTTGGGCTATTCTTCCGACATGACCAATAATCTAATGAAGTTGAGCGAGGGAAAGGGAAGCAATGGCTTGTCTCGATCTTGAGAAATTAAACCAAACAAAGCCGGAGCGAAGTCCGTTTGAGTTCATTATCGTACCTGGCTTCGTCAAGGCTAAGCGGCTGAAAGAAATTAACCAGGATTTTCCCGCAATCGAAAAGGCGGGGAACTTTCCCATTGAGGATCTCACCTACGGGACGGCGTTCAAGACCTTCTTGGACGAAATTAAAAGTCCTAAATTTCAGGGCATCGTTGAAAAGAAGTTCAATATAAGTCTGCAGGGCACGCAGCATCTGGTGACAGTCCGGGGCTTCTCTGAAAAAAGCGATGGCAACATTCACACCGATTCGCCTTCCAAAGTCGTCACCGCTCTCATCTATCTGAATGAAAATTGGGACTCCGACGGCGGGCGGCTAAGATTGCTTCGCAATTCCCATGATATCGACGATTATGTTGCTGAAGTACCACCCGTCAGCGGAACTTTGCTGGTATTCAAACGCAGCGAAAACTCCTGGCATGGTCACAAGCGTTTTGCCGGACCACGCAGGACTATTCAGTTGAACTGGGTTTCAAACGCCATTGCCGACAACACGACTTATCGAAAGGGGCAGGTGAAGCGCCGCGTGATGCGTTGGCTCGGTCTCCACGCATAATGCTCGAAGTGGCACGGAGCCTGAAACGGCAATGCACAACAATCTGAGCATCCTGCAGAATTTCAAATCTAGGCTCGTTCAAAACGATCCTTTTCCGCACTTTGTCATAGAAAACGCGTTGCCCGCCGACCTTTACCACCGTCTGGAGCAGCAGTATCCCTCAGCGGAAACGATTTTCTCGCGGCACGCCCGTAAGAAATCCGAACTGCAGATGGAATCGAATGCTCGCTACGACATTTCGGCGGCGGCAGTCCATGCGGATGCAAACTTCGACATCGGGCTCTGGCGTGAATTCGTGCTATACCACACATCCCAGAATTTTCTCGATGAGCTTCTCGAAAAATTAGGCAACACGGTAGCGTCGCGCTATGACTGGCTTGTTCCTTTGATGTGCAAGAAATCACCGACGGGGCGGCCAAGGGCAGGAGTTCGGCGCTACAAAGACGACACGAGGGAATGCGAGGTAGCTCTTGATTGCCAGGTCGGCATGAATTCGCCCGTCTCAAGCACTCCCTCTACGGTGAAATCTCTGCATCTTGACAATAGTGCCGAGCTGTTTGCCGGCTTGTTCTACCTGCGTGATGCCAATGATACCTCAACCGGCGGCGATCTTGAGCTGTACAGGTGGAAAAACGGCAGGACATTTTCGTTCTATGACAAGCGCTACATACGCTCAGAGAACGCCGAGCTTATCAACGCCATATCCTACGGGCCCAACAAATTTGTGTGGTTGCTCAACAGCCTCAACGCCATTCACAGTGTGTCCGTCCGAAATGTCACGCCTTTCCCGCGGCGGCTCGTGAATATCATCGCGGAGGTGTATCCAACGATCGACCGATTGTTTGACGAGCGGCCTTATGCGGAAAAACCAAGGCTGCTGCAGAGAATTCTCTCTCTTGGTCGAGCATAGAAAGTTGCAATCCTCCGTGTCGCCGACGTGGAGCAGAAGGAGATCCAGATGACGGCGATTCAGCCAACCCAGTCGGAGCTGCAGCAGATCGATCAGCTGCTGAAGGAAGAGGAGTTCCGCTACCAGCGTCTTACACTGCCAGGAGGTCGTTGCACCGACGGCAACGACCGATCGATCACTCTCAATCTCATCCTGCCTCCCGATATGAGCGGCAAGACATTGCTCGATATCGGTTGCCGCTATGGATATTTTTCATTCGAGGCCGCTAAGCGTGGCGCAGCGCGCGTGCTCGGCGTGGATTTTGACGATGACGCTTTGAGTAAAGCTCACAAGCTCAATGCAATAACGAAACTCAACATTGAATTCAGGAAATTGGATATCTCGGTCGATGACATCCCGGAAAAATTTGATTTTGTCCTTTGCCTCAACATCCTGCATCACCTGCAAAATCCTCTCGGTGTGCTCAAAAAGTTGATCAATATTACCAAAGAGCGGTTAGTGCTGGAGATCGCGGGATTGAATGGGGAGGATGCAAAGAAAATATTCTATCGAAGGAACGCGCTCACCTGGTTGCTCTACCCTTTGCCCCTCATTCAGCCGTTGCTCAATCGATTGCCGCTTATTGTCCTCGGCGCCGAAAACCGGGCATTCGAGTCGAACTTCTTCTTTTCCCCCAAGGCAATCAGGCAGTTGTTGCTATCGCAGAACAATGTCTTCTGGAAGGTGGAAACGTTTGCGTCGCCGTTCAAAGGGCGTTTCCTTTGCGTCGCTGAGAAACTGCGCGTCAAGGAATTATTGATTGTCGCCGGCCCTTCTGCATCGGGCAAGAGCGATTTGATCAAGCGCCTTTTGAAGAACAAATGCCCCGAGCTGGAACCGCTCGTTGGGGCCGAGAACGGGCAATGGCTCAAGAGCAAGCATCATATCGGCACTCTACCCAAGCCCGATGTTTCGAAGCTGGTCTTTCACTATGATTTCTTGCGGCCCTATCTTCGGGGTCCGTTCAATTTCTCCCGGGATCGGGCAACGGACGTGTTTGACCTGGCCGAAACAGTCCGGTCAGTGACCCTTCTAACCGATCCGTCCGAACTCGAGCGACGCTGGCGAACACGTGAAATCGAACCGAACACCTATTTTGGAGTTCACTTGGGGCGCAAGCGATCCAGGAAGATCCTGAAATCATTGTCCGATAGCGGCAAGGTTATTCAGCTTTATGACCGGTGGATTGACTTCATCCGCGAAAGGCGGGGGCAGCATTATATTCTCGACACCCGTATCACGCCTTACCGGCTGTTGCCGCTTGAGGAGTGGCCCGCACTTCGCGCCACGCTCGATTGAAGAACTAGCCAATAGGCGTTTCGCCGGTGCCGGACCACGCTATCCGCTGCTTAGACGCTGCTCGATTCAATCTTGAATTCACTCTCCCAGTCCTCGAGCGAAACAGCCCGGTAGTGAGGCTCCTGCAAGATCACATGACTGTGCTGCGCATGCCGTTTGGTAAAGGCAAACCAGTCGGAGTAAACCGCATCGAACTGTGATTTGTTGCCATAAAGCTTCAACAGGCGCTTGATCTTCTTGCGAGCCTGCCCAGTCCTTAGGCCAACTGATTTGATCCGCTCGCCCTGATATCGTTTGAGAAGTTTCTCCGAAGGATGCCAGAGCGTTGAAATCGTCGTCTTTTCGGCACACCGAATAATGTCAAGAAGACCGCGGTCGTGCCGATGCAGATCGCCGTCGTGCAGGTGCTGGGAGATGTTGTATTGAAGGAGAAGATGCGAGATGTCCGGTTCCGTTTCATCCGTGAGGTGGCCATAGCTTCTAAGCAGCCATGGCTTCACCGACTCAAGTCCGATTGTTCCGGCTATTTCCTTTTGCTTTCCGCTCGCCCAGCTATCGAGGAAAGTCGTCTTGCCGACCGCGTTGACTCCCGCGATGATATGCAAATGTCCGATCCGACGTTTGCGGGCGACGACGATAAAGCGTCCTTTCTGTCCGCCGGAATAAAACTTAACGGTTGCGAAATCTTGTCGATGCTTTTTCAGCAAAGTATGAATTGCGCTTTCCGTTATGAAAAAGGTCTGCCCGGCGCCTTTCCCTTTTCCTCCTTCCGCTAGAAAAAACACCGGAAGACGTGCCAGGAACGGCGACCCCAGCATGGTCAACAAGCCTATTTTTCGTGAGTCGCGCGGATTAAGAGATGCCACCTCGAGCACCAGACATTCGCGTGTTGCTGCAATCAGCTTGTCGAGGGCGGCGAGGGGATTGCGCAGATGATGGAGGAGGTTCAGGCATAGAACATAGTCGAAGGAGCCAGGCAACTCTTCGCGATCGATATCCAACCGGACGAATTCAGCTCGCGACTGTCGCATGCTGGCCAGTAATCGGCACTTTGCCAGACTGTCGGAATTGATCTCGCATCCGACCATGCGTGCGGCACCGCGCTCTTCCGCTTCGAACAAAAAATAGCCATACATGCAACCGACGTCGAAAACCGACTTGCCCGCCAAACTTTCCGGATAAATGAGGTTTGCCGTTGGAGAGCGATCTACCCCTCCGGTGCTCAGCCCATAGGGAAGCTCGACCCGTTGATAAGAAAATTCGTGCGCTGCCAGGAGCGCTCGAATCTTGTTCTCGCTCCAGTCAGATCTGATTTTGCTTGCGCCCGGCGGATTGTCCATTGTCGAGTGGTTGTGCAAGATTTCTTCGGCTATTTAAATATTTCATGCGTCAATTCAGTTTGAACCCACCGAAGAAAGCCGCTGTTAATACGCCTGATACCTAAGGTCAACTGTCCAAGTTGCCCTTGACTTGGCAAATGCCAGGCTTATAGCAACTGCCGGCCTCCAACGGCTCGTTGTGCCGGCTGTCTTCTTCTCGGCGAACATCGGGGTTTCATGCTTGGCAGATTGATCACCAAATGGAAGATTCGTGGCATCTATCGCACGATGGACTACATCGATGCGTATCGAGAGCACACGAATTTGCGGGTGGATGAAGATCCGCAGCGCGCCATCGGTGGCCACTGGGAGGAAATGGGCGAGGTTCAATTCTCATTCCTCAAGCAGCATGGGCTTGAGCCATTTCATAAGATGCTCGATATCGGATGCGGAACGTTGCGCGGGGGCCGGCACTTCATTCGATTTCTCAATCCAGGTAACTATACCGGTGTGGATATTTCCCCGAAAGTGATCGAGTTTGCCAAAGGTTTGATCGAAAGCGAGCAGCTTGCCGATCGGAAACCGAATCTCCTCCTGAATCAAACAGGGGAGTTGAAGTTTGCTGAATTTGCCGAACGATTTGATTTCCTGCTTGCCCAATCTGTGTTCACCCATTTGCCGCGGAAGTATCTCGAACAGGCATTCGCGCACGTGCGTAACGTGATGAATCCCAATGCCGTGTTTTTCTTCACGATCTGGAAATCAGACAAGGAAGAACGCACCGGACAGAAAACCTTCCGCTATCCCTTGTCCCTCGTCAGTGACATCGTCGAGAAGCACGGATTTCGCCTGGAGGAATTTGCTTACTCGCATCCAACCGGGCAGTCGATGCTGGCCATCAGAAATCAGGCCTGATAAGGCATAAGGCCGCACCGGCAGGACCTCAAACCTGTTTTTTGCCCCTACCGTTGAAGCCATGTCGAGATGATTGTTTCTCCAATGCGCGTTCATTTCGGCGGACCGGACCGTCCTGACGGAGCACTTGCCGCTGTTCTCAGTTCTGCGATCGAGAGGGTTCCCGCGGGGGGTGAAATCCACTGGGTCGCCTACTATTTCGGCAACCTTGAACTTGCCAAGTCGCTACTCTCCGCAAGCCGGCGCGGCGTGCGGGTCTTCCTGGACATTGATGCCCATCCCCGCCGCGCCGAGGTGAACGCAGAGGTCCTGCGCCTCCTTGGCGGACCCAAGGGCGTGTTGAGCGGTCTTCGTCCGCTTGCCCACGTCTTGCCGGGCCATGTGCATGAGAAAATCTATTTCTTCAGCCATCCCAGGCCCGCTGTCTACGTGGGGTCCTATAACCCCTCGCGGAACTTGAGCGATTCGGAAGACCTGCTCGACGACATCGGCGATCAGGATCGTGGCCACAATTATCTTGTCGAGATCACCGACAGCGCCGCCGTTTCCTTTCTCCACTCACATCTGCAGGCCATGCATGCCTCGCCGCACGGGGTTTTCGAGCGCTATGGCGCTCACCTCAATGCCACGTTTGATTCGCCCGATCTCAACATCTACTTTTTTCCCCGTAAGCGCTCCAATGTGCACATCCAATTCCTCCAGCGCACCCGCTTCGAGCGCATCCGGATTGCTGCTTCTCATTTTCGCGATTCATCGATTGCGCGATTGCTCGCCACGCTCTCGGTGAACGGCACGTCAGTAGAAGTCTTGGCGCACGACACATTCCGCCGCGTCCCGGTGGGTATCGAGAGGATCTTGCGCACGTCCGGTGTAAACTTCCGTCGCTACCGCCATCCGGAGAAGCTGCCCATGCACTGCAAGTTCATGCTGCTTGAAGGTAAGGCTGAGCGCCGGGTTCTGTTCGGTAGCTTGAATCTTACCCGCACGTCCCGCTGGCTAAACCATGAAGTGCTCTTGTGCTCCAGCAATCAAGACCTTTTTGCGGCGCTTGACGCTCGTTGGACCTATGTGTTTGCGGAAGCGGCGAAGTATGATGGGCTCCCATGAGCGGTTTTCTTCAACGGCTGGGCTGGGTTCAGCTCCCTAAGAACAGGAGCATCCTTCTGTGCGTTCCGCGGCAAGAGATTTGCCGGTTCGCCGGGAGCCTGCTCGAGGAATTGAGCAGGGAGCAGCCCCGGACATCCTTCTTCGTTGTTGCCCAGGGGTTCGACGCCTTGCGCTCGCTGCCGGCAAGCGCCAGCGCTGTCCGCTCGCTGTCGTTCCCGATGAATACCACGCCAACGTCGCTGTTGTTTCTTCTGCTTGCCCGGGTACGTCTCATTGTGGTTTTCGAACATCCGTTTTGGATTCCCGGCCGTCTCTTGGCCAAGGCCTACGATTTGGGGATTCCCATAGTTGTCGTACGGTGCAGGCTCCCGGATGGCGATCTGTCGTCCCGCCACCTGAAGCGCATGGCGGCATCGGTTGATTGGTGGGAGCCGGTGGAAACGTCTCTAGGCGGAAAGCTTGCTCGCCTCGGTGTAGACGCAAAAAAGATAGCACCACCCAACAATGATGAAAGCCGCGCCGTAACGTCTGCGACCATGACGGCGTTTCGCGAATTGGCCGCTCGCCGTCCGCCGGTGCGGCGCCCTTTGCAGCGGCTTGTCGCCGGAAGTATGCAGCGCCCGGCATTGCGAAAACTGCTCGGCTGGCGCGCGCGACGACTTGAAAGCATCGAGGCTCTACGCCTCGAACTCGGTTCGCCGCGCACCATTATGTGTCTGGGCAACGGTCCATCTTGCGAAGATCCAGCGCTCGATGATCTTCCATATGACTCGCTGTTTCGCGTCAATTACCGCTGGATATCGAGAGGAAGGTTCACCAAGGCGGATATGGTGTTCACCGGCCAGAAGCGGACGCTTTTTTCAGTTCACCCGCGATTTTTTGCCTTCCAGACTCGCAGGGCAGAGGCCCAGCTGGTCACGCATCAGATATTCAATCCTCTGTGTCGCCAAATGAACTACGTTACTCTCGAGCGTCTCGGTGTTTTGGGTGGGGGCGATTGGGATGCGGTACGGCCGACCAATGGGGCAACGATGATTGCCGCTGCCGTTGCCTTGCGGCCGAAAAGACTCATCATAGCCGGGATCGATCTGTTTGAGGATCCGGCCGGCGCCTACCCGGGTGATATCGCCACGCCCAATGCCTATGTGCCGGTACACGATCCAGGCATCGAGCTCAACTTTATCCTGGACACGCTTGCGCGGTTTGAAGGGGAGATCATCATCATTGGCGATGTGCTTCAAGGAAAGTGGGAGGAATTCAAATCCAATCGCGGTCGCATTGGGCAGGACCCTTTGCCTTATCAGGCCGCGCCCTGAAGGGCGTCCTCAACCAGGCGGCGCGCATGCTCTGGCAGTGAAAGAGTCGATGCCGCAGCCTGACCCTTTGGCGACATCTTGATCCATGTCTTGCGCAGGATATCGATCACTTTGGCCTTGTCGTGCTTCAGGGCGAAATTGGCGAGGTAGTCTTCCAGAAACACCAGGCAGATGACATCCTCCAGAGCCTGCGCCTCTGTGTCGTACTTCATCCGCTCCTTGCGAATGAGTGCTTGAGTGCGTGCTACCTCACCACTGTCGTATCCGCACTCGGCCATTATTTTTCCGGCGCGCTCCGCGTGATAGTTTTTCAGGTCGGTCCGCCATCGCAAGTAACCGATGCGACCGGCAGGGTAGGATGAGCGCGGCGAAGTCCATCGCTCGATATGCTGGGCGTAGGCGGCAATTCTCAATAGCTCGGTGGCTTCGGGATAGATTCGGTCCAGCATCAAACTCATTCGCCGTGCATATACGATCTCGGAGGGTTGCCTGCTTCCATCTACCACAACCCGCTGCGGATCAGCCGCATTGGCCGTGTTGATCGCAGCGATAACTTTTTCGTAGCGTTCGCTCATTCGGCAACCACGATGGATCCGCCGGAAGCCCTTTCCACTGCGCGCCCCCACAAGCGGATAACACCGGCATGACCGCGCAGCCGATGCTGCCCGAAATCAACGAACCCATCGAGCACTTCCGAATTGTTCTCGCGCCGCACCGCATCCATCACGTCCTGGCTCGCCAGTATCGCAATGTTAAGCTGTCGCGTCATGGCTTCGATGCGGTTTGCAATATTCACCGTGTTGCCGATGACCGCGAATTCCACCCGCTGCTCGCCCCCGATATCTCCCAACACCACCTCTCCATGGTGCAGGCCAATGCCGACGCGAAGCGGCTCCAGTCCGGCGGCGATGCGCTTGGCGTTCCAACTGACGATTTTCGCCCCCATCATTCGGGCGCAACGGACCGCATTGGTTGCATCCTCCAGGCCCGTCATCGGCGTGCCGAAGGTTGCCATAAGTCCGTCTCCGAGGAATTTGTCGAGTGTCCCGCCATGAGTGAATACCGCCTCCTCGAAGATGGCCAGATACTCGCGCAGCAGAGCCATCGTGCTCGTGCTGGTCAAGGTGGAACTCACACGGGTGAAACCGACAATGTCGACGAAAAGCACTGTCACGATCTGTGTGCGCGCGAAATCCAGCCGTCCGCCCGACTGCATCAGCTCGTTCACGATGTTTGGAGAAAAATAACGGGCAAGATTGGCACGCTTGGTCTCAATCTCGGTCAATCGCTGCTGGATTTCGAGCCGCTCGGTGATATCGCGCACGGAACCGACCAGTCGCTGTGCCTTCCCGTCGCGGTAGACGATCAGTCCGCGCAGCGCCACCCACCTGGTTTCTCGATTGTTGGTCAACATCCGGCATTCACATAGGAAGCGCGGTTCCTGTTTGGAAAAGCAGTCCTCGAGATGTGTTTTGAACGTTTTCAGGTCTTCTGGCGGGAACTGGGCGAAAAAAGAGTCAATACTTTTACCGAGCGCTCCTTCCTGGAAGCCCAGAAGCTCATGCAACCGCGGCGACAGGTAGGCGATGTTGGCCGCCACATCCCAGTCCCACAAGCCGTCGTTTGCGCCGCGCTCTGCCAGCGCATAACGCTCTTCGCTCAGGCGAAGTTGTTGAAGTGAATCGTTTCGTTCGATTGCGCCCGCTATCAAGGCGGCCGCGATTTTCAGCACGTCTATTTCCGAGCTGTTCCAAACGCGCTCGATTTTGCAATCGTCAAATCCCAGAAAACCCCACCACTTGCCGTACACCATTATCGGAACCGAAAGGAACGACAATGTGCCGTGGTCAAGAAACACATGACGCGTATAACCGGTCACTTCGCGCAAGGTGGCTTGCACCACTTCACCACGCTGTCGCCTTCGCGGCCACTCGGCGAGCTGGCCGGGGTTATTCTCATCCGCAAGCGACATGTGCTGATACAGCGGATTGTTGGAAATTGCTGGGAGCCCAGGCTCCGCCCAGTCGAATCGGCAGCTCTGCACAAGCTCGCCGTTCGGGCCATTGTGAACCTCGAACAGCGTAACCCTGCTCATGTCAGTTGCTTCACCCAGGCGGCGGAGAAGATCAGGCACCTCTTTTCGCCAGTCCTCCGAAGTCACGATTTGCGTTGCGGAAGCGGCGACTGCATCAAGCATGGCCGTGCGCCGCGCCAACTCGGCAAATACTTCGCGGTCTGACTGGGATCTTCGCGCTATTGACATTCTTCGAGCCTATCGACGACTTCGGACATCACCTGCGCCTCGACATTGGCAAACGCAAGGCGAAGGTATCGCTCCTGGCCAGGACCGAACATGCTTCCCGGCAGGCACAAGATGTCGTGCTCCTTCGCCAGCCGTTGGGCGACTGCCTTGGCTGTCATGTTTTCGAACGGATGGCGTACGTAGGCAAAATATGCCCCCGAGCTCACCAGCTCGTATTTCAGGCGCGGGCGGTCGAAAGCCGTCCGCAGAGAATGCAGGCGCTCTGCCATCAGCCGGTGTTTTTCACGCTTCCACGAGTCGAGCGACTGCAAAGCGAAGAGCGCTCCGTATTGCGAAATCCGCGCCGCACTGATTGAGATACAATCCATGATCTTTTCGATTTCGGCTATCAACGCTTGCCCGGCAATGACGCTGCCGACGCGATAACCAGCGAGAGCATAGGACTTTGAAAAACTGTAGAGCTGCACGAACGTGTCACGCCAATCCGCCCGCTGGAAAAGCCCGTGCGGGGGTTCCGGGCGCAACCGAAAGTCCTTGTAGGTTTCGTCGAGCACGAGAGCGATTGATTTTTGCTTCGCCAATTCGAAAAACTCGGCAATTGCGTCGGAGGGAAAAATTGCTCCGGTAGGGTTGTTTGGACTTACGAGAACGATTGCGCGCGTGCGATCGTCTATCTGGGCTGCGGCCTCCCGTGCATCGGGGATTGTTCCTGCGCCATTGAAAGCGGATATGCAGCGGACCTCGATTCCTAGCATCGCCAGCCACATTTGATGGTTGAAGTAGTAGGGCGCCGGCAGGATGACGTTATCGCCGTTGCCTGCAAGGGCCAGCATGACCAGGCAATAGGCCTGATTGCATCCAGCACTGATCAGAACCTCGAACTCTCCTATGTCGCCGCGATAATCCTCAGCAATGCTCGCTGCAAGCGTTCGCCGCAGCTCCGACAAGCCGGCGATATCCGTGTAAAGACCCGTGCCCGGTTGTTTAACGGCCTCAGCTAGGTGGTCCTGTAGCAGCGGGGAAGGGGGGTAGCTCGGAACGGCCTGACATAGATTGATCAGCTCTCGATTCCTCGGCGTGCTGCTGACCCATGTTGCCGCTTCCGCTATGGGCGGTGCTTCGATAGCCCCGAGAAGGGGATTGACAGACATGGGCATGATTCTCAGAACCGTGACTTGCGCTAGACTGCCCATGTAAAGCACATGAAGCCGCAACACGGAAGAAAGCAGCGCCGTCGAACGTTCGATCAGTTAAGGAATGTCGCAACAACAAACCGCTCAAATCTCACAGCTTTTTGCCGCCGGACGTTTCGCCGAAGCCGATAAGCTTTGCCGCGTTGCCTCAAAGCGCGATCCCCGCAACAGCGTTTTGCCGACGATTCGCGGAGCGATTAGGCTCAAGCTGGGCGACAGCCATGGCGCCCTGGAGTTTCTAAACCGGGCGGTCGAGCTGGATCCGCGCAATGCTACTGCCTATTTCAACCTAGGGGTGGCCTACCGAAACCTGCTGCAATTTGAGAAAGCGCTCGAATCGTTCCGTAACGCAATGAATCTCGCAGGCCCCAGCGCGTCGGTGTTGAACGCGATCGGCCTGACAGAGCTGTCCTTGGGACGTAGCGCCGAAGCTGCCTCAACCCTTGCCCAGGCGGTGAAGCGCGATGCCCGGGCACCGATGTTGTATCTGAATTTGGCAGAAGCGTTGAAGGCGGCGGGCGACCTGGACCGGGCTGCGTCTACTCTCGTTGCAGCCCTCGATCTGGAGCCGAACTTTGTCGAGGCGCTGAACAGTCTCGGCGCCATCTACTCCCAGCTTGGCAACGTCACCGAAGCGGAGAACCACTATCGTCGGGCACTCGCATTAAGTCCGAAGCATGCCATGGTGCACAACAACCTAGGTGTCCTCCTGAGAAATCAGGGTAGGCATGCCGAAGCACTTGCCGAATTCGAAGCTGCAATCGAGTCAGAGCCGGGCTATGCGATGGCCCACTTTAACCGCGGCGGCTTGCTCAGAGAGAGCGGGCGCCCTGGCGAGGCGCTGGTGGCCTTGAAGCGTTCATTGTTTCATCGGCCCAACCTCGGTGAAGCTCATGTTGCAAGCGGTTGGATATATTTTGAACGGGGTTCGCTGAACCAAGCTCGCGAATCATTTAACAGGGCGATTGAAATCAAGTCTGATGATGGCGAAGCCTTCACCGGCCTTGGGGAAGTTCACAAGAAAGAGGGAGCCTGGTCCAAGGCAAAAGAAAGTTTCACCCGCGCAATCGAGCTTGATGGAAAGAACTCCGCTGCTCTCCACGGTCTTGGTCAGTCTCTCATGCGCTTGGAAAAACTGCCTGCCGCTGAAGCCTGCTTTCGTAACGCCCTCAAGCTGCAACCCGACTCCCCCGCCGTTCGATTGGCGCTTGCCAAGGTTCTTATCGATCTTGGAAAGCTTGACGAGGCGGAAGCCTGCGGTCGTGAACTGATCGCGGCGAATCCGGATTTTTCCGAGGCGCATTTTGTGCTCGCCAAGGTTTTGAGCAAGAAAACGAAGCTCGACGAGGCCGCATCGCACTATTCGCGCGCCCTTGCGGGCAACCAGGCTTCGCCCAGCTGCTATCTGAATCTCGCAGAATTGCTGCACCGCCTGGGGCGTGAGGATGAACGGCAGGCCCTGTTGGCCAAGCTGAACGATCTTGCGCGGGCTCCTGGCGCCGACGCAGCGCTGCAACCTGCGCTTCTCTCGACGCTCGCGGAGGCCGCCGATGATCTGTCCTATTTGCAGGAAGCGCTGAGCTTGGCTTCGAAGAGCGGACACAGCGATGGCCTCGGCTTTCATGCTTTGCTCAAGCCGGGCCTGTCGCTTTCGGAAAGACAAGCAACGTCAC
This sequence comes from Aestuariivirgaceae bacterium, assembly GCA_036555325.1. Classification (GTDB taxonomy): domain Bacteria; phylum Pseudomonadota; class Alphaproteobacteria; order Rhizobiales; family Aestuariivirgaceae; genus DATBLQ01. The sequence continues at coordinate 12,035 of DATBLQ010000042.1, read as the reverse complement.
TTCTGGACGCAATGAACCGGCTGGACGCAAGCGGGCCCGGCACGCAGATGTTTTACCGCGCCCGTTCGGTGTTACGTCATGAGTTGCAGGATTACGCCTCTTCATGGGCGGATTTGAGTCTCGCAAACCGTCTGGTGCTCGAAGGGTTGGAGTCAAGAAGTGAACAAAGGCGCGATACGCGCGAGCGATCCTTGCGTGAAGCCGAAGATACGCCGTTCGCGCTCGCCAGCGGTGAGGTGGTTTGCCGCCCGGTATTTATTTTCGGTGTTTCGCGATCCGGCAAAAGCAGTGTCGAAAAGCTGTTGCGGGGGGCTCGAGCCTGGACTGCCATGGATGAGTATCCGATCGTTGAGGAAACCTTCCGCGATCTCCGGTTCTCGCACGAAATGATGTTTGATCCGGATTCGCTTGCGAAGAGCCGGGTTGACTTCGCCGTCAAGTTTGCCGAACGGTGCAAACTTTACGGGGATGGTGTCTTGAGCTTCACGGCGCCGACCCAAATACAATTTGCCAAGTTTTTGAGTGAGACCTTGCCCGGGGCACGTTTCCTGTTCGTCAAGCGCAACGAGACTGACCTTCTGTTCAGATGTCTGCAAAGGACGTATAGACGAGGCAACCTCTACTCTTACGATATCAAGCAATGCGCAACTTATGTGCGCTGGTACACCCAGATGATCGATGCACTGGCTGCCAAACTTCAAGATCGCGGGCGCGTCGTGCTCTACGAGGATCTTGTGGTGAACACCTCGGCGATCGTCGTCGATTTGTGGAATTGGCTCGGCACAGCCGCATCGTCGACGGCGGAGCTTTCCCTGCCCGACGACATCGGGTGCTCACGGCCATATCATGATGCGATTGTCGCAGAACTTCGCTGAAGGTTAGTCATTGCCGCAAGGATACAAGGAAACGTTTTCATGAAGTCAGTTCGCATCAGACAGACTGGGGGGCCGGAGGCCATGGAGCTCGTCGACATTGAGCTTCCCGCCCCTGGCAAGGGTGAGGTGCGGGTGCGTCACAAGGCCATTGGCCTCAACTTCATCGACACCTATCACCGCTCCGGTCTCTACCCTGTTCCGCTTCCCTCCGGCCTGGGCCTTGAGGCAGCCGGCGTGGTCGAAGAGGTTGGGGAAGGAACCAAAGGTATCAAGGTGGGAGATCGGGTTGCCTACGGTGTTGGGCCGATCGGTGCCTATGCTGAGGCGAAAAACCATCCTGTCAACCGCCTCTCGAAGATTCCCAAGGGCATCAGCGATGAAGAGGCTGCGGCTATGATGCTCAAGGGAATGACGGCCCGCTATCTCCTGCGAGAGACCTACCGCGTCAAGCGGGGCGATACCGTGTTGATCCACGCTGCGGCGGGTGGCGTCGGTTCGATCGCCAGTCAGTGGGCGCGTGCCCTCGGTGCGACCGTGATTGGCACGGTCGGATCGGAAGAAAAGGCCAAAATCGCCAAGGCGAATGGTTGCGCTCACGTCGTCAACTACCGCTCCGAGGACGTGGTGAAGCGGGTGCGCGAGATCACCAACGGTAAAGGCGTGCCCGTGGTGTACGACGGAGTAGGGCAGGCCACGCTGATGACATCCCTCGACTGCCTTAAGCCGCGCGGTCTCTTGGTGACCTATGGCAATGCATCCGGGCCTGTGAAGGCTCTCGACACGCTCTGGCTGTCGCAACGGGGATCACTTTATGTGACAAGGCCGACGCTCATGTCCTACGTTGCTGACGATACGGATCTGCAGGAAACCGCTGCCGATCTCTTTCAGATAGTTACGAGCGGAAAGGTGAGGATAGAGATCAACCAGCGCTATCCGTTGGAGAATGTTGTTCAGGCCCACCGCGATCTCGAATCGCGCAAGACAACCGGATCGACGATTCTTCTGCCTTAGGTCCTGTCTTCCGCCGACGCTCGCTCATTTGCCGGGTGCGGCTGGGTTTCCGCCAGATGGGCAAAGGTTCGTTCGAATTTTGACCGATACTCGTCGGCCTTGCGCTTCCGTTCTACCGCGCCAGCTGCGCCTGCAGTTTCACTGAAGAGTTTGAGCTTATCCACATCCTCCTCCGCCGCCGGTGTCAGTGCCGTATCCATATAGGAGTAGCGGTCGGGGCTGGCGCGAGTTCTGCGGGCAATATCCTGTGCCAGCCGGTTGTATTTCAGATATTGCCAGGTTTTGTGCGCCACCTGACCGGCGAGCTTGAGATGAAAAATTCCCGGCCACTCTCGTGGCAGACCGGGGCGACGATCGTTTCGATACTTCAGTCGGAATATGCCGCCTTCCAGCGGATGAACTCCCTCAAGCTCGTAGATCAATTTGAAGTCGATCAGATTGCGCAAGACGCCCTTGGGGTCGCGGCCCTCCGATCTGGCATGACGGCGAGCAATGGTTTCCATATGTTGCGCGGAGTAATAGCTCCGCCACGCCGCATCATAGGCTTCCTCCCATTCCCGGTCGCTCATATGGAGATGGTGGCTGACGCGATCATGGGTGTTGTACTTGTTGAGGTCTCCATCCATCCACACGCCCTGCTGCAGCATGGTGCGATGGTCCTCCGAGCCTGGCAATGGCGTCAAAACAAAGAACTCCAATACGTCCGTCGGCAGTTCTTTCTTGATGATTTCGATATCGCGCAAGATCGACTGTTTGCTGTCTGCGGGAAAGCCAATGATGTAGCCGACCCATGTATAGATGCCGTGGCTGTGCCAGGCCTGCAGCATCGTGCGATATTCGGTGATCTTGTTTTGCAGCTTCTTCGCACCCACCAAATTGTCCGGATTGATGTTCTCCAGACCAATGAATGCGCGACACACACCCGCTTTCGCCGCCTTTTCGATGAAATTGGGAATCTTGTGGCACAGTGTGTCCACCTGGATCATCAGCTGTACCCCCAAATTCTCCGACTCGCGCAAATGGATCAGCCGATCGAAGAAGCTTTCCCAGAGCTTGTTGCGGGCGAAGTTGTCATCCGTGACAAAGAACGAATTGATCCCTTGAGCGGCGCATTCTCGAATGATGTTTTCCAAGTCATCGACGCTACGAAACCTGCTCTTGCGGCCTTGAACGTTGATGATGGTGCAAAACGAACACTGATAGGGACAGCCACGCCCGAGATCAAAACTCGTCACATATTTGTAGCACCTGTGTATTTCTGAAGCCGGCAGATACGGCAAAGGCTGGCCCTCTAAATTGGGCAGTTTTGGCAGATGGTTATAAATCGGTTTTAGCGTGCCGCCCCAGGCATCGCGAAGCAATTCATCGAATCGTCCGTCCTCTGCTTCACCCGCGAACAGGGAAATGCCCATGGATTGAGCTTCGCGAAGCTCTGCGGGAAGCTCCGAAAGCATCGAGACGCATCCAGAGACGTGAAACCCACCCACCACGACCGGCAGGTTTGCATCCAGAAATTGCCGGGCAAGATCGATCGCTCTTGGAAACTGGTTCGACTGGACGCCCACCAGACATACAAGCCCGCGGCCGCCCTGCCGTCTGATCGCTGAAATGATACGTCGCGGTTCGATGCGCTGGTTGGTTTCATCCCAAACTTCGAGTTTGAGCTCGACCTGTTCGCCCAGGACATTGCGCCTGACACTGTCGCGAGCCAGGCCATACATGACTGCCAGACTGTTCGATGGCAGAATCGATCGGTACCAGGTGATTGGATATCCGTCGCGGTCATAGCGCGAGGGCTTGATCAGCACGACGGTGAATCGCAATTGCTCTGATCGTCTCAAAGCTCTGCCCTCTCCTTGTTCAACTCTAGCCGTGCGGTTCTACGAGGTAAAGGCGCAATGCCGAGAGTGCTGAACATGCGCTCGAGCGCCTGTTTCACGCCCCGATGCTCCGACAGCTGCGCTCTCTAGGACTCTGAACTCTTCAGCCACCAATGCCGCGCTTGGCAAGTTCCGCCTCATGAAGGCCGATCAAATCGCCCATCGCCGACCTGGCATGATCGAGATAGGGGGCAAATGGTTTCCATCGTCCAACCGCCGACTTCGATACCGCCTGGTGCACCTGCCCGGCGCTCGCCGTCAGAACCGGCCGATCGGACTCTTGCGGCTTCAGACATGCATCGTTCCACTCGAGTCCAGTAAATTTCACAAGCTCGCGCGCCACCGGTTCGAAGCGTTCGACCAGCTCTTCATAGAAAATCTCGAGCGTTGGCAGTGTCCCGCGTTCGCGCCACGCGGTCATTATTCTATGTTGCTGCAACGCGTGGTGGCACACATCCTCGATGCGCGTGGAAAACTCGAGTGCGCTGGCAAATACCTGGGTAAGTGTCGACCACAGGCTATCCATCGGGTGCCGTCGGCACCACACGATCGTTGCATCCGGGAAGATCGCTTCGATGAGGGCGACGTTGAAAACATTGCCGAGCATCTTGTCGCTCAATCTGTCCTTGCCCGTCTCCGCGGCGGGAAGTTTGGCGTAATAGACTCTGCGCAGCAGGTTTATCTCATCACCGGAGAGTTTCCCCACATCGCTCGGGTAGGTCCTGCCAAGCGTATGCATCTGGCTCAGCACCATGGGCATCGCCGCCCATTCTCCCGCCGGATAGACTGAAGGATGGCGCGCCAGGATTTGCTCGGTCAAGGTCGATCCCGACCTTGGCATGCCGACGATGAAGATGGGGGTCGGAGACTTCGCCGACTTGACCTCCACCCCGCGAACGCCCATGGCGTTGATCACGGCGTCAGCCAAGCCCGTCACGGCCTCAAGGTTATAGGTGGTGCGGCCATGGCTTCGCCGGATTGCCAGCGCCTCGGAAATGGCATGGAATGCCTTTTCATACTCGCCTGATGCCTCACCCATTGAGGCGACGGTGGCGAGGAACGTAATGCGCTTGACGTCGCCAGGCGGCAGCAGTCGCAGCTGCTTCTCAGCTTCGGCCAAATCCGCAGCGTCGAGCCGCTTCAGCTTGGCCAGGTTGCGGAAGGGCTGGCCTCTGTCCGGACGGATCTCCATTGCTTTCTTGAAATGAACTTCGGCGAGATCGATCTGGCCAATGCTGAGATAGGTCGCCGCCAGCCCCTCGTGGGCGGCGTCGTCCTTCGGGTTGAGCTCGAGCGCCGTCTTGTAGGCCTCTATCGCCTCTTTGGGCGAACCCTGGCGCGTCAGCGCCCGCGCATACCCGGCCCATACGTCAGCGTTCTTCGGAACGTCCACGACGAGGGCTCTGAACAGCTCCAGCGCCTCATCGAAGCGGCGCAAAAGGCCGTAGGATCTCGCCAGCAGATGGCGGGCATCTGGGTTTTTCGGATCTGCGCTCACCGCTGCTCGAAGCACGCTGATGGCAGTTTCTGGATCGTTCGTGTTGAGCTTCAGCTGGCCCAGGCCGAGGAGCGCTTTGAAGTGGTTCGGCCGCTGGCGCAGCACTTCGTGGTAATTCATTTCCGCGCGCTTGAAATCCTTGGCGAGCAGGCAAACGGTCGCCATGGCGAGGCGGGTGTTCGGATTGTCGGCGATAGTAAGCGCCTGCTCGGCACATGCCATCGCACGCGGAATTTCACCGGCGAACAAGTGGCGCTGAGCCTCGCTCAGCAGCTTCTCGAGCCTCCCTCCCGCCACGGGATCCGTCGAAAGCCGGGCTCCCATGGATGAGAAATTGGGTGGGGCATTCCTTGACCTCGCCATTGCAACCCTCCCTAGCGCCGCTTGTTCTACGACTCGCAGATCGGAGCACGAGCGTGCGGGCGCGATCCTAGCTTTGCGGGCAGCCGTGCGTGTCCTGCGAGACGAGACCTGTCCACTCGCTGGTGCAGGTCATTTCCGAGCACATGAATTGGGCAAGTGCGGGAAGGGGCACGGCATGGGCGAGATTGAGCGGCCTGCCGTTGCCATCGCTCAAGGTGCTGACGACCATTCCCACAAGTTCGCCACGGTCGTTGAACACCGGGCCACCCGATTCCCCTTTCTTGGTATCCATTCTCAACACGATCGCGTCTGGATAACCGAAACCCTGATACGCAACGGCCCGGCCGAAACTCATCGCCTCGACCTTTCCGAACCGGGCGGTGTCCTTCTGCGCGTGCGGCTTTCCGAGGGAAAAGATCGCATCACCCGGCTTGAGACAGGCAGATGACGAGGGCCGCACCGCTACGCCGCTGAAGCCGCTGAGCTTGATGAGCGCCATGTCATAACCGGGCCGCACGTCCACCACTTTTCCGGAATAGATGCGACCGTCGGGCCCTCTGGCGCTCACGCCGAAATTTCGTTTCATGGCGACATGCCCGGCGGTCAGCACGTAACCGTCGGGACCGACCACGAAACCGCTGCCTGCGGTCACCGGCGCGGGCCGTTTGCTTTCAGCCCGGGCCCTGTTTTTTTCGTTGTCGCTGATGATGAGAGTGACGTAGCTCGGGTTTGCTTGCGCCACGAGACCGCTCATCGAATCTGAGAGTGTGGCGCTGGCTGGTGTTGCTCCGGCATCGACATCGATGACGCGATTGCCCAAGTCGGCCTGCTGACTGAAACAGGACATTAATCCGAACGCTAGTGGAACGACCGACAAAAAGCGGCTAAGCACCCGATTCGCCATAGGAAATGCCTTGGACCCGACTCCTACCCGGCAAGACATCTAGCAGTGACTTGTGGCGACAACAAGCTGAAGCTCCGTTTTTCGCCGCAACTTCGTTCGCACCGATACAGTTTTGCAACAGACACTGGCGTAACGCGGCAAAAAAACCATGATTCAGCGGGGCTTTGCGTCAAAACCACTGACGTCACGTCACTTCATTTACAGTACAGTGTCCGGAAGAGATCATTGGATCACTGTGCCTGGTTGACCGGGTTTTCCCGGCTCACCGGGTTGGCCAGGTTCACCAGGTTTTCCACCGCCCTTGCCCGGTTTACCGGGTTCGCCAGGCTTGCCCGGTTCACCGGGTTTGCCAGGAATGTTGATCGTCGAACTGCTTGTCGCTGGAATTACGAGGTGCTCGTAAGGAGTTCCCTTGAACATCACATAGGGTCGCGTGGTCTCTGGAGCTTCCGCCAGGTGAGAGTAAGCCGTCGTTATGTTCTTCGCACCGAATATTTTTACATGGGGACCTTGGCTGATCCATTTGCCGCCGGCCGGTGCGGTCGCATAGGGATCAGAACTGCTGGCGGCGGCTCCGCCCTTCATCATGAAGGCGAGTCCGAATCCCGGGGGCGGTTCTTTCCTCTGCCGCAAGGCTTGCAACCAAGCCATGCCATTCCCGTCGAGGCAGATTGGATCGTTGACGGTGGGCGTCGAGAGATTGTCCGGCAAACACGTGAAGCCGTTCGTGCCTTTTTTGAGGGTATGCATGTCCCAATCGATGACCCCGGCATCTTTCGCCACTCTGGGGGGTGCCGCGGACAAGGCGTTTTTTATCACCTCCTTGTCGACAGCTGCAGCAGCCGCTCCGCACGCGGCGGCGGGAAGCAAAAGGATTAGAAGTGAACAGAAGCGCTTGCTCATCAGAGGCCTCCTCGCCTTCGGAAAGCCCGCCTCAGCAATCCACTGTATCATTCGCGAAAGTGCACGCGATAGGGATCATGGCAGTTGGCTTGCGTGAAAGGCAAGTGCCTGGCTGGCTATGAACTGCGGTCAAAAGAGAAAGCAGCGCGACCAGCTTATGGGCTGATCGCGAGCTCTGCTTGATTACATCGAGGCGCGTTCTGTGCGGCTCACCACAGGTGGAAGGTTAGGCGGGCCCTGACGACGTAGAAATCGTTGTCCACGTCGATGTCGGTTACGGTTACCCCATTGTTGAGGAACTTGATTTCGTCGTCCTCGAAGAAATAATAGAGGCCTTCCATACCGAGGCTGACCCGTTCACCCAGTCTCACGTCCATGCCGGTGCCGACAACCAACCCGACTTCGCTGTCATCATCGCCGGTGCTGTTGACCGTCGCTGCACCTCCGGCACCTCCGCCGGCGCCGCCGTTGCCAGCGGCGCCACCGGTGCCACCCGCACCACCGGCGGCTGCGGAACCGCCGCCGCCACCGCCGCCGCCATCGCCGCCGTCGCCGCCGCTACCGGCACCGCCACCAGTTACGGTGACATTACCGTTGAACGTTTCCCTGTCAGTAAAGGCAGCACCTGCCGTGGCATGCAGCAGTACCTTCTCTGTCGCCCAGCCAATTCGACCGCGAATGGTTGCCAGATAATCATAGACATCCTCGACAGCCTCGATGTCGCCTTCGAGACCATAGATGTGTCCGTGATCGTTCTGCCAGTTATAGCCGGCGTGGACGCCTCCAAGGAGAAGGCTATCATCTTCAAAGATGGCCACCGCTGCGCCACCACCGCCGCCGCCGCCGCCACCACCGCCACCGCCGCCGCCGCCACCACCGCCGCCGTCAGCTGCCGTGCCGCCCGCACCGCCGACGCCGCCGCCGCCACCAACGCCGCCATCGCCGCCGGCACCGCCACCGCCAGCGCCCGCCAGGATAGTGTCGACTTGATCACCATTGGTGAATAGGGCGCCGCCATTGAGGCCCACATAGAATCCGGACCAATCGACTTCGGGCGGTTCGTCTCCCGGCAAGCCGCCATTCAGATGATAGGATAGCCGCGCGCGGAGGGTAAAGAAATTGCCGTCATCGTCAGCATCGATGTCATTCAACCCGTACCACAGACCCTCAAGGCCGATGCTCGCCTTGCGCGAGAGTTTTGTTTCAGCGCCGATACCCGCTACCCAGCTGGTCTCGCTTTCTCCGCCGCCACCGAAAATCGCACCGCCGCCGCCTTGTCCGCCTTGACCTCCTTGGCCGCCGCCACCGCCAGCACCGCCAGGCTCAGCAGTAGCGCTCTCACCGCCCGCACCGCCGGAGCCGCCGTCGCCACCGTCGCCGCCGCCGCCGCCGCCGGCGGCCACGCCTATGGCTGCCGCGTCGTTGTTGTTCGCAAATGCCACACCAGCCGTTCCATAAAACAGAAATCCGGCTGGGGCCCAACCGAGACGGCCACGGACGCTGGCGAGATAATTATCGAGATTGTCCTTGATGGTATAATCGCCTTCGACGCCGAAGACGGTGCTGCCATACTGCCAGTTATAGCCGCCATGAAAGCCGCCGAGCAGGCTTTCCTCATCCACATCCAATTCGAAATCTACAATGCCGCCCAGGCCGCCCAATCCACCGGCGCCACCACCTCCGCCAGGGCCGCCCGCACCGCCCCCGGTACCGCCACCATCGCCGCCGTCACCGCCGCCGCCACCCTGGCCGCCCTCACCGCCGCCGGCTGCAGTCAAGGTATGCGACTCGTCGATATCATTGTCGAAGCCGACGCCGAGGTGCCGGCCGAAATAGAATCCAGCCCATTCCTCGGCTTCAATGATCTGTTCCGTGTAATCGGCCGAAATTGCCGGCGAGCTGCCCAGCGCAGCCGCCATAGCAATGAACGATGCGGTGGAAATCAGATGTTTCACCGGACTACCCCCTCTCCGAGAGACCTGGCGACAAATGATAAAAAAAAAGAAACGCACGCTTTGGGTGAACAAAACAAGCGCTATTTCGGGTGCCCTACTAGGTTTTTCGCCATTGTTGTGGTTTGGCAACAAATGGTCAGTGGTGACGGCTCGGGGTGCAAATAACGTTGCAACCGGCATTGACGAATCGAATTTGTCTTGCATGTGCACCACACGGTTTGGTAGGAATAGAATCATAGTCAATTCAAGCCGGATGCTACCTCAACTATCCACTTGGGTTAGCTTCATTACCCAACTGGATTAATCCAAACGGATTAGCTCGCGAACATTAGAAGTGCGCCGTAACTCTTCTTGGATCTGCATCACACTAATATTTGGAGAAGGAAACTTATTACACCATTCGCAGAGTTAAGACGCACTTCGATCGCAACTTACCGCCAGCGTTGCTGCACTCGCGTTCGCAGGATGCTCTCATGACAATGCTCTTTGAAAAATCGTGGTTCGCTGCAGTTCCAATGTTTCTGTAATAAAACGAAATAGAGTTTACTACTTCACTCATCACATGAAATTGAGTCTGTTGTAATGAAATGGAGTTGAGAGATTACATTTTAGTATTGCCGAGAAGAACACTCCATCATACCGTAATAGTAGGCGGCGGATTGCAGTTGTTAGTTCGATGGAAAGGAATCGACCATGCGTACTGGTAGCTCGACGGCGCCGCCCTTGGGGGGTGGACGCTGGTCACAGTTGTTTTTAGGCGTATCCGCGCTCGCAGTTTCCGCTGCACTCATGGGCGCTCCGGCAATTGCCGGCGTGGTACACGCACCCACATGCTGCGGAAGTAATAGCTCAGGTGCCGGCGGCAACGGCGGTCTTGGTGGTGCCGGTGGTAAGGGCGGCAGCAATATTCTCAATTTCAACATCAACAAAGGGACCCAGATAGGTCTCCAGAAGCAGGTCAATATTGCCGGTGACGGCGGCGAAGGTGGCGACGGCGGCAACGCCGGCAAAGGTGGCAAAGGAGGCGGCAACGGTGGTGACGGCGGTGCAGGTGGCGCCGGCGGCAAAGGTGGCAGCAATATTCTCAATTTCAACATCAACAAGGGAAACCAGTACGGTATCCAGGGTCAGGTCAATATCGCCGGTGAGGGCGGCGAAGGTGGCGACGGCGGCAACGGCGGCAAAGGTGGTAAAGCAGGCGGCGGCAACGGCGGAACTGGTGGAGCCGGTGGCGCTGGTGGGAAGGGCGGCAGCAATCTTCTCAATTTCAACATTAACTACCTTGCGACGCAGAAGGGTATCCAGGGCCAGGTCAATATCGCCGGTGAGGGCGGCGAGGGTGGCGACGGCGGCAACGGCGGTGGCGGTGGCAGCAACTGCGGTGGACCTGGCGGCAACGGCGGTGCTGGCGGTGCCGGTGGTGCTGGTGGCTGGAATGTTGGCAACGTCAACGCGAACGTTTTTGGAGCCCAAGACGGTATTCAGGGTCAGGTCAATATTGCCGGAGATGGCGGCGAGGGCGGCGAGGGCGGCAACGGCGGTAAGGGCGGTGCCGGTCCTGGCGGTGGCGCTGGCGGCAACGGCGGTGCCGGTGGCCCAGGCGGCGCCGGCGGCAGCAATGTCGGCAATGTCAACGCGAACGTTGGTGGAGTCCAAAGCGGTGCCCAGGGTCAGGTCAACGCTGCCGGCGACGGCGGCGCGGGCGGTGCCGGCGGCAGGGGCGGCAACGGTGGTGCCGGAGCCAGTATGAACTAGCATCCAATCTGAAATAGCATGCAATTTGAGGGGCCGGCCCAGGAGCCGGCCCCTCTCATTCGTGCGCCTTCGTGAAGCTGTCCGCAGCCGTGCAATCGAGGAGGGAACTTGGTCTTAGCCAGCCCTCGCTTCGCTACGTCTGCCAATTGTCTTTAGAGCAATGAATTCGAGTGTATTGAATCACCGGAAGCCCGTAATGGGGCACCGGCTTATTGACTCGCCAGTATCCGACACGCCTTGGCCGGTATTCCTTGTCTGACGGCCCCAATGCCACACTCTCGCAACGCCCGCCTCACGGCACTGCCTCGGGTCTTATAACTCCAGCCCATTCCGCAAGCATGCCTCTTATATTTCCCGACTGTGACCGCAAACGCTTTGTGCGTCGGACGTCTGCGATACTGAGCATAATCACGCTTACACATTATGTTCTCAGGAGTAACTTGGGCTGACGAAGTTTCATTGCCAACCGATGATGCCAGCACAAAGATGAGAACGAGTAATATGTAGCGCATGGGAACCTATACCCGGTTGGAGTTACTTGTCAGCTGCAAACAGATGCTAGAGGGCATCCAAGTATTTCGTCAACACTGCACATCAAGCGCATAAGTGCAAAGTTAATTTGTCTATTAGGGCAGAGCAATAACTCTAAAAGCTAGATGCGCGTTCGCTAAGGTAAGCATTCCCAGACGAGGGCGCCTCTAAAGCAATTGGCCCGGGGAAAACCCGGGCCAACTGTTTAAGTGTTATGCGTTTCGCTTAGAAGCGGAACCAGGCACCGAAGCCCGCGACGATGAAGTCGCCTTCGGCGTCGTCATCCGAAGAGTCCTTGTTCGTCCAGCCCACGCCCCAGCCGAGGGTCAGCTGATCGACCGGATCCCAGAACAGGCTCGC
>DATBLQ010000035.1:0-33473 GCA_036555325.1 Aestuariivirgaceae bacterium | reverse complement strand
AGGGAAGCGTCAAAGCCGCCAGCTCGGCTGGCGGCTTCACCAACTGTTAATCAGAAAATCATCCACTTCGGATTCGCTTTGAATTTCCGGAGCGGATTCACTCGTCATTAAGTCCACGAAACTTATCGTTCCAGGCGATCTGAAAAGCGACCAAATCCGCTCCTTCAGGTCTGGTGCTATCAAAGGAGTAGTGAGTCATGACGAAGCTCTATAGTTTCCTGAAGGACGAATCTGGCGTGACCGCCATTGAGTACGGCCTTATCGCGGCCGGCATTGGCGTTGCCATCGTCGTTATCGTAGGTCAGGTTGGTTCGGCCCTGGTCGACACCTTCACGACCGTCGAATCAAACCTCAACTAATTTCTACAAACGAAACGATCGAGCCATCGTTTCGGGTCTATTTAGGGAGGCTCCAAGGCCGCCGGTTGGCAGAACTGGCGGCTTTGTTTTTTTCTGCGCCATCGTTCCTGGTAATTTCCCGTTTACGTCATTCATGTGACTGTTGAGCAACAGTCGAATCGATAGAGCGGTAAGAAAATGATGGCGCTGATAATGATGGTCCTCTTTGTCCTGCTCATGCTCGCCGCGGCGTTGAGCGATCTCCGCCATTACCGCATTCCCAATTGGATGAGCGGTGCCGTGGCGCTGCTCTTTCTCCTCGCCGTCATCTCCACCGGCATGCCGTTGAAACTCGCTCTCTGGCACGGGCTCGCCGGTGTCGTGGTTCTGTTTGTCGGCTTTGCTCTCTTTGCAGTACGCATTGTCGGCGGCGGCGACGCCAAGCTCCTCGCCGCGGCAGCCTTGTGGATCGGCTGGACGAAGCTTTTCTACTTTATTTTCTACACCGCGCTTGCCGGCGGTGTCTTGGCGATCTGCATGGTTGCATGGGAGGTCGTTCGACTTCACATCGACATCACGTCCAGCAATTCGCAATCGTCTCTTCTTAAGCGGCTCACATCTCTCAAGCCCGACCTTCCTTATGGTGTCGCGATTGCCGCCGGTGCTTGTTTCGCTCTGCCTCAGACATGGTGGGCAGCGAGTGCCGTTCTCATTAACCGCTGATCAGGCACAAAAGCCAGCGATCGATTAACCCTAATTTGACCATTACCCATCACACTTGTTCAAGGCGAGCGGGCATGCCGCTCGATCGTCAGGGGACGAACCAATGAGTAGAACTCGAATCGTTGTCTTGGGACTTGCCATCGGATCGGCTGCTCTCGCTGCCTATCTGGCTCAGGGCTTCTTGAAAAAACCCGAAGCCGAAGTCGTCGAGATCAACAAGGTTCAGACGGAAGACATCTTGGTCTCCACCCGCGACATCGCCATGGGTGATCGCATCGATGCTGCCGCCGTGACTTGGGCGAGCTGGCCGAAAGAGAACATCACCGTCGCCATGATCACGCGCGCAGCCAAGCCCGACGCAGTGAACAAACTGAAAGAAGGACGCGCTCGCAATCCGATCTACCAGGGCGAGCCGATCAACGAAAAGAAGGTCGTCCTTCCCGGCGACAAGGGATTCATGGCGGCGATTTTGCCGAAAGGCCATCGCGCCATATCGGTGAGGATATCGGCTGAAACCGGCGCCGGCGGCTTCATCCTTCCCAACGATCGGGTGGACGTCATTCTCACCCGCAAGCTTTCCGGCACCGACCGCCAGCTTTCCGAAACCGTACTGACCAATGTTCGCGTGCTCGCCATCGACCAGACCTACAAGCAGGATGAGAAGGGCGGCCAGGTTGTCGTCGGCAAGACCGCCACTGTCGAGCTCGATCCGGTCCAGGCTGAAGTTCTGTCGATGGTCGAATCATCCGGTCAGCTTTCGCTTGCTCTGCGCAGCATCGCCGACAGCAGCAGCACAGCACTCGGCGACGAAGGTCCGAAGTTGTCTGAGAAATTCATGAACGGCAGCAGCGGCAGTGAGATCTCTCTCAGCCGTTGGGGCGTGATGTCATACACCAGCAGCTCCAAATAAGGGAACGCCCATGCGTCTCGCGATGATCAGAACCCCTCTGTTCGGCTCGGTCCAAACCGCCTCCGCTCTTGGCCGCGCCGTATTCCTCGCCATACTTCTCGGGATCACGTTCCTGGCAGTCGTGCCGCAACATGTGTTGCCCTTGGCGCAATCGGCCGAAATGGACAGCGACCGATCGAAGTTTATCCGCCTGGGCGTCGGCAAATCCATGGTCATAAGGCTCCCTGCCGCCACCAAGGACGTGATTGTCGGCAATCCGGGGATTGTCGATGCGGTCGTCCGTACACAGAATAGAGCCTACCTGTTCGGCCGCACGCTCGGCCAGACAAACGTGTTTTTCTTCGATGCCGAGGGACGCCAGATTCTAAGCCTCGACATTGAGGTCGCTCGCGATCCGTTGGCCCTGCAGAACCTGCTCGATCGCGCCATGCCCGGCACGCGCATTACCGTTGATACGATGAACGAAAACATCGTGCTCGGCGGCGTTGCGGCAAATCCCGCCGAGGCGCAGAAAGCCATGGATCTGGCTTCCCAGGTGGTCGGCGATCCCAAGAAAGTTTTGAGCACCATCGCCGTCACCGGCCGCGAACAGGTCATGCTCAAGGTGCGGGTTGCCGAGATGCAGCGCAATATTCTCAAGCAGCTCGGTGTCGACCTGGAGGCCGCATTCTCGGTCGGCAAGTTCGATGCCTTCCTTGAAAGCTTGACCCCGTTCTCTCTCAACTCGATCGGCGCACTCAACGACAGCAGCCATAGCTTCTCTTTCGGCACCGACGACAACTACGTCGAAGCCACCATCACCGCCCTCGAGCGCGATGGCATGCTGAGGACCCTCGCCGAGCCGACTCTAACGGCGATCTCGGGCGAATCGGCGAAGTTCCTGGCCGGTGGCGAATATCCGGTGCCGGTCGGCGCCGACGATAACGAGGTCAAGATCGAGTTCAAACCCTTCGGTGTCGGCTTGGGCTTCACTCCGGTCGTCATGTCCGAAGGGCTGATCAGCATGCGCATCAATACCGAAGTCAGCGAACTCTCCAACGAGAACGCCATCACGGTAGCGAGCGGCAGCGACGAAATCACCATAGCGGCACTCAAGGTACGCCGTGCCGAGACCACGGTCGAACTGCCGAGCGGCGGGTCGATGATCATGGCTGGCCTCATTCAGGATACCGTCAAGCAGCACATCAACGGCATTCCTGGTCTGAAGAACCTGCCTATTCTCGGCACCTTGTTCCGCAGCCGCGACTTCCAGGCGGATCAGACCGAGCTTGTGGTTATCGTGACGCCCTATGTCGTAAGCCCGGTTAACGAGAAGCAGCTGGTCACGCCTTTCGAGCGGTTCAACACGCCGACCGATCGCCAGACCATCCTCTTCGGACGGCTGAACAAAGTCTATGGCATCGCCGGCGATGGCCCGAAAGGCACCTATCACGGCAATGTCGGTTACATCGTTGAGTAGCGGGAAGGGTAAAGGTTCCATGACGATGCGCAAATTTGGATTGACCACCGCAATTCTGATGCCGCTTGTTGGGCTTGGCGGCTGCAGCGGCGGGCCCGAAATCGACGACAACTATCAGCCCGCCATGCACTATGAGCGTTACCCCATCGAGGTGGCGAAAGGCTCCGTTCGCCTCGACGTACCAACCAAGCGTGCCGAGCTTGGCATGCGTATGGAAGATGCCGTCGTTCGCTTCGCTCACGAAGCCATATCCGTCGGGGCTCGCGAGATTCGAGTGCAAGAGCCGCACGGGCCGAATTCCTCCGTCGTGGCAGGTCGGGTGACCGAGTTGCTCGTCGACAACGGAGTTCCTGCCGAGGCCATCGCCCACACCGACTATCAAGCCGGCAGGGGAGCCCCGGTCATTATCAGTTTCCAGCGCAAGATCGCCGTCACCGCCGAATGCGGCGACTGGTCGGCCGATTTGGCGGTGACAGGCACCAACGAGCCGCCGCCGAACTTCGGCTGCGCGCAGCAGCATAATATTGCCGCCGTGGTGGCCAATCCCGAGGACTTCGAGGTTCCCCGCACCTCCACACCGCCGGACGCTTCGCGCCGCAACCAGGTTTTCGTGGACTATCGCAAGCCGAAGAATACCGCCACCAGCGTGAGCGAGTCGGAGACGCAGGTCGTTTCCGATGTCGCCCAGTAAAGTTAGTTGTTTGAGAGGCACTAAAATGACGCACGCACTGCTGAACGAAGAACCCAAGGCACCTGACGCCGTTATCGCCTCTGTGCCGCGCATAAACATCGGCATTTTCTGTGATCACGACGGAACGCTGCAGGCGATGCAGCAGGTTGCTGCCGATCGGCGGATGTCGCGTGCCCACATCACTGTGCAGCCCGGCGGCATCGGCGGCGCGCTCCAGGCCTATTCCAATGCCCTGTGCCCCAATCTCCTGATCGTCGAATCCCACTCTCCGCGTGAGACGATCCTGGCCGAGCTGGGGCGGCTGGCGCAAGTTTGCGATCCGACCACGAAGGTCATCGTCATCGGTCATGTCAATGACGTGATTCTCTATCGCGAGCTCATGCGTCAGGGTGTCAGCGAATATTTCGTTGCGCCGATCAATCTGCTGCACATGATCCAGGTTGTTTCCAACCTCTACAACGATCCCAAGGCGAAGCCCATCGGTCGCGTCATCGCCTTCGTCGGCGCCAAGGGCGGAGTAGGCTCCAGCACCATCGCTCACAACATCGGCTGGATGATTTCGCAGGCTTACAACACCGAGACGGTGATCACCGATCTCGATTTGGCCTTCGGCACGGCCGGCCTCAACTTCAACCAGGAAGCCGGCCTGGGCATAGCCGACGCGTTGAGCTCACCCGACCGCGTCGACGCAACCCTTCTCGATCGGCTGTTGACCAAATGCAGCGACAAGCTGAGCCTCTTGGCGTCCGGCGGAATCGTCGACCGTGACTTTCATATCGACAGCAGCGCCGTCGGTGCCGTGCTCGACGTGGTACGTCATAACGTTCCGCTCGTCATTGTCGATGTTCCGAACGTCTGGGCGGGATGGACCAAATATACCCTCGTCCATGCCGATGAAGTCGTCATCACCGTCACTCCTGAACTGGCATCGTTGCGCAATGCCAAGAACATGTTTGATGTCCTCAAGGCGGCCCGCCCCAACGACGGCGTCCCGCGCATAATATTGAACCAGGTTGGCGTTCCGAAGCGCCCGGAAATTCCCGTCGCCGAATTCGCCAAGGCACTGGGCGTCGAGCCTTTGGCCGTCTTCCCCTACGACCCTCAGGTCTTCGGCACCGCCGCAAGCAACGGCCAGATGGTGGTCGAGGTCGCTGCAAAATCGCGCCCCGGCGAGATCATGACCGAGCTCGCGCAAGTTCTTTCCGGCCGCGAACTCCCCAAACCTCCCGCTAAGTATTCGATCTTCTCGGGCAAATTCCCGATGCTGAGGAAGAAATAATGTTCGGCAAACGCTCAGAAGCGAACAACAAGGCGTCCGGTGCTCCGCCAAATGCCCCTCTTCCCGCCCAGCCGGCTGCGGCGGCGGCCCATCCCGGTCAAATTCCCAATCTAGGCATCGAACCCCGTACCGCGGCCGCGCGTCCGGCGTCCCCTCCGGCTCCGCCGGCGGCCTCCAAGATCCATCAGCGGCGGTCCGAGACCTATTACGATATAAAGACCACGATCTTTAACGCTCTCATCGATGCCATCGATCTCACGCAGCTGAGCCAGCTCGACCGTGAAAGCGCCAGAGACGAGATTCGCGACATCGTCAACGAAATAATAACCCTCAAGGACGTGGCGATGTCGATCGCCGAGCAGGAGGAACTGCTCGAGGATATCTGCAACGACGTCCTGGGTTACGGACCGCTCGAGCCGCTGCTCGCCCGTGACGAAATCGCCGACATCATGGTCAACGGCGCCGGCACCACCTTCATCGAAGTGGGTGGCAAGGTGCAGCCCACTGCCGTGCGCTTCCGCGACAATTCGCAGCTTTTGAACATCTGTCAGCGCATCGTCAGCCAGGTTGGGCGACGTGTTGACGAAGCAAGCCCCATTTGCGACGCCCGCTTGCCCGACGGCTCCCGTGTCAACGTCATCGTCCCGCCGCTCGCCATCGACGGCCCCGCCCTCACCATCCGCAAGTTCAAGAAGGACCGGCTCAAGCTCACCGATCTTGTCAAGCTGCACTCGATCACTCCGGAGGGCGCCACCATTCTGGGCATCATCGGCCGGGTTCGTTGCAATGTCCTCATATCCGGCGGCACCGGCTCAGGTAAGACCACGCTTCTGAACTGCCTCACCGGTTACATCGACCACGATGAGCGCGTCATCACCTGCGAAGACGCTGCCGAACTGCAGCTGCAGCAGCCGCATGTCGTCCGCCTCGAAACTCGTCCCCCCAACCTGGAAGGGGAAGGTGAAATCACCATGCGCGACTTGGTGAAGAACTGCCTGCGCATGCGGCCCGAGCGGATCATCGTCGGCGAGGTTCGTGGCCCCGAGGCCTTCGACCTGCTGCAGGCCATGAACACCGGCCACGACGGTTCGATGGGCACCCTGCACGCCAACAGCCCGCGCGAAGCCATGTCAAGACTTGAGTCCATGATCACCATGGGCGGTTTTGCGCTCCCCTCCAAGACCATCAAGGAAATGATCGTCGGATCCATCGACGTTATCATTCAGGCGGCCAGGCTGCGCGATGGTTCGCGGCGCATCACCCACATCACCGAAGTGATCGGAATGGAAGGCGAAGTCATTATTACCCAGGATTTGTTCGTCTACGACGTATTGGGTGAAGATGCCAACGGCAACATCATCGGCCGCCACCGCTCGACCGGCATCGCTCGCCCGCACTTCTGGGACCGCGCCCGTTACTTCGGCGAGGAATCAAGGCTCGCCGAGGCCCTCGAGAAGGCCGAGATGCGCAACGATAAGGATTAAGACCGCAATCCCGCTGGAGAGTGATCATGTTCGGTAACGAAACTGCTGAGCTTCTGTTGATCGGCATGATAGCTCTGGCCGTGGGTGGGCTCGCTTTTGTTCTCTTCTACCCTCTGATCGCCGCTAATTCCGCTGCTACGCGCCGCGTCGAGGCGATTTCCGACAAGTCGAAGCTTGGCCCCAAGCTCACTTTTCGCCAGCGCTTTCTGAAGGAGGATCCGAAAGATAGTCGGCGCCGCCAATTGCAGGAGAGTCTGAAGCAGCTTGAGGAGGATGAAAAGAGGCGCAAGAAGCGAATGACCTTGCGCGTCATGCTGACCCAGGCCGGGCTCGATACGGGCCCGCGAACCTTCTGGCTGGTGTCGCTCGCACTCGGGGCCGCCGTTGGCGCGGTGGCCTATATCTTTGGCCTGCCGTGGTATGCCGCAGCAAGCGCGGCGCTGGCGGCGGGTCTTGGCGTGCCGCGCTGGTTCTTGAACTTCCTCCGCCGCCGGCGTCAGCAGATCTTTCTCAACGATTTCGCCGACGCCATCGACATCGTGGTGCGCGGTCTGAAATCCGGATTGCCGGTCAGCGACGCCATGAAGGTGATTGCCGCGGAAACTCCCCCGCCGGTCGGCCCGGAGTTTCTTGAAGTGGTGGAAGGCCAGCGGATTGGCATAACCATCGACCAGGGTATCGAGCGCATGTTCGAACGCATGCCCCTGGCCGAGGTGAACTTCCTGGCGATCGTCATGGCTATCCAGTCGAAAACCGGCGGCAATCTGGCCGAGGCGCTGGGCAATCTGTCCAAGGTGCTGCGCGATCGAAAGAAGATGAAGGCAAAGATAAAATCGGTGAGCCAGGAAGCCAAGACGTCGGCGATGATCATTGGGTCCCTGCCGTTCTGCATCATCGGCCTCTTGAGTGTCTTTAGTCCTGATTACCTGACACCCCTCTGGTCGACGCGCGTTGGCAACATGCTGCTTATCGGCTGCTGCGTCTGGATGCTTCTCGGCATTCTCGTGATGCGCAAGATGATCAATTTCGAATACTGATACTGACGGGCACTTAAGATGTTCGATATCCTCGACTCGCTGTTGGAACCGCAACGCATCATCATCCTGCTGATCGCCATTGCCGTCTTCGCCACGATCCTGACGGTTGCCGCTCCGCTGGTGGAAGGAGACAAGCTGCGCGGCCGGCTGAAACTCGTTTCCGGCGAGCGTGAACGGCTGCGTGCGCAACACAAAGCCAGCCTGCAGCCTGAAGCAAGGCTCCGTGAAAAGCACAAGGGATTGCTGACCCAACTGGTCGAATCCTTGAACCTGCGCAAATTGTTCGAAGCGGAAGGCATGCGCGACAAGCTTCGCCAGGCCGGCCTGCGAAGCGAGCGCCATCTCATGATCTATCTGACGATCAGGCTGGTGACCCCGCCGCTCATAGGTCTTCTGGTGTTCATCTATACCTCGACCTTCTACGGCGACATTCCGGCGCAAATGCGCCTTGCCTCAGTCTTTGTGGGCATCCTCGCGGGTGTGTATTTCCCCAACATCATGATCACCAATCTGGTCTCGCGCCGCCAGAAATCCATCCGCCTGGCTTGGTCCGATGCCCTCGACCTCTTGCTGATTTGCGTCGAATCGGGAATGGGCATCGAGCCCGCCCTGCAACGCGTCTCTCGCGAAATCGGCTCCCAGTCGGTGCCCCTTGCCGAAGAGCTCACCCTGACTCACGCCGAGCTCTCCTATCTTCCCGATCGTCGCAAGGCCTTCGAGAACCTCGGCAAGCGCACGGGCCTTGGAACGGTCAAGTCGGTTGTTGGAAGTTTGATACAGTCCGAGCGCTATGGAACGCCCTTGGGCCAGGCGCTGCGCGTGCTCGCCCAGGAAAATCGTGACGCGCGCATGCAGGAAGCCGAAAGGAAGGCCGCTGCTCTGCCTCCCAAGCTCACCGTGCCGATGATCATGTTCTTCCTGCCGGTGATCTTCGTCATCATCCTCGGCCCCTCCGCCATCCAGGTGCTGGAACTACGCGACTAGCCGGCTGAGATCTCGCGCGACGCTTTCAATCCGTCTCCCCTGTTGGAGAAGGCGGGGCGAGCTGGCCGGATAAGGAATGCGCGGGGTCTGGCGCGCGTGGAAACGATCCTTGTTCGTCTCTAAATGAAGTCACGGCCTGACAACCGCTTATTTGCGGCGGTAACTGCTGTTTGAGTCGCTTAAAGAGACCAGGGGTTCGTTTTATTGAGGAGTAGCCGCTAGTTAAGTACCCTCGACTAGGGGCCAATATTAATAAAGGAAATAGCGTTTTATTTTATTAGCGGCCTCGCCTAATTAAGTTACCTTAAAGTGCGTCCCACGATACTAAAGAAATGCCATGTTTCCTTTATCACGGGCGGCAGATAACTTCAACTTCTAGTAGTTTTCCCAATGATAGAAACGCCATTCTCTAAAAATCGTCTCGGACGCTATGTTGAATCAGTAGTAGGCGACGAAAAGGTAAGAGCATTTGTTCCTCCTCCGCTACCTCCCAATCCGCCATTGGACCTCAACGGCCTGCTACCCCGATTGAGCACCGCTGACCGAGCACTCGGCCGTCTGGACGGAATATCGATACTTCTGCCTGACAAAGAACTCTTCCTCTACATGTATGTACGGAAAGAGGCGGTTCTTTCCTCTCAGATCGAAGGCACCCAATCAACTATCTCCGACTTGCTGCGATTTGAAAACCAAGCACTGGAGGGCGAACCCATTGACGATATTCGGGAGGTTTCAAACTATGTAGACGCTCTTATGTATGGATTAGAACGGCTTCCTGAGCTACCCATCTCTCTAAGATTGATGCGTGAAATGCATGCGCGATTGCTCAGTGGTGGACGTGGCGCCACAACGCGCCCTGGAGAATTTCGCTCCTCTCAGAACTGGGTTGGCGGCACACGGCCAGGGAATGCTATTTTTGTTCCCCCGCCTCCAAATGAACTCAACCAAACGTTAGATGCTTTTGAAAAATTCCTTCACCAAGATACTCCTAATTTGCCACCTCTTATCAAGGCCGGACTTCTCCATCTTCAATTTGAGTCCATTCATCCATTCCTGGATGGAAACGGTCGGTTGGGTCGCCTTCTTATAACGCTGTACCTATGTTCGATAGGGGTCTTACACGATCCAATCCTCTATTTGAGCCTATACTTCAAAACACATAGAAACGATTACTATCGTCTTTTGCAGGAGGTCCGTGAACGAGGATCTTGGGAAGCATGGATGGAGTTTTTCCTGGATGGAGTCGCGCATACCGCCGACCAAGCTTTTGAGACTGCGCGCCAAATTGCTAATCTGTTTGAAACGGATAAAGCCCGAATAAGCGCCGCAGGAGACCGCGCAGCGACAGCCCTTCACATCTTTGATTTGATGCGAACTAGGCCTTTTCTCACTGCTTCTGGGGCAACAAAGCTCAGCAAGCTAACTTTGCCAACCGTAAATGCGACATTCGAGCGTCTCGTGAAACTCGGAATCCTTCAAGAAATTACCGGTAAGAAGCGTGGCAGAGTGTTCGCATACAAGTCGTATGTAGATATACTGAATGAAGGAACCCAACCGCTATGAAGCTGGCGTTAATTACCGCCACACCTCAATCACAGAAGTGGTTGCTGATTTAGATAAGTATTTTTCTTGCCCCGCAATGTGACCGGCTAGGACGCTCAAGAGATGCCGCGGGGTCCCATGCGCGCAAGGACGATCCTTGCGTGTGCCTTAGCCGTTGTTGGCTTTCGCGGTGGGCTTGAGTTGCTGCCACGGATCGGGCTGCGCCAGCATGGATCTGAGGTAAGTCATATTCGCCTCCACCTGCACCGCCGACAAATCCTTGCTCGCAATCTCCTTTGCTTCCTCGAAGCGCCCTTGCAATCCGACAACCAGCGCAAGATTTTGCCTAAGCCGCGGCTCCCGCGCTCCATGGGGTTCCTGCGCCGCCTGGCGGAGGATCTTCTCCGCCTCTGGGAGATTGCCTTCGAGCGCATAGGACATCCCGAGATTGTTTATCACCGAAATCTCTCCAGGCTTTTCCTTCAGCGCTTCTCTATAGGAATCGCGCGCGTCCTTGAAACGGCCCTGTTGGTCGTAGGCTGTGCCAAGGGCGGAGTGGATTTTCCAATCCGCCTTGCCGGCGGCAACGAGTTTGTAAAGTACGTCCGAGGCCTGCTCGCCACGCCCGGCCGCTGCCAACTCCTTGCCATAGAGGGCAAGGAGACCCGTGTCTTGTGGATTTCTTCCGCTGAGCTCGGCGATGACCTTCAGGGCCTTGTCGGTCTGTCCGATGCCCTTGAGGAGTTGAGCGTAGTGGATGCCGAGCTTGCTGTTGCCAGGATCGGCTTCCCAGCGTCTTGCAGCTTCGGCGGTGGCCCTGAGAGAAGCGGGTTCCGTCGAGCCGGTGATGATCTTGTCTGCGCTGGAAGTGGTCTGGCAGCCACCAAGGGCCATCGCAGCGATGATAAGCAGGCTTGCGCCCGCGGCTGCGCGCCAACGCGAAACTTTTATCACGCTACCTGTCTCGATAGTCATACGAAACTCCGCTGGCAGACACACCTTGGGAAGGAATGCATTGATTTTCGCCCACATCCCTCAACAAACCATTAACCATGATTGTCCATTTGCACCTCCGTGTTATGGTTTGTTGAGACCCACGTTCGGGAATTTTTCATGATCACCGCCAGCGTACTTTTGCCGGCGGCTGCCAAAGCCGCCGTTCCAGTCCTGTGTATCCCCGCAGCACGATGGCCTGAAGTATCCGCAACGCTTCCCACCGCAGAATTGGCGTCAGCTCATGCGCAGGGTTTTGCCGCTGAACCCGGACGCGTTCTCATCCTCACCGGCAGTGATGGAAAAATTTCCCGCGTCCTCTTCGGGTCAGGTTCAAAAGCCAACGCGGACGAGGCATTTCTGCCGGGAAAGCTGGCCCGCACCCTCCCTCAAGGCGTCTATCGCCTCGAGGGCGAGCTTGCAAAACCGAGGCTCGCCGCACTTGCTTGGCTGCTCGAAGCCTACTCCTTCGACCGCTACAGGAAGAAAGCGGAGACTCCAGCCTCTCTCGTTTGCCCGGCAGGCCTCGATCGCGACGAGCTTCTCGCTGAAGCGGATGCCGTCTACCTCGCGCGCGATCTCATCAACACCCCTGCAAGCGATCTTGGCCCCGCCGAACTGGCGGAAGCGGTGAACAACCTCGCCCACCAATTGGGTGCCGAGGCTCGCACCATCGTGGACGGGCCGCTGAGGACCGGCTTCCCTATGATCCATGCCGTCGGTCGCGCAGCATCCGCCTCCCGCTCTCCCCGCCTGCTCGAGTTTCGCTGGGGCGCCGAAGACGCGCCTCGCATCACTCTCATAGGGAAGGGTGTCTGCTTCGATACCGGCGGCCTCGACATTAAGCCGGCCGCGGGCATGCTGTTGATGAAGAAGGACATGGGCGGAGCGGCCAATGTTCTCGCCTTGGCCAAGCTCATCGTTGGCGCGAAACTTCCAGTTCGCCTTAAGGTTCTCGTGCCGGCCGTGGAGAACGCCATTTCCGGCGACGCCTTCCGTCCCGGCGACATCCTCATGAGCCGAAAGGGCTTAAGCGTCGAAATCGGGAACACCGATGCCGAAGGACGGCTGATCCTCGCCGATGCCTTGTCCTATGCCGACGAGGAACAGACCGACCTCATCGTCGATCTTGCCACCCTGACAGGTGCGGCGCGCGTGGCGCTGGGCCCCGACCTTCCTCCCTTCTACACCAACGATGAGACCCTTGCGGCCGATCTGGTGTCTCACGCTGAGGCCGAGAACGACCCGCTCTGGCGCCTGCCCCTGTGGCCGCCCTATGAGAAACTCATCGAGTCGAAATTCGCCGATATCAACAACGCCTCCGAAGGGGGGTTTGCCGGCTCGATCGTCGCTGCTTTGTTTCTCCGGAAATTCGTGGAACGAACTAGGAGCTATCTGCACCTCGACATCTTCGGCTGGACGCCCGTCGCAAAGCCTGGCCGGCCCTTCGGCGGAGAGGCTCAAGGCATTCGCGCCATCTTTGCTCTGCTGAAAAGCCGGTACCTTCGCTAGCCATTCACCACTCAAGCCGGGGTTGTCTGCGGCGTCAGCCGGAGCTAAGAATGAAACGGTTCCGAAACAATAGCGGCAGGCAGTGTGATTACCCGCAGCGCCAACCCCGGCAAGGCCTTGAAGCTTTGGCATGATGTCAATCTCACCCTGGTCCACGGCCGCGGCCCCGATCTGTCCGCCCGTCAGATGAGCATCCTGTTGACCATCTATCTCGAGGCACCGCCGCATACCGTCCGCGAGCTGGCGAGAAAGCTCAGCGTAACCAAGCCGGTAATCACGAGGGCGCTCAATTCCTTAGGCAAGCACGACCTCTTGAGCCGCCGGCGCGACGAGAAGGATCGCCGCAACGTCCTGGTCCAGCGGACTGTGAAAGGTGCCCTCTACGTTGAGCGTCTTGCCGACACGATTGCCGCAACCGCCAAGTTCTAATCGGCTAAGGCTTGCGCAATTTCACTTGCACCGCAGAAGGGCGGGGAACATAAGAATCGCGCCATGAATCTCGATCCACGGCTCAATGCGTTCCGCCCCGATCTTGCCGATGAAATGCTGCGCGGCAGGGTCGCAGCCGAGCGCTTTGTCCCAGGCGAGCTGTTCGAGATCGCCGAACCGATCCTGCCGCTGCATTCCGCCCCCCGTTTCGATGCCCCGCGCGCAACCGAGCTGCTCTTTGGTGAGCGCGTCAAGGTGTTCGTCAACGAAGAGGGGTGGGCGTGGGTGAAAGCCGCCAACGACGGCTACGTCGGTTACGTGCCGGCCTCCGGCCTAAGCCGCGAGATCACCAGTTCCGGCCATCGTGTCTTCGTTCCAATGACCTTCATGTATCCCGCTGCCGATCTCAAATCCACGCCCGAAGCGCCGCTGCCGATGAACTCGCGAGTGGAGATCGTGGAAACCGGCGAGAAATTCGTTCGCCTGCGCAATGGCCGCCATGTCATCGCCGGCCACCTGAAGCCGCTCAGTCGCCACGAGGAGGATTTTGTCGCCGTGGCGGAGCTCTATCTTCACGTTCCCTATCTTTGGGGCGGCAAGACGTTTCACGGCATCGACTGCTCGGGCCTCATCCAGACAGCCCTGCACGCGGCGGGGTTTCCCTGTCCGCGCGATACCGATCTGCAGGAACAGGTGCTGGGCAGCCCATTGCACGACCACGGTGCCCTGCGCCGCGGTGATCTGCTGTTCTGGAAGAACCACGCCGGCATTATGGTGGACGATGAGAATCTCCTGCACGCCAACGCCTATTATATGGACGTAACCCGCGAGCCTGTTTCCCGCGTGATTACCCGCATCGCCATTGGCGGCGGCCAGCTCCAAAGCGTGAAGCGGCTTCAGTAGCCGCGCCCCCGGTCGACCACGTTCTCAAGTCTGCCGCCGTTTTCATATCGCTCGATTTGCTGCAGGATATTCCTCGAAATCGTCAGCGGATCGGAATCTGCCGCCCCGTGCGAACTCACATAAACGCAGGGGTGCGTCCACAGCGGGCTGTCGCGCGGCAACGGCTCCTCCTCGAAAACGTCGAGCGAGGCCGCATGAAGCTCTCCCGCCTCCAGCGCCGCGATCACATCCCGTTCGACATGCACTTTCCCTCGCCCCGCATTGATGAGGATCGGTGCCCCGAACGGACCGCTGCGCGACAGTTTGCGCAGCAGCGCCCGATTGATGAAGCCCGTGGTTTCGGGTGTGTGCGGCAAAAGCACCACGAGAACATCGCTGCGCGCCAGGAACGCGTCGAGCTCGTTTTCCCCGGTGAAACTCGCCACTCCAGAGACTTTCTTCGGGGTCCGGCTCCAGCTTGCCACGTCGAAACCCAAGTCCTTGAGCTTGCGCCCCGCATTCTGTCCAAGGACACCGAAGCCCATGATCCCCACCTTGAGCGCGCTTGCCGCATGTGTGGGGAAGTTGTCCCACCGTTTGGCTCTCTGGTTCTCATCGATGCGCTTCTGTTGGCGATGATGCAGGAGCACATGCATCACGACGAACTCGCTCATCCGCATGGTCATGTCTGGATCGACAATCCGCACGACCGGAACATCAGGCAGCGTCGGGTCGGAAAGAATGGCGTCGACCCCGGCCCCGAGCGAGAAAACGGCCTTGAGATTGGGCAGCGTCTCCAGCACGTGCGGCTCCGGACGCCAGGCCAGCGCGTAGCCGATGTCCTCGCGCCTGCCGAGCCCGTTGGGATGAGTGCGAAGATCGAGTCCGGGGTCGAGCCGCTGCATCGCATCGATCCAGGCATCGAGAGTCCATCCGCTCATGACATAGGCAAGCGCCGGCCTGGTTCTCATTGCCGGACGACACCCTGCGGCGCAGTCTGCAGGTGAATTGCCGCGGCGATCAGCGCCTTGGTGTAGTCTTCCTTGGGTTTGCTGAACAGTTCCTCGGCCGTTCCCTGCTCGACGATGATTCCGTTGCGCAGCACCACCACATAGTTTGACAGCGCTCGTATCACCTTCAGATCGTGGCTGATGAACAGATAGGCAAGATTGTGTTTCTGCTGCAGTTCGCGCAATAGATCGACGATCTGCGCCTGCACCGCCATGTCGAGCGCGCTCGTCGGCTCGTCCAGCATGACGAATTTCGGATCGAGCGCCAGCGCCCGCGCTACCGCAATGCGTTGTCGTTGACCGCCTGAAAATTCATGCGGGTAACGCTCCATCGACTGCGGATCGATGCCGACTTCGCTCAAGGCTTGCGCCACTCGCTCCTCGCGTTGCTCAAACGACAAATCCTTCTTCTGGATGACAAGCCCTTCCTCCACGATCTGCCTGATCGACAGCCGCGGGCTGAGCGAGCCATAAGGATCCTGAAAGACGATTTGCATCTCTTTCCTCAAGGGCCGCATTTCCTGGGCGTCGAAATTGTCGATCCGCTTGCCGAGGTAGACGATTGGCCCTTGCGAATGGATGAGCCTCAACACCGCCAGGCCCAGTGTCGTTTTGCCTGACCCTGACTCCCCCACCACTCCCAGGGTCTGGCCTTCCTTAACCTCGATCGAAACACCGTCCACCGCCTTGATGTGGCCGATGACGCGTCTCATGAATCCCCTTTTCACCGGAAACCAGACTTTGAGATTGTCGGTCGTCAATACTGTCGCCGCCTTGGGATTGGGTTTGGGTGGAGAACCTTTGGGCTCCGCTTCGATCAGCTGTTTCGTGTAGGGATGCTTCGGCGCCGCGAAGACGTCCTCCGTTGGTCCTGCTTCGACGATCCGTCCGGCGCGCATCACGCAGACGCGCTTGGCCATGTGCCGCACGATTCCAAGATCGTGGGTGATGAGCAACAGCGCCATGCCGTATTCCGCCTGCAGGTCTCGCAACAGTTCCAGGATCTGCGCTTGAACCGTTACGTCCAGCGCTGTCGTCGGCTCGTCCGCAATAAACAGGTCGGGATTGTTGGCAAGCGCCATGGCAATCATCACCCGTTGCCGCTGCCCTCCCGACAGTTGGTGTGGATAGCTGTTGAGCCTGCTCTCCGCCTCCCTGATGCCCACCTCTTGCAAGAGTTCGATCGTCCGCTTGCGCCGCTCCGACGCTCTGAGCGTCGTATGCAGTTCCAGAATCTCGCCGATCTGCCGCTCAATGGTGTGCAGCGGGTTGAGCGACGTCATCGGTTCCTGAAACACCATGGTGATGTCGTTGCCCCGCACCCGGCGCAAATCCCGTTCATCGGAATCAAGCAATTCCTCGCCCTTGAACTTGATGCTCCCGCCCGGATGCCGGGCCGCCGGGTAGGGCAGGAGCTTGAGGATCGAGAGCGCCGTCACCGATTTTCCCGAACCCGACTCCCCCACCAGCGCCACCGTTTCACCCTTGTCGATGGTGAACGAGACATGGTCGACCGCGCGGGTAATTTGGCTCCCTTGCCGGAATTCGACTGACAGGTCCTCAACTTCGAGGAGCGGCGCTGCCGGTTTGCTGCTCATTGAAACGTCTTTCTCGGATCGAACGCATCGCGTACCGCTTCGCCCATGAAGACAAGCAGCGAAAGCATGATCGAAACGACCGCAAATCCCATGATGCCAAGCCATGGCGCCTGCAGATTGTTCTTGCCTTGCGCCAAAAGCTCGCCCAGCGAGGCCGAGCCGGGCGGCAGGCCGAAACCGAGAAAGTCGAGCGAGGTCAGCGCCGCGATGGAGCCCGAAACGATGAACGGCATGAAGGTAAGCGACGCCACCATCGCATTCGGCAGCACATGCTTGAACATGATTTTCGCATCGCCGAGGCCCAAGGCGCGCGCCGCCCGCACATATTCGAAGTTTCGCGCTCTAAGAAACTCCGCGCGCACCACTCCAACGAGCGACGTCCACGAGAATAGCAGAAGCAGGTTGAGCAACAGCCAGAAGCTCGGCACGAAAAACGCCGACAATATGATCAGAAGATAGAGGGTGGGAATGGAGGTCCAGATTTCGATGAACCGCTGGAATAAAAGATCCGTCCATCCTCCGAAATATCCCTGCACCGCCCCCGCTGCCACGCCGACGATGGAGGAGAGTGTCGTCAGAATGATACCGAACAGCACCGAAATCCTGAATCCGTAGATGAGCCTTGCGATAACGTCGCGACCCTGGTCGTCGGTGCCGAGCCAGTTCATGTTCCCGAAGACGCAGTTGGGGTCTTCCGTTCCTTGCGCATATTTTGCGCAGGCCTCCTCCTTGGTGAGCAGGAAGGCCGGCGGCGAGGGCGCAGGCTTCGGCAGCTCGTTGTTGACCGTTCGATAGCTGTAGCGAATTGGCGGCCACACCATCCAGCCGTTCGCCTTGATCTCGTCCTGGATGAAAGGATCGCGGAAATCCGTCTGTGCTAGGAAGCCGCCAAAAACCGATTCCGGATACTCGTTGAAGGTCGGATAGTAGTAGGCGTCTTTGTAGGAAACGAGAAGCGGTCGGTCGTTCGCCAGGAAGTCCGAAAGCAGGCTCAAGGCGAAAAGCCCCAGGAAGACCCAGGTCGAATAGAAGCCGCGTTTGTTGAATTTGAAAAGCTGCCAGCGCCTGAGGTTGATCCCCGACAGGAACGGCCGGCGCGTCTCTTTCGCCGCACTTGGTCCCTTCATGCGCTAGAGCTCCCGCGCTTCGAAATCGATCCTCGGATCGACCCAGGTGTACATGAGATCGTTGACCAGCCCGACGAGCAGGCCCATGAGCGAGAAGATATAGGCCGTGGCGAACACCACCGGATAGTCGCGGTCGATGAGTGACCTGTATCCCAGCAATCCCAGGCCATCGAGCGAGAAAATGGTTTCGATCAGCAAAGCCCCGTTGAAGAAGGCCGAAATAAACGTCCCGGGAAATCCCGCAATCACGATCAGCATGGCGTTGCGGAACACATGGCCGTAGAGCACCTTCCGCTCGCTCAATCCCTTTGCCCGCGCTGTCATCACATACTGTTTCTTGATCTCGTCCAAGAACGAGTTCTTGGTAAGCAACGTCATCGTCGCAAACGAGCTCACCCCGAGCGCCAGGAGCGGCAGCACCAGATGCCAGGCATAGTCGATGACCTGCTCGTACCAGGGCCAGTTCTCCGCTCCGTCGCTGGTCAGCCCGCGCAGCGGAAACCAGCTGAAATAGGAGCCACCGGCAAACAGGACGACCAGAAGGATGGCGAAGAGGAACCCCGGTATGGCATATCCCGCGATGATGACGGCACTCGTCCAGACATCGAACCGGCTGCCGTCGTTCACCGCTTTCCTGATGCCGAGCGGCACCGAAATCAGATAGGAGATGATCGTCAGCCACAACCCCAGCGACACCGATACCGGCATTTTCTCTTTGATCAGGCTGATCACCGAAACGTCGCGGAAGTAGCTGTCGCCGAAATTGAACGTCAGATAGTCGCGCATCATGATCAGGAAGCGCTCGTGCACCGGCTTGTCGAATCCGAATTGCTTCTCGAGTTTCTTGATGAATTCAGGGTCAAGCCCCTGTGCGCCGCGGTATTTGAAGCCCACACCTTGAGTTTGCCCGCTCCCGGCCCCGGCTTCGCCTTGGGTTCCCACTTCGCCCGCTCCGGTCCCGCCGACGCGCGCCGTCGCCTCCACATCCGTTCCCTGGATCTTGGCGATCACCCGTTCGACCGGTCCCCCGGGGGCAAACTGGATCACCGCGAAGGTCACGAGCATGATGCCGACGAGTGTCGGAATCATCAGCAGCAACCGCTTGAGGATATAGGCGCCCATTCGTCAGAAAAACTTCATTGCCCGCTCGGTGAAGGGCAGGGGATCGAGTTTAGCCTCCGTCCCTTCGCCTGCAGGCGTTGCTGGATGTAGGTGGATTGTCAAGGGCCCCGCCGCAGACTGGCTGCTTTGCTCTTGTCGACCCACCATGTCCTGATCACGCCGCGATCGTATTTGGGCTTGGTCTGGGGCCTCCCGAAAAGGTCCCAATAGACCAGATTGTGAAACCCCTTGTACCAGTGCGGCACCCAGAAATGTTCCGCTCTCAACACCCGGTCCAGGGCCCGCGCCGCCGTCACCAGCTCTTCGCGGCTTGTAGCTGTGACGATCTTGTCGATCAGCGTATCGACCGGCTTCAGCGCCACTCCCGATAGATTGTAGCTCCCCGGCGCCTGCGCCGACTGCGAGCCGAAAAAGGCTCTGAGCTCCACTCCCGGGGTTTCCGGCAGCGAATAGCGCTGGACGGTGATGTCGAAATCGAAGTCTTTCAGCCGTTGCTGAAATTGCGCCTCGTCCACCAGCCGTATCTTCGCTTCGATCCCCAGGAGTCTGAGGTTGCGCACATAGGGTGTCATCACGCGCTCGAACACCGGATCATCTTCGAGAAACTCCACCGTGAGCTTCTCGCCCTTGGCATTTTCCCTGATGCTGCTCTTCGCCGTCCATCCCGCGGCGTCCAGAAGCTCGGACGCCTGCTTGAGCAGCTTGCGGTCGGCACCTGACCCGTTGCTCACCGGGGGCGAATAGGGCTCCTCGAAAACCTCCGGCCTCAAATCGCCGCGCATCTGGTCGAGCAGTTCGAGCTCTTGCGGCGGAGGTTTGCCTTCGGACTGCAGCTCGCCACCCTCGAACACGCTGTCGGTGCGCTTGTACTGTTTGTAGAACAGGTTGGTGTTCGCCCATTCGAAGTCGAACGCCAGATCGAGCGCCTGGCGCACTCTGACGTCCTTGAACTTGTCTCGCCGGAGATTGATGAAGAATCCTTGCGCTCCCGACATCGTTTCATCCGGCAGCTGCTCCTTGATGAGCCGCCCCTCCTTGACCGCAGCGATATCGTATTGGGTGGCCCAGTCTTTCGAGGTGAATTCCTCCCGCAAATCGAGGATGCCGGCCTTCAGCGCTTCCAGTTCGGCAGTGCGGTCGCGAAAATACTCAAGCCGGACCTCGTCGAAATTGAATTGTCCGCGGTTGACCGGAAGATCCTTCCCCCAATAGTCATCGCGCCTGAGGTAGCCCACATATTGTCCCTGCCTGAAGGGTCCAATCTTGTAGGGGCCTGAGCCAAGCGGCGGTTCGAGCGTTGACTTGGTGAAATCGTGTGTCTGGTAATACGCCTTGGAGAAGATTGGCAGCCCGGCCACGATCGTCGGCAGATCGCGCGTGTTCTCGCCCTCGAAATCGTATCGCACGCTGTGCGCCGATAGAACCGTGCAATTTTTTACATCGCGGATGGTGATGCGGATTCGCTCGTGACCTTCTGTCTTGAGCAGCCGGAACGTGTCGCAGACATCCTCCGCCGTCAGCGCCGTGCCGTCGGCGAATTTTGCCTCATTCCGCAGCTCGAAGCTGACCGACTTCTTGTCCGCCGCCAAATCGACGCTGGCCGCCACGAGCCCATACATGGCGTCGGGCTCATCGAACGCCCTCGACATGAGCGAGTCGAAGATGAGCTCAAGCCCCTGCGCGGCGTCTCCTTTCAGGATGTAGCCGTTGAAACTGTCGAACGTCGTGATGCCGGCGGTGCCGATACTCACGAGCCTGCCGCCTTTCGGGGCCTGTGGGTCGGCATAGTCGAAGTGGCTGAAGTCCGGTCCATACTTCAGATCGCCGAACACCGACAGCCCGTACCGCGGTTCCGCCCCCGCTGGCGTCGCGGTCGCTGCGGCAATGGCGAGCGCGACTGCGGTGCGTTTCATCATCCTTGCGCGATCTTCTCTGCTCGTGCCTTGTCCCACCACCAGATCGACGGAAAGCCGATGGAATAGTCGGGAAGTTTCTCCGGCTTCCCGAACCGGTCCCAGCGGGCCACTCGCTCGTATGGCACATGCCACATAGGCACCACGAAGTGATTCCACAACAGCACGCGATCGAGCGCCTTGCATGCCGCCACCAGCTCTTCGCGCGATTTGGCGAAGATCAGCCGCTCGATCAGCGTGTCGACCGCCTTATCCTTGATGCCGGCGTAGTTGCGGCTGCCCTTGCGGTCTGCGGCCTCCGAGCCCCAGAATTCGCGCTGTTCGTTGCCGGGAGAGAGCGATTGCGCCCAGCCCGTCCAGATCACGTCGAAATCGAAATCCTGCGTGCGCCTGGTCATCTGCGCGCTGTCGATGGTCCGCACTCTCGCCCGCACGCCGAGTTTGTTCAATTCCTGCGTATAGGGAATGACGATGCGCTCGTAAGAAGGTTGGTCGAGCAGGAATTCGGCCGCCAGAATCTCCCCTAGCGCATTTTTCAGCACGGTCTCCTGCCCGTCCTTCTGTTGCGTCCAGCCCGCCTCCTGCAAGAGTTGCGCAGCTGCTCTGAGATTGTTGCGCCGCTGCGTTCGGTCGGGGTTGACCGGGTTCTTGAACTCGGTTGTGAAAACCTCCGGCGGCACCTTGTCCTTGAGATCGGCTAGGAACCTGAGCTCCGCCTCGGACGGCAGACCGGTGGCGGCCAGCTCTGAATTGGCAAAGAAGCTGGCCGTGCGCGTGTATTCTCCATAGAACAGATTGGTGTTCGCCCATTCGAAGTCGAAGGCATAGTTGAATGCAAGCCTCACCCTCGGATCCTGAAACTTGGCCTTGCGCAGGTTGAGCACGAAGCACTGCATGGGTTCGGCGTTCTTGGTCGCGATTTTTTCCTGTACCACCTTGCCGCTCTTGACCGCCGGAAAACCATACCCCGTCGCCCAGGTCTTGGCGGTGTTTTCCAGCCGGAAGTCGTAGCGGTCGGCTTTGAAGGCCTCGAATGCGACCTCGGTGTCCAGGTAGAATTCGTAGCTGATCTCGTCGAAATTGTCCTGTCCGACATTGACCGGGAGATCCTTGCCCCAATAGTCCTGAACCCGCGCAAGCCGGATGAGCCGCCCCGGTTTCACGTCCACGCACTTGTAGGGTCCAGAGCCGAGGGGAATTTCGAGCGTCGTCGACTGGATATCCCGCTTGCTCCCGTCCTCTTTTGTTCCCGTCCACCAATGTTTGGGCAGCACAGGCAGTTGACCGACGATCTGCGGCAGCTCGCGGTTGCCCTTCTCAGAGAAGAAAAACGCCACTTCGTTTTCCCCTGCCTGTTCGGTCTTTACCACGTTCTTGTAGTAGGCGACGTAGAATGGATGGGTCTGCTTCAGCGTTTCCATCGACCAGATGGCATCCTCGACCGAGATTTGCTTTCCGTCGTGAAATCTCGCTTCGGGCCTCAGCCGGTAGATCGCCTGTGAATAGTCCTCCGCATGCCACGCCACGTCGGCGACAAGTCCGTACTCTGTGGAAGGTTCATCGAGGGACGCTGTGAACAGGGCCTCGTTGTTGACGGCGATTCCCGTGGATTCCCCACTGTAGGTATAGGGGTTGAGGCTGTCGAAGGAGCCAAGCGCATAGAGCCTGAGCTTGCCGCCCTTCGGCGCCTGCGGGTTCACATAGTCGAAATGGGGAAAGTTCGGCGGATATTTGAGTTCCCCGAACAGCGACAGGCCGTGTCGCCATTCTCTCTCCTCTGCATGGGCGATGCTGGCGCCAACGATCCTGACTCCGCTCACGCCGCCGAGCGCGGCAAGAGCCGAGATTTTCATGAGAGAGCGGCGTGAAAGCGGCATCGATCCTCCTCTCCGCCTGGCGGAATGTACAACGGGACGCTTTTTTGCCACAAATCCGAATGCCGCAGGAGAGCCGGCGGCGTGAAATATTCGTAACCTGCGAGCCCGCTATTGCACGCTTGTGGACGGCGGCGATTCGGCAGGCTGTGGCTCAGCCGGCGCTCCCGCTGTTCCCTCACCCGGTGCCGGCGCGGTTTCTGTTGGCTGTGCCTGATCGGCAGGCGCTTCCGGCAGGGGAGCCGGACTGTCCGAAAGGCTGCGCAAATAAGCGATCACGTCGGCCCGTGGCTGGTCTTTCTTCAGGCCCGCATAAGTCATTTTGGTGCCCGGTGCGAACGCCTTGGGATCGTGCATAAAGGAGTCGAGCATCTCGAAGGTCCACGTCTCGTTCGACTTTGCCTTGAGCGCATCCGAATAGGCAAAGCCCTCGTGCGATGCGATTGCACGGCCGACGACGTTCCACAGGTTCGGGCCGACCTTGTTTTGCCCGCCCTTGTCGAATGTATGGCAAGCAAGGCAGGGTTTGGCGGTTGCCTCGCCCCGTTGCGCATCGGCGGTCTTGAGGCGCACCGCGATCGGCACCGCAGCCGGTGCCTCGGCCGTTGCTCCACCGCTTTCGGGCTCCGCCACGGCGATTGCATATCCCGGCTTTTCCGGCTGCTCGCTGTGGAAAACTTCCTCCGCCACGATGCTGACGCCGAGCGTGATGAGCAGCGTGCCGAGCACCGCACCGGCGATCTTGTTGAATTCGAAGGTGTCCATTCCCAGCACCTGCCGCCCGCTCCGCTTGCGATCCGCTCGCAAATTGGCTTCTTGTAATCCAGCGGCGGAACCTAACGATTCGACCGCACGCGCGCAACCACCAGGGCCCGGCATGAGCAATTTGCCGCGCCTGTGGCTCGACGTCATCACCGGGCTTGTCCCGGTGATCTAGATGGCCGTGTCGAGCACGGCCATGACGAATTGGACGGGGTATCTTGAGTCTTAGCCCTTTTCGGCCTGCGTTGACGCGCCTTTTGCTCAATGCCAATACTCCCCGCGCCTTGGGCGAAAAGCTTCAAGAAAACACCAGGAGCAGAACCTTTGCCGCCACCCAATCCAATCAAGATCGCGTTCCAGGGCGAGCCCGGAGCGAATTCGCATATCGCCTGCATGGAGGCCTTCCCTCAGCACCAGCCGCTTCCCTGTCGTGTGTTCGAAGACGCTTTCGCCGCCGTGGCGAGTGGCGAAGCAGCCCTTGCCATGATCCCGATCGAGAACTCGGTCGCCGGTCGCGTCGCCGATATTCACCATCTGATGCCGGAATCGAACCACTATATTGTCGCCGAGCACTTCCTGCGCGTGCACCACCAGCTCCTGGCCCCGCCCGGCGCGACCCTCGACGGCATAAAAACTGTTCGCAGCCACATTCACGCGCTCGGCCAGTGCCGCAAGGTCATCCGCGATCTCAAGCTCCAGTCGATTGTCGCCGCCGATACGGCAGGGGCAGCGCGCGAGGTCGCAAAGCTGCAGGATATCTCCATCGCCGCCATCGCCACGAAGCTCGCCGGCGAAATCCATGGTCTTCAAACCCTGAAGTCCAATATCGAGGATGACGATCACAACACCACCCGCTTCATTGTTCTATCGGCCGGGCCCGACGATGCCGAGCCTCAGGATGCGCCCGTCATCACCAGCTTCATCTTCCGCGTCCGCAATGTTCCCGCCGCCCTCTACAAGGCGCTGGGCGGTTTCGCCACCAATGGTGTCAACATGATCAAGCTTGAATCCTACCAGCTTGAAGGACAATTCGCCGCCACCCAGTTTTATGCCGACATCGAGGGCCATCCCCAGGAGCGCGCCGTCCGCCTCGCCTTGGAGGAGCTGCGCTTCTTCACGTCCCACATGCGCATATTGGGAGTCTACAAGGCTCATCCCTATCGCAACGAAATTCTGAAGCGGCAGCAACCCGCATAAGCTCTTCAGAGCTGCTGAAGAGCCGCCCTGATGAGGTGATGCGCGATGGCCGCAGCCTTGGGAACCATCAAACCCTCAGGATGTGTGCCCTCGAACATGGTGTTGATTTCCCCCGCCGTAAACCAGCGTGCGTCGGCAAGCTCGCTGGCGTCGATTTTGATGCGGCTACCGGTTGTTGTTGCGATGAGGCCGATCATCAGGCTTGACGGAAACGGCCACGGCTGGCTCGAATGGTAGCGCACATTCGAAACGGTAACTCCCGTCTCTTCCAAAATTTCGCGCCTTGCCGCTTCCTCGATGGATTCTCCCGGTTCCATGAACCCCGCAAGCGTCGAATAGACTCTGGGCTGAAAATTATGTCCTCGCCCCAACAGCACGCCTGAAGGTCCTGTGACCGCGGTAATCACAACGGGATCGGTGCGCGGAAAGTGCTGTGCGGCGCATTTAGGACAGTCGCGCCGGTACCCCCCATCCTTCATCTCGGTGGGCTCGCCGCAATTGGCGCAGAAGCCATGCCGCTCATGCCACACCAGCAGTGATCGTGCCTGGGCCAGGATCGCGAGATCCTCGGCCGGAAGCAGCCCCTGCATGGCGAGGCTTCTCAGATCCCTCAGGCTGTACTGGGAAGGTACGTCCTTCTCTTCGATCGGCTCGGCCGCAAGCGTCTGTCCATTCTCGTTGACGCCGAGCCGCACCCACGGTCTTCCCGATGGTTCCTGAAAATAAACGAGCTCCACGGCCGCCTCGCTCCTGTTGGCGACGACCGCCCGATCCCCCGCCAGCCTGATGATCAGCCGGGGACCGTTTCGCTGCCTGAGATCGGCTCTCCTGTCGAGCCTTCCCCCGGCAAAGGCATGGACGATATTTTGCGCGCTCAAGGGATTGTCCATGCCCCTTTGTAAGCGCAAACGGAATCCTTGCAACGGGGGCAGGGGAACGCGATATAATGTCTTTGGGAGGTTGGCGGCAGGCGTGCCGCTTGCCAACCGGGTCAGGTCCGGAAGGAAGCAGCCCTAACGAGTTTGGCACGGGTTGTCCGTCCAGCCTCCCACCTCAATCCACAAGACGACGCAAGGCGCAACAACTTACCCGCGCTTTGCAGAACAATGAGGCAGCCGGTGAACGATTTGACCGAAAACCCACCGGAAGGCGGCGCCATGGGCGCCACAGGCTACCGTGTCCTTGCCCGCAAGTATCGCCCTGAGACCTTTGCCGACTTGGTGGGGCAGGATGCCATGGTCCGCACTCTTAGGAACGCCTTCGCCACCGACCGCATCGCCCAGGCCTATATGCTGACCGGCGTTCGCGGTGTCGGCAAGACGACGACCGCCAGGCTCATCGCCCGCGCCCTCAATTACACCGGGCCCGGCTCGCAGAACGGTCCCTCCATTGAGATGCCGGCCGTGGGCGAGCATTGCGCCGCGATCCTTGAATCCCGCCATGTCGATGTGATCGAGATGGACGCAGCCTCCCGCACCGGCGTCGATGATGTGCGCGAGCTCATCGAGGCCGTCCGCTATCGTCCGATGATCGCCCGCTACAAGGTCTACATCATCGATGAAGTTCACATGCTCTCCAAGCAGGCGTTCAACGCGCTTTTGAAAACGCTGGAAGAACCGCCCCCGCACGTGAAATTCATCTTCGCCACCACCGAGATCAGAAAAGTCCCCATCACCGTTCTGTCCCGCTGCCAGCGCTTCGACCTGCGGCGCCTCGATGCGGCGACCCTGCTTGCCCATCTCTCCCGCGTTGCCGCCGCCGAAGGTGTCGCCGCTGAAGACGAGGCCGTGCGGATGATCGTGCGTGCCGCCGAAGGCTCGGTGCGCGATGGTCTGTCGCTTCTCGATCAGGCCATCGCCCATTGCGGCGTATCGATAACCGGCGAATGCGTACGCTCCATGCTGGGCGTCATCGACCGCGCCCGCATCATCGATCTCTTCGAGGCGATCATGTCGGGCGATAGCGCCGCAGCGCTGCGTGAGATCGAATCTCAGCATGCCCAGGGCGCCGATCCGCAGAATCTCCTTATCGATCTGGCCGACTTCGTCCACTGGGTGACGCGTCTGAAGATCGTGCCGTCCGCCGAGGCCGATCCCGACCGCAGTGAAGCCGAACGTATCCGCGGCGTCAGATTCGCCAAGGACCTGTCCATGGCTGCTCTCACCCGCGCTTGGCAGATGCTGCTCAAGGGGTTGACGGAGGTGCGCGATGCGCCCGACGCTCTCGCCGCCCTCGAGATGATCGTCATTCGCCTGGCTTACGGAGCATCGCTTCCCTCAACCGAAGATCTGCTCAAAATCGCCCGCGAACCCGGCGGGGAAAAACCATCGCCACCGCCCGCCGGCCGGCCGAGGCAGCCCTCCCTGCCCGAGGATGGTGAGGCAGGTTCCGCTGAGGTCGTTTCCACCCAGGGCGCGCTCGCGCTCGACCGGGAGCCGTCCCGGTCTGAGAAAAAACCGCCTGTTCAGCTGTTCCGGCATCTTCGCGACATCGCGGCCTTCGTTGGCGAGAAGCGCGACGTTAAGCTGAAGGGCGAGATCGAGCGTTACATTCGCCCTGTGCGCTTGGGCGAAGGCACACTCGAGATCGCGCTTGAGCCCGACGCGCCTACAGGCCTCGCAGGCGAGCTTGCCCGCAAGCTCGAAGCCTGGACGGGCGAGCGCTGGATGGTTTCGATTTCCAACGAGCAAGGCGAGCCGCCCCTTCGCCAGCAGGCCCGCGCCATGCGCGATTCGACCTTTCGCGAAGTGCGTCAGCACTCGGTCGTGAAGGCGGTGCTGGAGAAATTTCCCGGCGCCGAGATCAGTGATGTTCGCGACCCCGACCTGCCGGCGCCCGATCTCTCCGACAACAGTGAGCGAGAATGAATGATGAAAAATTTGGGACAGATGATGAAGCAGGTGCAGGAACTGCAATCGCGCATGCAGGCGGTTCAGGCCAAGCTTGAAACCCTTTCCATCGAAGGCAAGGCGGGCGGCGATCTTGTCAAGGTCACTCTCAACGGCAAGGGAGTCATGACCGGCTTGGCCGTCGATGCGTCGTTGATGAAGGCCGAGGAGAAGGAAATCCTCGAGGATCTGATCATTGCCGCCCATGCCGATGCGCGCGCCAAGATGGAGCAGGTTCTGGCCGAACAGATGAAGGAAATGACCGGCGGCCTCCCTGTGCCTCCGGGGTTCCAATTGCCGTTCTGACCCGCCACCCCTCCCCCCTCTTTCCTCCGGCGTCATGGCCGGACTTGATCCGGCCATCTCGTTACGAACCGGTTGCAGATCACCGGGTCAAGCCCGGTGATGACGATTGTTGCAACCGCCATGGCCGGACGTGATCCGGCCATCTCTTTCGTTGTGAGGCACAGGGATGCGCATTGCACGAAAAGAGGAGACACGTGCCTATAGCGGCCAAAATACCGGCACGAGGACAATCGCGATTAAATAGATCAGCAACGTAAGCGGTGTTCCGACTCTCAAGAAGTCTGAGAACTGGTATTTGCCTGGTCCGTAGACCATCAGGCAAGATGGTTCGAGGGGTGTGAGATAGGAAGAGCTTGCTGAAATTGCCACCATCATGGCGAAGGTTCGTGGATCGCTTCCAAGCTCAAAGGCTGTCTGAATAGCAATGGGCAGCACCACCAAAGCTGCGGCTTGATTCGACATGGGCTGCGTGAGTGCGACGGTGAGGACAAAGAAGCAGCTCAACAGCGCATAGGGGTTGTGCGCCCCGACAAGGCCGATGAGCTGCTGGGCTAGGTACTTGCCGGCACCACTTGCCTCCATCGCCGCACCGAGTGACAAAAGTGCCCCAATGAGGATGAGGGCCTTCCATTCGACATTGCGATAGCCTTCCTCCGGCGACAAGCATCGTGTCAGAAACATCAGGAATGCCCCGCTTAGCGCTGCCACGGGAAGCGTTACGAGATTGAAGGCTACCGCTAGGATCGAGGCGGCGAAAATCGTCAGCGCCAAGGGTGCATGCGCGCGGTTCAGTCGCTGTGGGTCAACGCCGCCGAAGATGTTGAAGAGATTTCCGCGCTCCAGCCTCTTCACATTTTCCGCCGTTCCCTGCAAGAGCAGCACGTCTCCCAGGCGAAGCCTCGCTCTGCTTATTTTCCGCGGCACGCTTCCGGCGCGATGCAGTGCCAGGACTTGCAGACCATATCGCTCCTTGAATTCGAGGCTTTTGAGACTCTGGCCGATGAGCGGCGAGCGTGGCAGCAAGACACCCTCGACAATGGTGAGGTTGTCCTTGTCGATCTCTGGATCGGCCAGATGGACGTCGGCCTTGAAATCTAGCCCCTTGACATCCTTGATCTTGAGAAGGTCGGCCCGCAGCCCCTCCACTATCAACTCGTCTCCCGGCTGAAGCCTGACATCGGAAAGTTTTTTGTCGCGGGTTTCGGTCCCGCGAATGAGCTTTACGACTTTGAATCCCGCTTGCGGGGTGAATTTCGCCTGCCGGAGCGTTTTGCCGACCAATGAGCTGTTCTCCACAAGAACGACATCCGCCTGGTAATTACGCTCGCCGATATTCTCCTCGGACTTCTGGTCTCGCCGCTGCCGGATGAGCCGCACGCCGACTGTCCACAAATAGAGGATGCCCGCGATTGCTACAGGTATTCCGACAGGACTGAGCTCGAACATTCCCATGGGGGGCTGCTGGTACCGGGTCAAAATTCCACTCACGACCAGATTTGTCGATGTGCTGACGAGCGTGACCGAACTCGTTAGGATCGAGGCGAAGGCCACCGGTAGCAAATATTTCGAAGGACTGACGCGCACCTTGGCCGCATAGCCGAGGACCAGTGGAACGAAAAATGCCGTGGCGGCAGTATTGCTCATGAAGGCGGAAACTGTCGCCACCGTGACCATGATCAAGGGCAGAAAAATTCTGTTCCTTCGCCCCGCAAGATCGAAAATGTAGTGGCCGACGATGTCGACAACGCCGGTTTGTATCAGCCCAGCTGACATGATGAGCAAACCAAGAAGCATCATGACCGTGTCGCTGCCAAAACCGGCAAATGCCTGTTCCGGTGGCAGGAGTCCCGTCAGGATGGTCGCCAGCATGACCCCGATCGCAATGACCTCCGCAGGGATTCGGTCCCACGCAAACAGCCCAATTGCAACGGTCAGGATTGCAAGACAGCTGGCGATTTCAGGAGTCATCGAGCTCCCACCAAGGGTGATTCACTGCCGGGGACAAGCTTCGCCTGTTTGTTGCACGTGAGTAAGTCATGCCGAATGAGCAGCGTAATGCTCCTGGAATTCCGAAGGTGTGTCAAACATCACCACCGCCTTGGAGTGTAAGCACTCCTCTCCCCTTGTGAGAGGGTGACGCGCAGCGTCGGGTGAGGGGAACTGCGTTCTCTCCTTCCCCTCAACCGTCATGGCCGGACGTGATCCGGCCATCTCTTTCTCAGGCGGTGCGCGAGAGATGCCCGGATCACGCCGCTAACATGGCGGTCCGGGCATGACGAGTGTAAGCACTCCTCTCCCCTTGTGAGAGGGTGACGCGCAGCGTCGGGTGAGGGGAACCGCGCTCTCTCCTTCCCCTCAACCGTCATGGCCGGACGTGATCCGGCCATCTCATCGCGGCGGTCCGGGCATGACGAGGTGTAGAGACGTGGTTGACACTGCCGATGAAGCCTGCACCTGTAACACAAGCTTAGCGGAGAATGGGCATGCGCCGCTCCACCGGTACCGAGATCGAACGCTTGATCCAGCTCCTGGCGAAGCTGCCGGGCTTAGGCCCCCGTTCGGCCCGCCGTGCCGCTCTGCATCTCATCAAGAATCGCGACAAGCTGCTTCAGCCTCTCGCCGAAGCTCTGGCCGAGACCGGCGCAAAAGTCGCCCTTTGTTCGAATTGCGGCAACGTCGACACGCTAGACCCTTGCGCGCTGTGCCGTGACGATCGCCGCGACCGTTCGCTCATTTGCGTCGTCGAGGAAGTGGGAGATCTCTGGGCCCTGGAGCGCGCCGGCGCCGTAAACGGGCTTTATCATGTGCTGGGCGGCGCTCTGTCTGCGCTCGAGGGCAAGCGGCCCGAGGATCTGAACATCACGCGGCTGCTTGAGCGGGTGGTTCAAGGCGGCGTGAAGGAGGTGGTTCTGGCCATGAACGCCACCGTGGAAGGCCAGACCACCGCCCACTACATCACCGACCGGCTGAAGGAAACGGGAGTGACGGT
Organism: Aestuariivirgaceae bacterium; assembly: GCA_036555325.1. GTDB lineage: Bacteria > Pseudomonadota > Alphaproteobacteria > Rhizobiales > Aestuariivirgaceae > DATBLQ01. The sequence goes on along the minus strand of DATBLQ010000035.1, from coordinate 2,424 downwards.
TTCCCGCCTCGCCCATGGCGTTCCGGTCGGCGGCGAACTCGACTATCTCGACGAGGGCACCCTTGCCGCTGCCGTGCGGCAACGCCGCCCCCTTTGAAACGGTTTCCGGACGCTCAGTTTTCCGCCACCAGCCGCGGTCTGCGCTCCTCGCCATCCACGGCGCGCAATTGAGGTTCAGACAGATCGACCTGTTCGATCCGCAAGCCCCGCTTGGTGATCTTCTCCGACGAGATGAGAAGCTTCTCGACGTCCTGCGTTGCAAGTCCGAAGTGTTTCTGCAGGTCGAGCACGCGGTCGCGCATGCGCACGACATCCTCCATGAGCTTCACCACCTCGATTTTGATTTGCCCCGCCTGCTCGCGCATGCGCGCGTCTTTGAAGATGGCCTGCATGGTCTGTACGAGAAGCATCAAGATGTTGGGCGAAGCGATGATCACTCGCTGCCGGTGCGATTTCTGGATCACATCCTCGAAGCGCTCGTAAAGCTCTGCATAAATCGATTCCGACGGCACGAACATGATCGCCGTCTCGTGCGTTTCCCCGGCGATCAAATATTTCTGCGCGATATCCTTCACATGCTTCAGCACGTCGCTGCGCAGCCTCTGTTCGCCCAACCGCACATCGCCGTCCGATTTCGCCGCCTTCAGCAGGTTATAGGCTTCCAGCGGAAACTTCGCGTCGATGACGAGGTGCAGTTCGCTTTCCGGCAGCTTCACCGCGCAGTCCGGCCGCGTGCCGTTGCTCAAGGTGATTTGAAAGCTGTAGGCGCCTTGATGCAGCCCGTCTCTGATGATCGCCTCCATGCGCGCCTGCCCGAAGGCGCCGCGCGTCTGCTTGTTGGCGAGAATGTCTTTGAGGCTCACCATCTGGCTCGACAGCTCGGTGATGTTTCGCTGCGCACTGTCGATCACCGCCAGGCGCTCATGCAGCGTCTTGAGGGATTGGCTGGTTCGTTCTGCCGTTTCGTTGAGCCCCTGGCCCAGCCGGAAGCTCACCTGGTCGAGGCGCTCATCGAGCGTGCGGGCAAGATGCGCATCGTAATGGGCGGTCTGTTCCGCAAAGGCCCTCACCTGACCGGTAAGCTCGGCAATCTTGAGCTCGAGGTCCTCTGCCCGCCGCATCGCATCGGCGGAACTGGCGCGATTGGCGCGCCCCGAACGCCACGCCAGAGCCACGACTACAATGAGCAGTAAGATCGCCAGGCCCGCACCTGTGGCGATCAACCGGCCGTAGGTTAGGGGGAAATCCCCTACCACCCATAGGATTTCATCTAACTGCATGACAGGAGCTTACCCCGATTCGTTCACGGGATCAAAAGGTGAACGTTTTTGCAGGAAAGACGCATGGCGCGAAGCAAGGTTCGCTCTACACATCGTCATGCCCGGACCGCCGCGCTAGCGGCGTGATCCGCGCATCTCTCACCGCCCTGGCAAGAGATGGCCGGATCAAGTCCGGCCATGACGCCTGCAACAATCGTCATCACCGTCCCCGGACTTGTTCCGGGGATCAACCCGGTGATCTGCAACCGGTTCGTAACGAGATGGCCGGATCAAGTCCGGCCATGACGGTTGAGGGAAAGGAGGAAGCGATAGCAGCAGCTCGCTCTCCCCTCCGCACCCCGGTGAACAACGATGAATGGAAGTAGACCCAACTGTTCACCCACCGTTCATCTAACCTACTGAGATTTAATATGAAATCCGGAACCACGGGGACCATTTAGTGTTGAAGTTCAGTTCAACACGAGGAACCCGACGATGAAAAACTTTATTAAACCTTTTGCGATTGCATCGGCCGTGTCGCTCATGACAGTGGCGTCGGCTGGTGTTGTAGGCGCTCAGTCCATGCAAAATGATGCCGATGGAACCATGCAGGTCCAGCAGGCTCAGTCCAAATGGAAATTCGATTCCAACCGGCATGAGCGGCGACGCCACAAGGACGATAAGTTCCGTTTCCACTTCGGCGGCTTCTGGTATCCGCAGCCCTATTGGTTGGGCTATGGCCTTTATGCGCCATACCGCATCACCTGCGGCGAAGGTCGGGCTATCGTTCGCGATCGTGGCTTCAATCGCGTGCGCACAGTTGAATGCGCTGGACGTACCTACACCTATCTCGGCCGTCGCCATGGCGATACGTTCAGAGTTCTCGTGAACTCCCGCCGCGGCCGGATCATCGACGTCGATAAGATCTCTTAGAAGATCTCGTCTTGGCTAACTTGAAAGAAAACCGGCTTGGGAAATCTCAAGCCGGTTCTTTTTTCTTCCACTAATCTAAAAAATCCTCCTGTCCTGCATATTTTCCTTGACAGGTATTTTCTCTTTGGGTAGGAGTGTTCACCTTCCCCCGTGAAGGAGCGCCAGCCGGATGTCGCCAGCAGCGGGGGGAAGGCCGGCGCCTTGAGCCCTCGATGCTGACAGTCGAGGGGTT
>DATBLQ010000023.1:0-18155 GCA_036555325.1 Aestuariivirgaceae bacterium | reverse complement strand
TAAGTGATTGTAATTCAAGCATTTGCTTGACATTAACTCGTGAGCCCACAATATTAGAAAGTCAGTGGAGAAACACATGCGCTCTTCGAAAAAGGGCCGGAGCCGGCGAGTGATCGCGACCGCCAAAGACGTCAAGCCATTGGCGGAGGGCGCTCGGTGGCACGTGACCTATAGCGATGGCAAGACGCGGACAGTCAAGACGAGCAAGAAATCCTTAAAGACAATGGAAGAGGCTACCGCCACGTACTCGGTGGCACTCGCTCGGTTGGCCGATCGCTAATAGACACTACAAGATCACGTTAGCAGATGCCTTGGATGCCCATAGGCTGGCATTGACGTTCGGGGGCCTCGCCGGCATTCGCGATTTGGGCGCTATCGAAGCCGCGATCACTCGCCCCTATGTCGGCTACGACAAAACTATCGAAAGGAAAGCCGCAGCACTCGTTGAGTCCGTGGCAAGCAATCACGGCTTTGTGGACGGCAACAAGAGAACCGCTCTCTACTTAGTTACGCTCTTAATAGAGCGAAGCGGCTATCACCTAAACTCATTGCAAGGAGAAAATATTAATAGCTCGGTTGAGCAACTGATTTTGGACGTCGTCAAGCACACGCTAAACAAAGATCAAGTGGCGGAGTGGTTTCGGCAGAGAATTTCCAGAAAGCCATAGTCGTACACTTGGAGAAATTGATTGGCCCCTCTCGCTTCGAGGGACCCGAAGGGTGGAATCGCTGCCTACCCCCTCACCCGACGCTTCGCGTCGCCCTCTCCCACGAGGGGAGAGGGAGCCTTGTGGTTCGCAGGATGAGGACGAGCCCCATCCTGCCGTCGCTGACGCGCCGGTATCCCTCCCCACAAGGGGGATGGATGCATGCCCGGGGGCGATCTCATCCCTCTCCTTTTCCCTCACACGTCATGGCCGGACTTGATCCGGCCATCTTTTTCTCGGGGCGGTCACAAGAGATGCCCGGATCGCGCCGTTAGCGCGGCGGTCCGGGCATGACAAGGTACGGACGAAACAAGGAACCCCACCCTGCCGTCGCTGACGCGCCGGCGTCCCTCCCCACAAGGGGGAGGGATGCATGCCCGGGGGCGATCTCATCCCTCTCCTTTTCCCTCACACGTCATGGCCGGACTTGATCCGGCCATCTTTTTCTCGGGGCGGTCACAAGAGATGCCCGGATCGCGCCGCTAGCGCGGCGGTCCGGGCATGACAAGGTAAGGCCGAAACGGACTTTGATGATGGTGTCGGGTTACCCACGGCGTCGACGACATTGGCGAGTTCCAGTAAGCCAATGATGTAATTACGACAGACGTTGCAAAGTGGATGAGTAAATTCGCCAGCGGTCAAAGTAAATCTCTGCGGAACGCTCGTTAGACCTGATTATCGCCTCGTCAACATCCCGAATCTTGCGTGCCGGCATGCCAACGACCACGCTATTGTCCGGCACAGCCTTTCGTTCGCCGACCAGCGCACCCGCTCCGACTACGCAATTGTCTCCTATTGTCGCGCCGTTCAGCAGAATCGCACCCATACCAATTAATGTGTTCTTGCCAATCGAGCACCCATGAAGAACGGCATTGTGACCCACAGTGCATCCTGAACCAATCGTCAGAGGGAACCCCGGATCGGTGTGAAGCGTGCAATTATCCTGAATATTTGTCTTCTCGCCAATTTCGATCCATTCGTTATCGCCGCGAAGCACCGCTCCGAACCAGATGCTCGCACCGATCCGGATCCTCACCCTTCCAATAACGGCCGCCGTATCGGCGACATAGCAGAGATTAGAAGGTGCCATATCAGGGCTCTCTCCATATAGGCTAAACAGCGGCATTTGCTTTGCTCAGTGATGAAATTTGGGCCGAATCGCGAGTCTGCTGCTTCACTTAGTTTGAGCAATCTGGACTAGTCGAAGTGCCAAGCGCCGGATCTGTGGTGCTTCGATGACGGTGTCCCTTTCGGGAAGCTTCAAGATCGAGACAACGATACTGCCCTCGGTATTCGCGTTCCAGGCTTGCCAGAGCGCCTCTCGCAGGGTGTGCAGGGGCCTCAGGAGGCCCTCGTCAGTGCGTACCAGCCATGGGTTTGGGGTGTCCAGCATTTGCCAGAGTGTCTCGTCGGAAGACTGCTGAGGTTGAGGGTCCATTTCCCACCCCTATATGGATGAATTCGGATATCGCCGTTCGGCGCAGAGAATCCCGTTTAACAGTCTGTTCTCGGCAGCATACAATCACCTAATCGTTGTTGCAGTGCCGCTGCCAGTCACAAGCCTCCCTCCTTTTCGGTCCAGTCTTAATTCTGCGGTATGGACATCTGATCTCATCATCGCGGAGCGACTCACAACGGCCCGTCCACTTGCAGGAACCTAACCACACTCCACACCGGGAAGCCGCAGTGCATGTGGCTGCCGTGCGAACTCTTCAGAGGAGGCCTGCGCTGCGGGTCCATTTGTACTTGGAGCCAAGTACCGCAACAGGAATCTCCGTCGAATAAGGATAGGCGGGTATTCCATGGTCATAAAGGTACGCAGAGGCTTCCTCAACCTCGACATCGCCCGCGAGCGATGCGACGATGGGTTTGTGAATCCCCTTTGCTCTCATCTCGTCGACGACCTCGACAACAAGTTTTGCAAAGACCATCGGCGGGGTGATGATCGTGTGCCAGTAACCTAGAATGAGTGCATGGATGCGGTCGTCTGCAAGGCCGAGCCTGATCGTGTTCTTGTACGTGGTGGGCGGTTCGCCCCCGGTGATGTCGACCGGATTGCCAGCCGCGCCGAAAGGCGGAATGAACTTCCGGAAGGCGGCATCGAGGTCATCCGGCATCGCCATGAGCCTAAGATCATTATCTACGCATGCATCCGATAGCAACACACCGGATCCCCCGGCGCCGGTAATGATCACGACATTCTCGCCCTTGGGCGTCGGTAGCACGGGAAGGGCGCGCGCAAATTCCAGCATGTCGCGCAGGCTGCGAGCCCGTATGACGCCGGACTGCCGAAGTATGTCCTCATAGATCTTGTCGTTGCCTGCCAGCGCACCCGTGTGGGAGCTGGCGGCTTTCGCGCCCGCCGATGTGCGGCCGGCCTTTAGTACGATGACCGGTTTTTTCTTGGTGACCCGTCGCGCGACTTCAGCGAACGCACGACCGTCCTTCAGGTCCTCGCAGTGTTGAGCGATAATCTGGGTATTATCGTCCTGCTCGAAGAAGATTAGAAGGTCGTCCTCATCGAGATCAGATTTATTGCCGAGACCAACGATCGCAGAAACTCCCATCTTCGCCGAGCGGCTGAAGCCAATAATAGCCATGCCGATGCCGCCCGACTGCGAGGAAAGCGCTGCCTGGCCCTTAACGTCATAGGGCGTGCAAAATGTCGCGCAGAGGTTCTTATGGGTATAGTAGAAACCGTAGATGTTCGGGCCCATCAGACGGACTCCGTATTTCCGCCCAATCTCCTGAATTTCCTTCTGCCCCTCCACATTGCCGGTCTCTGCGAAGCCGGACGGGATAAGCACCGCGCCTGGTATTTTTTTCTCACCACACTCCACTAGGGCCTGCGCCACAAACTTCGCAGGAATGGCGAACACAGCGACATCGATCTCGCCAGGCACATCCTTGACCGATTTGTAGGCTCTAAGGCCCAGGATTTCGTCGGCCTTCGGATGGATCGGATAGATCTTCCCCTGATAGCCGCCGTTTATCAGGTTCTTCATCACCGAATTGCCGATCTTGCCGTCTTCGGCGGAGGCTCCGATAACCGCTACCGCATCTGGCTTCATGATACGGTTCATCTGCCGGACGATGTCCTCCTCCTTCGGTCGGTAGCGTTTTTCTTTTGGCGTGAAATCAACGACGATCCGCACATCCGCAGCAGTCGCGCTATCGGTCGTCGCGAATACCGGATTGAGATCCATCTCGACGATCTCGGGAAAGTCGCTGATCAGTTCGCCGACTTTTTGAATAAGTTCTGCGAGGGAATTGCGATCCACCGGATCGTTACCGCGTACTCCTTTCAGCATCTCGGCTGCCTCGATGCCATCGAGCATCGACAGCGCTTCTTCCTTGGTGGCTGGCGCGAGGCGGAAGGTGATGTCCTTCAGGACCTCGACGAGAATGCCGCCGAGACCAAACGCCACGAGTTTGCCGAAACTAGGATCGCTGACCGCTCCGACGATGACCTCCTGGCCGCCAGTGAGCATCTGCTGAACCTGGACGCCCTCGATCTCGGCGCTGGCGCTGTATTTCTTGGCATTGGCGAGAATCGTCTCGTAGCCCCTAGAAACGTCGTCGGCGTTTTTCAGGCCGATCAGCACGCCACCAGCCTCGGTCTTGTGCAGGATATCCGGGGAGACGATCTTGAGCACGACCGGGTAACCAATGCCATCTGCGAGCTTGGCGGCCTCGCTACTTGAGTGCGCGAGGGCTTCGTCGGGCACCCGAATCCCGTAGGCATCGCATACGAGCTTGCCTTCAGGCGCCGTGAGTGCGGTACGGCCGTCATCCTTCACAGCGTCGAGTACTTTCCTGACCTTGTCCTTGTCGGGTACAGACCTTGGTCCGGAGGGATGCCTGGACGCCTTTATCTTCGCTGTCCGGTCTGTCATTGCTGCTCCTAGAAGCTCTATCGGCTTATTGCATCACGCGGGCCCGATGGGGTTCTGCCAAAACCCGGCGAATGAAACTCTACTCGGCTGCCGCGCGGCGGACCTCCCCTAGTGCTCCTGAAGCTTTGATCTCGCGGATCCGGTTGTCATCGAATTTCAGAACGTCGCGCAGGATCTCCTCGGTGTGTTCGCCAAGGAGTGGCGAGCGCCTCACCTCGGTGGGACTGTCGGACATCTTGATGGGGTTGCCAACAGTTAGATACTTGCCGCGCGTCGGATGGTCCACTTCGACGATCGTGCCCGTCTTGCGCAAAGACGGTTCCTCGGCGATCTCCTTCATGGAAAGAATGGGCCCACAGGGAATATCGTACTTGTTGAGAAGTTCCATGGCCTCGAACTTGTCCTGGGTCATGGTCCATTTTTCGATGGTCGCGAAGATCTCCATCAGTCGGGGCAGCCGTGCTTCCGGCGTTGCGTAGTTCGGATCGGTGATCCACTGTTTCTTGCCGATCACTTGGCAGATCTTATCCCACACCGGCGCTTGGGTAATGAAATAGATGTAGGCGTTGGGATCGGTCTCCCATCCCTTGCACTTGAGGATCCACCCAGGCTGGCCGCCACCTGAAGCGTTGCCCGCACGCGGGACAGCGTCGCCAAACTTGCCATGGGGATATTGCGGATATTCCTTGAGCACACCATGGGTCAGGCGCTGCTGGTCGCGTAGTTTGACGCGGCAAAGATTGAGCACGCCATCTTGCATTGCAGCCAAGACTTTCTGCCCTTTGCCCGTCGCGTTGCGCTGGTACAGCGCACAAACAATGCCAAGCGCCAGATGCAGGCCGGTGCCGCTGTCGCCGATTTGCGCTCCCGTCACCATGGGCGGGCCATCGTCAAAGCCTGTGGTCGATGCAGAGCCGCCGGCGCACTGGGCAACATTCTCATAAACCTTGTAGTCCTCGTAGGGGCCGGGCCCGAAACCCTTCACCGACGCAACAATCATGCGCGGATTGAGAACCTGGATGCGCTCCCAGCCAAAGCCCATGCGGTCGAGCACCCCCGGCGCGAAGTTCTCGACGAGCACATCGCAAGTCTTCACCAGCGCCTCGAGCACCTCCTTACCCTTCGGGTTCTTGGTGTCGATGGTAATCGAGCGTTTGTTATGGTTTAGCATCGTGAAATAAAGGCTGTCGACATCCGGGATATCGCACAGTTGGCCGCGCGTGATATCCCCAATGCCAGGCCGCTCTACCTTGATAACGTCGGCACCGAGCCATGCCAGAAGCTGTGTGCAGGTTGGACCGGACTGCACGTGGGTGAAATCGAGAATCCGGATGCCATCCAATGCCTTGCCCATGTATTCCTCTCGAAAGTTTCCTGACGTTGACTGTTGCTGATATGTGTCTCTCAGTTGAAGCCAGAGTGTCCGCCAGTCTGGTCACTTGTACATTGTTTGCGCCTTTGTTCCCGGCGCGTATTCACGCGGGTCTACCCAAATGTTGATGACGGCAGAGCGGCCCGTCTTGTGAACGGATTCGCGTGCTCGCCGCAGCGCCGGCCCGATCTGCGTCGGCTCGCGAACTTCTTCACCACGACCGCCGAGCATTTCGCCGAACTTGCCGAACGGAACATCCCCCAGCAGGTTGGCGACATTACCGCGCTGCTCCCCGTATTTGGCGATCTGACCATAGCGGATTTGGTTCATCGCGGAGTTGTTGCCGATCACAGCGATATAGGGCGCGCCGAAGCGGTTTGCCGTCTCCATGTCGAAGGCCGTCATGCCAAATGAACCGTCGCCGTAATAGCAGAGCACTTCCTTGGCCGGGTGGGCGAGCTTCGCCGCCATCGCGAAGCCCGTGCCAACGCCGAGACTGCCGAGTGCGCCCGGATCCATCCAATGGCCCGGGCGGCGCGGACGGACAGCTTGTGCCGAGATTGTCACCACGTCGCCGCCATCACCGATATAGATGGTGTCGTCAGTTAGGAATTCATTTATCTCCCAGGCGACGCGATAAGGATGAATTGGTATGCTTTCCGACATGAATAGTGGCTTAAGCTTCTCGGTGGCGCTTGTCTCCGCCTCCTGGAGCTCCCGCATCCATTGTTTCCTAGCCTGACGCTTGCCGGCATCGATGCGCGCACTCGCCGCGTCAAGCACAGCACCCAGGATGGTGCCTGGATGGCCGACGAGGCCAAGTGAAATGTCGCGGTTTTTGCCGACAGTCCGGTAGTCCATGTCAATTTGGACAAGAGTCAAATCTTTGCTAATGCGCTTGCCATAGCCCATGCGGAAGTCAAACGGCGTACCTACGACGACGATCACATCGGCGTTAGAGAAAGCCTGAGAGCGAGTCCGATCGAAATGGTGCGGGTCACCCGGCGGTAACAAACCGCGACTCGCGCCGTTGAAGTAGCCAGGAATATCAAGGCCGCGAAGAAGTGCCACGGCCTCTTCATGGCCTCGTGCCATCCAGACCTGCTGGCCAAACAATATTGCGGGTCGCTCGGACTTCACCAGAATGTCGGCGAGCCTTTCGATATCACGCGGATCGCCGAGCGCCCTTGTCGATGCGCGATACTTGCCGGTCGCCGGAATGACAACCTTGGAGAAATCCACCTCACGATCAAGCACGTCGCGCGGAATTTCGAGATAGGCTGGACCATAGGCGCCAGCAAAGCATTCGCGAGCCGCCATCGAGATCATATCCGCGACGCGCTCTGTCGAGCGTACGCTTTCGGAGAATTTCGTGATGGGCCGCATCATGTCGACGTGCGGCAGGTCCTGCAGCGACCCCATCCTGTGCTGCGTAAGCGCGCCTTGTCCGCCGATATGCAGAACGGGACTCTCAGATCGAAACGCCGTGGCAATACCAGTGACAGCATTCGTGCAGCCCGGACCGGCGGTCGTCACCACACAGCCAAGCTTGCCTGTCTGGCGCGCATAACCGTCGGCAGCGTGGGCCGCCACCTGCTCATGTCGCACGTCGATGATGCGGATGCCTTCGTCGACACAGCCGTCATAGATATCGATAACATGGCCGCCGCATAGCGTGAAAATCGTGTCCACGCCCTCGTTCTTCAGCGCTTTGGCCACGAGATGCCCGCCCGAAATGACATTGGCGTCCCTGCTTTTCTGCTTCAGCGTGTCTTCCGCGGTTGTGCTCGTTGCTGATTTCGCGGCGAGACCCGTTGATGTCATCTATTCCTCCATGGATCTTATTCGTCAGAGTACACTAGGTCCAAGAACGCCCACAAGCCTTTCAGGCAGAACAGCTATTCGGCCGGCTGGCTTCGACGCGAACGAAGACGTTTGAGACCAGACGAAATCAAAGGCCAAAACAGCATAAACACGGCCAGACCGCAAATCGAACCGACCAAACCATTCGACCAAAAGATCCACAGACCGCCGTCCGACAGTACCATGGCATTTCGGAAATTGGACTCGGCCATGTCCCCGAGCACCAGTGCCAGGACCAATGGAGCCAGCGGGTACTGGAGCTTCTTGAAGACGTAACCGATGACGCCGAAGATAAGCATAAAGGTTATGTCGAGAAGCGCGTTTCTCACAGTGAAGGCGCCGATCGCGCAGACGGTTATGATTACCGGGGCGATAATGCTGAATGGAATGCGCAGGATCGCCGCAAACAAAGGCACAGTTGTTAGGACCACGATCAGCCCTACGACGTTGCCAAGATACATGCTCGCGATCAGGCCCCAGACAAAGTCTGGCTGATCGATGAATAGCATTGGTCCGGGCTCCAGGCCCCAAATAAGCAGTCCGCCCAGCAAAACGGCGGCTGTGGGCGAGCCGGGGATCCCGAGTGTCAACATCGGTAGAAGTGCGCTGGTTCCGGCGGCATGTGCCGCGGTCTCCGGTGCCACGACTCCCTCAAGCTCACCCTGGCCGAAATGCGCGCCACGTTTCGAGAAGCGCTTGGCCACGCCGTAACTCATAAAGGATGCTGGCGTCGCACCACCTGGAGTAATGCCCATCCAACAGCCGACGATGGCACCACGCAACGCTGTCGCCCAGAACTTCGGCAGCTTGGCCCAGGTCTGCAGCACGACACGTGGATTGATCTTCGCACTCCGACCCCTGAAGGCAAGGCCTTCCTCCATGGTCAGCAGGATCTCGCCGATGCCGAACAGACCGATGACCGCGATCAGAAAGTTGAAGCCGCGTAGCAGCTCGTACCAGCCGAAGGTCATGCGCAGCTGTCCGGTCGACGGATCTTGGCCCACGGCGGCAAGCGCAAAGCCAAGCATCATGGCAGCAATTGTCTTCGAGGGTGGTTCTCTGCTCATGCCGACGAAGCTGCAAAAGGCGAGAAGCTGCACGGCGAACAGCTCAGCCGGCCCGAACGCGAGCGCCATGGAAGCGATCAGAGGCGCCAGAAACGTGACCAGGATGACGGCGAATAAGGCACCGAAGAAGGAAGAGGTGAAGGCAGCAGTCAGCGCCTCTCCGGCGCGCCCCTGCTGCGCCAGGGGATAACCATCGAAGGTCGTGGCCACCGACCATGGCTCCCCCGGAATGTTGAAAAGTATCGAGGTAATGGCACCGCCGAACAGCGCGCCCCAATAGATACAGGAAAGCATGATGATCGCCGACGTCGGCGACATGCTGAAGGTGAGCGGCAGGAGAATGGCGACGCCATTGGCACCGCCTAGTCCCGGAAGCACGCCAATGAGGACGCCAAGCGTAATTCCGATTAGCATGTACAAGACGTTTGCAGGGTCGCCGAGGACGCTGAAGCCAGCGATTAACGAGCTCAATGCTTCCACGCTGTTCTCCCTGGTGCAGGGTTCGGGTGGTCCCCTGGTCAGTAACCCAACAGATCCTCGACTGGCCCTTTTGGCAGCGGAAGCAGGAACCAGAGTTCGAAGATCACGAACAATGCGAATGGTACGGCAAGGCTGACGATGATGGTCAGAGGCCATTTGAACTTGCCGAGCCAGCGCATGAATACGGCGATGAAGACCGCACTTGCCACGTAGATGCCGATCAACCAGATCAGAGCCACGTAGATCGCCGTCGGCACGAAAACCTTCATTACGTCCCGGAATTGCTCACGGCGGACGAAGGGCCCTTTGCTTCCCATGCGCCCCATCACGGTCAGCACGATCGTGCAGAGGCTCGCCAGCACGATCAGCAGCCCGGTGTAGAACGGAAAGTAACCTGGTCGCGGGCCGTCCTCGGCCCAGCCGATGCCGAGCCGTAAGCTGTCGGCGATGACCAGCCCGCCGACAGCGATCAGGATCAGGGCGACCAGGATGTTAGCCGACCGGTTCGACAACAAACTGTCGCCGGTTTCGTCTTCATGCCTCATTTGAAGTCTTTTCGCTGACGGCTCCGGCGTTGCCGCCGAAGCCGTGTCTGGTCACTTGATGAAGCCAGCTTTGGTCATCAAATCCTTATGAAGAGCAGCCGCATTCGTCAGCCAGGCCTTGAACTCATCGCCCGTCATGAAGGTCTGATTGAATGCGCCCTTGACCATGAACTCTTTCCACTCGGGCGTTTCGCGAACTTTCTTAAACAGGTCGACATAGTAATCGACCGCCCCCTGCTCAACGCCTGCCGGCATGAAGATGCCGCGCAGCATCGTGTACTCGATATCCAAGCCTGCCTCCTTGCAGGTCGGGATGTCACTCCACGCCATGCTGTCAGTGACTTTCTCTGTGTGCGCGATGCGCTTGCTGTCGAATACGCACAACGCCCGAGTCTGGCCTGCTTTCCAGAACGACACCTGCTCGATCGGGTTGTTCACTGTCGAGTTGACGTGATTACCGACAAGCGCCTTGGCAACATCGCCACCGCCTTTCTCCGAGATGTATTTCAGCTTCGCGCCGGTCGACTGTTCCAAGCCAACCGTAATGATCTGGTCCTCCTGCTTGGAGCCAGTGCCCGCCATGGCGAACTGGCCGTCGGCAGCCTTGGCGGCTTCGACATATTCCTGCGCCGTCTTATGCGGGGACTCGGCGTTCACCCACAGTACGAACTCGTCGAGCGCCAACATGGCGACCGGCGTCAGATCCTCCCAGCTGAAGGGGATCCCGGTAGCCAGCGGAGTGGTGAACAGGCTGGAGAGGGTAATGAGGATCTTGTGCGGATTGCCATTGGAGTCCTTCATGTCCAGGAAACCTTCGCCACCCGATCCGCCGGCCTTGTTCACGACGACCAGCGATTGGTCCATCAGGTTGTACTTTTGAACGATGCCCTGGATCATACGAGCCATTTGGTCCGCGCCGCCTCCCGTACCGGCCGGCACGACGAACTCCACCGTTTTGGTGGGCTTCCATTGGGCTTGCGCATCATTTGTTCCGGCAAAACCGATTGCGGCCGCTGCTAACGCAGCCAAAATCAGCGATAGGGCCTGCAGCTTGTGCAGCATGCGTTACCTCCCTTGTTAGTTCACGGGCTGTAAATCAGCCGTCTTAGTTCACGGGCTGTAAATCAGCCGTCTCTGGTTTTTTCATTCGACCCGCTTGAAAACTGAAACTGCGAAATTGCGGGCTGATACCTATCATACTGTACATGCACGAGAATACAACGCCTGGCTGGACTCGTTCCTTTTGCCTTCGACATTCATCTTGCTAAAGAATAATACGCGGCGGCCATCCATCGACACTGCTCCTGGAGCTACGAAGTGATGGAAGAGTGCAATTCGCAAGCTAGAGCGGAGCTTAGTTCCAGATTAAAATCGATTTGGCGTCCCAGCGTGCTCTCCTATTCCTGAAAAAGTTCAGCCGCCCGGAGAAATATGGTCGCCAACCATTTAATGCCAGTTCATCACGATGGCGACGAGCACCACGAGCCAGAACAGGATGGCCAACGCCGGCACCATCAGGCTGCCGTAGTCACGTTTGGCCATGTCATGCCCCCTCTGTGTTGATAGCGGATGACCTCGAGCATCAGCCCACGACCGACTGGCAGCACGGCAACAGGGGTTTGCGACCGTGCATGGCGACTCCAGATGCCGACTTTAGCCTTTCTCCGGGACAGCTCTCGTCGCGGCGCTGCAAGATACTAGTCCGCCTCGGATCTTCAGGCCAGAGCCTGGCACCGTCTAGTGATCACCGAGGATTCGTTTCACTGACGCGACGGTATATAAAGGGCTTGCTTGTTCTGGACATATGACGAAACTGGCAAGGGGGCGGCATGACTCAGAGGTTGCTGGGTGACGGAGTGCTGACGAGCGGCTCAGAGGTTCCCACGTGGCACACCTCGCCGGTCGAGGAAGTACTCACGCGGCTGGCGACGACGCCGGCTGGTCTTTCCAGCGCTGAGGCGGCGCAGCGACTCTCAACGTACGGGCCGAACGAGCTGCATTCGACGACGCACACGTCGGCATGGCGCACCTTCGCGGCACAGTTCGAGAACGTACTCATCCTGATCCTTCTCGCCGCCACTGCGATATCGGGATTCCTTGGTCACACTCTCGAAGCCATCGTCATTACGGTCATCGTCCTATTTGCGGTGCTGCTCGGGTTCATTCAAGAACATCGGGCGGGCCGGGCACTCGAAGCGCTGAAGAAGATGGCGGCGCCGCTGGCACACGTGCTTCGTGAAGCGCTGGAAACCGCCGTGCCGGCTCGCGAGCTGGTGCCGGGCGACGTCATCCTGCTCCGCGCCGGCGATCGTGTTCCCGCGGACGTGCGCGTGTTGCAGGCTATCAACCTCGCCGTCGACGAGGCTGCCCTCACCGGAGAATCAGTGGCCGTCGAGAAAACCGAGAGCCGCCTGGACGATCACCAGTTGCCGCTCGGCGATCGACGGAACATGGCGTACGCGGGAACGCTCGTGGCCCGTGGACGCGGGCAGGCCGTGGTCATCGCGACCGGGATGTCGACAGAGTTTGGCCGCATCGCGCAAATGGTGGAGACGGTCGAAGCCAGCCGGACTCCGCTGCAGATCAATCTGGATCGACTCGGAGGCACGCTCGGCAAGGCCGCACTCTCGGTGGTCGCGGTCGTGGTCGTCGTCGGGATTGCCCGCGGCCTCCCCGTCATCGACATGTTCCTCTTTGGCATAGCGCTGGCGGTGGCGGCGGTTCCCGAGGCGCTTCCGGCCGTCGTGACCATCTCTCTGGCGATCGGCCTGCGGCGGATGGTCAAGCGCAACTCCCTTGTTCGGCGACTGCCGATCGTCGAAACGCTGGGCAGCACGTCGGTCATCTGCTCCGACAAGACGGGCACGCTAACGCGGAACGAAATGACCGTCCGGCAGGTGTTCGTCGACGATCGCCTGTTGGAGCTGACCGGCGTCGGCTACGAGCCAGTCGGCAAGGTCCTCGACGGCGGACAGACCATCGAGCCGCCGTCGAGTCTGCGTGAGGTGCTGCGTGCCGGCGTGCTCGCATCTGACGCGCAGCTTGTGTCCCGCGATGGGCGCTGGCATGTCCTGGGAGATCCAACCGAAGGCGCGCTCGTCGTCGCGGCAACCAAAGTGGGGTTGAGTCCAGCCTCGCTGAACGAACAGGAGCCGCGCTCGGCGGAGATCCCCTTTGCTTCAGAGCGGCGCCGCATGACCACGCTGCATTCGACGAATCCTGGTGGCGCAGTGGCTTACTCGAAAGGTGCCGCCGACGAGATTCTGGCGAGCTGCACCAGAGAGCTGCGCTCGGGCGGCGAACGTCCGTTGACCGACTCGGGCCGCGAGGCGATTCTCGCCGTCGAACGGCGTATGGCCGGCGAAGGCCTGCGCGTCCTCGCAGTCGCGAAGAAAACCGGCGCGTTGCTCGAGGATGCCGAACGCGACATGACACTTCTGGCGCTCGTCGCGATGATGGACCCGCCTCGCGAGGAAGCGCGGGTCGCGGTGCAGACGTGCGAGGCCGCAGGCATCCGGGCAGTGATGATCACCGGCGATCACCCGCTGACCGCCAGCACTATCGCCAAAGAGCTGGGGATCATCAAGGACGCGCGGGTCGTCTCCGGTCGCGATCTCGAAGCGATGACCGACGAGGCTCTGAACGGGATGGTGACCGACATCGCGGTCTACGCGCGCGTCTCGCCAGCCGACAAGCTCCGCGTCGTGAGCGCATGGCAAAATCGCGGGCAGGTTGTGGCGATGACCGGCGACGGTGTCAACGATGCGCCGGCCCTGAAGAAAGCCGATGTCGGCATTGCAATGGGCATCGCCGGAACCGATGTCAGCAAAGAGGCGGCAGGCATGACTCTGCTCGATGACAACTTCGCGAGCATCGTCGCGGCCGTCGAGGAGGGCCGGATCGTTTTCGGGAACATCAAGAAATACTTGATGTATCTGCTGTCGTGTAACGTCGGCGAGATCGTGCTGCTCGCCGGCGCTGTCATCGCCGGATTGCCCATGCCGCTGACCGCCGTGCAGATTCTCTACGTCAATCTCGCGACCGACGGTCTGCCAGCGCTGGCCCTGGCCGTGGATCCGCCGGAAACGGACCTGATGAAGCGGCGACCGCGAAATCCCCGTATCGGCATGTTCACGCCGCCGGTTGTGGTCATGCTGATCACGGCTGGTGTGTGGTCCGCGCTCATAAACATCACACTGTTCGTCTGGCTGCTCCGTTCGGGGCGGCCGCTCGAGGAGGTGATGGCCATGACCTTCGTGTTGCTCGTTCTGATCCAGTTCTTCAACGCCTACAATTGCCGATCCGATCGTCTGTCGATCATCAAGGGCGTGTTCTCAAATCGCTGGCTGAACCTGGCCGTCGCCTGGGAACTGTTCCTACTGATCGTCATCACCTACGTCCCCTTCTTTCAGCGGGCGTTCGGGACCTTCGGCTTCTCAGCTCAAGACTGGATGCTAACGATCGCGTTGGCCTTTTCCATCGTGCCGGTGGTCGAAGCGGTGAAGTGGATGGCTCGCCGTGGCTGGTTTGGAGAAGTCGTGTGATCGCGTAGCGGCAAGCGCTTCATGTCGATGCAGGGGAGCAATCACGTCTTCTTCACGGATTTAGTTGTCCGAGCTTCACAGTTTGGCGAGTTCACTTAATCCAATGAAATGCCCTGCTCAGGCAGTGGCCCGCGACCATTCACCGTCAGAGAAATGGCCGGTTTGGGTCGAAGTGTCTGCTTATCCCTCAACATCGGACATCGCGGTGAACGGTTGAGATGTCGCCTAAATGCCAATAGCAGACATTCACCCGGAATTTCACTCCGGCAATCCCGCCTTGCGCAGGCCATCGAGCAAGATATCAAGTCGTTTCTTGTCTCTAATTGGAAGCTTGCGCATGCGGGAGACTGTCACACTCGGCGACAGCGCCAGGATTTTCGCAATCGCCTTATTGGCCTCGTCGGTTTGGCCCAGATGCCCATATGCGGCGGCCAGGTACCAATACGTTGAATCCCAACGATCGTAAGTGGCAGCCGAGCGACGGGCGAGTTCGACCGCATCGGTGTATCGACTGGAAAACAGCAGCGCTTTCGCTTCGCCAGTGAGAAAGAAGAACGCACCCGGGTCAACCGGGCTCAGGCGCCGAGCACGGCGGAAGCACGCAATGGCCTCCTGCAAATCTCCGGCCATGCAATATGCAAATCCAGCATGAGACAGGATCAACGCATTGTTGGGGTTAAGTTCAGTGGCCCGGCGGATTGCAGACAATCCCACCTCGTATTCATGCCCGATCATCAGAAGCACAAAGCCTGCCATCCCAACGGCATTGGCATTATCGCTTCCCGTTGCAAGAGCGGCACGAGCAAGTCTCAGGGCATTGTTGAGATCGTCGGCGCACACAGTGTTCCAGCTTCGCGTGAGGCGTTGCTCATAACACCATGCGGCAAAAGCCAAGGCGGGAGCGAAGTTAGGATCGAGCCTGATAGCCTGGGTCAGGAACTCAAGCGCCTGACTATTGTCGTTCGCCTGCATTGAGTAGAGATGAGGTAGTGCACGCAGATAGAGATCATACGCATCAAGGTTCCAGGGCCGTTTACGCCGTGAGCGTCCCATCTCGGCCTTGCGGATCTGTGGTTCTACAATTCCAACAACTTTTTCAGTGAGCTTATCCTGCAGATCGAAGATATCTTCTTGTGTGCCGTCGAATCGGTCGGCCCAAAGGTGTGCCTGCGTGGCAGCATCAATGAGTTGGCCAGTGATGCGCACACGGTTTCCCGACTTGCGTACGCTGCCCTCAAGAACGTAGCGGACGCCAAGCTCCTTCGCTATTTGGCTGATATCGACGCTGCGCCCCTTGTAGACGAAACTCGAGTTGCGGGCGATGACGAACAATTCCTTGAAATGCGAGAGAGCGGTAATGATATCTTCGACCATTCCATCAGCGAAATACTCCTGTTCAGGATCGTCGCTTAGGTTGGCAAAGGGCAGTACCGCGATCGACGGCTTGCCGCTTTGAGCTGGAGGCGCCGCCACGAAGACGCGCGGCGTTTCGGTCACACGATAGACTCGTACAGCCTCGGCAATATTCTTCATGTTTTGCGGTCCAAGATCTTCCAGGACAACATCGATCTTGTTCTTGACTTGATCGAAGGCGCTACCAGAGACTGTGATCCCGCCTGGTTCTGCAATGCTCTCAAGACGAGCCGCAATGTTTATGCCCTCGCCGTAAAGGTCGCTGCCTTCGACGATGACATCCCCCAGATTGACGCCAATGCGGAGCACGACATGGCGATCCTCGGACTGATCAACATTTGCAGCCGACATAGCCTGCTGTAGATCGATTGCACACTGCACCGCGTTGACGGCGCTGGCGAATTCGATCAGCACTCCGTCGCCGGTAACCTTGAAAATTCGGCCCCGGTGTCTGGCAACGAGTGGTTCGAGAACTTCCTTGCGGCGCGTCTTAAGCAGGGCAAGGGTGCCGGCCTCATCGCTCTCCATCATCCGGCTGAAGCCGACAACGTCAGCGGCAAGTATAGCGGCTAGGCGGCGTTCCATGGCGAGCTGCCTTAGCAAATTACGAGGCAAATCTTAGGCTTGAACTGAGGTAATAGCGAGTCCGGGTAAGTCAGAAGAGCCGGGCATATTTGGACTGGGGGTACAGAACGAAAAACACCTTGCGACCCTTCGGCGTGACCTTGAGGCCAAAACCGGCAAGAGCATCACCCCAATAGACCACATCCTCTCCCACGAGCCAGGGGAGAAGGGACTTGCGCGGTGGCTTCCCTCTCCCCTCCTCTCAGGCATCATGGCCGGACTTGATCCGGCCATCTCTTTCTCAGGCGGTGCGAGAGGTGCCCGGATCGCGCCGCTCCTCGCGGTGGTCCGGGCATGACGAGTTTGTGGAGCGGACCGGAGAGGTTATGCGCACCCTCCCCCATTTCTCAATCTAATCACTTGACCTGGCGAGGCGGTTTGTCGGAGATGCGGGGCCAAGCTCGCAACCTTAACCTTTAGGATCCGATGGCCTCCTCTGCGCTCATGACCGTGATGATCAACGCTGCCCGCAAGGCGGCGCGCGGGGTGCAGCGCGATTTCGGCGAGATCGAGAACCTGCAGGTGTCGCGCAAGGGCCCTGGCGATTTCGTCACCAATGCGGACCAGCGCACCGAGAAAATTCTGCGCGCCGAATTGTCGAAGGCGCGGCCTTCCTATGGTTTCCTCGGTGAGGAAGGCGGCGCCCACGAGGGGCAGGACAAAGACAACCGCTGGATCATCGACCCCATCGACGGCACCACCAACTTCATCCACGGTCTTCCCCTCATCGCCATCTCCATCGCGCTCGAGCGCAAGGGCGAAATCGTCGCCGGGCTCATCTACAATCCGATCATCGACGAGCTTTATACCGCCGAGCGCGGGCGCGGCGGCATGTTGAACGAACGGCGCCGCTTGCGCGTTTCGGCGCGGCGCGACCTCAAGGATGCGCTCATCAGCTGCGGCCTGCCCCACGATACGGCCGACAATTTCCACGTCTTCAACCGCGAGCTCGCCGCCGTGCAGGGCCGCGTGGGCGGTTTTCGGCGCACGGGTTCGGCCTGTCTCGATCTCGCCTATGTCGCCGCGGGGCGTTTCGATGCGTTCTGGGAGCGTGGGCTCAACGCGTGGGACGTGGCGGCCGGCATGCTTCTGGTGCGCGAGGCGGGCGGCCGCGTCGTCGATCTCGACGGCAAGCCGGACCCCATGGCGACCGGCAACGTGCTTGCCTCAAACGATTTCCTCTTCGCGGAGGTGCAGAAGCGATTGAGCTCGGCCGCCGAGGACGAAGGCCGGCGCGGGTAGAGCTCGAACCCCACTTTGCCGTCGCTCCCGCGCCGGCGTCCCTTCCCACAAGGGGGAGGGATGCGTGGCGATGCCACCCTCTCCCCTACTCTCAAGACGTCATGGCCGGACTTGATCCGGCCATCTTTTTCTCGGGGCGGTCACAAGAGATGCCCGGATCGCGCCTAGCGAGGCGGTCCGGCGATGCCCCTTCCCTCAGAGGTCAGAGACAGCGACCTCGTCCCAGGTCGCGGCGGACGGGTAGCGATGTTTGTGCTGTGCATTGCTTTCCACAGTCGGCGCACCGGTTTTCCATAGCTTATGCACAGATGGTGCGAGAGAATGGCGCTCAACGGTTTTTGCGGAGATAGATTGCTTGGAGTTAGTAGTGAATAGGCGGAGGTTCATACTAGCGGTTTCTCT
>DATBLQ010000085.1:0-119547 GCA_036555325.1 Aestuariivirgaceae bacterium | reverse complement strand
GTGGCTGGGGCGCCAGGATTCGAACCTGGGGTGGCGGAATCAAAATCCGCTGCCTTACCACTTGGCTACGCCCCAACGGAAAGGCTGCGGACCATAGCGGGTGAGTCGCGGCAGAGCAATGCTTCCACGCGAGGCCTGAAGCAAGCGACCGCCTTCGGCAGGAAGACGCTTGCGAAAGGCCTTTCGGCTCAAGTATAACCCGAGCCCTCCTTTTCAGGCGGAGTGTAGCGCAGCCTGGTAGCGCACCTGCTTCGGGAGCAGGGGGTCGGTGGTTCGAATCCACTCACTCCGACCAATTTATCACTGAGTTAGGGTTCCAGGCCCAAATCTCTAACCACATGGCGCGACACAACCCAATCACAAAAGATGCCTGCACTGGAAACAATCAAGAAGGTCGCCGAGACCCTCACTGGATGGTCGAAACCCTCGAAAAAAGAAATTGCTTCGCTCATCCAGCGGCGAAAGGCCAACGCCATTCGTTTCAAGGATGATGGCATCATTCCCAACCACCCAGCCTGGCCGCTCATTGTCTATCGCGGTCCGGTGCGTCTTCCATCCAAACTTGATCCGGCGGCCGTGCTGGAGGAGGTGTTTGAAAGCAACGGCTGGGGCAAATCCTGGCGCGATGGTATCTATGACTACGTGCACTATCACTCCCAGATCCATGAGGTGTTGGGCATTGCTCGTGGTACGGCAAAGGTGCAGTTCGGCGGCAACCGGGGTCGAATTCTCTCCCTGAAGGCAGGAGACGTGGCTGTTCTGCCTGCCGGCACTGGACATCGGAAGATTTCTGCCAGCCGCGATCTCCTGGTGGTCGGCGCTTATCCACCTTCGGGCACGTACGACTTGTGTACCAAAAGCGAGGACCGGCAACGATCTCTAAGGACGATTCCCAAGGTTGCCAAACCACGCAAAGATCCAGTCTTTGGATCAGGAGGACCGTTGGTCACGCTGTGGACGTCCGCGTCCTTCTGAATCTGCGAAGCGTGAGCTCAACGGTTTTCTAGAGACTTGCTGCGATGATTGGGGAGGCCTAACTTAGAAGCACTTTGGGAAAAGATTTCGCTTCTGGCCGTAGATGACCGCCACAACCTCCACCGGTGAAGCTGCTTCGCTGTTCCTTCTGCTCCGCCAGTCCGTCGATCCACCATTGGCGGCTGTACTCGAGAAATTTGTCATTGAAGCTCAAGAACACAAGCTCGTTCGCATCAACACGGTGGCGTTGGCCGCTGAACTAAATCTCGACGAAGAGAGCCTAATAGGCGCTCTTTTGCACGGGGCACAGATTGGCATATTCGAGATATCCTGGAACGTGCTGTGCCCTGATTGCGGCAATGTGCTCGATCGAAACACGTCATTGAGAACCATACGCAGCGAGGATTATTTCTGTCCAAATTGCGCTGAAGGCTATGAGCCAACGTTAGACGACAGGGTGGAGGTAACGTTCACCGTCAGCTCACGTGTCAGAGCACTGACAGCCCACAACCCTGATCAGCTTTCAACTGCAGAGTATTTCAGACAGGTAACTATCGGCTCACACCTTGTTGTACCGTCCGACTATGAGGCTTTCTTCGAGGACGTGACGCTTGAAGTCCTTGAGCTTCCCCCGGGCGAGCGCGCAATCATGTCCTTACAGATGGCTGAAGGCCTCTATCTTATTGAGGATTTGGTGACCCACACGGCTCAATTCCTAGAGATCAAGGGGGAGCACACCAGGGAAAGGCAGCATCTTCCGTTCATTATTGATCGAACTACAGGTCAACATCCCAGAACGATCATGCGACCCGGTTCGCTGCGCATCACTTTCGACAATCGCCGCGATTGTCGAACACTTCCGACGGTGTTCATTGCCAGTGAGCGCATGTTAAGCTTCATAAAAACATATCGGCCGTTCCTAAGCGCCAAGCGCCTGCTCACCAATCAAACCTTTCGCGACATCTACCGCACCGACACTTTAGGCATAGATCAGCGCCTCAAGATTACCAGCCTGACCTTCATTTTTACCGACTTGCGCGGATCGACGGAGCTGTACGAACGGGTCGGTGATTTGGCGGCGTTCGATTTGGTGAAGGCGCACTTCAATGTCCTAAACGGCATCGTCGCTGCTGAGGGAGGTGCAGTCGTCAAGACCATCGGTGATGCAGTCATGGCGACCTTCCCAACGCCTCACCGCGGTCTTGCCGCCGCCATCAAGATGAGAGACGCAATGCGCCGGTTCAATCAGGAGCGCCAACGGGAGGACCTACTGCTGAAGATAGGCATGCACGAAGGACCCTGCATTGCCGTTACGTTGAATGAGCGGCAGGATTACTTCGGCCAAACGGTAAACATTGCGTCTCGGGTACAGGGGCTTGCAAATGCGCGGGAAATTTTTGCGACCAGCTCCGTCATAAGCGATGAGAGATCCTCGGACGTGCTCAAGTCAATCCAAGTCGAGCCAGTGCTGCACGAGGCTCAACTCCGCGGGATCGCCGATCGCGTGAACGTGTATGCGATTCCGTAATTAGAGGACGCTGCAGGGTCGAATATCAATTCGCTTTCGGTCCCATCGCACTGGCTTGTCAGTCAGCACATATTCCTCCCAAACTGGCAAGATGGCGGGGCAAGACGAGCTCGCGGACTTGATCGCCCGGGTGGCCAAGTGAACGCGTGGCCGCCAACACGGTGGATTCCGGCACGCTTGCCGATGAGCTTGCAGCTTCCGGAGGACTCGAAACTGTCGATGTGCTGTCGCTTGCGCGTTTGCGGCGAGAGACAATTTTGGGCTCGGGTCGCCGTCGTACCGACCGGGCCGAACTTCGACTATCGGCGAGGCTTCTGTTTGTCGGGGTGTTGATTTCCGGCGTTGCCGGTTTGTTTCATCCCGCCCGTGCCCCTGCCAATGATCATCCGGCAATCTTCGCCGAATATGCAGTCACGACGGAAATAAATCGATCTATCGGATCAAGGGATTAGCGTGCTGGCCAAGCCAGTTACTGAAACATGCGATGTGATGGAACTCTTTTAGAGACGAAATAGTTCGCCTTTCGGCGCTCCGTGGAGAGAGCGACCCATCACAGGAGAATGTCTGATGAAACTTCTAGCTTTTTCAGCTTTTGCCATCGCGCTAGCGGTGGGACCGGCAGCTTATGCGGCCGACGAGGCGTCCTGCCAGCAACTGTTTGACAAGGCTGACGCCGACAAGAACGGGACCATTGCGGGTACTGAGGTGACTCCGCTTGCAGCGGCCTACAAAGCGAGCGATCCGAGCGTCACGACCGCCGATGCTGAACTGACCATCACGAAAGAGCAATTCTCCGCTGCTTGCATGAAAGACGCCTTCAAAGACGTCGCCTTGCCACAGTAAAATTACATTTGAGGCAGTGCCTTGAGCCCTCTCCTTCCAGAGAGGGCTCTTCTAGGCAACGCCCCAGATGGTAGGCAGGAAACTGCGGGCACGCTTTTCTGACTCCGAAGAGGATCGGTCATGCTGCGCAAGAGCATGACGCCGATCCATTTCATTTTTTGGTAAATGAATCTTCTTTGGGACTTGCGCGCAGCTGAATAGGTCAACTGATCACCTTCCCTGCCGCTATCAGTTTCAAACACAAGTCCTTTCTCATCTCGTCAACTTTCAGGTCGACCGCTTTCGCGACTTCGCGCAGCGTGTTTCGTCATGAAATACGCCGCGCGCTCCTGAACTCTTTGTCAATGACTGTGATGCAATTTGTTGAGCGGGACCTAACCTTGGGGATGAGAGTATGTCGAGCGTAAAGTTATCAGCAGCGATTGCTGCAATGTTGTTCATGGCTACCGGCGCGGCACAAGCAGGTGGCAGGCCATATTTGGATTCCGGAACGGTCAGCTCACCAGCGATTGTTCCGATTGTTCTTGCAATGCCTATGGAATATCGCGGGCAAGTCCACCGGCACACCGCACGGTCGGCTCCAGTCGCGAAATTGGCCAGCCGTCACAGGCCGGTTTCAAAACCCGCTGCCGTCGACTTCGCAGCAACCACGGTCATCAACCGATTGGGCAGCATCAAGGTTGGAAACCGCCCCGGCTCGGTTTCAATCCGCTCCAAGGCCTTGGCGGCTGGAGATCTAAGAGCTGCGGATCGAATTCTAACATCGAGCGTATCTAAGGCTCCTGAAATCAATACCAGCTCCGCGGAATTCTGCCTCGGCAGCATCGCGCCCTGTGGTCCGGTGAGGGTCGCTCAGAACCAGCCGCTCCTGGCACCGTCCATCTGGGTTAGGCATTACATTTCACACTGAGCAGGCTCGCAGCATTGCGCTCGGTGGGACGTCAGTCAGCTGACCAACACCGAGCGCTCTTGTTTGCTGAACTGGTGACAAAGCTCCCAGATTTGCCGGTACGCGACCCCTGACGACCGCCTTGGTCTTTCGGGATTTCGCTTAATCTTCTGCCTCGCCAACGGCCTTCCAGGCTTACAGTTCCGGATATGTTCCAACCGAAACCTATTTCTGGAACCTGGCTTGACCTTGAGTGTTCGAGCCTTACTGGCCGCCTAAACTCGCGCCGCCCCTGCTGCCAGACCCGAGGCCGCGGTGGCGCTGTGAACAGGAGACAGCGATGGACAGAAGGTTGTTTCTTACCGGGTTACTCGGTGTGGGCGCGGTTGGCACGATCGCGAGTGTCTTGCCAAAAACCGCTCATGCATTTCTGGCAGCTCCCTCGGGAGACCAAGCTTCTGACATCCTGCCAAAGCTCGACGCGTTCCCGGAAGCCGATGATGACCCCATCGGCGATGCAGATGGGGTCATCGATCTCGTATCGCACCGCAGACGCCGCAGACGCCGCGTGAGGCGTTGGCGTCGTCGGTGCCGGCGCTATTGGTATCATGGCCACCGGCGCCGCCGCTGCCGCCGCGTTCCGTACTGGGCATGGATCTGGTTCTATATCTAAGACCCACATTGTTCACCGGCTCATCGCACTCTGTCGGTGGCCAGCTGATCAAAGATTGGAGGTCCTTGCATTGGGGGTGCAAGGGCGCTCCGCCATGATATTCTAGAGTCAGGAACCGGGATTCCTCGCGGTTGTTGGTCTTGGGTCGAATATCGACATGCGTGAAGTCCATGGGGTGGCTGCGCAATCGGCTGGGAACCCATCGATGAGCATTACGGCCGCACTTGCGCGACTCTCAATCGCCGCACTCCTGTTGGTGAGTGTTTTCGCCGAAGTCGGAACGGCACAGTCGAAGCTTTCCAGTCTTCCGTGCCCGAAAAGGGACGCGCTTTTCACGCATTCGCCGACGCAGCTTGGAGCTTTGTCAGCCATCGTTCCCCTCGGCAACGTCAATCCAGCCGAACACACGCTGCCGACCCGGCATATCTATGCCTATCCGATGATGACGACGCCGGGTGATGTATCGACCGCAATCACCATTCCAGTCCGTGCGCCTTGGCGACTTGAAATTGTTGCCATCGAGTTCCACCCCGACTCACTGGACTGGTCGCTGCATCTAAGGCCCTGCAAGGACATCGCGCTCTACTTCTATCATGTCCAAAGCCTAGCGCCCAAAATCGCGGCCGTGGTGGGCAATATCGCGAACGGGGGCGTGAAATTTCCGGATTTCACCGTCAAGCTTGTCAGTATCCTGGTGACGCCCGGCCAGCTCCTGGGGCATGCAAAGACATTCGACATAGGCCTTCACGATTTCCGCAAGCCGCCGTTGCCGTTCGCCAATCCGGCGCGCTACGCGGTGGATTTTCCCAAGCTTTTTGCCGCATTCCCGAACCTTGCTGCGAACCCTGTCGCGCAAGCGCTGGCGAAGCTGATCGTGCCCCAGGCGCTCTTCAATCGCTGTCCCATTGATTATTTCAGGCCCAAATTGAGAAGCGCGCTGCGAGCGCTGCTCGCCGATTATGATGGGGCGCCACCTGCCTCCGGCAAGCCGTTGTGCCACAGTCAGATGCAGGATGTCCCGGGCACCGCGCAGGGCAACTGGTTCGCCGATCTCAATCCAAACCACGACGCGCTCTTCGCGGAAGAGCGGGCAGTCGCGCTCATAAACTGGAACGTCGACCCGACCGTACAGCTTTTTTCATTGAACGAGAATGTACCCGGTTTCACCTCGGGGCTGCTGGAGGCGTCTGCGCAGCCAAGCGATGTCAACTCGGCGTTCGAGTTTCCGGTGTTGGAAGGACCGCAGCGGATCAACCGCCGTTTTGCGGACATCAAAGACGACGCCATCTATTGTTATGATCACGTGCGGATCCATCGCGGGGGGCCGCGCCTGGAGGCGGTCATCCTTGTTTCTGTGTCCGATGGTCCCCACGGTCCGCGCTCCAAGCTGACGCTCGAACTCGTAAAGGCCACCGGCTGCCCTGCGGTGAAGAAACCATGGACATTCTCGGGACAAGCAGCCACCTACTACCGCTAACGTAATAATGAGCGAACCCATCAAATTGACCTTCGAGCGTGATTTTTCGCCCGCCTATGGCATGGCCGAGGGGGTGAGCCCGCTCATCACGCGGGTGGTGTGCCGGAATCCCGGTCCCTTCACGTTCAAAGGGACCGCAAGTTTCATCATCGGAAAGAAGCAGCTCGCGGTCGTCGATCCGGGCCCTGAAAATTCTGAGCATCTTGAAGCGCTGACGCGGGCGATCGGCGGCAGGACTGTCACACACATCTTCATCACCCACACGCATCTCGATCATTCACCGCTCGCCCGCAGACTGAAATCGCTGACAGGAGCGAAGACCGCCGGGTTCGGGCCGCATGGGACGCGGGCCGCCACGGGTGGTATCAGGCTCGATGCGGGCGGAGATGAGGAATTTGCGCCGGATATCGCGCTCAAAGACGGCGATATTATCGAAACCCCCGAGTGGAAAATCGGCGCCGTGTTTACTCCGGGCCATACGTCGAACCACATGGCCTATGCGCTCATGGAGGAGCGGGCGCTGTTTTCCGGGGATCATGTGATGGCCTGGTCGACGAGCGTCGTTACCCCGCCCGACGGAAACATGGGCGATTATCTGCGCTCGCTCGAACGGCTGCTCCCTCGGCAGGATGATATCTACTGGCCGACGCACGGCCCGGCGCGAAGGGAGCCGCAGGAGTTCGTGACGGCATTGATTGCGCATCGGCGCATGCGCGAAGCGGCCATCGTGGCAAGGCTCAAGGGAGGAGTCCAGAGCGTCGGGGAACTCGTGGCCGCCATCTACCCGGATGTGGATATCGCGCTCAAAGCAGCCGCTGCGCAAACAACGCTTGCTCATCTCGAGCAGCTGATAGAACAAGGACGAGTGGTCCGAGAGCCTGGAGAAACGACAGACAGCTACAGACTCAGTTGAGGCCTTTGCCCTTGCAGAAGGCAGCGAGCTTGTCGAACGATCCCTGCCAGCCCGACTTATGATTGTCGCGGCCTTGCTTGTCGGCAAAAAGGGCATGATGGAAATGCATCTCGGTTGACTTGCCGGACGGCTTCAGCTCGATCGTGACGCAGGTGACGGGTCCATGGCCCCCCTCCTCTTCCCACGACCACGTCATAACGATGCGCTCGGCGGGGCGGATTTCGCAGTATTGGCCGGAAACGGTGTATTCCTTGCCCTCGGGCGAACGCATGGTGATGCGATAGCCGCCTCCTTCGCGCGGATCAGATTTGGCCCGCGGCACCGTCATAGTCTTGGGGCCCATCCATTTTGCCAACTGCCGTTCGTCGGTCCAGGCGCCGAAGACCGCTTCGGTGGTCGCTGAAAGGCGCCGGACCATCACGAGAGTTCGGCTTCTGACGTTTTGCTGCGCTTTGCGTTCCGCAACTGTTACGGCCATATTACCGATCCTCCCTGGCTTTACGCGATTTCGCCTTTCGTGCGCCCGCCAAATGGCTCTCCAGCCGGTCGAAACTCTGTTGCCAGAAGCGACGCATGTTGCTGATCCATTCCTCGCCCTCGCGCAGGATGCCCGGCTCGAGAGACAGGATGCGGCTCTGGGCCTCGTTGCGGCGGTGCACGAGCCCGGCCCGCTCAAGGACTTTCAAATGGTTGGTGATTGCCGGACCCGTCATATCGAAACGGGTGGCGATGTCACCAACCTTGGCTTCGCCGCGCGTGAGCTGGGTCAGGATCGCGCGGCGGACGGGGTGCGCCAAGGCGCCATAGACTTTTGACAAGCGGTCGATTGCTTCCATCGGAGTTCCTTATTTAAACTCCAGTTTAAGTACCTAAGCGGCGAGCCGCTGTCAACGATGCCTCAGGATGAGGAGGGAAAGCGATAGTCGCGGAAGCGATCGCGAAGAGCGATCTTGGAAATCTTGCCCGTGGCGGTGTGAGGGATCTCATCGACGAAGACGACATCGTCGGGTAGCCACCATTTGGCAACCTTGCCCTTGAGGAACTTGAGCACGTCTTCGCAAGTAAGTGCGGAAGCCGGCTTCCTGACAATCACCATCAGGGGTCGCTCACCCCACTTTGCATGCGGAAGGCCGATGGCAGCCGCTTCTGCTACACCGGGACAGGCAACTGCGACGTTTTCCAGCTCAATTGACGAGATCCATTCGCCGCCCGACTTGATAACATCCTTCGAGCGATCGGTGATATTCATGTAGCCGTGCTCATCGAGCGTTGAAACGTCGCCAGTATCGAACCAGCCTTCCGCATCAAAATTGGATGCCCCCTCGCCCTTCAAATAGGAGCTGGCGACAGCGGGCCCGCGAACCTTGAGACGGCCGAAGGTTTTGCCGTCATGGGGAAGCTCGCGCCCATCATCATCGGTGATCTTCATGTCAACGGTAAAAATGGGGCGTCCCTGTTTCACTCTGATCTTCCACCAGTCGTTTTCTGACAGATGGCCAAGGCTGCCCTTTTTTGTGCAGAACGCGCCCAGCGGGCTCATTTCGGTCATGCCCCAGGCGTGAATAACGTTGACCCCATACTTCTCCACGAATGCCCGCATCATGGCCTCGGGACAGGCGGAACCGCCGATACCGACACGGTTGAGAAATGGAAGCTTGAGGCCGGGGTTCTGTTCGAGATGCTGCAGAAGCATCATCCAGACGGTTGGAACGGCAGCGGTACAGGTGACCTTTTCCCCGTCGAGCAGCTCATAGATAGAAGCTCCATCCATCTTCGGTCCGGGCATCACCAGCTTGGCGCCAACCATGGGACCCGTAAAGGCGAGCGACCAGGCATTGGCGTGGAACATCGGCACCACCGGCATCAGGATGTCCCGGCTCGACAGGCCGAAGGCATCGGGCGCTGCGGCGACCATGGCATGCAGAACGTTCGAGCGGTGAGAATACACAACGCCCTTCGGCTTGCCCGTGGTGCCCGAGGTGTAGCACATGCCGCAGGCGGTGTTTTCATCAAGCTTCGGCCAGAGGAGATCATCAGAGCCGTCGCTGATCAGATCCTCATAGCAAAGCACGTTCGGCAGGCTGGTTGCGGGCATGTTGCCACGATCGGTCATGAGCACAAAACCTTCGACCGATTTGAGGCGCGGTGCCAATGCCTCAAGGATAGAGATGAAGGTCACATCGAGAAATATCAGCCGGTCTGCGGCATGATTGATGATGTATTCGAGCTGGTCGGCAAAGAGACGCGGATTGAGGGTATGAACTATTGCTCCTATTCCCATCAGCCCATACCAGATTTCAAGGTGGCGGCAGGTGTTCCACGCCATGGTGGCGATGACGTCGCCTTCTTTCACATGAAGACTTCGCTGCGCTCCACTGGCCAGGCGGCGCGCGCGCCGGTTCAGGTCGCGGTAGGTGTAGCGATGAATCGGCCCTTCGACGCTGCGCGAAACGATTTCGCGGTCGCCGTGCCATTTGCTTGCATGATCGAGAATGGTGTGAACAAGCAACGGCCAGTCCTGCATAAGTCCATGCATTAGAGCCTCCAAGCTTGAAATATCTCTCGACGCGACCGGCTTATGCCAAAAAAGTCAACCCTGTAGCCCAGGCCAGCGGAGCGTTGCCGGCGTCCGAATTTCAGGCTTTGCACCGAGAAGATCAGGCATTTAGAGTGGCCGGTCAAATCAATCCAGGGGCGGGATATTGCGCAGGCCTTGCTCGAAACCGATTGCCGCAAGGCAAATGGGCAAGTAAATATGCGCCACGATTCAGAGGGGCGTGCCGTCAGGGACGAGGAGCAAAGCGATGAACGTCAATCCATCGATAAAGGGCGCAACCGAAGCGCTTCTTGAGCGCCGAAGCAAGGCGATTGCGCGCGGTGTCAGCATGGCGGCTCCGATCTTCGCCAAAAAAGCGGAAAATGCCGAAATGTGGGACATCGAAGGCAGGCGTTTCATCGATTTCTCCGGCGGTATCGCTGTCCTCAATGCCGGGCACCGGCACCCGTTGGTGATGAAGCGGGTGCAGGAGCAGCTCGACCGTTTCACGCACACCTGCTTCATGGTGGTGCCTTACGAGCCGTTCGTGGAACTGGCCGAGAAACTCAATGCCCTGGCGCCCATCTCGGGGGAAAAGAAAAGCCTCTTTGTCACAACGGGTGCCGAGGCGGTGGAGAATGCGGTGAAGATCGCGCGCGCGGCGACGGGACGGAGCGATGTCATCGCGTTCAACGGTGCCTTTCACGGGCGCACGATGATGACCATGGCACTGACCGGAAAAATTCTTCCGTACAAGGCGAAGTTTGGACCATTTCCGGCCGGCGTGTGGCATGTGCCCTATCCCATCGAACATAAGGGCATCAGCGTCGATGATTCAATTGATGCCATCGAATGGCTGCTCAAAGCCGACGTGGAGCCGACGCGGGTGGCGGCGATCGTGATCGAGCCGGTGCAAGGTGAGGGCGGTTTCTATGTGGCGCCAAAGGACCTGATGGTTCGCTTGCGCAAGCTATGCGATGAGCATGGCATCGTCTTCATTGCCGATGAGATCCAGTCGGGATTCGGACGCACCGGAAAATGGTTTGCAATGGAACATTTCGGCGTGGAACCGGACCTGATGACGGTTGCCAAGAGCCTCGCTTCGGGGTTCCCGCTCGCCGGAGTGGTGGGCAGGGCAAACCTAATGGACGCTCCGGATGCGGGGGGCCTTGGCGGAACCTATGCCGGCAATCCCGTATCTTGCGCCGCAGCGCTCGGCACAATCGAGGCCTTTGAAAAGGATAAGCTTCTCGAGCGAGCCGAGACACAGGGCAAGACAGTTATGAAAAGGCTCGAGGCGATCAAGGCCAGCAAAAAAGGTATGCCCATCGGGAACATCCGCGGGCTCGGAGCTATGATCGCTTTCGATCTCGTCACCGAGAGAGGCAGCGAAAAGCCAGACGCCGCGGCGGCAAAGACACTCACCGGCAAGTGTCTGGAGCGGGGACTTCTGGTCATCACCTGCGGGGTGTGGGGCAATACGGTGCGCCTGCTCTGCCCGCTGTCGGCGCCTGAAAAAATCGTGGCCGAGGGACTCGATATTCTCGAAGCGGCGATCACCGGCAACTAAGGCTTCAAGCAAACACAGGATATTTCCATGGCTGCGCTCAGCAATATGGCCGTACGCGACATCGAAACGATGATCCATCCCTATACGCATCTTGCCAAGCATCGCGAAACGGGACCGCTGATCATCGATCATGGCAAGGGCGTTTTTCTCTACGATCATCAGGGCAATCGCTATTTCGAAGGTTTGGCGGGGCTGTGGTGCACGGCGCTGGGATACGGCAACGAGGAGCTCGTGGACGCTGCAGCCCGTCAGATGCGCAAGCTTTCGTTCACGCATGTTTTTGGAGGCAAGTCACACGATCTGGCTATCGAGCTTGCCGAGAAGTTAAAGGAGATCGCTCCTTGTGAGGTCTCCAAGGTGCTGTTCTGCTCGTCGGGGTCGGAAGCCAACGACATGCAGATGAAGCTCACCTGGTACGGCAACAATGCCCGGGGCCGCCACGCAAAGAAAAAGTTCATCAGCCGGGTGAAGGGCTACCACGGCGTGACGATCGCGGCAGGCAGCTTGACAGGTCTTCCGACGGTGCACACGGATTTCGATCTGCCGATCAAGACTGTCATGCACGTTTCCTGCCCGCACTACTACCGCTATGGGGAAGCAGGTGAAACGGAAGAGCAATTCACCGACCGCATGGTGAAGGAGGTCGAGGATCTCATTCAGCGGGAAGGACCGGAAACCATCGCTGGATTCATCGCCGAGCCGATCATGGGTTCAGGCGGGGTGATCATTCCGCCCAAGGGCTATTTCGAGAAACTGGGCAAGGTTTTCGCCCGGCACGAGGTTCGCTTCATCTCCGATGAGGTGATCTGCGGTTTCGGCCGCACCGGCAATTGGTTTGGAGCGCAGTCGACGGGCTTCAAGCCGACGTCGATCTCCGTGGCCAAAGCGCTGACCTCAGCCTATTTCCCGCTTGGGGCCATTACCATCGAGGAAGATCTGTACCAGGCAATGCTCGAAGAATCGAAGAAGGTCGGAACGTTTGGCCACGGTTATACCTACACCGCACATCCGGTGGGCTGTGCGGTGGCGCTCAAGGCAATCGAGATCTACGAACGCGACAGGATCGTCGATCATGTGCGCAAGATGGCGCAGGTTTTCGCAAAGCGACTCAAGAAGCTTGAAGGTCACGCGCTTGGCGGGGAAGCCCGTGCAATGGGACTTATCGGCGCCATTGAAATGGTTGCCGACAAGCGATCGAAACAGTCGTTCGACGCGAAGAAGGCGGTGGGAGCGAATTGCGTGGCATTCCTGCAGGAGCTCGGCGTGATCTGCCGGGCGATGGGTGATTCCCTGACGTTCAGCCCGCCGCTGATCATCAGCGAAGATGAAATCAACGAGATGTTCGACCTCGTGGAAAAGGGACTGGACCGGACCGAAGCCTGGGTGCGAAAGGAAAACTTGCGAGCAGCGTGAACGCATCCGCCGTCATGGCCAGACTTGATCCGGCCATCTCCTTATCCCGCCGTGCAAGAGATGCCCGGATCACGCCGCTATGCGGCGGTCCGGGCATGACGTGGTAGCTAACCGGCGGAACGCTCGACCGGGACGACGGAAAAATTCCGGCGCTCGCCCTTGCGGAGAATTTGGACGACCGTTGGTTTGCCGACGCGATGATGATCGAGAAGGCGCAAGAGATCGTCGATGCCGGTCACCGTTTCGCCGTCGATCGAGATGATCAGATCGCCGGATCTGAGCCCGGCATGCTGGGATGGACCATCGGGCTGCACCTCCATCACGCGAATGCCTGAGACTTGCGCGACATCGGCATGGCGGGCGATGTGGCGAGGGATGGCGGTGCGCTGACCGTGGATTCCGATAGCGGCGCGGCGGACGCGGCCGTACTGCAAAATCTGAGTCAACGTTAAGAGCGCCGTATTGGCCGCCACGGAGAAGCAAATTCCTTGCGCCCCGAGGATGACGGCGGTGTTGATGCCGATCACCCTGCCCCGCGTGTCAACAAGCGGGCCACCCGAATTTCCAGGATTGAGAGCGGCATCGGTCTGGATCACGTCGTCGATCAGCCGGCCGGTACTGGCACGCAGGGAACGGCCGACCGCGCTCACCACACCGGCGGTGACTGTCTGCTCAAATCCCAGAGGATTTCCGATGGCAATCGCCACCTGACCCGGCTTCACCAATTTCGAATCGTGAAGCCTTGCGGCGGCGGCGCCAATATTGTCGTCAGTGCGCAGCACGGCGATATCCGTGTCGGGGTCCTCGCCAAGCAGACGGGCAGCGGAGCGGCGGCCATCGGCGAATGTCGCCTCGATCAGGCTGGCGCCGGAGACTACGTGACTGTTGGTGAGGATGATGCCGTCGGGGGAAACGAGGAAACCGGACCCTGCGCCACCGCGATGGCGACGCCCTCGAACCGCAATGTGCACGACCGACTTGCCGGTAATCTCAACGGCCGAAATGACGGCGTTCGAATAGGCGTCGAGCAATTCGCCATCGCCAGGGGTATCGGTTCCAGGCGGCTGCGGTTCATGCGTCTCACTGTCGAGAACGGAAACAATCTCAGCGTCGTACATGGGAAACTCCTGATCTCCATATGGTACGGCGGGATCAGGTTTGCCAGAGGCCCGACCGATCAGACGGCTTCCAGGGCCTGCTCCAGATCGGCGATCAGGTCGCTCGCGGCTTCAATGCCGATCGACAGCCGGATCAGGTTTTCCGGCACGATGCTGTTCGGGCCCTCCACCGATCTGCGATGCTCGGCGAGGCTTTCAACGCCGCCCAAGGACGTTGCAGGCAAGAATACCCTCAACCCCGACGTAACACGTCTGGCAATCGCGCCGTCCCCCTTGACGGCGATCGACATCATGCCGCCGAAACCACCGGTCATCTGGCGGCGGGCAATCTCATGGCCCGGATGAGACTTGAGACCCGGATAGAGAACCCGCTCGAGCTTCGGATGCTTCTCAAAATGCTGCGCCAGCGCCAGAGCATTGGCGGAGGCCTCAGCATAGCGGAGGTACAGCGTGCGCATGCCGCGCAGCAATAACCAAGCCTCGAAGGGCGCAATGATCGAACCCAAGGAGACGCGCAGCGAATTGATCTCGTTCCAGCGATTGTCGATGGTCGAGGTCGACAGCGCACCCGCAGTGACGTCGCTGTGGCCGTTCAGATATTTGGTGGCGGAGTGGAACACAATGTCGGCGCCAAGCTGCAAGGGCCTCGTGGTCACAGGCGGGGCGCAGGTGGAGTCAACCGCGAGGATGGCGCCTGCGTCATGGGCTACTTCGGCGGCACGCCTGATGTCGATGATGTGCCACGTGGGGTTGGTGGGCGTTTCGATCCACACGAGCGCCGTCTTGCCGGGAATGACGGCGGTGTGGAGCGATTGGGCTGCATTGGAGGCATCGAACAGGTCGAGGCCAATCCCGCGTTTCTTCTGCTGGCGCAGCATCCATGTCTTGACACCGTGATACATGATGTCGGGGGCCGCAATGCGCTGACCGGTTTCGAGCGTGTCGATGAGTGCGGCAACCGCGGCCATGCCCGAAGCGAAAAGCAAAGACTGAGCTGCCCCCTCCAGCTCCGCCATCAATTTCTCAGCATGATCGGCAGTGGGCGTTCCATTGCGCGAATAAATATAGCTGCCAATGAGCTCATAGTCGGCGTTGCGGGCGAACGTGGTCGCCAGCTGCAGGGGTGGTATGACGGCGCCGGTCAAGGGATCGATGAAATGGCCTCCTTGCGCGACACGCGTCCGAGCATCGGGTTTGTCGTTTGCGCTCGACATGTCAGGGATAAAGCCTCGTCCTCACCCAAGCCTCACCCGGACCGGGGCGGGTAAAGAGGACGCGATCGTGCAGGCGAAACGGGCGGTCGTGCCAAAACTCAATCTGCAACGGAATAATGCGGAAGCCCGACCAATAGGGTGGACGAGGCACATCGCCCACGGCGTAGCGCGCCGCATATTTGGCAACGGATTTTTCGAGCGCGAAACGGCTCTCGAGCGGTCGTGATTGCTTGGACGCCCAGGCACCGATACGACTGTCGCGCGGGCGAGTGGAGAAGTAGCGGTCAGCCTCCGCTTGTTCCACGGCCTCGACCGGACCTTGCAGGCGAATCTGGCGGCGAAGCGACTTCCAGTGAAAGCAAGCAGCGGCCTTCGGGTTTTGCAGAATTTCGACCCCCTTGCGACTTTCCAGGTTGGTATAGAACACGAATCCCCGGGCACCATAGTCCTTCAGCAGGACCATTCGCACGTTCGGCATGCCGTTGACATCGACCGTCGCCAGACTCATGGCGTCCGGATCGTTCGGCTCGGTGAGCTTGGCTTGCGCGAACCATTCATGAAAGAGCTCCAAGGGTTCGTCGCGGCCGGTGAAATCTTCAACCGCGGCAGATTTCTGGGTGATATCCTTTTCCATGTTTCGAGAGCCATCCTAGATCGCGTCGGCGGGGCATGCGAGTCGCAAGCGGGTGCCACAGGAATACCATATTCTCGGCGCTGTCTCGCCGCGGGCAGTCAATAGGCCTCGAAGTTGATTCGCGGCCGTTTGAGGGGGTTTCAGAGCATGCAAATGCGCGGCATTTTTATTTGCGTTGTCGGTGCAAGTTTGATGACAGGCTGCACCGCCGATTCGGGGCCGAAGGAAACGAGCGGTGCCGTGATCGGAGGCGTTACCGGCGGCTTGCTCGGCAGTACAGTCGGAGACGGAAACAGCAGGGTCGCTGCCACCGTTCTTGGTGCAGCACTTGGCGCGGTCGTGGGCGGAGCAGTTGGCCGCAGCCTCGATGAGGCCGACCGGGAATATGCCTATCACGCTGCAAATCAGGCGCTCCTCGATGGCGAGGAAGAGGAGTGGACGAACCCGCAAACCGGCCACCGGGGCCGCTTCGTGCCGCGCAAATCCTACTACAACGCCCAACGCTCGCTGTGTCGGGACTTCGAGCATACGATCTGGGTCGAAGGCGAGCCGGAAGTTGTGGAGGGTACGGCTTGTCAACTGGCGGATGGCAGCTGGCGGGTGGTTGGCTAGCTGAAAGCTGAGGCTGTTTGCGGTAGACCGGAAAGCTATTTTGTGTAAATTGCCCCCGCAACAGGCGGCAATTCCTCCTCTCAGGTGGTGATACGATGGCCGGAACCGGGCAATTGATGGCCGGCAAGCGCGGTTTGATCATGGGCGTGGCCAACAGCAGGTCCATCGCCTGGGGCATCGCCCAATCGGTGGCGCAGCATGGCGCCGGTCTTGCCCTTACCTTTCAAGGTGAGGCCTTGAAGAAACGGGTCGATCCTCTGGCCGCCGAGATCGGCTGTCGGCATGTCCTGCCCTGCGACGTCACGGATCCCGCCTCGATGGACAAAGTCTTCGAGGAGCTCAAACGCCATTGGGAAACACTCGACTTCGTCGTGCATGCCATCGCCTTCTCCGACAGAGACCAACTGTCGGGGCTTTACCTCAATACTACGGCGGAGAACTTCTCAAAGACGCTTTCGATTTCCAGCTACAGCTTCACTGCCATCGCGCAGCGGGCAGAAAAACTGATGCCGCAGGGAGGCTCGTTGTTGACCCTGACCTATTATGGTGCGGAAAAATGGGTGCCCCACTACAACGTCATGGGGGTTGCCAAATCGGCGCTCGAGGCCAGCGTTCGCTATCTTGCCGCCGATCTCGGGCGTCAGAACGTAAGAGTGAACGCAATTTCGGCGGGCCCCATCAAGACACTCGCAGCGTCAGGCGTTGGCGATTTTCGCTATCTGCTCAAGTGGAGCGAACACAATTCGCCGCTGAGGCGCAATGTCACCATCGACGAGGTGGGCGATGCGGCGCTGTTTCTTCTGTCGGACTTATCACGCGGGGTAACGGGGGAAATCCTGCATGTGGATTGCGGATATCATATCGTCGGCATGAAGCACCCCGACGCCCCCGACATATCGGTCGTCGGTTCGGGCGACTAGCTTTTGAAGAATTTGACGGCGAGCGCGCCTCTCCTTATGAGAGGGGTTAGAGGGCGGCGCGATGTCTTACAACACCTTTGGTCACATGCTGAGAGTGACGACCTTTGGCGAAAGCCATGGTCCGGCGATCGGCTGCGTGATCGATGGGTGTCCGCCGGGCATTCGGCTCACGGCGCAAGACATCCAGTTCTACCTCGACAGGCGGCGTCCGGGACAATCGCGATTCACCACGCAGCGACGCGAGCCGGATGAGGTGAAAATCCTGTCGGGCGTGTTCGAGGATGAGCGCACCGGCGGGCCGCTAACCACAGGAGCGCCCATCTGCCTGCTCATCGACAACGTCGACCAGCGCTCCAAGGACTATACGGAAATTCGCGACAAGTTCCGGCCGGGACATGCGGATTTCACCTATACGGCAAAGTACGGCCTGCGCGACTATCGCGGCGGCGGACGCTCATCAGCCAGGGAAACGGCAAGCCGCGTTGCGGCGGGAGCGGTGGCGCGAAAAATCATTCCCGCGGTGATTGTCCGCGGCGCGCTGGTGCAGGTCGGACCGCATCGCATCAACCGGCAAAACTGGGATTGGGATGAAGTCGATGCCAATCCCTTCTTCACGCCCGACAAGGAGTCGGTGCCGGTATTCGAATCGTTCATCGACGAGATGAGAAAGAACGGTTCATCCTGCGGGGCGGTGATCGAAGTGGTCGCCTCGGGAGTGCCAGCCGGCTGGGGAGCCCCTCTCTATGGAAAACTCGATCAGGAGCTTGCCGGCGCCATGATGGGAATCAACGCGGTGAAAGGGGTTGAAATCGGCGCGGGATTTGCCGCTGCAGCGCTAACAGGGGAAGAAAACGGGGATGAAATCCGCATAAGCGAAGGCAAACCGCAGTTTCTCTCCAACAACGCCGGTGGAATTCTTGGCGGAATCTCCAGCGGACAGGACATCATCGTGCGTTTCGCGGTGAAGCCGACATCTTCGATCCTTGTGCCGCGCCGGACGATCACCGCGCAGGGAGAGGAGACCGAAATCTCCACCAAAGGGCGGCACGACCCCTGCGTCGGCATCCGCGCCGTGCCGGTTGGCGAAGCCATGATGGCATGCGTGCTGGCCGATCATTTCCTCCGGCACCGGGCACAAACCGGGCGTTAGGCGCTCTTATCGCAAACGACGCGTTTGGAAAGGAAGACGGGCTCGCTGCTCACAAGGTTCAATCCCGCCGCGCCGAAAGCGGCCGCCAGATCGTCGGCGAGATACTCGGCGAAATATGGCTCGTGAAAGCTGCGGGGGAACGATTTCAGCAAGCCGTCGAACGCCGGGCGATCACCGAGTTGCAGCGAATCCATGAAAACCAGCCGCCCACCGGGCCGCAGCACGCGGCCAAACTCGCGCGCAATCGTGCGGCGAACGCTCCCCGGCACCTCGTGAAACAAGTAGATGCTGGTGACCAGGTCGAAACTTGCATCGGGGTATGGCAGCGCTTCGGCATTGCCGATCGTGAGCGACACTTCATAGGGGCGAACATGACGCTCCGCTTCCGCCACATAGGCGCGTGACAAGTCAAGCCCGGCCACGGAAAGACGCGGAAACGCCTGCTTCAGAAAACGGAGAAAACGGCCGGTGCCACACGCCACGTCGAGAAGGCGCAGTCGGCGCTGGTCGCGGCCATGCAGATATTCCGAAACAGGAACGATGCATTGGCGGCGCATGGCGTTGGCGGACCCGGAAAACAAGACCTCGACCTGGGTATCATAGAGGCGGGCTGAATCGTCCGTTAAGTAACCACCGGTCTGATAGTGGAAGTTCTGCAGAAAATACTCCGGAAAACGCCCCGCGAGCTCGGCGCTGAAGATTTCACGGCCGGCATCGGCCTTCCTGCGTTCGGCGGCAATCGGAATATCGGCAAAAAACTCCCGGCTTGAGCGCAAGACCTCGGCGAGGCTCCCATCGTGATCGCGAGGAAGGGGATAATGCCCGGCGGCAACGTTCTTCAGATCGAGGCGGAACAGCTCGGCGATTTCGAAGAGCATGCCACCTGACGTGAGCGATGGACCGGAGGAACGTGGGGATGGAGAGGACGCCTGGTTCTGGGGTCGATCAGGGCGACGAAAATCCTGACTGGCGAAGTAGTGGCCCATGTACCAGGCAACGCGCGCGCTTTGCCGTGCCAAGTAGGACAGGCTATCGAGGGGTGAAATCATCTCGACTTTTGCGCGGCAATCAGAAACTCACGATTGCCATCGCCGCCAAGGATGGGCGAAGGTGTCAGCCCGATGACGCGCCAGGAGGGCTGTGCCGAAAGCCAGCTTTCGATATGATCGCATATCAGGCGATGGATGACGGGATCGCGAACAACTCCCGAACCGGCCACGGCCTTGGGCCCTGCTTCATATTGCGGCTTGATGAGCGCGACAAGCGTTGCTGAGGGTGCTGCCAACGCAAGTGCGGGTGGGAGTGCGAGCTTCAGCGAGATGAAGCTTACATCGCAGGCGATGAAATCGACTTCGGCTTGAAGATGCGATGCCCGAAGCTCACGGATGTTGAGGCCTTCC
Source organism: Aestuariivirgaceae bacterium (assembly GCA_036555325.1). Classification (GTDB taxonomy): domain Bacteria; phylum Pseudomonadota; class Alphaproteobacteria; order Rhizobiales; family Aestuariivirgaceae; genus DATBLQ01. The sequence goes on along the minus strand of DATBLQ010000085.1, from coordinate 99,682 downwards.
AGCAATCGCACGCGCGGGTCGGCGCGCAGTTCGGGCGCGAGCTGGCCGTGACCGACGTCGATGGCCACCACCTGCCTCGCACCGCGCTCAAGCAGCACCTGCGTGAAGCCGCCGGCAGAGGCACCGATATCAAGGGCCAGGGCAACATTTGCGTCGAGCTGAAAATGATCCAGCGCATGCTTCAGCTTCAATGCGGAGCGCGAGGCATAGCCCGCGGCCTCGTCGTGAACCGCAATCTTCGCTTCAGTGTGCACGGTTTGCGATGGCTTCAGCGCTGATGCTCCATCGACCTCGACGGCGCCGCGAGCGATGGCGTCTTGCGCCCTGGAACGGCTGGCAAAGAACCCGCGCGTCACCAGAAATTGATCGAGACGCAAGCGGCCGCTGACCATGCTATTCGACTTTCAGCGGTTCGGTGCCTTGCGGCGTTCCATCGCCGCGCAAGGTGATTTTCTCGATGCGCGCTTCAGCGTCTTTCAGCATCCTTTCGCAGTGAGCCTTGAGGCGCTCTCCCCGCTCGTAAATAGCGATCGATTCTTCGAGTCCAATTTTGCCTGCCTCGAGCTTTTCAACAATTCCCTCAAGCTCGGCCAAGGCAGTCTCGAAGCTCATCTTCGCGATATCCGCGTGGGTTGCTTCAATCATCAACATCATCCTCCAATGCCGGCACGGCTCCCTGGCCGGACCCGCGCATGAGCGCCTGAACATGGACGGCCACGGAGGAGGCCAGCGCCTTCAAGTCATAGCCGCCTTCGAGCATCGACACAACGCGGCCATCGGCATGGCGATGGGCGGCATCCATAAGGTATAACGTGGCCCAAACGAAATCCTCTTCAGTCAGCTCCAGGCTTCCGAGAGGGTCGTTGCGATGGGCATCAAAACCGGCAGAGATTATGACGATGTCCGGGGCGAAATCATCAAGGGCCGGAAGAATGCGAGTCTTCATGGCATCGCGAAATTGAACGGTACCGTCGCCGGCGCGCAGGGGAGCGTTGAAAATGTTGCCCTGCCCGGTTTCGGTTCTTGCTCCGGTGCCGGGATAAAGCGGCATCTGGTGGGTTGAACCGTAGAACATATGAGGTTCGGACCAGAATATTTCCTGAGTTCCATTGCCATGATGCACATCGAAATCGACCACGGCCACGCGCTCGGCATCATAGACGGCGCGGGCGTGGTGGGCGGCAATGGCGGCGTTGTTGAAGAGACAGAACCCCATCGCACGGCGCGTTTCGGCATGGTGGCCTGGCGGCCTTATGGCACAGAAGGCGTTCTCGACTTCGCGTCGCATCACGGCATCGACAGAGCGCACGGCGGCACCAGCGGCACGCAAGGCAGCTTCGAAACTTTTCGGCGACATCCAGGTGTCGGGATCGAGCTGTTCCAACCCCTCGTCGGGGGATGCCTGCTCGATCAGGTGATAATACTCATCGGCATGGGCGCGCAGAATGTGCTCTGGAGCAGCAGCAGGAGGCTCTTCCCGCACAAGTTCGTCGAAATGCGGCGTTGAGAGGATGCGCTCGATGATGCGCAGCCGGTCAGGCCGTTCCGGATGGCCGTGCGGCGGTTCATGCTCGACGCAGACGGGGTGGGTCAAAAGCAGCGTGCTCACGGGCGGGTCCACATCTCTTGATTACCCCCGCCGGGCCGATTTGAGCCATTGACGAGAGCTCTTCTCATCGAGAAATAAATCGATCTGCAAATCAGCCGCAGACTCGACACTATAGCGATCCAAATCGCTCGCACCCTGTTCTGCAAGAATTGCATCATCAATACAAAAATTTCCGGTGAATGTAATGCCGCGGGTCAGGATGGCATGGGCCGCATCGCCCATGATCTCCGGCTTGCGCGACCGGCGCATCATGGCCTCGCCGCCGAGAAGATTGGCGATGGCGGCAGTGGCAATCGTGGTCCTGGGCCAAAGCGAATTGACGCCGATACGGCCGCGAAACTCGTGGGCCAAGGCCATGGCATAAAGGCTCATGTTATATTTGGAGACGGTATAGGCGGGATGCGCTGCGAACCAAACAGGATCGAGATTGAGCGGCGGGGAAATCATCAAAATATGGGCGGGACCGGAAGCCTGAAGCAAATGGGGCAAGCAATATTTCGAAACCATGAACGCGCCGCGCGCATTTATCGAGTGCATGAGGTCGTAGCGCTTCATATCGGTCGAAAGGGTGCCGGCGAGATTGATGGCGGCGGCATTGTTGACGCAGGCGTCGATTCCGCCGAAGATCGCCACCGTTCGCTCAACGGCAGCGCGAACATCATCCTCGTGCCTGACATCGACCTTGAGCGCGAGCGCCCTGCCCCCGGCCCTTTCCACGGCGGCCGCGGCTTCGTGGATCGTACCCGGCAGTTTCGGATGGGGAGCATCCGTCTTCGCAAGAATGGCGATGGCTGCGCCGTCTGCAGCAGCGCGCAAAGCGATGGCGAGGCCGATGCCGCGACTGGCGCCGGTGATCAGGAGCTTCTTGCCTTTGAGTGTGCCCATGCTACGACCGTCGATACCTGCCGCCTGTTAGAACCACAGGCAATCGAATAAAAGCAAGGGCCATGCGCATCAGTCGAGAGGATATAAGACGGGCATCGCATCTGCTGCGGCAAGGAAAGCTCGTGGCCTTTCCGACCGAAACCGTCTACGGGCTGGGCGGGGATGCAACCAACGATCAGGCCGTGGCGTCGATCTTTGCTGCCAAGGGGAGGCCCAAGTTCAATCCGCTGATCAGTCACGTGGCGAATGTGCCGTCGGCCATGAAACACGGCTCGTTCAATGAGGATGCACTGCGGTTAGCGCATGCCTTCTGGCCGGGGCCGCTCACCCTCGTCGTGCCGAGAGCGGAGGATTGCCGGGTTTCGATACTCGCTTCGGCAGGGTTGAATTCGATCGCGCTGAGGGTGCCTTCGCATCCCGTCGCGCAGGACCTTATCACGCAGGCGGGCCTTCCGGTGGTGGCCCCCAGCGCCAATCCCTCGGGGGGCATCAGTCCAACGCTGGCGAGCCATGTGCGGGAGGGGCTCAGGGATCGCGTGGCGCTCGTGCTCGACGGAGGGCCCTGCGCCATCGGGATCGAATCCACGATTGTCAAATGCATGGGCGGTGAGCCGGTGTTGCTGCGCCCCGGCGGTATCAAAAGAGCAACGATCGAAGATGTGCTGGGAAAAGAACTGCTGCTCGAGTCGATGCCAGCCGGACGTCCGGACGCACCGGGACAGCTTGAGCAGCACTATGCACCGCGGGCGAAAGTCATTCTGGACGTGATCTGGCCCAGGTTCGATGTGGGACTTTTGGCTTTCGGCCCCGAGGTGCCATCACACCCGGGACCGGTTTGCAATCTCTCCGAGCGAGGCGATCTGGAGGAAGCGGCGGCCAATCTCTTCCGCATGATGCATGAGCTTGATCGCGCTGGCGTTCAAACGATTGCGGTCATGCCGATTCCGCAGGAGGGACTGGGCGAGGCGATCAACGACCGGCTCAAGCGCGCGGCAGCGCCGTTTCACAGATGAGGCCGCCCGCTCCCGTCGATCCGGAAACACTTGGGCGGCTCGCTGCCGTTGTCGGCTCTGAGAACGCGATCACCAATCCCTCAGAGATGCAACCCTACCTCAATGAGCCCCGCGAACGCTGGGTGGGGAAGGCCGCAGTTGTGCTGAGACCGAAGAGCGTTGCCGAGGTGAGTAAGATCCTCGAAATCGCTCACGAGACGCGAACGCATGTCGTTACGCAGGGAGGAAACACGGGCCTTGTCGGCGGGCAGATTCCGTTCGAATCCGGCAATGAGGTCGTGCTGTCGTTATTGCGCCTCAACCGAATTCGCCAAATCGATGCCATCGAAAACACGATTACCGTCGATGCGGGTGCCACGCTCAAAGCGGTTCAGGATGCTGCAATCGGGGTCAACAGGCTGTTTCCCTTGAGCCTGGGATCGGAGGGGAGTTGCACGATCGGAGGGAACCTCGCGACGAATGCCGGAGGGGTAGGAGTGCTCGCCTATGGAACTGCGAGGGCCCTGACACTCGGTCTTGAGGTCGTGCTGGCCGACGGGCGGCTCTGGAATGGCCTGCGGGGTTTGAGGAAAGACAACACCGGGTATGACCTCAAGGATGTATTTGTCGGCTCGGAGGGGACGCTGGGCGTCATCACCGCTGCGGTCTTGAGCTTGCTTCCACGTCCGACCGACCTGGCAACGGCGCTCGTCGCGGTCGACAGAGTCGAGTCGGCGCTAGAAATCCTGCACAGGGCGGAAGCTGCGGGCGGCGGACGGGTGACGGCGCTGGAGCTTCTGCCGCGCACCGGAATTGATTTCATCTTGAAGCATACGAGCTTGAGAAATCCTCTGGCAGAACGGTCGGACTGGTACCTGCTTATCGAAATTTCAGGCTTTGGAGAGCCCGGCACATTGCGTCCGACGCTGGTGAATCTGCTCGGCGAAGCTCTGGAGGATCAGCTTATTCGCGATGCGGTGGTCGCCAGTTCGGAAGCGCAGGCGCGAGAGCTGTGGGAGATGCGTGAAATGCTGCCGTTGGTGCAAAAGGCAGAGGGCGGCTCGATCAAGCATGATGTTTCGTTACCGCTGCCGGCTCTGCAGAAATTTCTGGACGAGGCGTCGGCAGCCGTGCAACGCCTGATTCCCGGAGCAAGGCCCGTTGCTTTCGGACATGTCGGAGACGGAAATATCCACTTCAACATCAGTCAGCCGGAGGGCGCCGACAAGCATGCATTTCTCGAGCGCTGGGATGAAGTGAGCGCAGCGGTATTCGAAATCGTGCTCGGGCTTGGCGGTTCGATCAGCGCCGAACATGGAATTGGCCGTCTCAAGCGCGATCTCATGCCGTTGATCAAGTCTCCGGTGGAACTCGCATTGATGAAGGAAATCAAGCGCGCGTTCGACCCCTACAACATTCTCAATCCGGGAAAGCTTTTGCCCGATGAGCAGTGACCTCAAGTTTCGGCCACTGACGGACGCCGACGTTTCAGCAGTTGTTGCGCTATGGCGTGAGTGCGGGCTCACGCGGCCGCAGAATATGCCTGAGAAGGACATCGCCTTTGCTCGCGGCAAACCCAATTCCGACATATTGGTCGGGGTCATCGACGGGACCGTCGTGGCGTCGATCATGGTCGGCCACGATGGTCACCGCGGAAGCTTCTACTATGTGGCGGTGGATCCAAGGCATCGGCGAAACGGTATCGGCGCTTCGCTGATCCGGGCCGGGGAACAGTGGCTCAAGGATCGTGGCGTGTGGAAGGTCAACCTTCTCATTCGGCAGGAGAATGCCGACGTTCAAGGTTTCTATGAGCGGCTGGGCTATAGTGTGAACGAGGTCATGTCCATGGGGCAACGGATCCTCGATGATTGATCAGAGAAGCTTCGACCAGCCGGTTCTGGGGGTTAGCGTCTGTGTCAGAAAAGACGGCTGCGTCCTGTTGACACAGCGGGGAAAACCGCCGTTCGAAAACCGGTGGAGTCTGCCGGGAGGGCACGTGGAGTTCGGCGAAGCGCTCAGAGACGCTGCGTTAAGGGAGCTTAGGGAGGAAACAGGTTTACGGGCGCGACTGGACCGAATTTGCGACTGGGTTGAGATCATCAAAGGCGAGCAACACTATGTAATCGCCGTTTTCCTGGCGGATTGGGAGGCAGGAACAGCCATTGCCTCCGGCGACGCCAAGGCGGCAGGTTGGTTTCGCGAAGAAGATTTCAGACGACTCGATCTTACGCCAGGCCTTTTAGAGATATTGGCCGGAGCGCTTCATCGTTAACCCTGTTTGGCGTTACCGCCTCGCGGCAGATTCCTGCATGGTAAGGTCTCTTCTACAGCGAGCTGGGTGGGACTGGCTCTCTGCGAATCCTGGGACGCTCGACACAAAGAACAACATGGAAAATTCGCAAGAGACTACACGGCAGCTCAATGCCGTCGAGGAGCCAAAGCATGCCGCCCTGCGCTATATTCTCGATGCATGGGAAGAGGCACTGTTCAACGGAATCGATTCCGACTGCGTTGCCACGGCGGCAATTTTTGCCGCGCTGTCGGACATGATCGCCACCTACGGGGAAGAGCCGGTGGCAACCATGACGGAGCGCCTGCCCGAGCGAATCCGGTCGGGTGAGTTTACGGTTATCCGGACCAAGCAATAGACCCGCGCGCGCCATCGCGCACTTTCTGTCACAGATCGACGACGACTCGGCCACGAATGAGTCCGCCCACGATTTCGGAGGCAATACGGGGAACATCTTGAAGTTTCACATGCGTGGTCATGGCGGCCAGCTTGGTCCGCTCCAGATCGCGCGCGAGTCTTTTCCACGCCTCAATCCGCCTTTCTCTCGGACAGTGCACGGAGTCGATACCGATTAGCTTCACGCCGCGGAGGATGAATGGCATGACGGTTGCCGGCAAATCAGCGCCCTGCACCAACCCGCAGGCGGTGACGGTGCCACCGTATCTGGTCTGGGAGAGGATATTGGCGAGAGTGATCGACCCGACGCTGTCGACTGCTCCGGCCCAGCGCATTTTGCCGAGGGGTTTTACGGGCGTGGAAAATTCACCCCTGTCGACGACGCTGGCGGCACCCAAGGACCTCAAATATGACGCTTCCGCGGGCCGACCGGTCGATGCAACGACGGTGAATCCCAGTTTGGACAAAAGGGAGATGGCGATCGAACCTAAGCCGCCGGATGCGCCGGTGACTATTATTTCGCCATCTGAAGGTCTCACCCCCTGCTCTTCCAACGCCATGACAGCGAGCATGGCGGTGTATCCGGCAGTTCCGATCGCCATGGCATCGGCAGTGGAAAATGTGTCAGGCAAATGAACGAGCCATAGCGCGGGGACACGCGCCCGGCCGGCGAAACCGCCGTGATGGCTTTCGCCGGCGCCCCAGCCGTTCAACACGACCTTGTCGCCAGGCTTGAAATCGCCGTGAGCGGAAGACTTTACCGTGCCGGCGAAGTCGACACCTGGGATAAGGGGGTAGTTGCGGATGATCGGAGCCTTTCCGGTGAGCGCCAGCCCATCCTTGAAATTGACCGTCGAGTGATCGATGTCGACAAGGACATCGCCGTCCATCAAATCGGCTTCGCTCAGCTCCCTGAACTCAACCGACTGACCCTGATCCGACTTGCTGATGAGTATTGCCTGAAATGTCGCGCTCATAACTGCTCCGCTGGTATCCGCATGCTTGATTCCACATCGGCAAAGTGCATGGGCCGGCCGTGGGGTGGTGAAGTGATGCGACCTTCCCACATGACGATATTGCCCCGCAGGATGGTTCCGATCGGCCAGCCTTTAACCTCAAGGCCATCGTAAGGCGTCCAGCGACAGCGGCTCTCGATCCAAGCATTCGTAATCCGGCGCTTTGCCTTTAGATCGACGATCGTAAAGTCGGCATCATAACCTGTTGCTATGCGCCCCTTGGAGGCGATGCCGAAAATGCGCGCCGGGGCCTCGCTCGTAAGCTCAACAAACCGCTCAATCGAAAGGCGACCCGCAGCAATGTGATCAAGCATGACAGGGACCAGGGTCTGGACGCCAGGCATACCGGATGGCGAAGATGGATAGCTCTCGAGCTTTTCCTCAAGCGTATGGGGAGCATGGTCGGATCCCAGCACATCAACGGTACCCGCCCGCACCGCAGCCCAGAGGGCTTCACGGTGAAAGCCATCGCGAACAGGCGGATTCATCTGGGCGCGAGTTCCGAGGCGATCGTAGGCCTCAGGTGCTGCAAGCGTGAGATGATGCGGGGTGACTTCGCAGGAGGCGATATCCTTGTTGGCCGCCAACAGGGGAATTTCATCAGCGGTCGAAACGTGCAAAACATGAACGCGCTTGCCAGCCGAGCGCGCCAAATGCAAGAGCCGCTCGGTCGACAGCCTGGCCGCTTCGGCATCACGCCAGATGGGATGGCTTGACGGGTCGCCCGGAACTTGCAGGGCTTTGCGCTCACGCAGCCGCGCTTCATCCTCAGAATGGAAGGCGGCACGGCGGGTTATTCTGGAAAGGACCAGCTTCAAGCTGGCGGCATCCTCGAGAAGAAGTTCCCCCGTAGAAGAGCCGAGGAAAACCTTGACCCCGCAGCAACCGGGGAACCCTTCCAACTCACCCAGAGCATCGGCATTCTCGCGCGTGGCACCGATGTAGAATGCATAGTCGCAATACATGCGATTGAGGGCGCGGCGAAGCTTATCTTCAAGAGTTGCCGGGGATGTGGTTGAGGGTTTGGTGTTCGGCATTTCGAAGACCGCTGTTACTCCGCCCATGACGGCGGCCCGGCTGCCGGTCTCAAGATCCTCCTTATGCTGCATGCCAGGCTCGCGAAAGTGAACCTGGGTATCGATCACGCCTGGAAGAATGTGAAGACCACCGCAATCGAGGGAGTTCCTACCCTGCGCGGGTGAGAACCGCCCCACGCCGGCGATCTTGCCTCCTCTCACCGCGATATCAGCCGCGACACTGCCGCCCTGATTGACGATCGTGCCGTTTGTCAGGATGAGATCAAAAACGGGAGACATAGGGGGTTCCTTTAACGCGCTTTCCCGCTTACGTAATACTCGGCTGGCAAGCAAGCAGGATCGCGCCATGATCGTCAATCTTCACGACCGCGGCCTCATAGGCATCAGTGGGCCGGATGCGTGGAAGTTTCTTCAGGATCTCGTCACTGCGGACGTTCCGCAGCCTGCAGAGGAAAAGCTGGTGTATGCGGGACTCCTGACGCCGCAGGGGAAAATATTGTTCGATTTCTTCATCTTATGCGATAGGCAGGGTTATCGGATCGATTGCCCGCTGCAACAGCGCGATCAGCTGCTCAAGCGGTTGATGTTCTATAAGCTGCGCGCCAAGCTTGACATAACAACACTTGATGATGCGATTACAGCTTTGATTGGAGAGCCGGCAGGTGGCGCAATATCCGACCCGCGCACGGATGACATGGGGGCCCGTCTCTACGGTTCGAAACGGGAAGGTCGTGCGGCACTGGAGGACTATCATATGCGCCGGATTGCGCTCGGCCTTGCCGAAGCCGGGAGTGATTACGCGAGCGGCGAGCTTTTTCCGCATGAAGCGAATTTCGACCAGATTGGAGCGATAAGTTTCCGCAAGGGATGTTTCGTGGGGCAGGAAGTGGTTTCTCGGATCGAGCATCGGGGCACCGCGAGAAGTCGGATATTGCCCTGTCGGGTGAAGGGGGAACTGCCGGCAAAGGGAAGCGAGGTAACGGCGAATGGCAAAGTGATCGGCACGACATCCTCGGCGACAGACGGCTGGGCGCTGGCGCTGCTTCGATTGGACCGGCTGGAGGACGCGCACGCCGGAAATATTCCGGTCATGGCGGGGAGCAGCCGGCTTTTTCCGACGAGACCCAGTTGGGCGCGCTTCGACGTGCCGCAATTCATTCCCTCTCAGTGATGACGATGTCGCGAACAACCATGAGACATGAGGATGGCATCAGACGCTGCTCCTGGTGCGGCACCGATCCCCTTTATGTCGCCTACCACGATGAGGAATGGGGGGTTCCGGAGCACGATAGCAGGGCGCTTTTCGAAAAACTCATTCTCGATGGATTTCAGGCAGGACTGTCATGGATCACGATCTTGAGAAAGCGCGAAGCGTTCCGCGCCGCGTTCGATGGGTTCGATCCCGAAATCATCGCCAGATACGATGCGAGAAAAATCAAATCGCTGATGAATGATGCGGGCATCGTGCGAAATCGAGCGAAAATCGAAGCCAGCGTGGGCAATGCCAGGGCGTATCTCGAGATCGCTGCGCAGGAGCCTTTTTCCGACTTCCTCTGGAGGTTCGCCGACGGCCAACCCCGGCAAAACCGTTTCAAGTCCCTGAGCCAGATTCCCGCGAAGACGCCGCAGGCGGAAAGAATATCGAAAGAGCTTCGGGAGAAAGGCTTCAAGTTCGTCGGGCCGACCATCGTCTATGCCTTCATGCAGGCCATTGGAATGGTCAACGATCATCTCATCACCTGTCACCGCCATGGTGCCTGCGCTCAGCCTCGCAGGGACGGCAAGTAATGACGCTTCGCTCGAAAGCCACGGCACCGCGCGCCTGGCAGCGGATGCTTTCCGGCCGCCGGCTCGATCTGCTCAACCCCTCCCCTCTCGATGTGGAAATCGAGGACATTGCGCACGGGCTCGCACGGGTGGCCCGGTGGAATGGACAGACAAAGGGCAATCATGCATTTTCGGTAGCCCAGCATTGCCTATTGGTCGAGGCAATCGCATCGCACCTCGAACCCTCCCTCGACCGCCGTTGGCGGCTTGGCAGCCTTCTGCATGATGCTCCGGAGTATGTGGTGGGCGATATGATCAGTCCCTTCAAGGCAGCGGTGGGGCTCGACTATCGTGCCTTCGAGAAACGGCTGGCGGAGGCCATCTACTTGCGTTTCGGCCTTCCCAAGAGTTTCCCCGCGTGGGTCGAGAGTTTCATCAAACGGGCGGACAAGATCGCTGCCTTTCTGGAAGCAACACAGCTTGCAGGATTCGGCGTTAAGGAAGCGCACAAGTTCTTCGGTGTCCCCAGGGGCCTGGCAGGGGATGGCACCTCTTCTTTCTATTCACTCAAGGCACTTGCCCCGAGAGAAGCTTCGGCGCAGTACTTGCGCAAGTTCAGGCAACTGCAATAGAAGGCGCCATGATCATCGTATCTCCGCTCAGCGCCGTGCCCCGGCTGGTCAGCGAACGGGGCGTTACGCATGTGCTGGGGTGCCTGGGTCCTGAAAGCCCGCATCCGGAACTGGGATTAGTCCTTGAGCGCCATTTGAGGCTCACGTTTCACGACATCCTTGGGGAACTGCAAGGCTTCCAGGCCCCGATGCGTGAACATATGGAGCAAATCGTCGATTTCATCGACAGCTGGGATCAGTCAGGAAGCCTCCTTATCCACTGCTTTGCCGGGATCAGCCGTTCGACCGCGTCGGCCTTTACGGCGATGTGCATGCTGAACCCGCAGGAGGATGAATGCGCGCTTGCGCAGGAGCTGCGCAGCCATTCGCCCGTCGCCTCGCCAAACACCCGAATGGTGAAGCTCGCCGACGATATCCTGGGGCGCGGCGGCCGGATGGTTGAAGCAGTGGAGTTGATTGGACGCGGGGCGGAGGCTTTCGAAGGCACGATCTTCAGCTGGAACGTGGTGCGCTGATCATCCATGAACGCGCCAATGCATTCAGGTCATTGCTTGTGCGGCGCGGTCGGGTTTGAAACTTCCAGCGAGCCCCTGTGGGTTGCCTATTGTCATTGCGCAAGCTGCCGCCGTCACACGGGCTCGGCGGTCGCCGCATTTGCCGGGTTCGATGAGCAAAGCGTGCGATTTACGCGAAACGTGCCGGCAGTGTACGAATCATCGCCCGACGTTTGGCGCAGTTTCTGCAGCATTTGCGGATCACCGATCAGTTATCGCTCTCGCCGGTTCCCAAATGAAGTGCATTTCTACGTCGGCGTCATGGATCACCCAGAACGATACCGCCCAACCGCGCATGTTTATTTCGGCGAGCATCTACCGTGGTTCGATACCAGGGATGAGCTTGCTCGCCACGAGAAGACGACCGGGCGGTGACGCCAGAGACTACGCGAGGTTACACCTTCTCTCCATGTGAGAAGGCCCAGTAGAGTTCGCGGGCGCGCTTTCCTATGGGCCCCGGCTGGAGGCTCACAGTCTCGACGCGCGTCACGGGCATTACTTTGCCGAAATTGCCGGTTGAGAATACCTCATCCGCATCGAGAAATTCACGCCACTGCAGGGAACGCTCGTGCACCTTCAGTCCAATGCGGCGGAGAAGGCCGATCACCCGGTTGCGAGTTATGCCGACAAGAAAGGTTCCGTTCGGGATGGGCGTATGAACTTCGCCATCCTTCACATAGAAGATGTTGGCGGTTGCGAGCTCGGCGACGTGGCCCAAGGCATCGAGCATCACGGCGTTGTCAAAACCGCGAGCGCGGGCTTCGCGAATGGCGCGGCCCGAGTTGGGGTAATGGCAGGCGGCCTTGGCATCGGTTGGCGAATATTCGAGCGAAGGACGACGATAGGGGGACAAGGTGACTGAAAATCCCTTAGGCTCGGGCAGAGCCTCGTCATAAACGGAAACCGACCAGCGCGTCGTTTCGGGATCGACCTCAACGAAGCCGCCCTCGCCCCACGACATGGGACGTATGTAAAGTGCGCTGCCATTGGGAAATTTCCTGATGCCTTCCCAGCAAATTTCCTCAAGCTCGCCTGCCGATTTCAGTTGCTTGAGGCCAAAGACACTTGCCGAGCGGACCAGCCTTTGGCAATGCAGGTCGAGATCGGGCGCCACGCCTTCAAAGGCGCGCGCGCCATCGAAAACGCAGGATCCGAGCCAGGGTGCATGAGTCATCGGGCCCATGATCATGGGGTTGCCCGCATGCCACTTGCCGTCAAAGAATGTCCAGGCCGTTGCCGGCCGGCCGTGATCTGAGCCCATGGGCATCTCTCCCAAAGCAATAAAGCGCCCGGATGGGGCGCCTTGCAACGGATATCGACATCAATCTCAGGAGTCGCTGTAGAAAATATGACGACCAATCTTGATCAGGCGTTTGAAGGAGGACGACCATTTGGGCGTCACGTAGTCGGCGTGGTAGTAGGTCGCGGCACCTAAGATCTTGATCGTCTGATCGCCGGCGAGGGCGCGAGCGGCGATTCGCTTGGATTGGACCCAAGCATCGCGCTGCTTCGGCTGATCGCTAATGCCATCGCACGCGAAGGAGAATTGGCAGGAATTGGGCCGGTCGGATCCCTGGTAGACGACGCCGCAGATGGTCTTCGGATAGGTCGGGTCCTTGAGGCGATTGAGAACGACCTTGGCGACAGCAAGCTGACCGATTTCGGACTCGGAGCGAGCCTCGAAGTAGACCGCGCGAGCAAGACAATCGGCTTCAGCGAGACGGAACTTGCGTTGGGCGATGAGCTTCTGCTTCTGTTCGCGGCTTATATCGAAGCCGTCACCCAGCTGAAGATCGGACGGAAGATTAACAAGCATGCGGTGTTCGGTTGGTGAGTTCTCAATCAGGGAGTCATCAATCAGAAAATCCGATTTGCCCGAGGCGATGATTTCCTGAGTGGCGATTTCCAGCTCCTTCTGAAGACGGGCCGAACGCGTGCTGGTCAACAGCGAACTCTTCCCGAGGATCGAAGTTGTGGCGGGCGATATGAGATCTGCAAATTCTGCCTGGGACTGCGGAGCAGTGCGTGCGGCGGCATTCTGACCCATGTAGTGGCCGGCAGCCGCGAAGGCGGCGGCCAAGGCGAGCCCGGCCAAGATATAGGTTGTCAAGGATGCTCTGCCATCGCGGACATCGTCCGCATACGGATCATCCCAACCGCCTGCAATAGCGCCCGCGCGCTGTCTTTCCCTCTGCACGTCCCCTAAACTCCATCCGTCCCGCACTGATGGCGACAGAGATCGTAAACTTCAACAGCCTATCTGCATTGCGTTTAGCATAGGTTAACCATAGCCGCAACCAGCAATCGGCGGCACACTGTAGAGGGGCTTGACAACATTGAAAAATTTTCTCCTGCGCTGTGGAAAGCCTCGTCAACCAGACGTGGAATCCGCCGCTGCCGGCGACCCGCGAAGCACGGCTTGAGCTGCCGCGAGCCGGGCGATCGGAACGCGAAACGGCGAGCACGACACATAGTCGAGCCCGACCTCCTCGCAAAACAGAATTGAGGCCGGATCGCCGCCGTGTTCGCCACATATTCCCAGCTTGATGTCGGGCCGCCGGCGGCGGCCCCGCTCGGAGGCGATCTTGACGAGCTCCCCTACCCCCTCGATGTCCAGGGTGATGAACGGATCGGTCGCAAACACGCCGCGTGCGGCATATTCGGCGAGAAAACGGGCGCTGTCGTCGCGACTGATCCCGAACGTTGTCTGAGTGAGATCATTCGTCCCAAAGGAAAAGAACTCCGCCGTTTCGGCGATTTCGCCGGCACACAAGGCTGCCCGGGGCAGCTCGATCATGGTTCCAACCAGATATTGCAGCGGTTCGCCGGTCTCCGCTTTCACATTTTCGGCGACGGCCACGATTCTTGCACGAATGAGGTCGAGCTCGGCCTTGACGGCAACGAGCGGCACCATGACTTCCGGAATTGGCGGTGCACCGGTCCTGCGTCCCGCCTCCACCGCGGCCTCGAAGATAGCGCGCGCCTGCATCTCGGCGATCTCGGGATAGGTGATGGCCAGACGCACTCCACGGTGTCCGAGCATCGGATTGAATTCATGCAGCTCGGCCACCCGGGTGCGCAAGAGCTCGGGGTCTGCACCGATGGAATCGGCGACATCGTCGATTTCCTCATCGGTTGCGGGCAGGAATTCGTGCAAAGGCGGATCGAGCAGCCGGATGGTCACCGGCAAGCCCGACATGATCTCAAACAGCTCAACGAAATCTCCGCGCTGCATGGGCAGGATGCGGGCGAGCGCGCGACTGCGGCCCTCGCTCGAATCGGCGAGTATCATGTCGCGAACCGCAACGATGCGCTCGGCATCGAAAAACATGTGCTCGGTGCGGCAGAGGCCTATGCCCTCAGCACCAAATTCGCGCGCAACACGGGCATCATGCGGCGTTTCGGCATTGGCGCGGATCCGCATGCGGCGAATCGAGTCGGCCCAGCCCATGATGATGGAGAAATTGCCGGAAAGCTCGGGCTTGACGGTCTGCACGGCGCCGAGCATCACCTGACCGGTGCTACCATCGATGGTGAGGATGTCGCCCGACCTCAGGGTATGACCTGAGGCATGCAAGGTGGAATTGGAATAATCCACACGGATGTTGCCGGCGCCGGCGACGCAGGGCTTGCCCATGCCGCGGGCGACCACAGCTGCATGAGATGTCATACCGCCGCGCGTCGTCAAAATGCCTTCGGCGGCATGCATGCCGTGGATGTCCTCGGGGCTCGTTTCGATGCGAACCAGAAGAACCCGTTTGCCCGCCGCCTTCAGTTTCTCGGCCTCATCGGAATCGAACACGATTGCGCCCGACGCCGCGCCGGGGGAAGCGGGAAGCCCAGAGCCGATGACGAGGCGGTTGGCGGCAGGATCAATCGTCGGATGGAGTAGCTGGTCCAGCGAAGCAGGATCGATGCGGCGAACGGCGTCCTGGCGGGTAATGAGACCCTCATTCGCCATGTCGACCGCGATCTTGAGGCTGGCGGCGGCAGTGCGCTTGCCGGACCGGGTTTGCAACATCCACAGCTTTCCTTGCTGGATGGTGAATTCAACATCCTGCATGTCGCGGTAATGGCGTTCGAGACGATCAAAGATTCTCACGAGCTCTCCATAGACAGCAGGCATGAGAGCTTCGAGCGATGACGCGGGGGAGCCCGACTGTGTCCTTGCCTTCTCACTGAGACTTTGCGGCGTGCGGATGCCCGCGACGACATCTTCGCCCTGGGCATTGACGAGAAACTCGCCGTACACCTCCTTTTCGCCGGTCGAGGGATTGCGGGTAAAGGCCACCCCGGTGGCCGAGGTTTCGCCACGATTGCCGAAAACCATCGCCTGGACATTCACCGCGGTGCCCCAGTCATCAGGGATCTGGTGGAGCTTGCGGTAGGTCACTGCTCGGGCAGAGCGCCACGATTGAAATACCGCTCCGATGGCGCCCCAAAGCTGCTCGTTTACCGCTTGAGGAAATTCATTGCCCGACTCCTCGGCAACGACGGTCTTGAAGCGGCCGATGAGTTCAGGCCAGCTGTCGGCTTGAATCTCGGTGTCCAGCTGAAAGCCTTGCCGTTCCTTGAATTCATCGAGAATGTCTTCGAACTTGTGGTGCTCGATGCCGAGAACGACGGCAGAATACATCTGGATAAAACGCCGATAGCTGTCATAGGCGAACCGCGGATCGCCGGAGATCCTTGCTACCGCTTCTACAGTCATATCGTTGAGTCCGAGGTTAAGCACGGTGTCCATCATGCCGGGCATGGAAACGCGCGCGCCGGAGCGGACCGAAACCAGCAGCGGGTTTTCAGCATCGCCGAAACGGGCGCCTGCGGATTCGCCAAGGAAGCGCATCGCCTCCTCAACCTCGCTCTCGAGCGAGGGCGGATACCCTCCTTGCTCTGCATAGAAAGCGGTGCAAATTTCGGTGGTAATGGTGAAGCCTGGCGGTACCGGCAGGCCGAGGTTGCTCATCTCGGCCAAATTCGCGCCCTTTCCACCCAGAAGATTGCGCATCGCCGCGGTTCCCTCGGATGCTTCGGCGCCGAAGCGATAGACGAACTTTGCCGATTTGTTCATCCGCGCGACGTCACCCTTCTATTTTGGAAAAGTCGGCAACAGCAAGGGTGGCAGTGCGGATGCGGCCGAGAAGACGCAGTCGGTTTTCACGGAAGCTCGGATCATCGGCATTGACCGTAACCTTGTCGAAAAACGCATCGACAGGCGGTCGCAATTTCGCAAGGGCGCGCATCGCCGCTTCAAAATCCTCCGTATCGGCAGCCTTGCGGGTCTGGGCGTCGGCAGAGGCGATGGCGGTGGCGAGGGCTTTTTCTTCCGCCTGGACAAGCAACTTGCTGTTCGGCAGACCGGTGAACACGCGCTTGTCCTTTTTCTCTTCGATGCGAATGATGTTGGTGGCCCGTTTTACACCGGCGAGCAGGTTTCTGCCATCTTCGGTATCGAGAAAGCGGGCGAGCGCTTCGACGCGTTTGACGATCATGAGGAGATCGTCCGCTCCGCCGACGGAAAAAACCGCCTCGATGAGATCATGCCGAGCCCCCTGTTCGCGCAGATAAACCTTGAGGCGGTCAGCAAGGAACGCGAGCAAACTGTCGGGGATCGTCGAGCGCTCGGGGCTTGCGCTCTTAGGTGCATGAAGTTCGATGCTCTTTTTAAAGATCTGAGTCAGCGGCAAACGGCGTTGATGTTCCAAGAGTATGCGGATCACGCCAAGAGCGGCGCGGCGCAGGGCATAAGGATCTTTCGAACCGGTCGGCTTTTCGTCGATCAGCCAAAAACCCACCAGCGTGTCGATCTTGTCGGCGAGCGCCACGGCTTCGGCGACAATCGATCCGGGAAAGGCATCCGAGGGTCCCTGAGGGCGATAATGATCACGAACGGCATCGGCGATTTCGGGATCGATCCCTTCAGCCAATGCATAGTAGCGCCCCATGACACCCTGCAATTCGGGAAACTCTCCTACAACGCCGGTAACGAGATCGGCCTTGGCGAGACGCGCGGCGTATCGCGCCTTGGCAGCATCGGCGCCGATGGTCGTGGCGATGCTTTCCGCCAATGTTTCCAGGCGATGAACGCGCGCGCTCTGGCTTCCAAGCTTCGCATGGAAGGTGATCGGATCGAGGAACGGCAGACGACTTTCAAGGGACGTCTTGCGATCCTGATCCCAGAAAAATTTCGCATCGGCAAGGCGAGCGGCAACCACGCGGTTGTTGCCTGCGATGATTGCAGCGCCGCCATCGTTCGCCAGCAAATTGGCGACCAGCAGATACCTATTGGAGAGCAGACCCGTCTTGGAGTCCCTCAGGGAGAAGCATTTCTGGTGCGTCTTGATCGACGTGGTGATGATCTCAGGCGGCAGGGCGAGAAAGGCGGGCTCGAACTTTCCCATCAGAACCACCGGCCATTCGACGATGCCGGCAGTCTCATTCAGCAGACCATCGTCCTCGATGAGTTCAAGTCCTTGAGCGAACGCAAGGTTCTTCGCCTCGGTCAGAATAGTGCCGCGGCGCTCCTTAGCGTCGAGCATGACCTTAGCCCGCGCAAGAGAGACCGCGTAGTCTTCGAACCGACGGGCAACAAGTTCTTGCGGTGCCATGAACCGGTGACCGCGCGTGGTGTTGCCCGATGGAATGCCGTCAACCGAAAAGGGAACGGTTTCGCCATCGAAGGTGCAAAGAATGGACTTGAGAGGCCGTATCCAACGTAGTGGAGATGACCCCCAGCGCATGGACTTCGGCCAGGGGAAGGACTGAATAATGGCGGGGAGGATTTGCGCCAACAATCCCGGCGTCTCTCTGCCCTTGCGCAAAATATCAACCACGTAGAATTTGCCCCTGCGGTCATCGATCACGCGGCAATCCGAAAGCTTCACGCCAGCAGATTTGAGAAAACCGTCGATGGCGTTTTGCGGAGCATCGACGCGCGGTCCTTTGCGCTCCTCGCGGGTTTCCGCAGCGGCGGCCGGCAGACCTTCCATCGAAAGAACCAGACGACGCGGGGTGGCGTGGGCCTGAGCTCCCTCGTAACTCAGGCCGCGTTCCACCAGAGCCTCCGTTACGAGGGCGCGCAAGTCTTCTGCTGCACGCTGCTGCATGCGAGCGGGGATTTCCTCTGACAATAGTTCTAGAAGAAGCTCGGGCATTGGCGATTTATGCTGATCAAAGGGTCTTGTGCGTACTGTCGCAAAGCGGCTTGTTCGCAGAATGCTTGCACCCGCAGAAAAACTTGCGACCGGCTTCTCCGGCGATCCATTTCACCGGACTGAACTCGCTGCCCTTGTGGCTGCCGTCACAAAGCGGTTGACGCTGTGAGTTGCCGCATGCGCACCAGAGATAGGCCTTGCCGGCTTCGACATCGATCGGGAACGGGGCCTTTTGTGCAATATTGGGCTTCGCCATTTTGTTCCTCCAAGATCCTAGCCGGCAGCGGCGCCGCCGCCCTCGGTCTTCAACCAGGCTTCGCAACAGGCCTTGGCGAGTTCGCGAACCCTTAAGATATACGCCTGGCGTTCGGTAACAGAAATGACGCCGCGCGCATCGAGCATGTTGAACGCATGTGAAGCCTTGACGCACTGATCGTAGGCCGGCAGAGCCAGTTCGTGATGGGCGCCGCGGTCGCCCCGTTTCAACAGCGAACGGCATTCCTTTTCGGCATCCTTGAAATGCTGCATCAGAATTTCGGTGTCGGCGTATTCGAAATTGTAGCGCGAATATTCCTTCTCTGCCTGCAAGAACACATCGCCATAGGTGACCCTGGCCGGCGGTTGCCGGCCGTTGAAATTGAGGTCGAAGACATTCTCCACGCCCTGCACGTACATGGCGAGACGTTCCAGTCCGTACGTCAGTTCGCCGGACACAGGATTGCAATCGATGCCGCCAACCTGCTGAAAGTAGGTAAATTGCGAAATCTCCATGCCGTCGCACCACACTTCCCAACCCAAACCCCAAGCACCAAGAGTGGGGCTTTCCCAATCATCCTCAACGAAGCGGATGTCGTGGTTGGCCTGGTTTATGCCAATTGCCGCGAGCGAGGCGAGATAGAGTTCCTGCAGATCGTTCGGCGATGGCTTGAGGATGACTTGATACTGGTAGTAATGCTGAAGACGATTGGGATTTTCGCCATACCGGCCATCCTTCGGCCGGCGCGAGGGCTGAACATAGGCCGCTCTCCAGGGCTTGGGGCCCAGAGCGCGCAAGGTGGTGGCCGGATGGAAGGTCCCGGCTCCGACTTCCATGTCGTAGGGCTGCAGAATGACGCAGCCCTGCCCTGCCCAATAGCCGTGGAGCGCCAGAATCAAATCCTGAAAAGAGTGCTGAGGGTCGAAGACGGGCGGCATCCGTGAACCTTTTGAGGACGGTTCGCCACCCTATATGGCGCACCCCCGCAAGGGGTCAAGCAATCAGTCGACGGGATAGTAGATTCCGGTGGCCGGGTCCTGCGTCAGGCGACCGGCATCCTTGGGCGGACGGGGAGAGTTGTTCTTCACCGAAACGCGGGCGCGCCGCGCCTCGCCAACCAAAAGCCGCATGAACAGCATGGCAATAATGAAGCCCAATAGCCCAGCGATCATTCTTGCGACCATGGTTTCAACCTTTCCTACCGGCCATCCACTGAGACGACTGCTTACTATAAACCGAAACGCGCCCAGAGCGCACGCACTTCCAGTTCGTCAATTAAACCACCCGTCGCTGCGGCGGCTGTCTGGGAGGACAGGCCTCCGAGCCGACGCTGCAACCAGCCGCCCGGGCGGTGCATCTCGATGAGCTCAACCTTGTCGCCATGCTTGTCTTTCAGCACCGAGTGCATTTCACCCAACCCGTCGACAAGCCCCATCTCGAGCGCCCTTCTGCCTGACCAGAACGCACCGGAAAATGTCTCATCGTTTTCCTTGAGCCTGACGCCGCGGCGGGTGCGAACAATTCGCTTGAAAGCCTCGTGCACATCGACTTGAAGCGCCTTCAAACGCTCAATATCCTCCTGCTTTTCAGGCTGAAAGGGGTCGAGCATGAGCTTGTGCCTGCCAGCGGTATAGACGCGGCGCTCGATACCGACTTTCTTCATCGCCTCCACGAAGCCAAAAGTTGCCGCCATAACGCCGATCGAGCCGACGATCGAGTTGTGATCGGCGTAGATTTCGTCCGCCGCGGTGGCTACCCAGTAACCGCCCGAGGCGGCGACATCCTCCACAAAAGCGTAAGTCTTGACCTTGTGCTTTTCGGCAAGCGTCCTGATGCGTCCGGCAATGAGGGAGGATTGCGCGGCCGAGCCACCGGGGGAATTGATGATAAGCGCAACAGCTGCGATTGCCTTGCGGCGAAAGGCGCGTTCAAGCGTGTCATTCACTCCCTGAAGCGTCAGCGCCGGACGGAGAGGCGTCCCCATGCCAATGGTGCCAGCGAGGCGGACGACGGGAACCACCGGAACGGCTCGTCGCATGGAGCGGGGAAGCAACCTGGAGAAAAAACCGCGGGTCATGATGTGGCCAGAAATAAGGCTCGGGGCCTACCCTGACAAGTGGCCGCGGAGAACGCTGCGGCGGTCAAGGGCCGGCGCTTGCGACTTTCAGCGAAGCCGCCAGGCCATCCCATCACGCAAGATGGCTTCGGCTGCGGGGGTGAAGTTGTTGCCGGAAGCGTGCAATATCAGACCAGGAAGAAGCTGCAGCGGCGCCCGCGAACCCTTGATGCCCTGGACGATCACTCGAGATGCAGCCATGCCTTCGCGCGCATAAAGGGGTGCCACGCGAATGTCGCCGAAACGTTCTTCCATCGCGGCAAGGACAGCACCAAGCGATTCAGCCCGATGAACAATTGTGCAGGTACCGCGCAGCGTGACCATGGTGTGCATCACCTTGACCCACAGTGCAAGGCTATCTGGCGGATGTGCATGAGATTGGGCGCGCAATTGATTTGGCGATTGCTGAACCCTATCGGATTCATGGAACGGAGGATTGGCGAAGACGTGATTGAAGGAACCGTGCGCGGGCCACTGCGCAAGATCGCGGCGCAAACAATCCTTCACATCACCCTGGATCACCCGAATGTTCTGACCGAAGTTGTTGCGCTTGGCATTCTGCTCGGCCAACAGCGCATAGCGCATCGCTATTTCGATGCCGGTGATGTGAACATTGGGAACACGGGTCAAAACGCAAAGAGAGGCGACGCCGGTGCCCATTCCAGCTTCCATGAGCGTTTCGCCAGGACTGCAGGAAACGCACGCCGCCAGAAAAACCGAATCGATGCCGGCCCTGAAGCCCTTTTCCGGCTGCAGAATGCGCAAGCGACCGCCCAGGAACCCGTCTTCAGTCAGGGACGGGGGAACGGCGGCCGGCTGGGGAGGCGCCGGTGAGGGACTGGATGTTGCGGTGTTCATGGTTTCCAAACGCCGGTATTTTAGCTGTCCATGGTTAGAACATTGTTACCAAGTAATTCCCGTGCGCGATCAAGGTCTTTTTCGCTGACCATGATGCGGCGAGGCAATGCGCCGATCGACCCCTCGACGGCGCTCATATGTTCGTCAAACAGCATCGCCTCAATCCGCGCTTCAGTCAGAACATGCAGAACGTACGAAATAAACACCAAGTCGTTGGTTTTTATCAGCTCGACCATGCGATTCCCACCTTAGCCTGCGGCGGACCAAATGTGTTGGAAAACCTAACCGACCGATTGGGACCAAATTGCGCTCAGCGGCCAAGGGTCGCGCTTGCCCCGTCAACTTATGCTCCCTATCCTCACCGCGGCGGGGGTGGAAAGAGGTTGGTTTGGGCGTAGTTGTTCCTTTTGAAGCGGGCGGCGGCGGGACAGCCGGCCTCGAGCCATTGTTGAACCTGACCGCCAAGGGCATGGAGCGGGTCAACGAAGCGATCTTGATCAGGGCGCAATCGCAGGTCGAGATGATCCCGGAACTTGCCCTCCATCTCATCAGTTCCGGCGGCAAGCGTTTGCGACCAATGCTGACGATTGCGACCTCGCAGATGTGCGGGTATCGAGGCGACAAGCACGTGAAGCTTGCGACCTCGATCGAGTTCATGCACACCGCCACGCTCTTGCACGATGATGTCGTGGATGAGAGCGATCTGCGGCGCGGGCGGGCAGCGGCACGAAAAATCTGGGGCAATCAGGCGAGCGTGCTGGTCGGCGATTATTTGTTGGGGCAGGCGTTCAAGCTCATGGTGGAAACGAAATCGCTGGAGGCGCTGCGGGTTCTTTCCAACGCGGCGGCGGTGATCGCCGAGGGAGAAGTTATGCAGCTCGCCACCGCGCATGACACGACGACGACTGAAGATGCCTATCTGAACGTCATCGGCGCGAAGACAGCGGCGCTGTTCGCCGCGGCCGCTGAGATCGGAGCGGTCATTGCCGAGCGCCCGAAGGAGGAGCAGGCAGCGCTTGACTCATTCGGCAAGAATCTCGGCATCGCATTTCAATTGATCGATGATGCGCTCGATTATTCGGGCAAAGCATCGCTCATGGGGAAATCGGTGGGCGATGATTTTCGAGAGGGGAAGATCACCCTGCCGGTCGTGCTGGCCTACCGGCGCGGTGACAAGGACGAACGCAGCTTCTGGAAGCGGACACTCGAAGAAGGCGAACAAACAGAAGAGGACCTGGCAACGGCGCAGAGGATGATCGAGCGGCATGCCGCGATCGCCGATACGATCGAACGGGCGAAGCATTATGGGGCAATTGCACATGATGCGCTGGCGATCTTCCCGGCGAGCGTCTACAAGTCGGCATTGCTTGCGGCAGTGACCTTCTGCATCGCGCGCGCGCATTAGGCTGGTTCAGGCACATCTAGCGGAGGATTGCGGGCGTAACCCACCAATCGGGATGGCGCTTGGCCAGCCCAGCCGCTGCCAAGCCGGCTGCAGCTTGATTGTCGAAGACAGCGAAGCACGCACCGCCTGAACCCGACATACGGGCGAAACGGGCGGCGGGTGAACTGTGTAGCTCGTTCAGCACATCGGCGATCTGCGGCACAAGAGCCATGGCAGGAGGAGTGAGATCGTTGCGGGAGTTGGAGAGTGCGAAGGGAACATCCACCGGAGGATAACCCGGCTCGTCGCGCTTGAGGTTGAGGGCGGCGAAGACCGAGGCGGTCGAGACCGTCACATCGGCGTTGGCGAGCACCACATCGAAGCGAGGAAGATCGTGCAGCGGTTCAATCAACTCGCCGATGCCGCGAACACGACATGCACGAGAGTAAAGGCAAACGGGGACATCGGCGCCCAATGAAAGCGCGATATTGCGTATCTCGCGGCTCAGGGGATCGAGTCCGGCAATGCGGCAAAACAGACGTAGCGCGGCGGCCGCATCGGCCGAACCGCCACCAAGGCCGGCAGCGAGAGGGATATGCTTTTCGAGGGTGATGCCCACCTCGGGGATGAGCCCACCAAATGCCCGCGCCATCGCCGCATGGGCGCGCAGGACCAGGTTGTCCATGATGGCGAGCCCACCTGAAAAGGGGCCGACGATGTGGAGGGAGGTCCTCTCGGCACGGGCAAAGCTCAGCCGGTCGGAAATGTCGGCGAAGAGAACAATAGAGTCGATCAGGTGATATCCATCGGAACGTCTGCCAGTCACATGCAAAGCCAAATTGACCTTGGCCCTGGCGGTCTCTTCGAGAACCCCGGAAATTGCCAAAACCGTTCCTAGTTCACCGTCTTGGTGGCATCAGACTGGGTGGTGGCGGGCGCTGACGCAGGAGCTGTGTCCGCCAGGCCTTCTTTGAGCTTCTTCTCGATCCTCAGCAGATCGGCAGGCTCCGGCTTGCTGTCCTTTGCATGCTGCCATTGGAATTTGGCTTCAAGCTTGCGTCCGGCACGCCAATAGCCGTCGCCCAGGTGATCGTTGATAATTGGATCTTCGGGACGCAGCTCAACTGCCCGTTCGAGATGCTTCACCGCCTCTTCATATTCTCCCATATGAAAGTGCGCCCAGCCCAAACTGTCGACGATATAACCGTCATTGGGCTTGAGCTCGACAGCCTTGCGAATCATGTCCATTGCCTCAGCCAGGTTGATGCGCTTCTCTATCATCGAGTAGCCCAGATAATTGAGCACACTTGCCTGTTCGGGCGACAAGGCCAGGGATTTGCGGAAATCGGCCTCGGCTTTTTCCCACTGTTGGGAACGCTCATAGGCAATGCCGCGGAAATAGAACAGTGCGGCATGAGTGCGGTCGGGAACGGACACAAGCGCGATCGCCTTGGTGTAGGCTTCCGCGGCTTCGGCAAAACGCTTCGCATCGCGCAGAAAATCGGCTTTCGTTATCCAAGCATCGTAGTTACGGGGGTCGGCTGCGAGAAGGGTTGAGATTTTTTCCAACGCTTCCTCGGGCCTTTCGAGCTGATGCAGATTCACCGCTATCTCAATCGCGGCTTTTTCATGCAGGACGTGATCCTTCGGTATCTGATCGTATGCCTCGATTGCCTTGTCGTAGCGCCCCGTTGCTTCGAAGATATCCCCCAGCAGAAGCTGGCCCGCGGGGAAATTCTTCTTCATAAGAAGGGCGAGTTGAGCATAGGCAAGTGCTGTGTCGATCGTCTGCTCGTCGTTGAGCCAGCCGGCGATTGAAAACATGGTTTCGGCAATGCCGTTGCCTGCGTCGGGAATGAAGCGTTTCGGAGCCTTGCCTTTTTCGAGATCGGCGAGGATTGCAGCGATCACGGGCTGGTCGGACGTTGTCGCCAGGAATTGCTGGTAGATCTTTCTTGCCTCATCCTTCTTGCCATTACGCTCAAGAAAATTGCCATAGGCCTGAATGACACGGTTGGATGTGGCGGCCTTTTCGTAGGCCTTCTTGTAAAAGGCCTCCGCGCGGGTCGGCTGGCCAAGGAGATCGGCGATCAGAGCGCCGTGGAAATCGCGGAAGATCAAGAAATAGTCGTTCTTCCCCAATTTATCGAGGGCGGCCATGGCGGCCTTGGGATTTTTCTGGCCGGCTGCCGTCCAAGCGATCAAGAGATTCGAGGTGAGATCATCGAGAGGCGTGTCGTTGATCTGCTTGAAATTCTCGCGGGCGGCGGAATAGTGGCCGGCGTTGAATTCCTTCAGACCAAGCACGATGCGCGCAAGGCGATGTTTGGGATCGATGGCCAAAACGGCAACTGCGAGGTCCTGAGCCTTGGATATGTCGCCGGCCGAAAAGGCGAGCACGAAGGTTCGCTCGATCAACACCGAATTGTTCGGATCGTCGCGCAGCGCCTCGGCGAAATATTCCGCCGCCAGATCGAGGTCGCGAAGCTTGCTTGCATAGCGTGCGGCGAGGTAGCTGCCGGAAAGAGAAGACGGCTCGATTCCAGGCGGATTTTGAGCAGCAGTTGCAGGAGCGGCGAACCACAGGATGGCTGCAGGCAGGCAATATTTGAGAATTGATTTATTCATGACTTTCCCTGGTTGTCTGGCAACAGGCACTGTCTTGCATGCATCTCAACGACAAGCGCTATTTCACAGGCTAACCTCTCGCGCCGTTCTCATCGCTTAGCGTTGCAAGGCGACGTACATGGTCAGCACGTAAATGGCGAATTTCATGCCTCCAATGAATGGCGACATTCTTTTCGCGGCGCAAAGATGATGGTTTTTCAGCTCGTTGGCAAGTTTTAAGCATCGATTGCAGCAATTTGACCAAGTGGCCTTAAAGTAATGGTAATTGCTGTCCCGGCAGCACAGGAGGACGGAATTTTTCCGGCTCCAGCTGTGTCTTCTGGGCATTGATGCCAAGCCTCGAACAGGCGAGCTCGAATCGACGGCCTATCGACCAAGCGTAGGGTCCGGTACCGCGCATGCGCCGCCCCCAGGTTGAATCGTAGTCCTTGCCTTCGCGAGTCGATTTGACCAGCGACATCACATGGGCGGCCTTGTCGGGCATTTCCTTCATCAGCCACTCACGAAAAATGTCGCGCACTTCGAGCGGCAGCCGCAGAAGAACGTAACCGGCGCTCCTGACGCCGGCTGCGGCAGCGGCTTTCAATATTGCTTCGATCTCGCTGTCGTTCAGAGCCGGGATGACGGGGGCGACCATCACCGTCGTCGGTATGCCAGCCTTAGACATGACCTCCAGTGCATGAAGACGCTTTTCCGGAGTGGGTGCCCGTGGCTCCATGGAGCGGGCTAGCCGGCGGTCGAGCGTTGTCACCGAAACGGCAACCTTGACGAGGTTTTTGTCAGCCATGTCTTTCAGAATGTCGAGGTCGCGCAGAACGAGAGAGGATTTCGTGACGATTCCGACCGGGTGATTGCACTCGTTCAGGACTTCCAGGATTTGCCTGGTTATGCGGTAGGTGCGCTCGATTGGCTGGTATGGATCGGTATTGGCGCCAAGGGCGATGGTCGAGGGCTCGTAGTTCGGATCGGCGAGCTCCTGGCGCAGACGCTCGGCAGCGTTGATCTTGGCGAACAGCTTGCTTTCGAAATCAATGCCAGGCGAAAGGCCGGCGTAGGCGTGGGCGGGACGGGCGTAGCAATAGGTGCAGCCGTGCTCGCAACCCCGGTAAGGATTTATCGAGCGGTCGAAGGAAAGATCAGGTGAATCGTTTCGCGTGATGATCTTTTTCGCCATTTCGGGAAAAACTTCAGTCCGCAGCGGAGGCAGCTCCTCCAGGCTGCTCCACCCGTCGTCGAACAGCTGACGGTGATGCTTCTCGTAACGGCCAGACCTGTTCGACCTGGCGCCGCGGCCGCGGTCGTGGCCAGGGGGAAGGTTTGGCGCATGCTCGAGGTCAAAGTTCGTCATCTTTTCTATATAAGCGCTCATAGACCGAAGGTAGCCCGCCTAGGGGAACAAATCAAGAACATCTTCAACCAGCGCGAAAAACCCGGGAGCGTCAGCGACTTCCGGGGACCGGTTTTGGGTGCTGCGAGCGAGGGTGCCTCACCCTTTGGTGCGGCGCATATGCTCATCGAGACGGGGCATGATCTCGACGAAATTGCAGGGCATGTGGCGGTAATCGAGCTGGTCCTTAAGGATCAGGTCCCAGCCATCCCGGCAGGCGCCCGGCGAACCTGGAAGGCAGAAAATGTACTTCCCCCCGGCCACGCCTGCGGTGGCGCGCGACTGCACCGTCGAGGTGCCGA
The DNA here is from genome assembly GCA_036555325.1 of Aestuariivirgaceae bacterium. Lineage (GTDB taxonomy): Bacteria > Pseudomonadota > Alphaproteobacteria > Rhizobiales > Aestuariivirgaceae > DATBLQ01. The sequence continues at coordinate 72,419 of DATBLQ010000085.1, read as the reverse complement.
TCTTTCCGAACGAGACGACATGAAATGCCACGCTAAAGCCTTCGATCTCCTTCTCGAACAGCGCCCGCATCGCCTCGACGGTGACATCATGGCCGGTCAGCCCGGTGCCGCCGGTGGAAATAATCACATCCATCGCGTCGCTTTTGAGCCAGGCCTTCACCTGCCGGCGTATGGCGGAGATATTGTCCTTCACCAATGTGCGGGCGGCCAATTTATGACCGGCCAGTTCAATGCGCGACTGAAGCGTGTCTCCCGACGCGTCGTTTTCCAGCGTGCGGCTGTTCGAAACGGTGAGGACCGCGATGCGAACCGGGATGAAAACTCGAGCCTTGCCGGAGTCCGAGGTGCTCATTCCAACAGTCTTCGTTTGAGTGATAAGAAATCGCGCCATGCCAAGCGCTTCTGTGCCGGCTGACGCAACAAATAGGCAGGGTGCAGAGTGGGCAACAACGGCCTATCATGAAACGTGCGCCAGGTGCCGCGCAGCTTCAAGATACCTTCCGTCGTTTGCAGCAGCCGCTGCGTCGGGGTTGAGCCCAAGCAGACAACGAATTCAGGATTGGCCAGATCGATCGACCGCAGGACGAACGGCAAGCACATCAGTGTTTCGGCATCGGTGGGTTTGCGATTGCCCGGCGGACGCCAGTAGATCACATTGGTGATAAAGGCGGCGGACCTAGCCTCGGGGGAATGGCGAGAGAGGCCGATCCCGGCAAGCATGCGGTCGAGCAGCTGCCCAGAACGTCCGACGAAGGGCTTCCCCTGCTCGTCTTCCTCGCGGCCCGGCGCCTCGCCGATGAACATCACACGCGCCTGCGGATTGCCGTCGCCAAAGACCAAATTGGTTGCAGTTCGTTTGAGCGGGCAGGCATCAAAGTTAGCCAGAGCTGTTTCGATGTCCTTCAGCGTGGCGCAGGCAGCCGCGACGGATCGCGCATCGCCGATCGCTTCATCGGACGGCGCGGAGCGAACAGCCAAGGCACGAAGGTCAAGTGAGCGAGGCTTGGCAGCAGGCATGGGTGCAGGCGCAGTGCGGCCAAAAAGATCGACCGGCTTTTCGCTCACCGTTTCATCGGCGCCCATATCGAGCAGCCAGCCTAGATTGCGTCTGGCTTCATGGGGCTTCACGGCGCGCACACCTTGCACCTTGCGAACGACTTCCGCCAATCCGACACCATAAAAGGCAAATACTCGACATCGGGCGATATGGCACTTTTCCAAGACATGCTCTAGCTCTATTACACTACTACGGGCAATCGTTCAGCGAAACTCGGAGATATTCTTGGGACAGAATAGCGAACCAGTTCAGCGCGAGGCGATGGATTATGATGTGGTGATCGTCGGCGCCGGGCCGGCAGGCCTGTCGGCGGCGATCAGGCTGAAGCAATTGAGCGCGAAAGCGGGTCGAGATATTTCCGTTTGCGTGCTCGAAAAGGGATCGGAGGTGGGGGCGCATATCCTTTCGGGCGCAGTCGTTGATCCTGTGGCGCTCAGCGAACTCATTCCAGACTGGAAGGCGAAGGGCGCGCCGCTGAAAACCGAGGTACGGGAGGACCGATTCTATGTGCTCGGTCCCTCGGGAGCGCTGCGACTGCCGAACTTTCTCATGCCTCGGCTCATGAACAATCACGGGAACTATGCCATCTCGCTCGGCAACCTCTGCCGTTGGCTGGCGACGCAGGCCGAAGGGCTTGGCGTCGAGATCTATCCGGGCTTCGCGGCCTCGGAGGTTCTCTATCGCGATGACGGCTCGGTGCGCGGTGTCGTGGCGGGTGTTGCCGGCATTTCCAAAACGGGCGAAAGGAAGCCCGACTTCCAGCCAGGAATGGAGCTCACCGGAAAGTATGTTTTCATAGCGGAAGGCGCACGCGGTTCGCTTGCCAAGCAGATCATCGAGCGCTTCAACCTGCGAAAGAGTGCGTGCCCGCAGAAATTCGGCATCGGCCTTAAGGAACTGTGGGAGGTACAGCCAGAGAACCACCGGCCGGGACAGGTCACTCACACCATGGGCTGGCCGTTGGGAACGCGCACCGGCGGGGGCAGCTTCATGTACCATCTTGAGGACAATCTCGTATCTCTGGGTTTCGTGGTGCATCTCAACTACGCAAACCCCTATGTCTACCCGTACATGGAGTTTCAGCGGTTCAAGCATCACCCACTCATCGAGCCGGTGCTGAGAGGCGGACGGCGCATCGCCTATGGATCGCGGGCGATCACCGAGGGCGGGCTCCAATCGGTACCGCAGCTCTATTTCGCCGGAGGAGCGCTCATCGGATGCTCTGCCGGTTTCGTGAACGTACCGCGCATCAAGGGCACTCATAACGCGATGAAATCCGGCATGCTGGCGGCCGAGGGCGCATTCCAGGCGATGATGGACGGGCGCTCTGGCGATGAGCTTCGCACCTATCAAGACGCCTTCGCTGCATCCTCGATCCATGACGATCTGAAAAAGGTGCGCAACGTGAAGCCGCTATGGTCGAAGTTCGGCCTTGTGGGGGGGCTCGCGCTCGGTGGGCTCGACATGTGGACCAACGAGCTTTTCGGAGTGTCCGTCTTCGGCACGCTGCGCCATTTGAAGAACGATGCCGAGAGCACCAAGCCGGCAAAACATTTCAGGCCGATCGCTTATCCAAAACCTGATGGAACGATCTCGTTCGACCGGCTCACCAATCTTGCCTTCTCGGGCACCAACCACGAGGAGGACCAGCCAGTTCACCTGCAGCTTAAGGACCCTTCCATCCCCATTGCCTATACACTGCCCATCTATGATGAACCGGCGCAGCGCTATTGCCCGGCGGGCGTCTACGAGGTGGTGGAGGAAGACGGAAAGAAGCGATTCCAGATCAATGCGCAAAACTGCGTGCATTGCAAAACCTGCGACATCAAAGACCCGCCGCAGAACATCAACTGGGTTGTGCCGCAGGGAGGCGATGGGCCGAATTATCCGAACATGTGAAAATTTGCATCTCGAGGTCTGGGCGTTATCCGGTTAGGGAAGACGTTGAAAACCGCGCCATCAAGGCTTGGCGCGGCTGAGAATTTGATTCAGACTGCCCTGATGCGGCCGCCGACCTATACGCGTGAGCGAGACCTTGCCCGCCGGCAGTGCCTTCCGGTGTGCGGCATCGACGAGGCCGGGCGGGGGCCACTTGCGGGACCAGTGGTGGCGGCGGCGGTCATCCTCAGTGAGAAGCGCCGACCGCGCGGCATTCGCGACTCGAAAATGCTTACGCCGGACGCGCGGGAAGTTCTCTACACGCACATCCTGGCGAGCGCGGCGGTGGGCGTGGGGATCGGAGATGTCGAGCGCATCGATCGCGACAATATCCTAAGAGCCTCCCTGTGGGCGATGACGCAAGCCGTGCAGGCGCTCGGCGTCATGCCCGCGTTCGCGCTCGTCGACGGCAACATGCTGCCCGAACTTGAATGCCCCGGCGAGGCAATCGTTGACGGAGATGCCTTGTGCGTGTCGATTGCCGCAGCTTCGATCGTCGCAAAGGTGACGCGCGATCGAATCATGCGAGAGCTGGCGGTGGAATTTCCACTTTACGGTTTTGAGCAACATAAAGGTTATTGCACCGAGGCACATCTCCTGGCGCTCAAGGATTACGGCCCTACTCCGCACCACCGGCGCAGCTTCGCACCGGTTGCCGAATGGCCGATGTTAACCATAGTTGAGGAATTGGATTCACTGAACGAGCCCGGCGATTCACCATAGCCAAAATAGGTGAGTAGCGTCGGAGTCTCTTCCAATGGGTTTTGCCGCGCGGCCGGATGTCCGCCCGCTGCTAAATACGATTCTTATCGGCGACTGCATTGGGGAGCTTCGCAAGGTGCCGACCAAATCGGTCGACGTGATATTCGCCGATCCGCCGTACAATCTGCAGCTTAGGGGCGAACTCTACCGACCGGACCAGAGCAAGGTCGACGCCGTCAACGAGGACTGGGATCGATTCAGCGATTTTGCAAGCTACGATCAATTCAGCAGGACGTGGCTTGAGGAATGCCGCCGCGTGCTCAAGGACAGCGGCACCTTGTGGGTGATCGGTTCCTATCACAACATTTTTCGCATCGGGACAATTCTTCAGGATCTCGGCTACTGGCTGCTCAACGATGTCATCTGGCGCAAAACCAATCCGATGCCGAATTTTCGAGGACGGCGGTTCACAAATGCGCATGAAACACTGATCTGGGCGGCGAAAAGCTCGGAGAAAAAATCCTACACGTTTAATTACGAGGCAATGAAGGCGCTCAATGAGGAGCTGCAGATGCGATCAGACTGGCTGATTGCGATTTGCAACGGGCATGAGCGGCTGAGGGATGCAAAGGGCGATAAACTGCATCCGACTCAGAAACCCGAAGCCCTGCTCACCAGGGTTCTCATTGCCTCGTCCAATCCGGGCGATGTGGTGCTCGATCCGTTCTTCGGGACGGGCACCACCGGCGTCGTCGCCAAGCGGCTCGGCCGCCACTTCATCGGAATAGAGCAGGATGAGGCATATGCAAACGCAGCAAGGCGTCGGCTGGCGAAAACCGAACGGCTCGACGATGAGCTTCTCAAGGTCTCGAGCAGCAAGCGGGCGGAGCCGCGCATCCCCTTTGGAGCATTGATCGAACGCGGGCTGATCAAGCCCGGCGAGCTTCTCTATGATCCGGCGCGCCGGGCGGCGGCGAAGGTGCGCGCCGATGGATCGGTGGTTTGGAAGGACGCCACGGGCTCAATTCACAAGATCGGCGCACTTCTCATGCGGGCGGAAGCGTGCAACGGGTGGACCTTCTGGCATGTGAGGAAGGGCAAGTCATATATCCCGATCGATGTGCTTCGCCAGCAGCTCCGCCAGGAGATGGGCTCTTTCAGCTAGTCAGGATGACACGGTTCGTTCGAGCAGCGGTTTTGGCGAATCGACGGCGGCTACGATCTTGCGCATGACGCTCGGCAGGGCCTCGGCGGACAGGTCCTCTGGCATGACCCAGCGGAAGTGACCATCGGTCAAAAGCTCGCCCGTTTCAATTATGCTCGATTTCCAGATTTCGAGGATCAAATGGAAATGTGTGAAGGTGTGTTCGATGCGGCCGGCATGCTTGTTCCAACTCGCCTTGAGCGGAGCCTCATCTTCTCCATGACTGCGCTCAGCGCGCCAATCGCTTGAGGGGATTTCCATCATCCCGCCCAAGAGACCTTTTTCCGGACGGCGGCGCAACAGCACGGCACCGTCGGCTCGTTCAATCCAGAATGCCGTGCCGTAACGCAGGGGCCGGCGCTGTCTGGCCGACTTCAGCGGCAGGGTTTCGGCGATCCCGCTCTTGGACGCCACGCACCCGAAGCCTAACGGGCAGACGTTACAACCGGGAGATCTGGGGGTGCAGACGGTTGCTCCCAGATCCATCAGGGCCTGGGCAAAATCGCCGGGGCGATCCAGCGGCACCAGCGCTCTTACCAGGTTTTTGATTTCAGATTTCGCTTCCGGCAGCGGCCTTTGAATAGCATAGAGCCGTGAAATGACGCGCTCGACATTTCCGTCAACCGCAGCCTCGGGCTGATCGAAGGCAATTGCCGCGATGGCGCTTGCCGTATAGGGGCCGATGCCGGGGAGTTGCTCCAGTTCTTCGGCGGTCGCTGGGAAACGTCCCCCCCGGCCTTTGCTGAGCAGGGAGGCGCAGCGGTGCAAATTTCTTGCCCGGGCATAATATCCAAGCCCCGCCCAGGCTTGCAAAATGTCTTCAAGCGGGGCTTCAGCCAGCGCAGCCAGGGTCGGCCAGCGCGTCACAAAATTGCAAAAGTAAGGAGCCACGGCAGCAACCGTGGTTTGTTGGAGCATGATTTCGCTGAGCCAGACGACATACGGATCCGGACGCTGACCCGGTGCCGCTCGCCAGGGCAATGTGCGGCGATGGCGGTCATACCAGTGCAAGAGGGACAGGCTCACTGGCGAAGGTTCGAGCTGATCTTGCCGATGCATGAGTTGTTTGAAAGAGTAATCTTTGCTCCCATATTAGGCCAAGGCGATGGAACGTCTCGACAAATACTTCAAACAGTTGACAAAGGCGGCCTATGAGAGGCACGGCCACGCCTATGGAGAGGTGCTGGCTCAATGGCCCGCGATTGCGGGGGATCGGCTCAGCCAGCGCACAGTCCCTGAACGGATGAAATGGCCTAAACAGGCTGATTCCATGCAAAAGTATGGAGGCGTCCTGGTGGTCAGGGTAGATCCGGGCTTTGCGCTCGACCTGCAGTATGAGGCGCCGCGGCTGATCGAGCGGGTCAACGGGTATTTGGGATTTGGTGCCGTGGCGGCGATCAAAATCGTGCAGGGCCGGGGCGTGAGACCTCGGGCGAGGCCCTCTCCCCAACCCAAACTTGAGGCGTCGCAGGCAAGTGAGCTTGACGAGCGGCTTGCGGGAATCGGCAATCGGGGCCTAAAGGATGCATTGGCGAGGCTCGGCCGAGGGGTTAAGTCAGCTAAACCGACCCGCCCTTCGGATTGACGTTTTCTCCGTTTTTGTGAGACGTAGGGGTCATAGGCAGCCGGGTAGAAGGGCCACGGCGCTGAATTGAACAGGTGATGATGAAATGAACCTTACCCGCCGAAATTTCATATTGGGCGCAGCGGTGCTCGTTCTAGGAGCGGGCGCATTCGGTGCCTACCAGAGCTTGAAATGGCCGCAGCTGAAGCAGCGGGCGGCTATCGGCGAGGCGCAGGCGCAGTCTAAGGTGGATACCGCTGAACTGCTGAAGCCGCCCACGCTCGGCGAGCGCTCGCTCGGTGCGGCGGACGCGAAGGTGACGATCGTCGAATATGCCTCAAGCACCTGTCCGCATTGCGCCAAATTCTATGTCGACAATTTTGAAGCGCTGAAGAAGGACTATATCGATACGGGCAAGGTGCGGTTTATTTTCCGCGAGTTTCCGCTCAACGACGTTGATCTAGCGGCCTTCATGCTGGCACGCTGTGCACCGGAGGACAAATATTTCCCGCTGATCCATATCTACTTCGAGCAGCAACAGACATGGACAAAGGGCAACCCGCGCGATGAGCTGTTCAAAATCGCCAAGCTTGCGGGATTTACCCAGGAAAGCTTCGACGTCTGCCTGAAAGATGAAAAAATAGCCAAGGGCCTGCTTGAAAACCGCGATCAGGCAGAAAAGCTCGGGGTGGAGTCGACACCGACGTTTTTCATCAATGGCGAAATCCTGCGGGGTGCGGAATCGATCGAGGAGTTCCGGAAGCTGATCGATGCGGCGCTCGCGGCGTGAACCGGTGAGCGAGTGGGGTACCCGATGAGGGGACGAGGCACATGAAGTTCACGCGGCTCAGATTGTCGGGATTCAAGTCATTCGTCGAACCGACTGAGCTTCTCATAGAGCCGGGGCTTACCGGCATCGTCGGACCGAACGGCTGCGGGAAGTCCAACCTGCTTGAAGCGATGCGCTGGGTGATGGGCGAGAACTCATACAAGAACATGCGCGCCTCGGGCATGGACGACGTCATTTTCTCAGGGACCGCGGCACGACCGGCCCGCAATATGGCGGAAGTCATGGTAAGCCTGGACAATACCGGCCGCGACGCTCCATCGCCGTTCAATGAACTTGAGTCAATCGAAATTGCGCGGCGGATCGAACGTGAGGCCGGGTCTGCCTACCGGATCAATGGACGCGATGTGAGGGCGCGCGATGTGCAGCTGCTGTTTGCCGATGTTTCAACCGGCGCACGGTCGCCTGCCCTCGTTCGGCAGGGGCAAATCGGGGAACTTATCAATGCAAAACCGCAGGCGAGACGGCGGGTACTGGAGGACGCCGCAGGGGTCGCCGGCCTGCATACGCGACGCCACGAAGCGGAACTGAAGCTCAAAGCGGCAGAAAGCAATCTGCAGCGGCTTGAGGACGTGGTTACGCAGCTCGATGCACAACTGTCGGCCCTGAAGCGCCAGGCACGGCATGCGAGGAAATACAAACAGCTTTCTGCCGATATAAGGAAATTTGAAGCGGTTTCGCTCTATCTGGCGTGGGCGAGCGCCAAGGACGCAGTCGCACGAGAGCAGGCCCTGCTTGATCAGATTACCCGGCAGCTTGCGGAACATACACGGGTCGTGTCGGAATCGAACCGCCAGCGCGAGGACGTTTCCAACAGCTTGCCCAATTTGCGAGAAACCGAAGCGGGCAGAGCCGCCGCCGTGCAGAGGCTTTCGATTGAGCGTCAGGCGCTCGAGACCGAGGCCGCCCGGGCGAAGGCGCAAGCGACAGAGATCGAAGCGCGGCTGCAGCAGGCCGAGCGCGATCTGCTGCGCGAACGCGAGACCTTGAGAGACACCAACGAGGTGTTGGGCAGGCTCAATGAGGAAGAGGAGCTGACAAAAACAATCCAGGCCAGCGAAAGACAGCTCCACGAGGAGGCCGCGGCCGCACTGCAGAGCGCGGCCAAGATGCTTGCGCAACTGGAAGAGAGATTCGACGTAGCGAACACCGAACTCGTGGACCTTAGCGCAAGGCGCAACAGCCTTTCGCGCATCATCGATGATCAGCGCACCCGGCTCGCCAAGCTGCAGAAAGATATCGCCGAGGTCGCAGCGCGGCGAACCTCGCTCAATGCCAGCGCCGGAACGGACGAGCAAACATATAAGCTGTCGCAAGCGGTGGAAGCCGCCCTGGCGGCGGCCCTGCAGTGCGAGCAGGACACAATGGCGGCAGAAACGGACGCGCGCCAGGCCCGCACCGAGGAGGCGGAAACTCGGAGGGTCTATGACGAGGCGAGGCGCTCGGCAGAGCGAATCGAGACCGAAATCAGCACATTGCGCAAGTTCCTTACCCAGCGGGATGGCAGCGGCAGCCCGCAGATCGTCGATGCCATTTCGGTAAAAACCGGTTTCGAAGCGGCGCTCGGGGCAGCGATTGGCGATGAACTGGAGGCCTCGGCAGACGAAGCGGCTCCAATTCACTGGCGCGCGTTGCCGCCCCTGCCCGATACCATGCTGCTGCCGGCGGGGGCGGAACCCCTGTCGAAACATGTCGCCGCTCCACAGGCGCTGGCGAGACGGCTTGCGCATGTGGGGGTTGTCGACAGGGAGATGGGGAAATCCTTGCAGACCCGCCTGCAACGGGGCCAAAGGCTCGTTAGCAAGGACGGAGATCTATGGCGATGGGATGGGTTTACATCGGCCGCGGAGGCGCAGACTGCAGCGGCCCGCAGGCTCGCCGAGCGTAACCGACTGACTTCGCTCGAGATCGACGCCGAAGCAGCAAGAGCACGGTCAGAGGCGCTGAAACGAAAATTCGATGCGGCGCAACAGACGGTCGAACTGGCGGAAAGCCGGGAGCGGCTGCAACGCGAATCGTGGCGGGCCGCCACGGCCGAAGTCGAAATGGCCAGACGGACGCTGTCGTTGCATGAAAAGCAGGTGGCCGAAAGGCTGCAGCAGATCAGCGCGCTCAAGGAGGCCGGTCGCCGCCTGGATGAAGGCTTGGCGGAAGCACGCGAGAGACTGCAACAGGCAGAAGGTGAACTCACGCTCATGCCGGTGACGGATGCGCTGCAGAAAGAACTGCACGGGCTCAAGGAAAGTTTGAATCGCGAGCGAGCGCACCATGCCGAGGCGCGGGCACGCTATGATGTAATGGAGCGGGACGCAACGCAGCGTGTGGAGCGCCTGGAGGGAATCGAACGCGACCGCAAGCAATGGTCGGAGCGGCTCAGCCGAAGCGAGGGGCAGATTGCCGAACTCGAAGATCGCGCCGCGACAGCGCGGACAAAACGCGACGAACTCGTCAGGATTCCGCAGCAGCTGGAAGACAAGCGCAAGAAGCTTCTCAGCGCGCTGCAAGAGGCCGAGACGTTGCGCAACCTGGCTGCCGACGCACTGGCGCAGGGAGAAACGCTCTTGCGCCAGGTGGAGACAAAGCAAAGAAGCGCTCAGGAACAGCTGGCAACATGCAGGGAAGAGCACGGACGCTCGCGGGCGCTGGTGGAAGCCGCACATGCGCGGCATGAGGATTACGAACGTCGCATCGCGGAAACATTGAACTGCGGCCCGACGGAGGTGGCCGACACGGCGGGCTTCGATCCCAAAGCAATGCCCTCGCACGATGAAATCGAACGAAAGCTCATGGTGCTGCGCGAGGAACGTGAGAAGCTCGGCGGGGTGAACCTGCGGGCGGAAGAAGAAGCGCAAGCACTGCAGGGTCAGCTCGATGGACTTATCAAGGAGAGGGATGACCTGCTGCAGGCGATTGCAAAACTGAGGGGCGGCATCCAAAGCCTCAACCGGGAAGGCAGACAGCGGCTGCTCGAAGCCTTCAACACCGTCAACCAACATTTCGGCTCGCTGTTCACCACTCTGTTCGCCGGCGGCAAGGCCGAGCTGCAGCTCATCGAATCCGATGATCCGCTGGAGGCGGGGCTTGAGATAGTGGCGCATCCGCCGGGGAAAAAGCCGCAGGTGCTGTCGCTGCTATCGGGGGGCGAACAGGCATTGACCGCGATGGCGCTCATCTTCGCCGTGTTCCTCACCAATCCATCGCCCATCTGCGTGCTCGACGAAGTCGACGCGCCGCTCGACGACCACAATGTGGAGCGTTTCTGCAATCTTCTGGACGCCATGCTCGAGCGCACCGATACGCGTTTCCTCATCATAACCCATCACGCCCTGACCATGGCGAGAATGCACCGGCTCTTCGGCGTGACGATGATGGAACGGGGAGTGAGCCAGCTCGTATCGGTCGATCTGGAAACGGCGGAGGGTCTGCGCGAGGCAAGCTAGTGCTTGCGACGGAACCCCGGGCGCCAGGGCAAAACATCTCGCCTGCAAAGTAATCGGAAGCCTCGCAGCCGCAAATCGCCGCAGCGGACGGCGCCTTGGCTATTGTCACGAAATTTCATCGGCTTAGTGTACGCTGGCGCAACTTGACACTGCCCATACGCACAATTATGGTCGCGACGATTTTTCAAGGGGCTTGACCGCCAGCCTATCTTTGAGTTGAAGCTGATGGCTCACGAAAAACTCAAGGATTTCTCACGGAGGCTCGAGCAAACCCGGCAGACGCAACAGGATGGTGCTTCTTCCAGAAGCGAGGAAGGATCAGCACTTGGTTTGGCAACCAGGGCGATTACCGAGCTGGTGGTGGGCATCGCCGTGGCCATGGGAATCGGCTGGATGCTCGATCGGTGGCTCGGGACCAAGCCTTGGCTGATGCTGGTATTCATGCCGTTCGGTTTTGCGGCAGGCGTGTTCAATGTCATGCGCTTGAGCAAGAGCAAACAGGCTGAGGAGCTGATGGGAGGGGGCGAGGACTCGAAACCTGCCCCGCCGGTGATCGACGAGGACGAGGACTGATGGCAACTACGACCGAAACCGGCAGCGGCAGTGAAGCAGCCGAGGGTCATAATGTCATCGACCCGATACATCAGTTCGAAATCGAGCGCATCATTCCGATAAAAATCGGCGACCTCGATTTATCGCTCACCAATTCCGGACTATGGGCGCTCGTGGCCGTGGCACTGGTCAGTCTGATCATGCTACTGGCGCCGAGGCAACTTGTTCCCACGCGACTGCAATCGATTGCAGAAAGCCTCTATGAGCTTGTCTTCGGCATGACGGAGGAAGTTCTGGGGCCGCCGGGGCGGGCTTATTTTCCCTTCATCTTCACCCTGTTCGGTTTCATCCTGGCGGCCAATCTTTTGGGTCTCATCCCCGGCGCGTTCACGGTTACGAGCCACATCATCGTGACACTGGCCCTGGCGCTGACCGTCTTTATCGGCGCCACTATCGTCGGCTTCATCAGGCATGGGGTGGGATATCTGAAGCTCTTTGTTCCGGAGGGAGTGCCGAAGCCGCTTCTGCCCTTTGTCGTGCCGATCGAGATCATTTCCTATTTCATCCGTCCGTTCAGCCTGTCGATCCGACTGTTCGCGAATATGATGGCGGGGCACATGATGCTCAAAGTGATCGCCGGCTTCGTGATCATGCTCGGACTCCTCGCCGGCTGGTTGCCGCTCATGGCGCTGGTGGCGATCTATGCACTGGAGGTTCTCGTCGCCGTTCTACAGGCCTATGTGTTCGCGCTACTTACCAGCCTCTATCTCAACGATGCACTGCACGTTGATCACTAATTCTTCACTTTGCAACATCAAGGAGACCCAAATGGACGTGGAAGCAGCAAAGATGATCGGTGCAGGTATCGCCGCCATTGCGCTCGGCGGAGCCGGCGTCGGCATCGGCCATATTTTTGGAAATTACCTTTCCGGAGCGCTGCGCAATCCGTCCGCTGCCGCCGGTCAACGGGGCACGCTGTTCTTAGGCTTCGCCTTCGCGGAGGCGACGGGCCTGATCGGCTTTGCCGTGGCGATGCTCATTCTTTTCGGCTAACTCAACTCCGTCCTGCTTCAGGCTTCGACCGCCGATGCCGCAACTCGATGTCACAACCTGGACGCCGCAGCTGGTTTGGCTTGCCATAGCCTTCATCAGTCTGTTCCTGATTATGCGTTACGTGGCGCTGCCGCGGGTCGGTGGCGTTATCGAGAGCCGCAAGAAGCGCATTTCGGACGATCTTGAAACTGCGCAGCGCTTCAAACTCGAAACCGAAAAAGCAATAGCGGACTATGAGGCGGCACTCGCGCAGGCGCGCGCCCGGGGAAACGCTATTGCCCGGGAGGCACGCGGAAAGCTCAATGCCGAGACGGAACAGGAACGAGCAAAGGTTGAAGCTGAGCTGAACCGGAAGATCGCCGATGCGGAAGCGGCGGTCGCTCTTCAAAAGAAAAAAGCGATGGCGGAAATCGAAAAGATGGCGCATGGCCTGGCAGCGGAGATCGTAGCGGAACTCGCCGGCATCAAGCCAAGCCGGACGACATCGAAAACAGCCTTGGCCGGCAAGCCCGAAGAGGAATAGGCGCCAGATCGATGGACCTGTTTCACAATGCCGAATTCTGGGTGGCGGTAGCATTTTTCCTGCTCATCGCTCTTTTTGTCTATCTGAAAGTGCCGGGCAAGATCGTGACGCTGCTTGACGATCGCGCTGCGGAAATCGCGAAGAATCTGGCGCAGGCGCAAAAGCTCAAGGAGGAAGCGCAGGCCCTGCTCAAGGGCTATGAGGACAAACGCGCAGAAGCCGAGGCCGAGGCTCAGGCGATCATCATCCAGGCGCGAAAAGAGGCCGAGGCCTATGCCCATGAGGCGCGGGAGAAACTGAAGGAACTGATCGAGCGGCGTTCGGCTGCTGCAGAACATAAGATTGCGCAGGCCGAGGCTACGGCGCTCAAGGAGGTTCGTTCGGCAACAGCCGAGCTCGCCGTGTCGGTGGCCACCCAAGTGCTCAAAGAAGAGCTCAAAGGACCAGAAGGGGCAAAGCTCATCGACCGCAGCATCGCCGATCTCAAGGACAAGCTGAACTAGACCAGCGGGCACCGTTGGATTTTGTGCGACTCGCGGATGGTCAATCCCCGCTCGAAAGCTGCCCTACTCCGCGGCTTCGAGATAGGCGGCCATCGGGGGGCAAGTGCAGACAAGATTTCGATCCCCATAGACATTGTCGATGCGGCCTACCGGCGGCCAATATTTGTCGTCGCGCTGGGAGTGGAGTGGAAAGAACGCCTTCTCCCGCGAATAGGGCTTGTCCCAGTCTTCGAGCAGGAGAAGATGGGTATGGGGGGCGTTCTTCAGGACATTGTTGTGGCGATCGGCCCTGCCCTCTTCAACTTCGCGGATCTCCTCACGGATGGTGATCAGCGCCTGGCAAAAGCGATCAAGCTCGCGTTTCGATTCCGATTCTGTGGGCTCGATCATCATCGTGTCGGGCACGGGAAAGGACATGGTGGGGGCATGGAAGCCGAAATCCACCAGGCGCTTGGCAACATCCTCGACAGTGATGCCGCAGCGCTCACGCAGCCCGCGCAGGTCGATCAGGCATTCGTGGGCGACGAAGCCGTTGGGACCGGTGTAGACGATGGGAAAATGAGGACCCAATCGCTTGGCGATGTAGTTGGCGTTGAGAATTGCCACCTTGCTCGCGCGGGTCAGCCCTTCGGCTCCCATCATGGCAATGTAGGCCCAGCTGATCGGCAGGATGGACGCCGACCCCCAAGGTGCGGCTGAGACCTGGCCCTGGGCTTGATTGCGGCCGGCGGCAGGATTGACTCCTTGAATCACCCGGTGACCCGGCAAATAGGGAGCCAAATGCGCCTTGACGCCAATCGGACCCATGCCGGGACCGCCGCCGCCATGGGGAATGCAAAAGGTCTTGTGCAGGTTGATGTGGCACACATCGGCGCCCAGCTCTACCGGGCGCATCAATCCAACCTGGGCGTTGAGATTTGCCCCATCGAGATAGACCTGACCGCCGGAGGCATGAACAACGTCGCAAATTTCCTTTATCGCCTCCTCGAATACGCCATGGGTCGAGGGATAGGTAATCATCAAGGCGGCGAGATGTTCGGCGTGCTCGCTCGCCTTCTGCTTGAGATCGGCGACATCGACATTGCCCTCCTGATCGCAGGCAACAGCAACAACCTTAAGGCCCGCCATGGCAGCAGAGGCAGGATTGGTGCCATGGGCGGAGACCGGGATAAGGCAAACGTCACGGCGACCCTGCCCGCTTGCCTCGTGGTAGTTCCTGATCGCAAGAAGACCTGCGTATTCACCCTGGCTGCCGGCGTTGGGCTGAAGGGAAATGGCATCGAAGCCGGTGATCTCGGCGAGCATCTCCTCCAACTCCTCGAACAGCTGTTGATAGCCCTGGGTTTGCTCGAGCGGGGCGAAGGGATGCATCATGGCGAAGTTGCGCCAAGTGATGGGGATCATTTCGGTCGTGGCATTGAGCTTCATCGTGCACGACCCCAAGGCGATCATGGAACGGTCGAGAGCTATGTCCTTGCTCTGCAGATAACGCAAATAGCGCAACATCTCGGTCTCTGAGTGATAAAGAGAGAATACCGGATGGCTCAGGTACGGGGACTTACGCTGCAAGTTCTCGGGGATCACCTCGATGATCTTCGCATCGAGGGTATCGATGTCGATGCGCTCCAAGGCATCGGTGCGAAAACAGGACAAGAGGCGTTCAAGTTCCTGGCGGCGGGTTGACTGATCGAAGGATATGCCGAGGTGGTCACCATCGACAAAACGCAGATTGATGCGTTTCTCGCGCGCCTTGGCAAGAAGCATGTGAGCGCGGCCTGGCACATGCACGGTGACGGTGTCGAGAAACGACTTCGTGGCAATCTCATAGCCAAAGGATTTCAGCGCGGCGACAAAAATCGAGGCCAGACGATGGGTCCTCTCGGCCATGCGCCTTATACCCTCCGGCCCATTGTAGACGGCAAACATCGAGGCCATCACGGCTAACAGCACCTGAGCGGTGCAGATGTTGCTCGTCGCCTTCTCGCGGCGGATATGCTGCTCGCGCGTCTGCAATGCCATGCGGAGTGCCGGATTCCCCTTGCTGTCGACAGAGACACCGATCACGCGCCCCGGCATCAGGCGCTTGTATTCATCGCGAGTGGCAAAGAACGCGGCATGCGGGCCACCGAATCCCATGGGAACGCCGAAGCGTTGCGCCGAACCGACGGCGATGTCTGCTCCGAGCTCGCCCGGCGGAGTAAGGAGCGCAAGAGCACACAAATCGGTTGCCATGACTGCCAGCGCTTGAGCTTTATGCAGCTTGTCGATCAGAGGGCGGAAATCGCGGATCTCACCGGAGGAGCCGGGATAGGAGATAAGTACACCGAACACCGTTGAGGGATCGAGATCTTTCAAAGGATCGCCGATCTTGATTTCAAAGCCGAACGTCCTTGCGCGAGTTTCAACGACACCGATCGTTTGCGGGTGGGTGTCCCGATCGAGGAAGAAGGCATTGGCAGGGGACTTGGAGATGCGCCGCGACATCGCCATGGCCTCGGCGGCAGCGGTCGCTTCATCAAGGAGCGAGGCGTTGGCAAGCTCAAGCCCGGTCAAGTCGATCGTCATCTGCTGAAAATTGAGGAGCGCTTCCAGGCGACCCTGGCTCACCTCTGCCTGGTAAGGGGTATAGGCCGTGTACCAGCCGGGATTCTCCAGCACGTTGCGCAAGATCACCTTGGGCGTAATCGTGCCGTAGTAGCCCATGCCGATCATCGAGGTGTAGACCTCATTGCGCTCGGCCATGGAGCGCAAATAGGACAACGCGGTGCGCTCGGCCTTGGGCGGAGGCAGGTCGAGGGGGCGGTGGGTGTGGAGTTTTTTCGGCACAGCCCTGTCGATGAAGTCATCGAGCGAGGAGACACCGAGGAGCGACAGCATCTCAGCGATTTCGGCATCGCTTGGGCCTATGTGGCGGCGAATAAAGTTCGCACCCGGCTCCAAGTCTCTAAGACTCTTTCTTGGCATCGGTTTCTCCTAGGGAGATTGGGCGAGGAAGGTCTTGTAGGCCGCCTCATCCATAAGAGCTTCGAGCTCTTTCTTGTCGGCGAGCTTGATTTTCATGAACCAGGCGGAGTTCTGGGGGTCCTGGTTGACCTTGGCGGGCTCGGCGACGATCGCAGAATTGACTTCGATTACATCGCCCGACACAGGCGCGTATACATCACTGGCAGCCTTGACGGATTCCACCACCGCCGCCTCAGCACCCTTCGCCAGCTTCTTTCCGACGGCGGGCAGTTCGACAAATACCACATCACCCAGCTGTTCCTGGGCATAGTTGGTGATTCCAACCGTGGCGGTATCGCCATCAACCCTGATCCATTCATGGTCTTTCGTGTAGTGCAGGGTGCTCATGCATATCTCCTGATTATTTTTTGTAGCGATGTGGAACAAAGGGAAGGCTTGTAACCTCCGCGGGGATCACCTTGTCGCGCACAATGAGGGTGAGGGACGTGCCGGAGGCAGCGTAGGCACTGTCGACATAACCCATGGCGATGGGGTGACCAAGGCTTGGACCAAAGCCGCCGGACGTCACCTTGCCGACGAGGCGATCGCCATCCATGATCGAGGTGCCTTCGCGAGCGGGCGCGCGGCCTTGAGGACGAATTCCAACCCGGCGGCGATGGGGCGCTGATTGGAGCTCAGCAAGGATTCTTGCCGAGCCCATGAATCCTCCCTCGGCGCGACGGCGTTTGCCGATCGACCAGGACAGGCCAGCCTCGACGGGACTTGTCGTTTCGTCGATGTCATGGCCGTAGAGGCAAAGGCCAGCCTCGAGCCTTAGGGAATCCCTTGCCCCGAGGCCGATCGGCTTCACTTCAGGTTCGGCAAGCAGCCGGTCGTAAACCGCGCCTACATCCGCTGTCGGTATGGAAAGCTCGTAGCCGTCCTCGCCTGTATAGCCCGAGCGCGAAACAGAAATGGCAATGCCGTCGAATAAGGAATGGTCGGCTGACATGAATGCAAGGGTTGAAGAATTCGCGCAGTGGCGAGACAGCACTGCTTCGGCCTTGGGCCCCTGCAGAGCGAGGAGTGAACGATCCTCGGCTGCCATCAGCTTCACATCGGCAGGCAGATTTTCACGCAGCCACGTATAATCCACCGATTTGCGAGACGCGTTGACGACCAGCTTGAGGCTACCGTCCTCATCTGCGGAGGCAGGTCTCGTTACCATCAGATCGTCGATGATGCCGCCGTCGGCATTGGTGAGCTGCGTGTAGCGAATGCGGCCCGGCGCCAGGCCCAAGATATCGCCGGGAACAAGCCGTTCGAGAGAGACCGCGGTCGTTGCGTGATCAGGACCTGAAAGAACGGCCTGCCCCATATGGGAAACGTCGAACAAGCCTACGGCACTGCGCGTATGGATGTGCTCGGCAATGATGCCAAAGCGAAACTGCACGGGCATTTCATAGCCGGCGAAAGGCACAATCCGCGCGCCCTCAGCAACGTGCCGATCGTAAAGGGCTGTTCGCTGCAGGAGCCCGCTCACAGGTGCAGATTCGGGCATCAAAAAATCTCCAGGTCACAGGCCGGCACAGTCCGGTTATCCAGACTGGCCCCCTCTGTCAGAGAACCTGAGAGATTTCGCCTGAACGCCGCCTAGCGCGGCATAACAGACTTACGCCCTTCGGTGAGCGGCATTGACTGTCGCTCGTCTCCAGAGTTGACGACGGAAGCGGTCCTCGGTGCCTGAGAGTTTCCGGGGCGGTTGCTCCTTCGGCGCCGGAATTATCCGGTCTCTCCCGCTTCGGCCACAATCGGCCATCTTTGCAGGCGGCGCGACTGCGCGCACACCCTATCCAGGCCGGATTGTTTGTCAAGCAATAGCGTTGGCTATCCTCAATGGCGCGAAAGGCGCGCGCGGGTTGCGAATCAGATCGTCGATCGCACCCACTGAAGAGATGATTTGACGCTGCTCAAATCGCATAGCCGTGCTTGACAGGGAGCTCTTCTCCCGCACATGTAGAATCGATGGCCGGCGAAAAACCAAATCTCAGCGTGCTGCTTGCAGCACCGCGGGGGTTTTGCGCGGGCGTGGTGCGGGCAATCAGGATCGTCGAAGAAGCGCTGCGCCGATATGGCGCGCCCGTCTATGTGCGGCACGAAATCGTGCACAACAAATATGTGGTGGAGGAGCTGAAGCGCAAAGGCGCGGTGTTCGTCGAGGAGCTGGACGAAATTCCGAACGGACCGCATCCGGTTATTTTCTCGGCACACGGTGTGCCGAAGGCCATCGTTCAAGCGGCATGCGAACGAGGGCTGTTCCACATCGATGCCACCTGCCCGCTGGTCACCAAGGTTCACACGGAAGCGGCAAGGCACTTCCGGTCGGGGTATGAGATCGTGCTCATCGGGCACCGGGGCCATCCGGAAGTCGTCGGAACAATGGGTCAGCTGCCGGCGGGAGCCGTGCAGCTGATCGAGTCGGTAGAAGAGGCGGAATCCTTTGCCCCCAAGAACCCAAGCCGTCTCGCCTATACGACGCAAACCACGCTTTCGGTTGCCGATACGCGAGAGATACTCTCGGTTCTGCAAAGACGATTTCCTCAAATCGCAGGGCCGGCGAAAGAAGATATTTGCTATGCGACAACCAACCGGCAGGAAGGTGTCAAGCAAATCGCGGCACGATGCGATGCGCTGATCGTGGTCGGGGCACCCAACAGCTCGAACTCGCAGCGACTGGTTGAAACCGCCCAACGGGCGGGTTGTCCACACGCGTTCCTGGTACAACGCGCCGAGGATATTGATTTCGCGGCGCTTGCCCAGTTCAAGACAATCGGCATCACCGCTGGGGCATCGGCACCGGAAGTATTGGTCCAGGAAGTCATCGAGGTTCTGCATGACTATTTCCGGGTATCAGTTGAAGCGATGACCGGCGAGGAGAAGGTGACGTTCAAGCTGCCGCGACAGCTCAAGGATGCCGACGGCCAGGCGCAGCGCCCTGCTCCATGAACTTGCAGGAGGTGCAAATCTTCACCGACGGAGCCTGTTCGGGAAATCCGGGGCCCGGCGGATGGGGTGCGGTGTTGCGTTTTGGAGAAAAGGAACGGGAGCTTAAAGGCGGGGAGGCGCTAACCACCAACAATCGCATGGAGCTCATGGCCGCGATCTCGGCACTCGAGGCGCTGAAGCGTGATTGCGCAATAAATTTCTATACCGATTCGAACTATCTGAGAGACGGCATCACAAAATGGATTCACAAATGGCGCCGCAATGGCTGGCGCACAGCGGAGAAGAAACCGGTCAAGAACGCCGAACTTTGGCAGCGGCTCGATAAGGCGCTGGGCCGGCACCGCGTCCAGTGGCATTGGGTCAGGGGACATGCGGGACATGCCGAAAACGAACGCGCCGATGCGTTGGCGCGAGAGGGCATGGCCGCCTTCAAGGGGCAGGGTTAGCTAGAGCTGGTCCAAGATGGTGTCGCCGCCAGAAACATTGACGCCCGGCTTTTCCTCCACGTTCAAAGTTTTGACTACACAATCGTTGAGGATCATGGAGTAGCGGGCCGACCGCTTACCCATTCCGGCAGAGCTTAAGTCGCGTTCGAGGCCCACCTTACGGGTGAACTCACCGTTGCCGTCGGCAAGAAACATGATGCGCCCATCCGCGTCGGTCTGCTTCGACCAGGCGCGCATCACATCGGCATCGTTGACAGCGAGACAAGCGACAATATCAACGCCCTTCGCTTTGATAGCATCGAGGTTGTGCAAGTAACTCGGCACGTGAAGCTTGTGGCAGGTTCCGGTAAAGGCGCCGGGAACAGCGAAGAGAACGGCCTTGCGGCCGGCGAAAACTTCGGAAGTCGTGACAGTCTTTCTTCCGTCAGGCGTGGTGACGAATAAAGTGGCCTCCGGGATGCGATCGCCAACTTTTATCGTCATCGTAGCCAACCTCGGTCATCAACTGTGTCGAACAGCTCTCGTCACTACTCTACGGCCAATGTTTGCACAAGGCTTGCGGGACCGGACACCACGGTCAGGGTTAGAGTTTTGCCGCTCAGCTCGCTTAAGTCCGTCAGTCCGTCGATGGTAAGATGGAAGATGGAGGTCTTGGGGCCTGCGGTGGCGGACGTGGGATGGCGGAAATAGGCCTTTGGATAGCCTTCGACAAATATGTCGGTCGTTTGCACTGGGAGCGTGCCGGTCAGCGTCACTTCCAACTGCCGTTGACCTTGCAGCTCCTTCACACGCAACAGCTTGACCGAGGGGATCAGGGAAGACCCTTGACCAGAAGGAATGCGCGCCGCGAAACTATCAAGGAGCAATTTGTCGGCGGTGCTTTCGTTTGGGGCAGTTGAAAATTCGAGATCGAGACGAGATTGAGCGGGAATGCAGATATCCTTGCAGACCGCATAGAAAAGCAAAAGCGCAAGCTTCACGGGTTTTGCTGCATCTAGGGGTTCGATACGCAAGGGAAAGACGATATGGTCTTGATATCCGATCGTTTCGCCAGCGGCGTCGTGGTAGCGCTGCGGCGCCGGCCAGCCGATGCTCACCGATTTCAGGTTAGTGGATTTCGACCAATCGAACTGCGGGGGAACGCCGGAGTCGCCCGGCATGCGCCAATAGGTCTTCCAGCCAGTCCCGAGCGCGATTTCAAGACCTGCGGTCCAAGCGCCGTCGGAACTCGTCGCCTGAAAAAGCCGCGCATCGGAATGGTCAAGTGGTGCGCTCGACAGCGCCTGGGCGAAGCCTTCGCCAGGGGTGAGGACCAACCAGAGAGCAAGAAAAGTTTTCAGCAATCTCAAGCCGATCAACTTACGGATTTTCATCAAAAATATCGCGGTGGTGTTGGACATGCCCAATCACGATTACGTCAGAGTTCCTTGCGATCCTCCAGGATCAGGTTAGATTGTTTGAATTAGGTGATGGAAATGGGTTCAAATTCAAGCCTGTTCCTTGATGGCAAATTGCTGATCGCGATGCCCGGCATCGGCGACCCCCGCTTTGAGCGCAGCGTCATATTTCTTTGCGCACATTCATCCGATGGCGCGATGGGCATCGTCATAAACAAGGTGGCGCAAAACATCACTTTCACCGACCTTTTGGAGCGGCTCGATTTGTTGCCGTCGGAAAATCAGATCAAGCTCGACAAGAGAATCTCGCAAATGCCGGTGCAGTTCGGGGGACCCGTGGAGACCGGGCGCGGCTTCGTGCTGCATACGACCGATTACTATTCCGCCGATACAACGCTGCCAATCAGCGAACGCGTTGGGCTTACTGCGACGCTTGAGGTTCTCAGGGCGATTGCCAAGGGACAGGGGCCGCGAAGATCGCTCCTGGCGCTCGGGTATTCGGGATGGGGACCAGGACAGCTCGAACACGAGATTCAGAAAAATGGATGGCTGCATTGCGAAGCCGACGAAGAACTGATTTTCATGGCGGCAAACGAAAAGAAATACTTAGCGGCGCTTAACAAGCTCGGTATCGATCCGCGCATGCTCTCAAGCGACTCGGGGCATGCCTAGGCCAGCTATTTTGCAGCTTTAGACTTTCTTCTGCCCTGCTTACGCAGCGGCTGCTCGACCGCTGCCTTCGTTTCCGATTCGACGGGCTCCAGGCTTGGCTTCTGCTCGTCGGAGTCGGGGGCCGGAAGTTCGATCACTGGCTCGATTTCGGGTTTCAAGACCTCCTGGTCGATGCTCGCTTCCGCGTCGGACGCAGGTTGCTCTGGTTCGGACTGGGTTTCGGGCGCCGGCTCAGTTTGTAGCCCCTGCTCCAGGTCCTCCTCGGTTTTCATTTGCTCAGGTGGGGATGGAGTTTCCGCCGCAATGGGCTCGATCGATTGCTCCCCGGGTTCAGTCTCGGTTTGCAGCGTTGAAGCAACTTCGGAGCCAACCGGCGATGGGGCATCGATTTTCGGCGGCGCGCCATGAATATCCTGCTTTTGCTCGTCTTGCTTTGAGACCCTCGGCACAATTGGGATAGGCGTCACGACAGGCTTGGTGCCTCTGGGACTAAAGGGCGCCGTTCCAGGTTTCGGGGGCGCAGGGGCCATGGGAATAGAACTCAGACCGAAGCCTTCTGCGGGGCGGGTCGGCGGAGGCGGCGGAGGCATCGGTTCCGGCTGGGGCAGCGTGAATGTCGTCTTGAAGCTGATATGGCTTTGGCGCTTTTCCGCGACACTCGCAGGAGAAGCGGGAATGATCTCGGATTGGTTAGGCTCTTGCGCAGGTTCTTGCTGTTCGGCCGCGGGCCCTTCGGCGGGCGGGTTCGTCTTTTCGAGGGCGAGAGCCTGGTTGGCGCCGTCGATGGCGGCCTTGACGGCTGCAATCTCGGGAAGAATCGGCTGATCGGGCGTTTCGGGAGCCTTGGGAGGCTCAAGGACAGGAGAAGGTGCTGGAGCCGGCGCCGCGACAGGTGCGGTTTTCGCGGCGGGGAGTTTCCGGTGACCGAGCCGGTCCCAAATTCCGGTGAACACCGGCTTGGTGCCGGCAAAGCTTCCACCGCCCAAAACCTCCACCACCTGCTTGGCAGTCATCGGCTCGCCGATGAGGAACCCCTGCCCGAAGTCGCATTCAAGCTCAGCCAAGGTGGTTATCTGCTCCTGGCTCTCGATTCCTTCAGCGACAACGGTCAAGCGCAAATCATGGGCAAGCAGGATGATCGTTTCGAGAATGATCATCGCCTTTTCGTCTTCGGGGTCGGCCTCAAGGAAGCTCCGATCGACCTTGAGCATATCAAACGGCAGCCGACGCAAGCTCGCCAACGCCGAATAGCCGGTGCCGAAATCATCACAGGCAAGGCCGACGCCCAGAGACTTGAGCCGTTCAAGAATCTCGATCGAAAGCTCCGGGTTTTCCATGACGAGCGATTCGGTCAGCTCGAGCTTGAGGGATCCCGGCTGGATATCTTCGCGACCGAGAAGTGCGCGGACTTCATCGACCAGTTCGGTGTTGAAGAGCTGACTTGAGGAGACGTTCACCGATACGAAAAGCGGCTTATCGGGACGGAAGGCTCGCTGCCAGATACCAAGCTGGCGGGACGCTTCGTTGAGAACGTGATGGCTCAACTCCTTTATGATGCCGGTCTCTTCAGCCACGCTCATGAATGCCTCGGGACCGAGCAATCCCTCAGTGCGGTGCCGCCATCTTACCAGGGCCTCGAACCCGGCCAGCTGCATGTCGGAAAGGCGCGATATCGGCTGGTAGACGACTTCTATCTCGTTGCGCTCGATGGCGCGGCGCAGATCCTGTTCGAGCGTCAACAGCTCGGATCGGTCATCACGCATATCCGGACGGAAGAATTCGATCGAATCGCGACCGCGGCGCTTGGCTTCATAAAGCGCGATCTCGGCATCCTTAACGAAATCCTGGGCCGAGGAACGATCATCGAGGAAACGCGCAACACCGAAACTTGCAGTCAAAAAAAGCTCGCGGCCGCGAAGCTTGATCGGCCGTGAAATGGTGGTGCGGATCTGCTCGGCAAAAGGTATGACATCGCGTTTCGGCTTACGGCCATTGAAAATGACAGCGAACTGATCGCCCGGCAGCCGCGCGAGGGTGTCTTCCGGTCCTATCAGTGTCGACAGCCTGCGGCCGGTCACCGACAACAGACTGTCGCCGACTTCGTGGCCCAAACCGTCGTTGACGGTCTTGAATCGATCGAGATCAACGATCAGGACATAGAGGTCGCGGTTGGTCTCGAGGTGGGCGCGGCGCATGGAAAATTCGAGTCGATCCATGAACAGAGCGCGGTTGGGCAGCCCGGTTATGCGGTCGCGCACCGCATCGGACAGTAAGCGCTCTTCGGCACGCTTCATGCTGGTGATGTCGGCAAGGGTTCCGATGCAGCGCGACGCGCGACCGTCCTGGCCGACCATCGACCTGGCGCGCAGCAGATACCAGCGATAAGCGCCGTCGTGCCGGCGCAGCCGGAATTCCTGGGCAAAGGTTCCGCGGCCACGGCGTTCGGCGGCTTCAACGGCGGCGATGTAAGCTGTGCGGTCGGCGGGATGAATCAACTCGATCCACGACTTCAGACCGCGGCTCATCATGGTTCCGGGCTGAAGACCAAGCGCGCGCTCCAGCTCGGGACCGATATAAAGTGTGCCGCGTTCGGCCTGCCAGTCCCAGACGGTTTGTTCCGATCCCGCAAGTGCCAAGGCGCGCCTGCCGGAATCCTCGAAGAAGCGGCTCGACAGAATGCCATGGCTGAACGCGAACTGTGCCAAGGCGAAGCCCATCGTGAGCAGAACAAGCGCCAACCCGGCCGAAATGATGAGGTGGGTGTTCGGCGAGGGGAAGATATCGAGCGCTCCAAAAGCAGCCATGGCTGTCCACGCGAGCAGTACCGTCCAGGTCAGGATCGAGGCCCTGGCACGGACAATACGTTCGCGCCACAGAGTGAAAATGAGCACGTAACCAAAGAGAACGACAAACCCGAAGGCGAGACGGGCAATTCCGGTCGCAATGGCGGGCTGATACCAGCCATAGGCGGCAAGACCGGCGGCGAATGCGGCGGAAACCATGAGAATCGAGCCGAGAATGGGGATTCGCTTCCGCAAGTCGAGGAAGGTCGACAGACAAAGAATTACTCCGGCAAGCATCATCGATTCGACGATGGCACGCAGCCGCTGGCCGCTTTCAGGACCGAAGGACAACCACCGCTGAATATCGGGAAGGTATCCGGCCTCAATCGTCAGGAACAACACCGAGGCCCAGGCAAACAGCGATGCGGCAAGAAATACGGCGCGCTGGCGCACTATAAAGAAACTCACAATCGCGATGCCCAACAGCATGGCGATGCCGAGCACCACTCCGCGGAAAAAGGCGTATTCGCCGGCTTGCGCCTCGAAGGCGTTTCTTTGCCAAAGCGAAAGACCGTTGAGACCGGCAGGCGTCAGCTCGAGCGCCAATGTCTGGGATGAATTCGGATCGATCCTGAAGGCAAGCGCATCAGCACCCAACGATCGCAGGGGCAAAGGTTCCGGACCAGCGCTGTTCTGCACGCCGTAAATGCGGCTTCCTTCGCGCTTCGGCCAAAAAAGACCCGAGCCTACGAAACCTTGATGGGGGCTCAAGATTACAAGATCGTGGGGTACGCTGTCGGGATTGAGAAGGGAAAATATGACCCAACGATGCAATGGTCCGGGACCCCGTGCCTGCAGGGTCATCAGAGATTTCTGGCTTCCATTGGCCGGAATCTCTATGGCGACGTCAGGATTGTCGGTCTCCAAAGCTTCCAACACCGGAATGAGATCGATATTTGAAGATTTGAGTGCCGCGTTGACGATGTCGCGCGCAATGGTCGGGGTGTTTGCGGAAGCCAGCGCGGCAAATATGAGCACCAATGCGATGAATAGGCGGCGGATCGTCATGTCCTCTTCGTCACCCGCGATACAATACCACGAGACTTTGGTACCTTCCGGAGCCTGTTAAGGCAAGCTTGCCGTCATACGTCTTAACGCGCTGAGAACTTTTGCCGATTCTCCTGTTCACGATCCTCGGCAAGGATGGCGAAAAGAAGGTGATCATGCCATTCGCCGCTTATCCTCAAATAGCGGCGGGCAAAACCCTCCTGTGTGAAGCCGCACGCCTTGAGCAGCCTGATCGAGGCGGCATTGTGAGGCAAGCAAGCAGCCTCCAACCGATGCAGACCAAGATTGTCGAAGACGAAGGGCATCAATGTGTTGACCGCCTCCGTCATCAGGCCTTTCCCGGCAAAGGGCTCGCCAATCCAATACCCCAAGGTCGCGGTCTGGGCCACCCCGCGCCTAATGTTGGACAGCGTAAGCCCGCCACATAGGCTATCCGTTTCGACCACAAACAAAAAAAAGGGATAGGCCACATCGTCCTGAATATCGCGGGCGTAACGCTTCATGCGAGCACGATAGGCCGTCCGCGACAGGTCGTCGGGCGGCCAGAGCGGCTCCCAGGGAGTTAGGAACTTGCGGCTCGCGGCACGCAAGGACGACCAAGCGGAATAGTCGGTCATTTGCGGCGTGCGCAGAACGACGCGGGGGCCTCTGAGCTCGGGGATCGGCGAGGACTCCATGAAATTGGACAGAAAGGCCATGCTGGTTTCCCGGCGCTGTTTGCGAGCGATCAACCGAATTTTGCCGCGATACGTTCCTGCGTGGCAAGATATTTGAGTGAACCCACAGCAGAGATCGCCGGACGCGTGGAAATGAGGATCTCGCTTGCCAGATCCTTGATGTCCTGGCGGGTGAGCCGTTCGATCCGGGAGACGAGATCAGTTATCTCCGGGACCCGTCCGAAGGCCAAGAATTGCCGGGCAATCTGATCGGCACGGCCGGAGGCGCTTTCGAGGCTCATGACGAGCCCCGCCTTAAGCTGCGCTTTCGCACGCTGAAGCTCTTGTTCGCCGATCTCTTCGGTCATCGACAGCATGACATCGGTTGCCACGTCGCACAGGTCGCGCGCGTTTTCAGGGGCGGTTGCAGCATAGACATTGAGCAGACCGACATCGTGGTAGGAGGATGCAAAGCTGAAGATCGAGTAGCAGAGGCCGCGTTTTTCGCGCAATTCCTGAAAAAGGCGCGAGGACATGCCACCGCCCATGATACTGGAGAGAACCTGCAGAGCATAAATCTTGTCATCGCGATAGCCAGGAGCCGGAAATCCGAAAACAAGATGCAGTTGATCGAGCGGGCGCTCTGCCGACCTGAAACCGCCGGAGAAAACGGGGCTTGTCCATGCGGCGTCGGCCCCGCCGGAGAAGCCTTTAAAGCGCGTTTCGGCGGCGTCGA
The DNA here is from genome assembly GCA_036555325.1 of Aestuariivirgaceae bacterium. GTDB lineage: Bacteria > Pseudomonadota > Alphaproteobacteria > Rhizobiales > Aestuariivirgaceae > DATBLQ01. Next base: position 45,329 of record DATBLQ010000085.1, on the reverse strand, counting down.
CGAATGTCTGGTGATCGACGTGACCGGCGGCTGCAAGCACGATCCGAGGGGCGGTGTAGTGCAGGTTGCGATAGTTGGTGATCGAACGGGCATCATAGCGTGCGACATGGGAGGCCTCGCCGAGGATCGAACGACCGAGCGAGTGGCCGGGAAAGGCGGCCTCGTTCAAAAGTTCGAACACGAGGTCGTCGGGAGCATCGTTGGCGGCAGCGATTTCCTGGAGGACGACCTGCTTTTCCTTCTCGAGTTCCAACCTATCGAAGACGGGGTCGGTGAGGATATCAGCAAGGATATCGAGAGCCAGCGGCCAATCACCCTTTAGGACGCGGGAGAAATAGGCGGTGGTTTCCATGCCGGTTGCAGCGTTGACCTCGCCCCCGACGTTCTCGATTTCAGAGGCGATATCCATGGCGGTACGGCGTGTCGTGCCTTTGAACGCCATGTGTTCGAGCAAATGTGCAACACCCCCCTCCTCGCTCAACTCGTCACGTGCTCCGGCCTTGACCCAAACGCCGAGCGCCAGCGTTTCAAGGTGCGGCATGTGATCGGTGAGAACGTGAATGCCGTTGGCGAGACGCGTAACAGTCACTGTCATGGGTTCAGATCCGCAAAAGAATATGAGAGGCAACGGCCTTGGCGTCATTCGGCACGGTAACGAAGTGTTCCGGTCGGGAAAAAAGGTCTGAAAGGCGCGGCGGCAGCGAGGGACGAATTCCGGTGGCTTTTTCAACGGCGTCCGGAAACTTGGCAGGGTGGGCGGTGGCCAGTGTTATCATGGGCGCGGATCTGTTGGGGTGGCTCCTAGCCACCGAATAGGCGACGGCCGTGTGCGGATCAAGCAATTTGGCGGAGGATGCAAAAGTGGTGCGGATGGTTGAAAGGGTGGTCTCTTCATCCGTCCGGCCGGAGGAAAATTTCTGTGCAATAACAGCGTGAACGGCAGGCGGCAGGGTAAAGCTGCCCGACTGCTGGAGGTTGGTCATGAGGGTCCTCACTGTCCCTGCGTCCCGGTTAGAGGCTTCGAACAGAAGGCGCTCGAAGTTGCTGGATATTTCGATGTCCATGGACGGGCTCATGGTTGGAACCACACCCGAGACCTCGTATCGGCCGGTGCCGAGCGCGCGGTGCAGTATGTCGTTGGCGTTGCTGGCGACTACCAGGCTTTCAATAGGCAGCCCGAGCTTGTAAGCGATATAGCCTGCGAAGACGTTGCCGAAATTGCCGGTGGGAACGGTGAAGCTCACCTTGCGGTCGGGCGCACCGAGGCTCAGGCCGGCGAACAGGTAGTATACCGCCTGCGCGGTCAAGCGTGCCCAATTTATCGAATTAACGCCGGTCAATCTCGCGCGGTCGCGAAATTCAACGTCATTGAACAGCGCCTTCACGATTGCCTGGCAGTCGTCGAAATTGCCCTCAACTGCCAAGTTGTGGATGGCCGGCGAATTCACGGTCGTCATCTGGCGACGCTGAACTTCGCTGACGCATCCTAAGGGGTGAAGAACAAAAAGGATGCAGCGGTTGCTGGACTTGAAGGCCTCAACAGCGGCGGCGCCGGTGTCGCCCGAAGTCGCGCAGATAACAGTCGCGCGCAATGATCTTCGGGCAAGAGTCCAATCGAGCAACCTTGCCAAGAGCTGCATGGCGAGATCTTTGAAGGCGAGGGTCGGACCATGAAAGAGCTCGAGCAGCCAGTGATTGGCATCAAGCTGAACCAGGGGGGTTACGGCCTCGTGGTCGAAACCACGGTAGGCGTCATCGATCATCCGCTGCAAGTCAGCTGCCGGAACGGAGCCGGCGGTGAAGGGTGCGATCACCGCATATGCAACCCGCGCGTAAGGCGCCCCGCGCAGACCTTCCATTGTTGCATCTGCCAGCCGCGGCCAGACTTCAGGCAAGTAAAGCCCACCGTCGCGGGCGAGGCCCGACAGCATGACGTCCTCGAAACCGAGTATTGGTGCTTTTCCCCGTGTTGAAATATAGCGCACGATCGCCTTTCCCCTAAAACGGGCGCACCCTAGAGCATGATCTTTTCAGTTGGCAACTCTTGGCCTCAACCACCGCCACGGCGAACGAGTGCAACTGTCATGAAAGCAAGAACCGCCGCCAAGGCGAACCAAGTCATGGCATATTGTCGATGATTGTTTGGAATTCGGGCCGGATCGGGTGCGGTGGCTTTGGGCCATTCCTCGCCGGTTGACCCAGGAAGCACCTCAACAAGATAGCCTGACGGTACAAAACCCGGCGGCACCGATTTCAGGGAGGCGAGAAGTGCTGGCACGTCGAGCCAATACCAAGTATTTTCAGACGACTGGTTCGACGGCGTAAAAAGGCCGGGTTGAGCCGGTTTGCGAAGAAGTCCCGTCAGAGCAATTTCGCCGGCAGACATGCTTGCGGGGCGGTCTTGAGGTTGCTTCAGCCGCTGTGGCACGAAGCCGCGCTCGATCATCACAAGACGTCTATCGCTGGTGAGGAATGGCGTGATCACCTTCCAACCCGGCTCGCCGTTAAGCGTCGAGAAGAGATAGCGCTCATCGGCGTGATCGAAGGTGCCGACGAGCGACACGCGCAGGAAATCCTGCGAGGGATCACGCCCCATCATCGTCTCGGCTTCGGCGAGCTTGATTGGCTGGGTATCGGGCGACAGGGCGCGTTCGAGATTTGCCAAAATCGCCATCTTCCATTCAAGTCGCTCAAGCTGCCAAAATCCAAGGCCGAGCAGGCCCGCTATTCCTGTAACCGAGAGCGCAAGCAAAACAAGGAGCCGCCTGCCGCGCATCAGGCTTCGACGCGACCCTCTCGCGCCATGGTTCGATATTGCTGGCCCAGCAAAACGCCTTTAACCGGCCTCAGGAGCACGAGCGGAAGGATGATCGCAAAAGCAACGGCCACCATGGCATGGACCCAATAGGACGGCTGCCAGTTGACTTCGACGAATAGCGCGGCGGCTACGGCAATCGCTCCGGCGGTCAGCATCACGAACCAGGCGGCGCCATCGCCAGCATCGGCAAAGCCAAGGGACAGGCCGCAGCGTTCGCATTTTTCGGCAACCGTGAGAAAACCGCGGAACAACTTGCCCTGCCCGCATTGCGGACAACGGGCGCGTAAACCGGCCGCAATCGGGGAAACCGGAGGAGAGGTTGGCTTGTTTGCTGCTTCAGTCATTCATGGAACGTCGCGCCCGATGATCCCCAGACGTAGATGCAGGCGAAAAGGAAAAGCCAGATCACGTCGACAAAGTGCCAATACCAGGCGGCGGCCTCGAAGCCAAAATGCTGCTCGGGTTTGAAGTGGCCGGCAAGGGCGCGGAAAAAGCAGACGGTAAGAAAGATCGTCCCGATGATGACGTGAAAGCCGTGAAAACCGGTGGCCATGAAGAAGGTCGAGCCATAGATGTTGCCGCCGCTTTGGCGCGAGAAGGCAAACGCCGCATGGGAATATTCATAGGCCTGGATCGAGGTGAACAAGCTTCCAAGAATAATGGTAAGCGCCAGACCCCAAACGAGACCTTTGCGGTCGTTGTGAATAAGTGCGTGGTGGGCCCAGGTTACAGTCGTTCCTGACGTGAGCAGGATCAGCGTGTTGAGCAGCGGCAGATGCCAGGGATCGAAAACCTGGGTGCCCTTGGGCGGCCACAAACCGCCAGTCACCTCGACCCGCGAGGCCTGGATTGCTTCGTCGCTGAAAAGGCTGGCGTCGAAAAAAGCCCAGAACCACGCGACGAAGAACATGACTTCGGAAGCGATGAACAAGATCATGCCATAGCGCAAATGGAGCTGCACAATCCTGGTGTGGTCGCCTCTGTGGGCCTCGAATATGACATCGCGCCACCACATGAACATGGTGTAGGCGACGCCCAGGAAGCCCAAAATCATGATCCAGGGCTGCGAACCGTGCATCCACATGATTGCGCCGACTGCCAGGATAAAAGTGGCTGTCGCCCCGACGACGGGCCACGGGCTCGGGTCGACAAGATGGTAGTCGTGCTGCTTGGCGTGGCTCTCAGCCATGATTGCTCCTTCGAAACTCCCCAGGGCGGCGGCACGCAAGGGCTTTTGTCATCGGGTGACCCCCGCGGCCAAGATCTTCGCTTCGGCGGCAGTTCTTTCCTGCGCGACCGGATAGAAGGTGTAGGAGAGCGTTATGGTTTTCAAACTCACAAGATCCTTGTCGTCTGCGATCTTCGGATCGATGAAAAAAACAACGGGCAGATCGACGCTCTGGCCGGGCTGCAGTGTCTGCTCCTGGAAGCAAAAGCACTCAATCTTGTTGAAATACCTGCCGGCAAGAGCGGGGGTTACGTTGAACACCGCCGATCCGGTGCGCGCTTCAACGGAATTGTTGGCGGCGCGATAGTAGGCAATCGTCTGTTCGCCGATACGCGTGCTGATGCGCCTCTGTGCCGGCAGGAACGTCCAAGGCAGTCCTGTTCCGGCATTGGCGTCGAATTCGACAGTGATGGTGCGATCGATCGGCGATTGCGGCGCTGATTGAGCGCGTTGGGGTGTGCCGCCATAGCCCGTCGCCTCGCAGAACAACCGGTACAGCGGCACGGCAGCATAGGCGGCTGCTATCATCGATCCAACCAGGAGGACGCAGAGGCACGCCAAGCGAATATTGCGTTCCGCCACAGCGATCGGGGAATTGGGCCGTGGGCGCAAAGCCACCTCCCTAGATCACGCGATCGGCCACATTGCCGCCGAGACGGACAATGGTGGTGATGTAGAAAAGGATGACGATGCCCGCCAGGATAAACGCCAGCACGATCGACCGTCTGCGCCTGATCTTCAGTTGATGAGGAGTTAATTCGCGGCGAGGAGAGTCCATGGTCTCATCCGATGAGGGGTTGAAACAACGGCAAGGCAAGCGCGTGTTCGGCCAAGATGAAGGCAAAGAGCAGGAAGAGATAGACAATCGAAAAGCCAAAAAGCCTTCCCGCCGAGTGGGACAACTTCCGTCCACCGCGGTGGACGCTGAGTGCGCACCATAAGAAGGCGGCGCCAAGGAGCGCTGCCGCCACGGCATAGAGCGGTCCGGCGATGCCGAGCATCGCAGGAGCGAAACTCGATGGCACGAGCAGGAGAGTGTACAGCAGAATTTGTTTCCTGGTCTCCACCGGTCCCGAAACCACGGGCAGCATGGGAAGCCGCGCGCGTGCGTAGTCATCGGTGCGAAGGAGCGCCAAGGCCCAGAAGTGGGGCGGCGTCCAGAAAAAAATGACCAGGAACAGCGAAAGCGAAGCCAGGTCGAGGGAGCCGGTCACGGATGTCCACGCAATCATCGGAGGAAAAGCGCCAGCGGCGCCGCCGATGACGATGTTCTGCGGCGTCAGACGCTTCAACCACATGGTATAGACACCGACGTAGAAAATAATGGTGAAAGCAAGAAGGCCGGCGGCAAGCCAATTGGCAACGAGGCCCAACAGAAGAACGGACGCCACCGCGAGCGTCATGCCGAATCCCAGGGCCTCACGCGGAAGGATTCTGCCTTGTGGCAAGGGCCTTGCAGACGTCCGCTGCATGAGGGCGTCAATATCGGCATCGTACCACATGTTGAGTGCGCCGGCGGCACCGGCACCGAGCGAGATGGCGAAAAGGTTCATGCAGGCGAGCCATGGATGAATGAAGCCAGGAGCGGCGATGAGACCAGCAAGGGCGGTGAAGACCACCAGCGACATGACGCGCGGCTTCAGGAGCGCAAGGTAGTCGGCAGCAGTGCCGTTTCCCGCCAAGGCTTCATCGGTGAGGGAAGCGCGAACGGCACCAAGTTGAGCGTTGTGCATCATGACGGCGCTCAAACTCCTTCGCTATCTGATCACCGGCAAGGTGTTGTACTGGTGGAATGGAGGCGGGGATGGCAACGTCCACTCCAATGTGGTTGCACCGGGGCCCCAAGGATTGTCGGCCGCCTTCTCCTTGCGCGCCAAGGCCTGATAGAATCCGTAGAGGAAAATCACCATGCCGGCGAGAGAGATATAGGAGCCGACCGAGGAAATCCAATTCCATCCAGCGAAGGCCTCGGGATAGTCAATGTAGCGACGCGGCATGCCGGCCAGCCCTAAGAAGTGCTGCGGAAAGAAAACGAGATTGACACCAATAAAGGTGAACCAGAAGTGCAGCCGGCCGATGGTTTCATTGTAGGTGTAGCCGAAGATTTTGGGGAACCAATAGTACCACCCGCCGAAGATGGCGAAGACCGCACCCAAGGAGAGCACGTAGTGGAAGTGGGCGACCACGTAGTATGTATCGTGCAGGGTGCGATCGACAGGAGCGTTGGCAAGAACCACTCCGGTCACGCCGCCGATGGTGAAGAGAAAGATAAAACCAATCGCCCAGAGCATGGGCGTGCGGAACTCGATCGAGCCTCCCCACATGGTGGCGATCCACGAAAATACCTTGATGCCGGTCGGCACGGCGATGACCATGGTCGCAGCAACGAAGTAGGCTTGCGTATCAACGTCGAGACCAACGGTGAACATATGGTGGGCCCAGACGATAAAGCCGATAACTCCTATCGCGACCATCGCATATGCCATGCCGAGATAACCGAACACCGGCTTCTTGGAAAAGGTGGCAACGATCTGGCTGATCATGCCGAAACCCGGAAGGATCAGAATATAAACTTCCGGGTGGCCGAAGAACCAGAAGAGGTGCTGGAAGAGGATGGGGTCTCCGCCGGCTTCGGGAGTAAAGAAACTCGTTCCGAAATTGCGGTCGGTGAGCAACATCGTGATTGCGCCGGCCAGCACCGGGAGCGCCAACAGCAAAAGAAATACGGTGACCAGAATCGACCAGACGAAGAGCGGCATTTTGTGCATGGTCATTCCGGGAGCGCGCATGTTGAAAATCGTGGTGATGAAGTTGATCGCACCGAGAATGGATGATGCGCCCGCGATGTGGAGAGACAGGATCGCGAAGTCCATCGCCGGACCGCCCTGCTCCGACAACGGCGGATAGAGAGTCCAACCGCCTCCGACACCCATAAACCCGTCCTGGCCTTCGACGAACATGGAGATCAGCAAAAGCGCGAACGACGGCACAAGCAGCCAAAAGGAAATGTTGTTCATGCGCGGAAAGGCCATGTCCGGCGAACCGATCATCAACGGGACGAACCAGTTGCCGAAACCGCCGATCATGGCCGGCATGACCATGAAAAATATCATGATCAAGCCATGCGCGGTAACGAACACGTTGTACATGTGCTTGCCGGCGTCGATGGCAGCGCCCGGTTCCACGCCATAGACCATCTGTGCCAGACCGTGGAAAATCTGGATTCCGGGCTCGTTGAGCTCGATGCGCATCGCAATGGAAAGAAGCGCGCCGATGACGCCAGCGACAATGGCGAACACAAGGTACATCATCCCGATGTCCTTGTGGTTGGTCGAGTATGCATAGCGACGCCAACCCGTCGGGTGATGTTCGGCTTCGCTGTGAGCTGCATAGCTGTGTGCCATCATCGATCCTCTATGTGTAGCGCGGTGCCGGAGGGTGGTGCATGCGGCTAGCGACTCTTGGCGCTTTCAGCTGCCGCCAGTTTGTCCCGCTCAAGGGGAAGCTGTGCGATGAGCTTGTTTGCTTCCTCGATTCCAGCGGTCTTGGCCTTTTCGGCCCAGGCATTGAACTCCTGTTCGGAGACGGCGCGCACGGTGATGGGCATGAAGGCGTGATCCTTGCCGCAAAGCTCGGAACACTGTCCATAGTACACACCGGCAGACTCGACGTTGAACCAATCTTCATTGAGCCGTCCCGGAATGGCATCGACTTTCTGGCCATAGGAAGGCAAAGCCCAGGAGTGAATCACATCGCTCGCCGTCACGATGACGCGCACAGTCTTGTTCACCGGAATGACCATGGCATTGTCGACCGCAAGGTGGCGCGGCTCGCCCTTCGCATCGGCTTGCTCGTCGCTCAAAATGTTCGAATCGAAGCTGAACCCCCCGTGATCGGGATATTCGTAGGACCAGTACCATTTGTTGCCCGTGATCTTCACCGTCATATCTGCGGCGGGAAGCAGACGCTGCTGATAGAGCAGGCGGAAAGAGGGAACGGCGATGGCGACGAGGATGATGATTGGCACCACGGTCCAAACAACTTCAATCAACGTGTTGTGCGTGATCTTGGAGGGAATGGGATTGGCGGTCGAGTTAAAGCGCAGGATGATGACCAAGAGCAGTCCTAAAACAAGGGCAACGATCAGCGTAATGATAATCAGCAAGAAGCTGTGAAAATCTTCCACCTGGCGCATGAGGGACGTGCCAGGCTCCTGCATGACCATTTGCCATGGCTCGGGCTTGCCGAGGGTTGCAGCAGCGGCAGCGGAAAAGACACCATCGAATGAGAGGGCAGCAGCCACTACGACGAGAAGACCAGCGATCATTCGCAACATCGCCCCTTTGGTTCAACGAGCCCCATTTCAACCACCCGCCTTAGCCGCAGCCGCCAATCGAACAGCCGCAAACTTCAAGCGCAGCCGACTGACCCGCCCCACAACCACTGAAGCAGAGCACCGGCGCCCCCATTGTGACAGGCTAGGCCTCGTCGCGCATTGCGGGTGGCAGCGGGCTTTCCGGAAGATCTTCATCAACCACAAACGCCCAATTGCCGCAACTTGGTTGTGCGCGGCAAAGTTTCGCGGCGAATCGCGGGCAAGTCTTTTCGCTCAATCGATTTTTTTCCCTGCTTGAGCGCTTTCGCCAGCCGCTTCGCAATTCCGCCTCAATTGTTGCCGATCAAGCTCACGACAGTGGCAAGGCGTAGGGCGCGGCGGAGCATTGCTTTGCGACTTTTTGACACAAGAACACTGACGGTTCGTGGCTGACGCAGCCCAGTAGAGGCGTCTAGAGGAACGAGGCCCGGTTGGGGGCCGACAATCAACGTCGGGCCCTCGCCAAGACATGAGTGGGTGAGGTTCGTGAAAACAAAACGCATCCGGTTGGCTAGAACTCTCCTTGTAGCAGGCATAGCAGTGTTGGCGGGCGCGCTGTGCGGCGAGACCCTTTATGCACAGAGCGATCCTGCTCAACAGTCGCCCGACGCATCGGCCTTCGGACCGCGCACCCAAAAGGCGCAGAAGGGCCAAGCCAGACGCCGTGGCCCGCCACCGGAAGTGGTTGCGACCTATGACGACTGGAAAATCCAGTGCGAGACCGTCAAGGTGCCGAAACGGGCAGAGCAACAACCGGCTGGCGAAGCGGGAACTGCCGCTGAAGGCGGTGCCAGTGGAAAGTCCGATAACGCCAATGCGGCTGACGTCAATGCGGCGGTGGAAACCAGACGTTTCTGCGGAATGATCCAATCGACACGAAGCGAGAAACGGCCGCAGCTTGGGCTAACCCTGTTCATCTCGAGAAGCAAGCAAGGAGACAAGACCCAAACCCAGATGCGGGTCATGGCACCCATCGGCGTGTTCCTGCCAACCGGGGTGGGACTCGAAATCGACGGGGTGGCCGTGAGCAGAGTTCCGTTTTCAAACTGCTTGCCGCAGATTTGCCTGGCGCGCGCCGAAGCCTCGCCTGAGACGCTGGACAAGCTGAAAAAGGGAAGTGTCGCCAATTTCATAATATGGGAGGGCCCCGGAGCCGGCATGCCCATGAAGATTTCCCTCAAGGGATTCGGCAAGGCGCTGGCAGCTCTCGATCAGCTCTAGGCCGAAGCGGCTGGCGAAGCAGCGCCGGCGTGCCTACATTGGGAGGGATTCGGTCCACGCACTTCCGTCCGAGGAGGTCCCTTGCCTATCCCCGAACCGCAAGCTTTCAGCGTTTTCCAAGACCTTGACCCCGGCAGGAGCGCAACAATCCTTCGGGACGCCCTCGATACTGCCGAGGATGGCGAGCTGTTCCTTGAGTACCGGCAGTCGGAATCCATGGTCTTCGATGACGGCAAGCTGAAAAGCGCTGCCTTCGATACGACGCAAGGTTTCGGATTACGGGCCGTCAAAGGCGAGACCACGGCTTACGCGCATAGCAGCGAAATTTCCGAAGACGCTCTGAAGCGCGCCGCCAAGACCGTGAAAGCGGTGACACAGGGGAGCGGAGCAAGCTTTTCGCTGCCACCGCAGATGACCAACAGGAAGCTCTACAGCGATCTCAACCCCATCAGCAGCATGGATTTCGCCGCAAAAGTGAAGCTTCTGCGGGAGGCGGACTCGTTCGCGCGTGCGCTCGACAACCGAGTCCGGCAGGTCTCAGTTTCACTCACGGGCGATTGCCAGGCGGTTGAAATCATCCGTCCGGATGGTTTCCGTGCGAGAGACATAAGGCCGCTTGTCCGCTTCAATGTCTCGGTGGTGACAGGCAGTGGAGCCCGTCAGGAAACCGGGACCTATGGCATGGGCGGCCGCTCGAGCTATGGGGCATTTCTCAGCGAAGAGACCTGGCAGGCGGCAGTGCAAGAGGCGCTGCGTCAAAGCCTCACCGCGCTTGAGGCGATCGCCGCACCGGCCGGGGAGATGGACGTCGTGCTTGGACCGGGCTGGCCGGGCATTCTGCTGCATGAGGCAATCGGGCATGGGTTGGAGGGCGACTTCAACCGAAAGAAGACCAGCGCATTTTCTGATCTGATGGGCCGCCGGATCGCCGCTCAAGGGATCACGGTGGTCGACGACGGAACGATCGAGGCGCGGCGCGGATCGCTCAGTTTCGATGACGAAGGGACGCCGACCAAGCGCACCGTGCTGATCGACAACGGCATATTGGTGGGCTTCATGCAAGACCGGCTCAACGCGCGTTTAATGGGTGTGGCGGCGACCGGTAACGGGCGGCGTCAGTCGTTTGCGCATTCGCCGATGCCGCGCATGACCAACACGATCATGCTGCCGGGCGAACGGGATCCCGGCGAAATCATCGCTTCGGTCGATAAGGGCCTTTATGCAGTCAATTTCGGCGGCGGACAGGTGGATATCACCAGCGGAAAATTCGTGTTCTCCTGTACGCAGGCGTATCTGATCGAGAAAGGAAGAATCAGCGCGCCGGTCAAAGGAGCAATGCTCATCGGCAGCGGTGCCGATGCACTCACCCGCATTTCAATGGTCGGCAACGACATGAAGCTCGACTCCGGCATCGGAACCTGCGGCAAGCAGGGTCAAGGCGTGCCGGTGGGCGTTGGACAGCCAACTCTGCGGCTCGACAAGATCACGGTGGGTGGAACGGCGGCGTGAATGCCACAGCCGACGCAGCTTGTCGTCATCTTCGACATGAATGACGTGCTTTGCCGCTATGACCTCGACAAGCGGATCGGCGCGCTCACCGACTACACAGGGAAGCCTGCGCACGCCATACGAGCCGCTATCTGGGAATCGGGGTTTGAGGATCGATCCGATGCGGGATATTTCGCCGATGCGGATGCCTATCTTGAAGAGTTCGGGAAAAGACTGGGCTTCAGGATTGCGGAGGAGCAATGGATCGCGGCCTGCCGGGCCGGGATTGCTCCTGATCAAAGGATGATCGCCCTAGCCAAAACCATGAAGGAGCGGTCGCGGCTGGTCCTCTTCTCCAACAATGGATGGCTCATGAAGAAATCGCTTAGGCAGGTCTTTCCCGAGGCGCATGCGATCTTCGGCAGGGAGTTCTACTGCAGCTGCGAATTTCATGCACGCAAACCAGCTCCAATCGTCTATTCGCGATTGGTCGAGCGGCTGGGGTCGAAGGCAGATCAATGCTTTTACATCGATGACAACGCGGCCAATATGGAAGCTGCGGTGAGGGCCGGATTGCTGGGCCATCATTTCACATCCTATGAAGAGCTATTGCGCGAAGCCCTGGCTATGGGCCTTATACCCTAGTCATGGACGACACAAACGCGCGCGGTGAACCGCGCCCGACAACACGGGCAAGGTTCGTCTCAGGCTCGACGATGCGGCACGTGGTGAGGATGACGCTCACCGGCGCCTTCGGCCTCATGGCGATGTTCTTCGTCGATCTCATCGACCTGTTTTTCCTAAACCTTCTCAAAAAGACGGAAGTGACCGCAGCAATCGGCTTTGCGGGCACGCTGGCCTTCACCAATTTGGCTGTTTCCATCGGCACAGGGATCGCCGCTGCGGCGCTCGTGGCGCGAAATCTCGGTGCCGGCCGGGTGGAAGAGGCGCGCAATTTCGCGACGAGCGCCACGATTTTTTCGCTGTTCGTCTCATTCACGATCGCCGGTCTCGTGGCGCTCTTCGCCGATCAGCTGCTGATGCTGCTGGGGGCAAAGGGAGAAGCCTTGGAACTGGCGAGGCTCTATGTGCGCATCCTGTGTCCGGGTTTCACGCTGCTCGGCGGGGCGGTGTGCTTCAGCTTCATCCTGCGGGGGCTCGGCGATGCGAAGCGGGCGATGTACATCACGCTAGTCATTGCCGTGATAACAGCGGTCCTCGATCCAATACTGATCTTCGGTCTGGGGCTTGGTATCCGCGGCGCAGCAATAGCCACACTGACGGGCTACTGTGGTGCGTTCATCGTCGGATGGCTCAGCGTCCAAAGGGTACACCAGTTCCTTGCACCGCCGAACATCGAGCGGCTGTTCCAAGATCTGCCTGCGATACTGGCGGTGGCAGGGCCTATCATGCTCACTCAGCTCGCCACACCTTTCGCCAATGCCTATATGACAGCAGCAACCGCGCCTTTCGGAGACGATGCGGTGGCAGCCATTGCCATCATTGGAAGATTGGTGCCGGTGGCTTTCGGCATCATTTTTGCCCTCAGCGGATCCGTCGGACCGATCATCGGTCAAAATATCGGCGCGCAAAAATTCGATCGAGTGCGGCAAACGCTGTGGGATGCGCTCAAGTTCAATGGCATCTATACGATGACGACCTGCACGCTCTTGTTATTGCTGCGGGAGCAAGTTGCCTCGCTCTTCAATGCACAGGGCGAGACAAGGGAACTTGTAATCTTCTTTTGCACCGTCATTTCCTGGACTTGGGCTTTCGCGGGGGCGCAGTTCGTGGCCAATGCATTGTTCAACAATACCAATCGTGCCACTTACTCAACGCTGACGAACTGGGGCAAAGCGACAATCGGCACTATTCCGCTGGTTGTGTGGGGAGCGTCGCTGTGGGGAGCGGAGGGCATTCTGATCGGCATCGGCGCGGGATCGGTGATCTTTGGCGTGGTGTCGACGATTTGGGCATTTGCGGTGGTAAGCCGTCTCAACCGGGGTGCGGCTTGAAGCAAATTTCCGCGGCGGTAGACTGGATCGAAAGTGTCGGAGGCCCATGATGGCGGTGTTGGAGGTGCTCGAGCAAGCTCAGGGAGGTCAGCTGTTCAGAAAGATCGGCGAGCTTGCAGGCATTGCTCCCTCGGATGCGAGGCGCGCCACGGAAGCACTCTGTCCGCCAATCGCGGCGCGGCTGCGCGACAAGGCGACCGATCCCGATGAGTTCCAGCGATTGCTGGATCTCTTGGAAGACAACGAAGGCGACCTCCTGCGCAACGGCGATCTCACAAGTGCGGAGGTGCGCGAAGACGGCGCTGCAATCCTCATGAGCATCTATGGTTCCGATGAGGCGGCACGAAACCAGGCGCGGTCCACAGCGCAAGCCCTCTTGATCGACAAGACCACGATGGAGGAACTCCAGCCGATTGCGGCCTCGCTCGTTCTCGCCGTGTTGAGCAAGCGCTATCGCCAGGAGGACGGGGGAAGCAAGGAGCCGGCCGCTGGTGCGAATAGCGGGCAAGCGACCCTTGGAGACGCCAAGCCCGGCATTCTTAGTATCTTCATCGCTGCCGTTGGAACGGCAATCGCTCGGGCGGTGGTCAACAGGCTGCTCCCGCGCCGGAGACGTAGAACCTACGGATATAGTCGTGGAACCTACGGATATAGGCGCAGCCGCAGACGGCGAAGCTATAGACGCGAGCCGAGGCTTGAGGACCTTTTCAGGGATCTGCTGAGGTGAGACCCCTTAAAGGGTTCCTCAAGGGTGGGCCCGGCCAGATGGCTCCTAGCAGTGGCCGAGGCGGCGACGGTTGGCCAGGACGCGCCTATGGACCTCGCCAAAAGGGTCATAGGCCAGCGGCAGGGTCAGGGCCTCGAGAAGCTCTTGGCGTTCGAGCCCGATGTCCTTCAGAATGTGATCATCGAGATCGCTGACTTCCTTCAGCATCTTCCGCCGCAACCAGTTCTTTGCATACTGGCGGAATTTTCCCAGGAATGATCCGTGGTACTGCTGGTCGGCCTGGTTCAAAGCATATTCACGCATTGTAATCGCTCTCTTAATCCGGGAAAGGATGTTTCCCTTGGGTTGTGGGTCTGCCATTTATGCACGCAGATCCTGTACCCATCGTGAATGAAATATACGACGTTGGACTTGATTAATCTAACGAATGTATTTTACAATAAACATCAATTATTCTGATGAGAGTGCCCCATGCGACCCAATTTGGATATGGACCTTCTGAAAACGTTTATCGCCATTGCGGAAACCGGAGGGTTCGCCCGTGCGGCGGACGAGGTCAACAAAACCCAAGGCGCGGTCAGCATGCAGATGAAACGGCTCGAGGACGTTCTCGGCAGGCCGGTGTTTCAAAGGGAGGGCCGACAGAACCGACTCACGGCCGATGGGGAACGGCTTCTCGACTATGCGCGGCGCATCGTGCGGCTCAACGATGAAGCGGTCATCAGCTTCGCCAAACCGGGGCTCACCGGCGTCGTCCGGTTCGGAGTGCCCGACGACTATTCGGACAGCATGCTGCCGGAATTCCTGGTGCGGTTCTCACGAACCCATCCGCTGGTGCAGGTCGATGTGGATTGCCATGGAAGCGCAAGGCTGATGGAGCTCACTTCACAGGGGAAGATGGATCTGTCGCTGATCAGCGTCGAGGCCCAAACGAAAGGAATGGAGGTGGTAAGACGCGAGCCGCTCGTGTGGGTTACCTCTCTCCGACACAATGTCCACGAACGCGACGAAATTCCGCTGGCAGTCGAGCAAGTCGGCTGCGCGTGGCGTCAAATTGCATTCGAACAACTGGACAGCTGGAAGAGGCGGTATCGGATCGCCTATGCGAGCGCCAATTCCAACGCGATCAAAGCTGCAGTGATTTCAGGCCTGGCAGTCAGCGCCATTCCTCGGTTGAGCGTGCGTCCCGGCATGCGGATTCTGACCGAGGCCGACGGCTATCCACCACTTCCAAGCTTTGAGATCGGGCTCTTGTATGCGCCGGGCGAGCCCGGGGCGGCGGTCGAGGCACTGGCAAAACACATCCGGGACAGCCTAGGCCATATCGATCAGCCGGTGTTGGCGGCAGAGTAGAACGCTGCGAGGTCAGGCTGGCGATTGCCGCCAGGCTCAATAGGCGAAATCGCGGAAGACGCAGTCGATGTCCTTGTTCCATCGCCCGTGATAGAGGGCGAGGAGATCGTCGGCGGGAGTCTTGCCCGATGCAACGATCTCGTCCAGAACGTCGAGAAAAGCCGATTCATCGCGGCCCTTGCATCCTTTGAGATTTCGGCGGGCAAGTCCGCCGCGGGAAAGGTTCAGGACATCGGCGGCCACGGCGCGAACCTCCCTCCCCCCTATCGTGGCTGAAAGCGCCTGGCGCGGAACAGCATCGCGCAGGTTTTGCCGGTCTTCAGTACTCCAGTCCTTGACGAGCTCCAAGGCGCCATCGAGGGAGGCGGAATCATAGAGGAGCCCGGTCCAGATAGCGGGCAAGGCGCAGAGGCGCCGCCAGGGACCCGAATCGGCGCCGCGCATTTCGAGGTAGTTCTTCAGGCGCACTTCGGGAAAAATGGTCGTCAGATGATCCGACCAATCCTTCAGCGTCGGCTTCCACCCAGGCAGCTTAGGCAGATTTCCTTTCAGAAACTCACGGAAATTTTCACCCGCGACATCGTGATAGGTGCCGTCGCGGTAGACGAAATACATCGGCACATCGAGGGCGTAGTCGACATAACGCTCGAAGCCGAAGCCCTCCTCGAAAACGAAGGGAAGCATGCCGGTTCGGTCGGGATCGGTGTCGCGCCAAACTTCCGATCGGTAAGAGCGGAATCCATTCGGCTTGCTGTGCTCGAAGGGCGAGTTGGCAAAGAGCGCCGTCACGACCGGCTGCAAGGCGAGCGATGCTCGCATTTTCCTTACCATGTCGGCTTCTGAGGAGAAGTCGAGATTGACCTGCACGGTGCAGGAGCGAAACATCATGTCGAGGCCAAGCTTTCCCTTCCGCTTCATGTAGGCGGCCATGATGGCGTAGCGGCCCTTGGGCATCACAGGCGTCTCGGAGCGCGTCCATTTGGGGGAGAAGCCAAGGCCCAAGAACCCAATGCCCAGCGCGTCTCCCACTTCCCGCACCTGCGCCAAATGGGCGTGAACTTCCTCGCACGTATCGTGCAATGTCTCCAACGGCGCGCCGGACAACTCAAATTGGCCGCCGGGTTCAAGCGTGATCGATCCGCCGCCCGAAGGGTCGCCCAATGCTACGAGGTTGATGCCTTCATAAATGGGAGTCCAACCGAAGCGCTCGTGGAGCCCTTCGAGAAGCTTGCGGATCGATCGATCTCCCTCGTAGGGAACAGGCTTCAGAGTGTCGGTGAGGAAGGGAAATTTCTCGTGTTCGGTACCGATGCGCCACTGCTCTTTCGGTCGCATGCCGTTTGCCAGAAAGTCGACGAGCTGCGACTTGTCGGTGATTGGGGTACGCGCTGCCGGACTATCAGGGGTAGGACCGCTCAAGGCAAAGCTTTCTTTCAAAGGCACGAGAGTGTGGTGATCTAGCCGGGCGCCAGATTACGGGCAAGGCATAAGATTAGCGCCAGTCGCCGAGCGTGGCCTGCAGAAGCGCCAAGGCGGCGACCGCTGCCGTATCGGAGCGAATAATGCGGGGGCCCAGCGAAATCGGGCTGACAAAGCTTTGCGCCTTCAGCAGAGCCTGTTCGTCGGGGGCAAAGCCGCCCTCCGGCCCGATGAGTAACGCCAGCGGCCCCGGCTTGATTTCGCGCAGAGCGGACAGCGGATCGTTGTGGGATGAGGCCTCATCGCAGTAGATCAATCGTCGAGCGGGATCCCACTGCGCAATCATCTCGGCCAAGCCTTGCGGTTCCATGACCTGCGGCAGACCTACGAGATTGCATTGTTCGGCGGCCTCTATCACATTGCTGCGCAGCCGCTCCATGTTCACGCGTTCGACAACCGTACGACGGGTGATTACCGGCCGTAGCCTCCCTGCTCCCATTTCGGTTGCCTTCTGCGCCAGATAGTCGAGGCGCGCATGCTTGAGGGGAGCAAACAGATAATCGATGTCGGGCGGAGGTTGAGGCTCACGCAGCCTGCGATCGCATCTCAAAGTGAGATCGCGCTTGCGTACGGAGGTGATTTCCGCGAGCCACTCGCCGTCAACGGCGTTGAACAGTCGGAACGTTGCTCCTTGCTGCAAGCGCAATACGTGGAGAAGATAGTGCGATTGCTGGTCCTTCAGCGTTACGGCCTCGCCCGCGGCAAGAGACGCCGGAACGTATAGCCTGGGCGTGCGCTGGAAGCCGGCTCGTTGCGTATCCACGGTGCTGAAACTAGCGCATTGTCCGGCAAAGTGAAATTGCGCTAACAACTCATACTATGAGTCAGCGTACGGAAGACCAGCCGGTCGCCGATCGAGTGCGGCGGCACTGGGTCGACAGGGTTCTGCCACAGACTTTTCGACCTTATGCGCGACTTGCGCGGCTTGAGCGGCCGATCGGGTGGTGGCTGCTGCTTCTTCCAGGTTGGTGGTCTATCGCGCTAGCGAAAGTGAGCCGAGGCGGCGGACTGCCGGATCTGAAGCTCCTGGCGCTATTTCTGCTGGGAGCGGTGATCATGCGCGGGGCCGGCTGCACGCTCAACGACATCGCCGACCGTCATCTCGATGCGAAAGTCAAGCGAACCAAATCGCGGCCCATCCCCAGCGGACAGGTGACGGTTGTAAACGCGATCGTCTTCCTCGTGGTGCTGTGCGCAGCGGGTCTCTTCATCCTCTTGCAGCTCAACCGCTACTCGATCGTGCTCGGAGCGGCTTCGCTGGTGCTCGTAGCGATCTATCCATTCATGAAACGAGTGACCCATTGGCCGCAACTGTTTCTCGGGCTGGCATTCAATTGGGGCGCACTATTGGGGTGGTCGGCGGTGACAGGGCGGCTGGATTTGCCTGCCTTATGTCTCTATGCGGGCGGCGTCTTCTGGACCTTAGCCTACGACACCATATATGCGCATCAGGACAAGGAGGACGATGCGTTGATCGGCGTGAAATCAACTGCCCTCAGACTCGGCTCGGCAACGAAAATCTGGCTTGCGGCATTCTTTTTCTTCTCCCTGGCGCTTATCGACCTTGCAGGTATTCTTGCAGGCGCCAACATCTATTTTCATCTGGCGGTGGTGGGCGCTGCGTTCCACGCTTCCTGGCAACTTTCGCGGCTCGACATCGATGACCCAAACAACTGTTTGCGAATTTTTCGTTCAAACAGAGACTTCGGCGTCATCGTTTTCTTGGGCGCACTGCTTGCGAGCATGGCGGAAGGATTGTTTCCATCATGAAACACTTATATGACATCGCGACCATGGCGCTGGAGGCCGCGAAAAGCGCCGGAGCGGATGGCGCCGATGCGGTGCTCATCGAACAGCGTTCACTCGAAGCTCAAATCCGGGAGGGAGCGATTGAGCATATCGAACGTTCGGAAGCGCACGATCTGGGCTTAAGAGTGTTCGTGGGGAAATCGCAGGCAATTGTCGCCAGCAGCAAGCTTGACACGGCGGCAGTCAGCGAGGCAGCGCAGCGCGCCGTTGATATGGCTCGGGTTGCGCCAGAAGATCCGCATGCGGGTCTGGCGCGGCGCGATGAACTCGCAAGCAACATCCCCGATCTTGATCTCTGGGATGAAAGCGAGGTCGAAGAGAGGCAGCTCGTTGCACTTGCCAAGCAAGCGGAAGAGGAAGCGCTGGCGGTCAAGGGAGTAAGCAAGAGCTCGGGTGCAGAGGCTTCGGCCGGCGCCAGGCAGATGGTGCTCGCCACCAGCGAGGGTTTTCTCAAGGGATATCGGCGGAGCGGTTTCGGTTTCAGCATTGCGGTGATCGCCGGGGAAGGTACCGCCATGGAACGCGATTATGATTTTTCTTCCGCCGTTCATTACAAGGACCTGGCGCCGGCAAAAACAGTCGGAGCTCGCGCCGGGGAACGCGCAGTCAAACGACTTCACCCGCGCAAGATCGCCTCCCAGCGTGTGCCCGTCGTCTATGACCGCCGCATTGCCGCCAGCCTGATCGGGCATTTTGCCAGCGCGATTTCGGGTCCGGCAGTGGCGCGCGGCACGAGTTTTCTCAAAGACATGATGGGGCAGGAGGTTTTTTCGCGCAGCATAACGATCATCGACGATCCTCTCATGCGGCGCGGGCTTGGATCGCGGCCTTTCGATGCGGAAGGACTGGCGGTGGCGGGAAAGGAGATCGTCATGGGCGGGGTGCTCAAGGGCTTTCTTCTCGATCTGAGCTCGGCGCGGCAGCTCGGGTTGGCGCCCTCAGGCCATGCGTCGCGCGGCACGGGCAGTCCGCCTTCGCCGTCGCCTTCCAATCTCTATCTCGGCAATGGCACATCAACGCCGGAGGAGCTTATCGCGGACATAGGTTCGGGGTTCTATGTGAGCGAGCTCTTGGGGATGGGCGTTAATGGCGTGACCGGCGACTACAGCCGAGGCGCGTCAGGCTTCTGGATCGAGAACGGAAGGATCAGCTATCCCGTTAGCGAGGTTACGATTGCCGGCAATCTCAAGGAGATGTACAGACGGCTTACGCCCGCCAACGACCTCGAGTTTCGAATGACGATGAATGCCCCGACATGCCGCGTGGAAGGAATGACAGTTGCAGGCGCCTAGCACGAGCGACATCGGCGATCATGATCTTGTGCCGGCGATTGAAGCGGTCAAGGAGGCCGGCGAACTGGCGCTGAAATTGTTTCGCAACGGGGTAGACAGGTGGCGAAAGTCCGATGGAACACCGGTGAGCGAGGCCGATCTGCAGGTCGACAGCCTGCTCAGGCAGCGATTGCTGCAACAAACCCCCGACTACGGCTGGGAATCGGAGGAATCGGACGGCCAAACACCCAGGGCGGCGCAACGCTTCTGGCTGGTCGATCCAATCGATGGAACGATCGCATTCCTCGGCGGCAGCGATTCCTGGTGCATCTCCTTGAGCCTTATCGAGGCGGGCCGCCCAATTCTCGGAATCATACACGCCCCGGCACAAAAACGGACCTACAGTACCGCGCGCGGCGGCGGAGCGAAGCTTAACGGACAACCAGTCAAGGTCTCCGACACACAAAAGCTGCAGGGAGCCAGACTGATCGGCAATCAGACGTCCCTGAAACCGCATCGATGGCGCCATCCCCTCCCGGATGTCGAACGCATCACGGTTCCTTCTCTCGCCTTAAGGCTCGCCCATGTAGCGCAAGGCGCGGCGGACGGGGCGCTGGCGCTTGGCCATAAACACGACTGGGATCTGGCGGCAGGGGATCTCCTGGTAAGCGAGGCGTCAGGCGTGATAAGCGATCTTGAAGGAGCTCGACTTAGCTATCATCCGGGCCGTTCGATCAGATCAGGCTTCATCGCCGCCAATGCAGCCATCCATGCGGCGCTCATGGCGAAAGGTCCGATTCCAATTGGAATATCATGACGGCAAAAGCAAATGAGCCACAGCGACAGCTCCTGCACCTCGTCTTCGGCGGAGAGCTCGAAGACTTGGAGGGCGTGAGGTTCAAGGACCTCGCCAAGCTCGACATCGTGGGCGTCTACCCGAACTACGCGGCGGCGTATGAGGCATGGCAAGCAAAGGCGCGGGAAACGATCGACCATGCGCAAATGCGCTATTTCATCGTACATTTGCACCGGTTGCTGCAGCCGGAGGCCTGAAAGGGCTGTAATCATGCGTCCGTCAATTCCCGCCTGACCAACAGGCTATTTCACAAAGCGCACTTTCTATATTAGGTTTTTCATCGGCAAGGAGCCGCCCAGCGTGTTCAATCCCACCCGGTTGAAAGCAACTTCCCGCAAGATCAAAAGCCTGCACGGGCGCGTTGCCAATGATCTCGGCTCGCGCATTCTTGCCGGCGAATTCAAGCCGGGCAACTGCCTGCCGAACGAGGCGGAATGCGGACGTGCCTACGGGGTCAGCCGAACGGCGGTGCGGGAAGCGATGAAAATGCTCGCCGCCAAGGGATTGGTGCAGTCGCGACCCAAGATCGGATCGATGGTGGAACCCCGGTCGCGGTGGAATCTTTTCGACCGGAGCGTGCTTGGCTGGTACTGCGCCGCCGCCGACTTTTACCGTTTCGCCAAGGATGTGCAGCAGATCAGATTGATGGTGGAACCGGAAGCTGCGGCCCTGGCAGCGAGGGAGCATACGCCGCAAGAGCTTGCCCAGATCGAGCAGGCTTTTGCCCAGATGGCGATCACCAAGGAGGCGGACTTGTGGATCGCTGCGGATGTGCGCTTCCACCTCGCCATACTCAATGCATCGGGCAATGAACTCCTCGTTCCCTTCGGCCGAGTGATCGAATCGCTTCTGGCCAATCTGTTCGAGTTCACACATGCCAAGGGGGAAGGCCTCAGAGCCACGCTCTTGCAGCATGAGGCGATTTTGAAGGCGGTGCGCGAGCGAAAGGCGGTTGCCGCCAGACATGCCGTGCGACGTCTGCTGGCGCATACCGATCGCATTATCGAACGCGCCCATAACGGAAGTGCAATGAGACGGAAGGCGTCACGATGAATATCGACGCGCCAGCGGCGGCACGCAGCGACTACAAGAATATCGTGCGATTTGAAAACGTGCAGAAACACTTCGGCGCCATTCATGCACTGAAGAACATCAACCTCGCGATCGGACGGAACGAGATTGTGGGTCTCATTGGCGACAACGGGGCAGGAAAGTCGACGCTGATCAAGACCCTCACCGGCGTGCTCAAGCCGAGCGGCGGGCGTATGGCGATCGGCCTCACCTTCGTCATCGGGGCGGGTGAAATCGACCTGTCGTTTCCTTCGGTGATTGCGTTTCACGGTCGACGGAATCGACCTCGGTCCGGCAACGATTGACGGGCTCAAGTCGGGCTATGTGCCGCTAACCCTAGATCAGCTCTTGTATCTGCAAGGCTTCGTTCCTGTGACGCAGTGCGTGCTGACGGCGAAATACAAGATGCCGGGGCTTAACCTCAATACCGGCGCCGGTGTCGTGACGTCACAGACGATCGGCGATCTCGTGCCGTTGATCGAGGCAGGCATTCGCTAGAGGAAAATTTTGAGCGCCGAAGTTCATCTTCGGCGCTTTTGCTTCATCAAAGCCGTCCTTCGGACTGCAACAGGCCCAAAGGGAATTCGCGCATCGGATCGTGAGCTTCGATGCTGCGCAATTGGGCAACGGCTTCCTCACAGTCTTTGCGCATTTGCGCCACGAGCTTGTCAGAAGAGTCAAACTTGGCATCCCGACGGATGAAGGCACGCAGCTCCGTATCGACCCTTTCACCGTAGATGCCACGATCGAAATCGAAGATAAATATCTCGAGGAAACGCCCCTGAGACCTAAAGGTTGGGCGGGAGCCGATATAGGCGGCGCCCAAATGAAAGCTGCCACCGACCGCGACGCGGACGGCATAAATCCCCTCCAGCGGTTCAACGCCCGGAGCCAAGGGAATATTGGCGGTGGGAAAGCCAAGAGCGCGACCGCGGCCATCGCCGCGAACGACCTCACCGGTCATCATCCACCAATAACCGAGCGCGTGGGCGGCATTTCTGATCCGACCGTGGCGCAGATCGTCGCGAATAGCGCTTGAGGAAAAGGGAGCAAGCCCGTCATCATCGGTAACCTGATCGACGGTCAAGACATCGAAGGCCAGTTCGTCGCCAAATCTGCGCATCGTTTCCGGGTTTCCCTTGCGGCCATGGCCGAAGTGAAAATCATATCCCATGACCACATGCGAAGCCTTGAGCCGTTCCACCAGAATCTGATCGACGAACTGACGCGGCTCAAGATTGGCGAGCGCGCGATTGAAATCGAGGGTCAGCAGAAAATCAGCACCCGTTGCCGCCAGGAGGCGCTGTTTCAGTGGCGGCGGCGACAGAGGAAAGATCGGCTGTTCGGGGCGAAAGAAGAGCCGCGGATGGGGCTCGAACGTCAGAACGCCAAAAGGGGAGCCGGCAGCGAGAGCCCGGCGGCGAGCCGTTTCCAGCAGCGCTTGATGGCCACGGTGAACACCGTCGAAGTTTCCAATGGCAACAACGGCGCCATGCAGGTTCGCAGGTATCCGATCGCCGCCGCTGAAACTATGCATGTGCAATGACCGGACTTATGGGAGGCGCCTGGCGGGCACCTGGACCACGGCCTCGCCATCCAGAACGAGATGGGCGAAAGTCAAGACATCGCCATGATCAAGTCTTCTCTCGTGCGAAGCTTCCATTCCAACATGAAGATCTTCCAGACAGTAACCCTTCCACATCCCCTTCGTTCACCCGTTACGCTCGCGAAGGTGATGCCATCGCCGGTCAAATAACTCAAGGGCGCATCAAAGGCGCAAGATTCAACCAGACCTTTGGTTAACTCGAGGCGAAACTTCAGGCAGCGGCGGCAGATGCCGAGCTGCCGGCGATTTCCTGCCGCACCAACCGCGGGGGAGAGAACAGAGCCCCGTAGCCAAGGCTCGCGCGTGCGGTGACGGCGGCAAGCTCGGTGCGAGTTGAAACGTTGGCAGCAATCACCTCCAGGCCATGGAAGGAGGCCTCACGGGCGAAGCTATTCAAGACTTCCTCGGCCTGCTTGGAGCTGGCGTTGGCAAGAGTCATGATGTCCATGACCACATAATGGAAGCCGAGATCGGAGAGTGAACGCACGTCGGCTGCATGGCCGTCGGCATCGCCTAAACAGAACGTCACGCCGTGTTCGGCCAGTTTCGCAAGGCCCTCCTGGCCTTCCTGCGACAATTCACCGAGACTTTGCTGCTTCACCTCGATAACGAGCCCTTTGGCAAGATCGGTGTTCTGAGAAATGAGGGAATTGAGTTTTGCAATAAATTCATGGTCGGCAAGAGAGACGGCGGAAACGGCGCAAAAGATGCCCACGCCCCGTTGACGCTGCATCAGCCTGCGCAACACGGGCAGCACGCGGGTGATGGTAAGAATGTCGAGCATCGGCATCAGACCGGCCTTGGTGGCCTGATGCTGGATGGTTTCCATGCCGACGCGGGTGCCGTCGGTCATGCGAAGGGAAAGCGAGCCGCGGTAATGACGGGTGGAGCCATCCTCGATCTGCACGATCGGTTCCAGATAGAGATCGAAGCGCTCTTCCTCAAACGGCTGGGAGGAAGGATTGTCCGGCGCCCGGCGCGCCCGCACGGGAGCTTCGCTGGCATAGTTCGGTGTCTGCAGGACCGGTCGCTGGGGGGCGGCCGGTGGCGACTCGAAGCGTCGTTGAGCACGTTCGGGCGCATGATGCGTCAATTCCCGGCTGGTCGATAAATTGCCCGACTGCTCCAGCATGGCATAGCCTTCAATCGAGGAGACGCGGCGGGTGACTGCATGAAGTTCGCGCGACAGCGCTCCGTAGGCTCCCATGATGTCTGATACCCGGCGCATGGCCGATGCCAGGCTCTGGTCGCGGGCCGTAAAGGACAGGAGTTGGGCCAATCCCAAGGTAATGATGGCGGCGCCCAGGATCAGTTCGGTGGACCCGCCTTGAACGACCGACCACACGCAAAAGCCAACGATCGCCAAAAACAGCATCGCCAGCACAATTGTTATCGTAACGTGAGATCTACTCATGACTCCACTCACATTTCTGCGGCCCCATGCCGGGCACATGCTTACAACGAATTGAGGTATGAATGAGGAAGACTTGCAAAGCCATTCGCTCCCCTAGCATCGCTAACGCTCCCTAACCGGCCGGGACCTAGCGAAAATTCAACATTCACCCGAGAATCAACTTGCCGCATCAATGGACTGCCGCCCGAGAGTAGTCGTTCCCGAAGCCCATGACAATCATTGTCTCAAAAGGGGCGCAAAACGGGGATTGGCTAGAGTGCGGCGACCGATTTCAGCACCGCCGGCAGACGCTTGGAAAATATCTCATCGATCTGGCTTTCCGTAACGATAAGTGGCGGCGAAAGAGCGATCGTATCGGCGGTAATGCGCAGCATGATATTGTGGTCGTGGAAAGCATTCTCCATGGCGTAGTAGGCACGTTTACCGGGCTCTTTGGCCACGGGCTTGAGGTCGATGCCGGAGACGAGGCCCAGGGTGCGGATATCTTCCACCAGCGGATTGCCTTTCAGCGACATGGAGGCAGCAGCCCACTTGTCTTCAAGCTTCAACACTCTTTCGAAGAGCTGCTCCTGCTTATAGAGCTCGAGAGTGGCCAAGGCTGCGGCGGCGGCCATCGGGTGGCCGGTGTAGGTGTAGCCGTGGAAAAATTCGATGACGTGATCGGGCGTGTTCATGAAGGCGTCGTAGATATGCTGGCGCACCATGACGCCGCCCATGGGGATAGCACCTGAAGTGACGCCCTTGGCGAAGGTGATCATGTCGGGAAGCACTCCAAAGCGTTCAGCCGCGAAGGGATACCCCAACCGGCCGAAAGCAGTGATCACCTCGTCGAAAATCAGGAGTATTCCATGCTTGTCGCAAATCTCGCGCAGCCGCTTCAGATAGCCCTTCGGCGGGGCAAGAACGCCGGTTGAGCCCGCCATCGGCTCGACGATCACAGCAGCGATGGTTGAAGCGTCGTGCAGTTGAACAAGCCGTTCGAGCTCATCGGCCAGATGCACTCCCCAGTCCGGCTCACCCGCGGTGAAGGCTTGCTTGTCGCGATTATAGGTATGCGGCAAGTGATCGGCGCCCGGAAGAAGGGGGCCGAACCATTTGCGATTGGCGACCATGCCGCCAACAGATATGCCCCCGAAACCCACGCCGTGATAGCCGCGCTCGCGGCCGATCATCCGCTGCCTGGAAGATTCCCCGCGGACACGATGGTAGGCGAGAGCCATTTTGAGCGCCGTGTCGGCGGCTTCCGAACCCGAGTTGCAGAAGAAGGCATAGTTGAGATCGCCAGGCGCAAGGTTGGAAAGACGCGAAGCAAGCTCGAATACCTTCGGATGGCCGAATTGGAAGGTGGGAGCGAAATCAAGTTCCGCCGCCTGCTTCTGAATGGCATCGACGATCGGTGATCGGCAATGGCCGGCATTGCAGCACCAGAGGCCAGCCGTGGCGTCGAGCACCGCACGGCCGGCCATGTCGTAATAGTGCATGTCCTTGGCGCGGGCGATGAGGCGCGGACGTTTCTTGAACGAGCGGTTGGGGGTAAAGCCCATGAAAAACGGCTCGAGATTATTCGGCGTCGGTTCCCACAATGTCGCGTCGTGGCGCTCGGCCTTGTTCATTGCACGTCTCCTATAAGAGTGGCGGACAATAGCAAAGATGCTACGTCCCTAAAAGGAACCAGAAATTCTCGACAATATCGTCCAGTTCTGCCAATGCCAAATCCCTGCTAGAAAAGCTAGTGTTGATGTAAGATCGGCTTGGCGGACCAAACCTCTTCTATCGGGGCATCATGGCAGGATTGTCAAACATCGTCGCCGCAGGAGTGTTGGCGATCGGAGTGGCGGCGGGGGGATTTCTCGCGGGAGAGGCCTTGATCAAAAGCAGGCTCGGCTTCCGCACGGTAACGGTAAAAGGACTTTCCGAGCGGGAAGTAAAGGCGGACCTTGGCTTCTGGCCGATCAGGTTCGTCGCTAATGGCCCAACGCTGGAGGATGCAAGGCGCACCCTTGAAGCTTCGCAAGGGGCGGTGAGGTCCTATCTTGCGCAACAGGGCTTTCCGGCGGAGGAATACCAGGTCCAGAACATCACGGTGGAGGACCGTTTCTCGGGATACAATGCGCAGCAAACCCCGCCTGAATTTCGCTTCGTGCTGACGGAAGACATGCTGGTCCGCTCGGGCGACGTTCAGAAACTCGCCAACGCCTCACGTTCCATGGGAGAACTGCTCAAGGCGGGAGTGGTGTTTTCGTCAGACAGCTACAACGCCGGCCCGTCCTACATTTTCACAAAGATCAGCGACCTGAAAGGCGAAATGCTGACGGAAGCGACGCAGAGAGCGCGGGAAGCAGCAGAGAAATTTGCGGAAGAATCGGGAGCAAAGGTCGGTGTCATTCAGAGCGCCAACCAGGGTATTTTCGAAGTCAATCCGGCGGTGGAGATACCGAACGACCGGCCGGAAAAACAAATCGACAAGAAAGTACGGGTGGTCACGACGATCACCTATTTTCTCGACTGAGCCAATCGGGAGCCGGTCCGCCCGTCGCTTGCGCTAGCTTGGGCTTTCATTGCACGGCCGGCGGGCCCAGCGGGAAAATTCCCGCGAATGGTCCACACTCAGGGGCAGGCGCAGGACAGCGTCGAGTTCGCTGCGCGTAACTCCGATGTCGAAGAGGATGTGATCATCCAGATCCCTGAGCTTGCGCAGGGTCCTCCGTTTCCACCAATTGGTGATGACCCGTCTCAGCGGCGAAAAGGCGAAGGTTCCCTCATCGGATTCGGCTTGGTGCAGGATGTATTCGCGCATGGCCGCTCACTCCTATTGTATGGATACAATGTAGCAAATTGGCGTTGCATTGCACGCTTTCATTCGTGTATCGTGCGATATTGTCACCGTCAATCGGAACATTGTCATCATGACAAGTTGGCTCCCCCACTTAGCTGGCGATCGCCCGCGGTATATCGCAATCGCCGATGCCATCGCCGATGCTCTGGCCTCAGGCAAGCTCACGAACGGAGATCGGCTGCCCCCGCAGAGGGAACTCGCCTGGCGGCTGGGGGTCACGGTCGGGACCGTCACGCGCGGATATCAGGAGGCGGAGCGGCGCGGCTTGCTCAGTGGCGAGGTTGGACGCGGTAGTTATCTGCGCGATCCGGCACAGCGAAGGGTCGGACTGCCGAGCATCGCCGGAGAGGAGCCCGGCGTACTCAACATGCAGGTCGCCGCTCCACCAAGAGTGCAGACGAGCGAAGATCTGGATGCAGCGCTCGATGAGCTGAAGGCAACTGCCGGGCGCTTGAGTTTGCTCGAGTATGGCCCATCGGTGGGAGCCCTCGCCTACCGGCAAATGGGATCGGCGTGGTTGAATAAATGCAACGTCGACGTGGAACCCAATCGCGTTGTTGTCACCGCGGGGGCGCATGCGGCGCTCATCGCCTGCCTTTCGATGATCACGCGCCCGCAGGACCATCTGCTGGCCGAGTGCCTCACCTATCCGACGATACTGCCGATCGCGCGGGCGCTGGGTCTGCAGCTCAACGCGGTCGAAATGGATCAGCACGGCGTGATTCCGGCATCGCTCGAAGCGGCGCTGCGGCATTGCGAGGCTCGGGTGTTGTATCTCGTGCCGACGCTTCACAACCCCACCACGGTGACGCTCAGCGCTGAGCGCCGCGAGGAGATCGCGGCCATCGCGCGACGGCATGACATCACGGTCATCGAGGATGATATTTTTTGCCTGCTCGCCGAAGAGCAGCTGCCGACGATATTTTCGTTCGCACCAGAGCGAACCTATTACATCACCAGCCTATCGAAGACCTTGGCTCCCGGTTTACGGATGGGTTTCGTTGCCACACCCCCCGGGCTTGCTGAGAACCTGGGACTTCAGCAGATGATCATGGGGGCGCGTATCGTGGGCCTTGCGGCAGAAGTGGCGCGCTCATGGATTGCGGGCGGAACCGCGGATAGACACTTGAGGGATATCCGCACCGAGTTGGCCCTGCGGCGGCGGATTTCCCTCGATGTGCTCGGCAAGCACAATCCATCCTGCACACCCGGCTCGATATTCCTGTGGCTGCCCCTGCCCGACCATTGGCGGGGGAGCGAGTTCGTAGGGGCCGCGCAAGCACAGGGATTGAAGGTCACGCCGGGAAGCGCCTTTGCGGTGGGACGGCGCGTCAACGATCAGGCGATCCGGGTTTGCTTCGGGCTCGTGGAGACCCGCGACGCGCTCAAGGACGGGCTCAAGCGGCTTGAGCATCTTTTGGGCGAAACTCCGGGGCAGAATTTTCGCGCATTGGCTTGAGTCGCCAATATTTACTAATTAACCAAACTTTTGCGCAACTCCCCCCTTGACGCCTTCCCATTGCCGGCCTATTTCGAGCACCGGCGTTAGCACTCTTCCCATATGAGTGCTAACATGGGAGGTTGCATAGGGTTGGTTGTCAATCCAGATCGCGATTCGCCCATAAGTTGAAGTCAAATACAGGAGAACACACATGAGATTTCGTCCTCTGCACGACCGGGTGGTCGTGCGCCGGGTCGAGGAAGATACAAAGACCAAAGGCGGCATAATCATTCCGGACACAGCCCAGGAAAAACCCATGCAGGGCGAAGTCATCGCTGTCGGGCCAGGCGGTCGTGACGAGAGCGGCAAGCTCATTCCGATCGATGTCAAGGCTGGCGACTTCATTCTGTTCGGCAAGTGGTCGGGCACCGAAGTCAAAATCGAAGGTGAGGAGCTCCTGATCATGAAGGAGTCCGACATCTTGGGGATTATCGAAGGCAGACCCGCCAAAAAGGCCGCCGCCTAAACCAATCATCTGAATCAAGAAGGAGCTAGCCTATGGCTGCCAAAGAAGTACGCTTTGCAGGCGATGCGCGCGAGCGAATGCTGCGCGGCGTCGATATTCTGGCCACTGCGGTGAGGATCACCCTGGGGCCCAAGGGGCGCAATGTCGTTATCGACAAGTCA
This sequence comes from Aestuariivirgaceae bacterium, assembly GCA_036555325.1. Classification (GTDB taxonomy): domain Bacteria; phylum Pseudomonadota; class Alphaproteobacteria; order Rhizobiales; family Aestuariivirgaceae; genus DATBLQ01. Next base: position 15,634 of record DATBLQ010000085.1, on the reverse strand, counting down.
TTCGGTGCGCCGAGAACCACCAAAGACGGCGTCACCGTCGCCAAGGAAATCGAGCTTGAGGACAAGTTCGAGAACATGGGTGCGCAGATGGTGCGCGAAGTCGCATCAAAAACCAACGATGTGGCGGGAGACGGCACGACGACGGCGTGTGTTCTTGCCCACGCAATCGTGCGCGAAGGTGCCAAAGCAGTTGCCGCCGGCATGAATCCGATGGACGTGAAACGCGGCGTCGATCAGGCCGTCAGGACGGCCGTTGAGGACATCAAGAAGCGGTCGAAGAAGGTCAAGGGTTCGGAGGAGATTGCGCAAGTCGGCACTATTGCGGCGAATGGCGAAAAGGATATCGGTGAAATGATCGCCGGCGCCATGCAAAAAGTCGGCAACGAAGGCGTGATCACGGTGGAAGAGGCGAAGAGCCTCGATACCGAACTTGAGGTCGTGGAAGGAATGCAGTTCGACCGCGGCTATCTGTCTCCATATTTCATCACCAACGCCGACAAGATGCTGGCGGAGCTCGAAGACGCCTACATCCTCCTCTACGAGAAGAAACTGTCAAATCTGCAGTCGATGCTGCCGATCCTCGAGGCGGTCGTTCAATCGGGCCGTCCGCTGCTGATCGTCGCGGAAGACGTGGAAGGCGAAGCGCTTGCCACGCTGGTGGTCAACAAGCTGCGCGGCGGGCTTAAGGTCGCTGCAGTCAAGGCGCCGGGGTTCGGCGATCGCCGCAAGGCGATGCTTGAGGATATCGCAATCCTGACCGGCGGCCAGCTGATCTCGGAAGACCTCGGCATCAAGCTCGAGAACGTGACGCTCGACATGCTCGGACGCGCGAAGCGGGTGCGTATCGAGAAGGAGAACACCACGATCGTCGACGGCGCCGGCAAGAAGGATGAGATCCAAGGCCGGATCGGTCAGATCAAGCAGCAGATCGAGGAAACCACCTCGGACTACGACCGCGAAAAGCTGCAGGAGCGGCTTGCCAAGCTCGCGGGAGGCGTGGCGGTGATCAAGGTCGGCGGCGCCACCGAAGTGGAGGTCAAAGAGAAGAAAGATCTGGTCGATGATGCGCTCAACGCCACCCGCGCGGCGGTGGAAGAGGGCATCGTGCCGGGCGGTGGAGTGGCGTTGCTGAGGGCCAAAAAGGCCGTCGAAGCGCTCAAGTCGGACAACGCCGACATCCAGTCCGGTATCAACATCGTGTCCAAGGCGCTCGAGGCACCGATCCGTCAGATCGTGGAGAACGCCGGAGTGGAGGGATCGATCGTGGTCGGCAAGGTGCTGGAGAAGTCCGGCAACTTCGGCTTCGATGCTCAGAAGGAAGAGTATGTCGACCTGGTGCAGGCCGGCATCATCGACCCGACCAAGGTCGTGCGTATCGCTCTGCAGGACGCTGCTTCGGTCGCCTCGCTGCTGATCACGACGGAAGCGATGATCGCCGAGAAGCCGAAGGAAAAAACGGCTCCGGCAATGCCTCCAGGTGGCGGCATGGGCGGAATGGATTTCTAAATCATCGGTCAGATTACAAAATTACTGCGGGCCGGCCAAACGCCGGCCCGTTTTGATTCAGCAGCTCTTGCGTCATGGCTCGCGAGATTCGCGGCGACTACTGTCGTCCGCCTCTCCCGTAAGATCCCACGGCAAACCCAGGCACATCCCATGCACATGCGAGGAAGATGTCCGCATCACGCCGCCGACGCGACGGTCCGGATATGACGTCGAAAGAAACCCAGTGGCGCGGTATCTACTGCGTCAGCGCTTCTTTGGTACCGCGCATGCGCGGGCAGCGCATTTCATAGGGTTCGCTGCCCAAGGCTTCGCTTACCGACATCGCAGCGGCGGCCGGCGAAACGAGGATTGAGGTGCTCGCCTGCTCTTCGGGTAGGGAGCTTGGAGGCGCCACTGCCGGCGCTTGGCTGATTGAAGTTGAGTGCTGCTTATGCATTTCGCAAGCCACGGCAGGCGCAGCCACGACGCTGAGGGACCCAAGCACAGCAAGCACGATCAATGCAGAGCGAGACATTTTTCCTCCGCCATTGGTTGCAATGCAATACGTATAGCAAAGAACCGCGAAGGGCGCACGACAAACATTCAGCGCGGGCGCACGTGGCCGGCAAGCTGAGTTATCAATGCCTTGACACGCATGTCATCGATTATGGCCATTCGCGCCGCAAGCACGGCTTCGGACCTGAGGATGACGCCATCGTCCAGAACCTTCAGGTAATTGGCCTTCAAAGTTGACCCTGTCGTGGTGATATCGACGATGATCTCGGCTGAACCCGTGGCGGGAGCGCCTTCGGTTGCACCGGTGCTCTCGACGATGCGGTAGCTGGTGAAGCCCTTTTCAGCGAAAAAGCGCCGCGTCAGTCCCAGATATTTCGTTGCGACGCGCAGGCGACGCCCATGCTTGGCGTAAAAACGCGCCGAAATTTCGTCGAGATCGGAGATGCTCGCAACATCGAGCCAGCACTGGGGAACAGCAACCGCGACATCGGCGGGACCGAAGCCGAGGCGCAAGAGCACTTCGATCGTGCCATCATCGGAGGTGAGCCCATCACGCAGAAGGTCCTCGCCGGTGACACCGAGATCGGCCGCCTTCTCCTTGAGGGCGGAGACGATTTCGGCGGCAGAAAGAAAGACGAGATCGACGCCTTCAATCCCTGACAGCGTGCCGCGATAGGTGCGGGTTGCGCCCGACCGTTCAATGTGCAGCCCGGCGCGCGCCAGAAGCAATTGGGTTGCTTCCATGAGGCGGCCCTTCGATGGAAGGGCCAAGGACAGGGATTTCATCGCTGGGCCCTTATGGCGGCAAGAAGGCGCTCCGTCTGAATGGCGCAGCCGATGGCGGGTATTTTCTTCGGCGCGCCGATTTCGAGCATCAGCGAATCATAGCGGCCACCACCGGCGAGCTGGACGGTTTCACCGTGGAGGTCTCCCTCAATCTCGAAAACAAAGCCGGTGTAGTATTCGAGGCTGCGCCCAAAGACGGCGGAAAATCTCGCTCCGATGGTATCGATGCGCCGCTTCTTGATCTCCCGCAGGCGGCGGGAAAAGTTTTCCAACGCCGCCGTAAACGCCGGAGACGCGGAGATGAATTTCTGCAGTACCGCAGGCGTGTCGCTGAGGGGGCCATCGATGGCAAGATAGCTTTCGATTCGCTCACGCGCTGCCTTAGGCAACGGGCTTTCGCTGCGGTCGTGGGATTTTTCCAGAAGCCGTTGCGCGATGTCCTCAACGCTGCGTCCGCCGGTCAAGGGAAGATCATCGGCGGCGAGAGTCTTTTCGACGTAAGCCACGGCGCGCGGCATGTCCGCCCCGCTCACCGCATCGACGTGGTCCGAGATTGACGTTCGCGACTTTGAACGCGCGCCGGCGAGCAAATCGAGCGTTGAATGAAAATTTGCCGGCCGCCAGAACTGATGGCGCAGCCGATGGCGCCAGCGCTCGGGCATTTCGATCGACTTCAGCAAAGCGCCAAAGAGAGCAAGATCGCCGACCTTGATCCGATAGGCCTTGAGGCCGGCTGAATCGAGAGCCTTGATGGCGAGCGCCAACACCTCACCCTCGGCAGCCTCAGGCGCGGGTGCGGAGAACCATTCAATTCCTGCCTGATCGAACTCTCCTGGAGCGTGGTTGCCCGCATTGCCCGGCTGATAGCGGAATGCGGGACCTGAATAACAGTAGCGTGCCTCGGCGCCGACGTCGGCGGCATGGGAGAGGTGGTAGCGACAGGCGGGCACGGTGAGATCGGGCCGCAAGCACAGCTCGGCACCCGAGGGATCGGCAAAGACATAGGTGCGAGACCTGATGTTCTCGCCGGAGCTTTCGAGGAACATATCGGCGGGCTGGATGATGTCGGGAGAGATGAAGTCGAAACCGGCGCGGGTAAAGACCGTCATGATGCGCCGATTCTGGGCATCGAGCGCCTCACGTTCCGCCGATGTCTTGCCCGCCATTGGATCAGGTCCGGCGGTCTTCGAGCCAACGCTTGACCGCGCCCACGAGGTCGGCGCGGGGCACGGAGACTTGCGCGGGGCGTGCTTCACGCCATGCTTCACGGCTTTCGATCCGTTCAGCGGAGCGAGCGCCTTCAGCCAAATCCTTGATCTGAACCTCGCCGCGGCTTCGTTCCTCTTCTCCCTCGATGACGGCAAGGGAAGCGCCGCGCTTGTCGGCGTACTTCATCTGTGCCTTGAGGCCCGATGCGCCGAGGTAGAGTTCGGCATTGACGCGGGCATTGCGCAGCTCCGTTACCATGCGCTGGCAATCGGGGAGCCGCGCGCGATCCATGACCAGAACGACGACGGGTCCCGGCGGCATGGCGGAGTCGAGTTTGCCGAGCTGGTCCAGCGCGGCGTAGAGCCTGGAGACACCGAAGGAAAAGCCGGTTGCAGGAACCTTCTCGCCGCGGAAGCGCGAGACGAGATCGTCATAGCGCCCGCCGCCGCCAACGGAACCGAAGCGGACGGCTTGGCCTTGCTCGTTCTTCACATCGAACAGCAATTCGGCTTCAAAAACCGGGCCAGTGTAATACTCGAGGCCCCGCACGACGGAGGGATCGATTAGGATGCGGTTCTCCTCGTAACCCGCATTTGCGACGAATTCGATAATATTTGACAGTTCCTCGACCCCTTCCCTACCTCGGACGCTATCGCCAACGGCATCTTCCAAATTGGCGATCGAAACCAAGTTGGTCGTACCTTTAGAACCGGAGCCCGACTGGCCCCAACCACAAACATTCATTATTCGTGCGATCTGAGAGTCAGTTAAATCGGCGCCTCGGGTAAAATCACCCGATTCGTCCTCTCGCCCCTTTCCCAGCAATTGAAAAACGCCCTCCCCGCCAAGACGGTCGAGCTTATCGATGGCGCGCAAGACAGCAGTTCGCTTTGCCGCCATTTGATGGCCAACAAGACCAGCATTCTCCATTATTCCCTCGAGCAATTTGCGATTGCTGACCTTCATCACATATTGTCCGCGCGCGATGCCGAGCTCCTCAAGGGTGTCGGCCGCCATCATGCACACCTCGGCATCGGCGGCGGGGGTTGCGGCACCGACGGTGTCGGCGTCGAACTGCAGGAACTGGCGATAGCGGCCGGGTCCGGGCTTCTCGTTGCGAAATACCCAGCCCTGACGATAGCTGCGGTAGGGCTTGGGCAGGCGATCGTAATTTTCCGCAACGTAGCGGGCGAGAGGCGCTGTCAAATCATAACGCAGCGACAGCCATTGGTCGTCATCGTCCTTGAAGGAAAACACCCCCTCCCCCGGCCTGTCCTGATCGGGGAGGAATTTTCCAAGGGCATCGGTATATTCGATGAAGGGCTGCTCGACCGGCTCGAATCCGTAGCGCTCATACACCTCTTCGATCACGGCGAGCATGCGCTTCAAGCCACGCAGTTCCCTCGCTTCAATATCGCGGAAGCCCTTGGCCAAGCGGGCTTTGAGACGTTTCTGATTTAGCTGTTCGGACATCGATCCACTGGTCAGACAGGTCTGGGCGAGGTTCTACTCAAAGGTTAGAGTGGGATCAATTCCCGGTTGGAATGGCGGACATCGTTGCCGGAAGGTCTATTTGGTCTTGAGGAAGGCGATGAGATTGGAGAGCTCTTCAGGCTTCTTCAGGCCCGGAAAGGCCATTTTTGTGCCTGGAACCACGTGCTGGGGCTCGGCGAGGTAGGCCTTGAGGTTGTCTTCGGTCCAGATCCAGCCCTCGGCAGCCTTGGCCTGCATGGCGGGGGAATATTTATATTCCTTAACGGCGCCTGCCGGGCGGCCGATGATGTGCTGGAGATTGGGACCTGTTAAATTGTCGGGCGTGTCGATGCGGTGGCAGGCGAGACATTTCCTGAAAACAGTTTCGCCCAAGGCCCGGTCGCCCTCTTGAGCCAATGCCGGATGGGCAAAGGCAATCAAATATAAGAGAACCAGGGCTCGGCAAACACGGCTAGAATGCATTGGATTAGGAAGCTTCTTGCATCGATCCTGCGTTAAGGCTGTATATCGACAAATGTTCCCAATTATCTCCTATGACACTTAGCGCCTATGACACTTAGAATGCCAGAGCCCCGGCGGGAAATTCTTGCTCAGCGGGCGGACATCGTGCGGGCGCTGAAATCGATGGTGCCGGGTGAGGGCGTCATCGATACGGCCGACCAGATGCGCGCCTACGAAACCGACGGGCTGACAGCCTACCGGCAAATGCCGATGGTCGTGGTCTTGCCCGAAACCGTTGAACAGGTGGCGGCCGTTCTCAGTTATTGCTCAGAGCGGCAGATCAAAGTTGTGCCGCGCGGTTCAGGAACATCGCTTTCGGGGGGTGCGTTACCACTCGCCGACGGGGTGTTGCTGGCCATGGGAAAATTTAACCGCATCCTCGATATCGACTTCGATAATCGCACAGTCACCGCGCAGCCCGGGGTGACAAATCTGGCAATCACCCGCGCTGTAGAGGGGAAAGGCTTCTACTATGCCCCCGACCCGTCCTCGCAGATTGCCTGTTCAATCGGAGGCAATGTGGCAGAAAACGCAGGGGGGGTGCATTGCCTCAAATATGGGTTGACCACCAACAACCTCCTCGGTCTCGAGATGGTTCTGATCTCGGGCGAGATCGTCAGGCTTGGCGGCAAGCATCTCGATAGCGAAGGCTATGATCTCATGGGGCTGATGACAGGCTCGGAAGGCCTGCTCGGGGTCATTACCGAAGTCACGGTACGCATTCTGACGAAGCCGGACGGCGCGCGCGCCATGCTCATCGGCTTTCAATCGAACGAGGCGGCGGGGCAGTGCGTGGCGGACGTGATCTCCGCCGGCATCATTCCAGGCGGAATGGAAATGATGGACCGTCCGGCGATCCAGGCGGTGGAGGAGTTCGTCGGCGCAGGCTATCCGCTCGATGCACAGGCGCTGTTGATCGTCGAACTCGATGGGCCTGCGGTTGAAGTCGATCAGCTGATCGAGCGTGTTCATGCAATCGCCAAAAAGAATGAGGCCAACTCGATACGGGTTTCGACCAATGAAAACGAGAGGCTCTTGTTCTGGGCGGGACGAAAGGCGGCGTTCCCGGCGGCGGGGCGCATTTCGCCCGACTATCTTTGCATGGACGGCACCATTCCGCGGCGTGAACTGCCGCAGGTGCTGAATGGGCTCGAGCAGCTGTCACTTCAATATGGTTTGCGAGTGGCCAATGTGTTTCACGCGGGCGATGGGAATCTGCACCCGCTCATTCTCTACGATGCAAACAAGGCCGAGGAACTCGACCGCGCCGAGCGTTTCGGAGCCGATATCCTGAGACTGTGCGTCAAGCACGGCGGCGTGCTTACAGGAGAACATGGGGTTGGAGTGGAAAAGCGCGACCTGATGCCGGAAATGTTTTCGCCGATCGATCTCGTCCAGCAACAACGGGTCAAATGCGCTTTCGACGTTGGTGGGCTGCTCAATCCGGGGAAAGTCTTTCCAACGCTCCATCGCTGCGCCGAACTTGGCCGCATGCACGTCCATAGGGGGGAAGTGGCCTTTCCCAAAATTCCGCGGTTCTAGCAGTCGATGGCTACGCTCAAGCCTCGCAGCACGGCGGACATCGAAGCCACCATACAGGATACCGCCGCGCGGAATGAGAGCCTCGAGGTGGTGGGCATGGGAAGCAAGCGCGCCATAGGCAGACCGAGCGAGGCAACCGATGTACTCGATCTCGCCTATATTGCAGGAGTTGAGAGCTATGAGCCGGAGGAACTCGTGCTCAGCGCAAGGGCGGCGACTCCCGTGGCGGAAATTTCGGAGGCGCTTGCGGCACGGGGCCAGATGCTCGCCTTCGAGCCGCCGGATTTCTCTCAGCTGTTGGGAACCGGGAGGGGGAGCATCGCCGGCGTGTTCGCCTCGAACCTGTCGGGACCTCGACGTATCAAAGCAGGTGCTGCGCGCGATTTCATTTTGGGGTTCTCAGGCGTCAACGGACGCGGGGAAAGCTTCAGGGCCGGCGGACGGGTGGTCAAGAACGTTACCGGCTACGATCTGTCGAAGCTCATGTGCGGCTCGTGGGGTACGCTTGCGGTGATGACTCAAGTGACGCTCAAGGTGCTTCCGGCGCCGGAGACAGAGGTTTCGGTCGGGATTGCGGGGCTGAGCCATGAGTTGGCGGTGCGGGCGATGAGCGAGGCACTGAAGTCTTCGGCAGAGGTTTCGGGGGCTACCTATGTGCCCCGGCCCTCGGCGGAGACAGGCGCGCCCGTCAGCCAGACGGTACTGAGGCTCGAAGGCATCGCAGCTTCGGTGAAGGCGCGAGCGGAAATGCTGAGAGGGCTACTTTCCACCCATGGAGAGATTTCGCAACTCGACGAGCAGAGATCGAAGCACTTCTGGAGTGGAATTCGCGATGCAGCACCGCTTGCTGACTTGCGGGAGGACTATGTCTGGCGGCTTTCCGTTCCGCCAACGCGCAGCTTTCAGGTCATGGCCGACATCGCAAAGGCAATCGATGTCAATTACTATTGCGATTGGGGCGGCGGCCTGATCTGGCTGGCGGTGGCACCACATCCGGAGGCGCGGGCTGATGTGATCCGAAGTGCCCTGGCCCCAAGCGGCGGACATGCGACCCTCATTCGCGCTCCGGCAAATGTACGGCGTTCAGTGGCGGTCTTCGAACCGCAGCCCCAGGCGCTCGCCGAGCTGACACGGCGGGTAAAACTTTCATTCGATCCCGCTCGAGTGCTCAGCCGATCGCGCATGTATGAAGGGATGTGACGGTGCAGACCAACTTCACCGCCGAGCAGCTAAAGAGTCCCAGGCTTGCCGAAGCCAACAGCATATTGCGCGCCTGCGTGCACTGCGGTTTCTGCCTTGCGACCTGCCCCACTTACCTGCTCCTGGGCGATGAACTCGACTCGCCTAGGGGTCGCATCTACCTCATCAAGGACATGCTGGAAAACGGCAAGCCTGGTACGGCGCAAGTCGCAAAACATATCGACCGCTGCCTTTCCTGCCTCGCCTGCATGACGACCTGCCCTTCGGGAGTGCACTACATGCATCTCGTGGACCAGGCGCGGATTCACATCGAAAATACATACCGACGGCCGTTTGCGGATCGCTTGATGCGAAAGCTGCTTGCTGTCGTGTTACCGCAGCCCAGACTGTTTCGAGCCGCCCTTTCGCTCGCGCGCTTGATCAAGCCGTTGAGCGGCGCGTTCGCGCAGGCACCCCGACTGAAGGCGATGCTCGATCTCGCTCCACCAACATTGCCGGCACGCGACCCGTTGACCGAGCCCGGAGTAGCGCTGCCACACGGGAAGCGGCGGGCGCGGGTGGTGTTGCTCGCCGGCTGCGCGCAAAGCGTGCTCGATCCCGCCATCAACGCCGCGACGGTGCGCCTTTTGACGCGGCTCGGCATCGAAGTCGTAATCCCTGCCGATGCCGGGTGCTGTGGTGCCTTGACCCATCATCTCGGACAAGAAAGAAATTCCAGGGCGTGGGCGCGAAAGCTGATCGATTCCTGGATCAGGGAGGATGAGACCGGAGATGTAGATGCGATCATCATCAACACATCGGGTTGCGGAACAGTGATCAAGGATTATGCCCACATGTTTGCCGAGGATGCGGAATACCTTGTCAAGGCCAAGCGGGTGGCGGCGCTGGCCCTGGACGTGAGCGAGTTTCTTCACGCTCTCGACTTCAAGGCCGCGGCACCCATCCCGACCAGGGTGGCTTATCACTCGGCCTGCTCGATGCAGCATGGACAGAAACTCATCGAACAGCCGAAGGCCTTGCTGCGTGCATCGGGTTTTGACGTGGTCGACATTCCGGAGGGGCACATATGCTGCGGTTCGGCCGGAACCTATAATCTCCTGCAGCCGCAAATCGCCGAAAGGCTTAAAGAGCGGAAAGTCAAAAATATCGAGACAACGAAAGCCGATGTCATCGCCACCGGCAACATCGGCTGCATCACGCAAATCAGGAGCGCAACACGGATACCGATTGTCCACACGGTGGAGCTGCTCGACTGGGCGGCGGGGGGACCTATCCCGTTTGCCCCGCGTTAAGAAAGGGCAAGAAACCACGCTGGCGGATAGTTCTCTGCCTGCCCTGGGCTTAGACTATGGTGGCCATAGAGCGGAGCAAAACAGGTCGCTAAGACATGACGATCCAAAGAAAAATGGCATTGCCGGAGGGGGTTGCAATCACCGGTCGATGGAAGGCCGGCTATGAGCGGGTGTTGAGCTTAGAGGCGCAGGATTTCGTGGCGCGATTGCACCGTCGCTTCGAAGGCGGGCGGCGGGAACTCATGCAGCGGCGGGAACTGCGACAGAGCGAGTTCGATCGCGGCCAGCTACCGGACTTCCCGCCGAAAACGCGCGAGATTCGCGATGGCGAATGGACGATCGGCGCCATCCCAGCCGATCTTCTCGATCGGCGGGTCGAGATCACCGGGCCGACCGATCGCAAGATGATCATCAATGCGCTGAACTCCGGCGCGAGGGTGTTCATGACGGACTTCGAGGATTCCAATTCCCCGACGTGGGAGAACATGGTTGAGGGACAGCTCAACCTCATCGACCGCTGGCACGGCAGCCTCGATTTCACAGATCCGCAAAGCGGCAAGCAGTACTCGCTAAACCAGAACCCCGCGGTGCTGATGGTGCGGCCGCGCGGCTGGCACCTCATAGAAAAACATTTCCTCGTGGGCGATGAGGCGGTCGCGGGGGCGCTGTTCGATTTCGGCCTTTACTTCTTCCACAATGCGAAAGCTTCGCTCGAAGCGGGCTCTGGACCCTATTTCTACCTGCCGAAGATGGAAAGCCATCTCGAAGCGCGGCTGTGGAACGATGTGTTCAGCGAAGCGCAAAGGATGCTGGGTATCCCGCAAGGCACCATCAAGTCGACGGTTCTAATCGAAACGCTGCCGGCCGCGTTCGAGATGAATGAAATTCTCTATGAGCTCAAGGAGCACATAACAGGGCTCAATTGCGGACGATGGGACTATATCTTCTCCTTCATCAAGACCCTCAAGTCGCATTCTGACTATGTGCTCCCCGACCGGTCGCAGGTGGTGATGTCGAAAGCGTTCCTTGCCGCCTACAGCGCACTTTTGATCAAGACATGCCACAAGCGGGGAGCTTTCGCGATGGGAGGAATGGCGGCGCAAATTCCCAACCGCAAAGACGCGCAAGCGAACGAAGCTGCATTCGCGAAGGTGCGCGCCGACAAGGAGCGGGAAGCGCGCAGCGGCCACGACGGCACCTGGGTGGCTCATCCCGATCTGGTGCCGGTGGCGATGGAGGTGTTCGACAAATGGATGCCGTCGAGAAATCAACTGCATGTCAAGCGCGAGGATGTGACCGCCGGACAAAAAGAACTGCTCGAAGTGCACGCGGGAACGAAAACCGAGGCCGGATTCCGCGAGAACATTCGCGTGGGCGTGCAATATCTGGAAGCCTGGCTTAGGGGCAAAGGTGCCGTGCCGCTTTACAATCTCATGGAAGATGCGGCCACGGCGGAAATCAGCCGGTCGCAAATCTGGCAATGGCTGCGTTTCGGAGCGGTGCTGGACGGAGGCACTAGAGCAAACAAGGAGTTCTTCGACCACTGCCTCAAAGAGGAAATCGCAAGGATTGAATCGGAGGTCGGTTCGCAGGCCTATGGCAGCGGACGATTCGCCGAAGCGATCGAACTGTTTCGCGCCTTTTCCACATCGGAACAGTTGGAGCCTTTTCTTACAATTCCAGCGTACCGGTTGATCGAGTAAGGATGGACAGGCTTTGTCTTCCTTGAAAGATCGGGGCGTTAAGAGGCCAACTTAGATGACGTACCAGCGGCATAGCACGCTCACCGAGCTGGCAGCTTTCACGCGCGGGCGAAGGTTTCATACGGTGCTTGCGGATCCCCCGTGGCGCTTCGTCAACCGCACCGGCAAGATGGCGCCCGAACATCGCCGTCTTTCGCGCTACGAGACGATGACGACAGAGGATATCTGCGCCCTGCCCGTTGGCGATCTCGTCGTGGAGCCCGCACATCTTTATTTGTGGGTGCCGAATGCCTTGCTGCCCGAGGGCTTGCGCGTATTGGCGGCGTGGGGTTTCGACTACAAGAGCAATATCGTGTGGCACAAGATCCGCAAAGACGGCGGTTCGGACGGCCGCGGCGTCGGGTTTTATTTCCGCAACGTGACGGAGCTTCTGCTGTTTGGTGTGCGCGGCAAGGGGGCACGCACCCTTGCGCCGGGACGCCGGCAGGCGAACATGATCGAGACGCGCAAGCGGGAGCATTCGCGCAAACCCGATGAGCAATATGCGATCATCGAAGCCTGCTCAAAAGGCCCTTACCTCGAACTATTTGCGCGCGGGACGCGCAAAAACTGGACCTATTGGGGAAACCAGGCGCGCGACGACTACAAGCCGACGTGGAAGACCTACGCACACAATTCCGCAGCCGAGCCGGCGGCGGCAGAGCAATTGCTGCGTCACATCAGAATGGCGCGGAAATCGTTGACGTTGGTGCGGGTGGGCCCGGTGACCACCAAATCGCCGAGCCTTGCAAAGAAGCCATAGGAATCGTTGTCTGCAAGGTGAGCCATGGCATCGAGGCCCTGAGCCCCGGCCCGGGACAGAGTATCCGGCGTTATGATGGCTCCGGCATTGTCTTCGGATCCGTCGATTCCATCGGTATCGCAGGCGATTGCAAACCTTCCGCCCCGTGGCTCAAGCGCGATGGCGAGCGCTAAAAGATATTCGCAATTGCGACCGCCGCGGCCGCTACCGGTAAGTTTCACCGTCGTCTCGCCGCCGGAGATGACAACTGTTGAGGGCGCAACCGCCATCCCGGCGTGGAGCGCCGCAACATCGCGCGCCTCGCCCTCAACGCGGTCGCCAAGATCGACAACGGAGTAGCCGGCCCGCTTGGCCAAATCGGACGCCGCAGCGAGCGAGCGGGATGGGGTGGCGATGATCCTCGCCTCGGCACGGGAGAGACGCGGATCGCCAGGCTTCGGCGTTTCCGCTGCGGGACTCGACAGGAACTGCAAGATGCGCGGCGGCAAGCGCAGGCCATATTTATGGACGATCAAGCGAGCCTGCTCGCTGGTCGTGGGATCGGCGACGGTTGGACCAGACGCGATGACGGCGGGATCGTCCCCCGGCACATCGGAGATAATGAGGGCGATCACGCGGGCGGGATGGGCAAGCGCGGCAAGCCTTCCGCCCTTCAACATGGAAACGTGCTTGCGCAGGCAGTTCATCTCACCGATGGGAACGGCGGATGCAAGGAGCTGACGGTTCAGCTCCTGCTCGTCTTCGAGGGTCAATCCTTCGGCGGGGGCGGCGAGGAGCGCGGACCCACCGCCTGAAAGAAGGCACAGGACAAGGTCCTCAGCGGTGAGACCGTTGAGCATTGCCGCGATGCGCCCTGCAGCAAGCCGGCCACGCTCGTCGGGGACGGGATGGGACGCCTCGACAACTTCGATGCGCTCGCAGGGAACCGCATGGCCATAGCGCGTGATGACAAGCCCGGTCAGTTGTGCCTTCCAATTCCGTTCAACAGCGGCTGCCATGGCGGCGCTCGCCTTGCCGGCGCCAATGACGATGGTTCGGCCTGCGGGCGGTGAAGGCAGAAAAGGCGGCACACAATGGGCGGGATCGGCAGCGGCAATCGCCGCATCAAGCAAGGATCGGAGAAACAGCCGGTGATCTGGTCGCATGGCCTCTCGCTTGCCAATCGGTGCCGAAGGTCATAACGATCCCAAGGAAAAAGAGAAGGCTTTATGCACCAGACCTCGCGAATTCTTCACCGCTCGCTTTCAACAGCCTACCCCACCGCCGTCAGCGCTGCGGGGTGCTACATCCGCGATTCAGCGGGCAAGCAGTATCTCGATGCTTCGAGCGGAATTGCGGTTTCCTGTCTCGGTCACAGTCATCCGCGGATGCTCGACGCAATCAAGCGGCAGATGGAGCGCCTCCAGTTCGCACACACGTCATTTTTCACCAGCGATGCAGCGGAAGAGCTGGCTGAGACACTGTCGAAGTCGGCAGCCGGGGGGCCATGGCGAGTGTTTTTCGTCTCGGGCGGATCGGAGGCCACCGAGGCGGCCTTGAAGCTTTCGCGGCAGCTGCAGGTCGAGCGGGGGGAACTAAAGCGAGACTGTTTTTTCTCGCGCTGGTATTCCTATCACGGCAACACGCTCGGCGCGCTGTCGGTCTCCGGCAACAGGGGGCGGCGCACGCTCTACGAACCCATCCTGGTTGGAACGGTGCGGCTGGTCGAGCCATGTTTTGCCTATCGCCACAAGCACACTTCGGAGAGCGATGGAGAGTACGGAGCGCGCGCCGCCCTTTCCCTGGCGCAGGCGATGGGCGAACATCAGGGCCGGGGAATCTCCTTCATCGCGGAAACGGTTGTCGGAGCCACGCTCGGCGCGGTTCCGCCGGTTCGAGGCTATTTCAAGTCCGTCCGCGAAACCTGCAGTCTGAACGGCGCCTTCATGATTGCGGATGAGGTGATGTGCGGTATCGGGCGATGCGGCAGCCAATTCGCGTTCGAAGCGGAGGGTATCGTTCCCGACATGATCACCCTCGCCAAGGGGCTCGGCGCGGGCTATCTGCCGATCGGCGCGCTCATGGTCAAAGAGACGCTCGCAGAGGAAATCAGGCGCGGCTCGGGCGCCGTCCAGCATGGCCACACGTATGTCGGCCATTCAATTGCCGCCGCGGCAGCGCTGGAAGTGCAGAAGGTGATCGCGGAGGAGAGACTCGTGGAGCGTGCACGCCTAAAGGGCGATGAGCTTCAGAGAAGACTGCGGGAGAGGTTCCAGAACCATCCTCACATCGGCGACATTCGCGGACGCGGCCTTCTCGTGGCGCTCGAGCTTGTCGCGGATCGGCGCAGCAAGACGCCGTTTCCGGCGGAGCGGCGGCTGTGGGCCAAGATCAAAGCGCTGGCGCTCGAGGAAGGGCTGATCTGCTACCCCGGCGGGGGCACGGCAGATGGAATCGCCGGCGATCATGTGCTTCTCGCCCCGCCCTATATCGTGAGCGACGGGGAGCTTGATGAAATGGTCGACAAGCTCAGCCGGGCGATCGATCGGGCGATTGATGCGGGATGATGGATTGTCGGGGCAGCTGGGTGAAACTCGAACCATGCCCGGCCCTAGTTGGTCCCATGCGCGACCGTAACCTAGTGCTGGCTGTAAACCTTGCTCGTACCATCAGGTTTGAATAGCAGCACCGCATAGGTCTCGGTTTCACCGTCCACTTCCATACCTGGTGACCCGACAGGCATGCCCGGCACGGCAAGGCCCATAGCGTCAGGCTGCTCGTCCAGCACGCGCAGAACGTCATCTATCGGGACATGTCCCTCAATGAGGTATCGACCAACCTGAGCCAGATGGCAGCCGGCAAGCGATTCCGGAACGCCAAGCGATTTGCGTCTCCCTGCCAAGTCCGGATCATCGCTCATCGTGATTTTGAACCCCGCATCCTTCATGAGCTTGGCCCAATTCTCGCAGCAGCTGCATCCCGGGTTTCGGAAGGCGGCAACGTCGGGCAGTTCTGGGTCAGCCAAGGATGCTCCAGCAGTGCCAAGGAAATAGCCGGATGCGATTGTGGCGAGGAGTGTCCGCCGGTTGATCGAATTGCGCATGAAGCACCTCGCGAAAATTCTA
>DATBLQ010000065.1:0-10430 GCA_036555325.1 Aestuariivirgaceae bacterium | reverse complement strand
GTTCGCCTGGATTGCCGCATCGATGGGAAGGATCGCATTCTTGTCCTCGATGAAATCGCCTAAGTGCGAATCCTCCTCATCGCCCACCGGCGTCTCGAGACTGATCGGCTCCTTGGCAATCTTCATCACCTTGCGCACTTTTTCGAGCGGCATCGAAAGCTTTTCCGCCAGTTCCTCGGGCGTGGGCTCGCGGCCGATCTCGTGCATCATCTGCCGCGAGGTGCGAACGATCTTGTTGATCGTCTCGATCATATGAACCGGAATGCGGATGGTGCGCGCCTGGTCGGCAATGGATCGCGTGATCGCCTGCCTGATCCACCATGTGGCGTAAGTGGAAAATTTATAGCCCCGCCGATATTCGAATTTGTCCACCGCCTTCATGAGGCCGATGTTGCCCTCCTGGATCAGGTCGAGGAATTGCAGGCCGCGGTTGGTGTATTTCTTGGCGATGGAAATGACGAGCCTCAGGTTCGCCTCCACCATTTCCTTCTTCGCCTGCCGAGCCTCGCGCTCCCCCTTCTGCACCATGTGCACGATGCGCCGGAACTCGGAGATCTGCAGGCCCGTATCGGAGGCGAGCGAGTGGATCTCCTCGCGCAGCGCCTTCACCGTGTCCTTTTCCTCGTGGATGAAGCGCTTCCAGCCGAATTTCGCCAGCCGTCCCACTCGCCGCATCCAGTTGGGGTCAAGCTCCTCGCCCTGATATTCCTTCAGGAAAACCTCGCGCGGGATTCGATAGGTCTCCGCCAGCCGCATGAGCCGGCCTTCGAGCGAGATGAGCTGCTTGTTGATGCCGTAAAGCTGATCGACGAGCGCCTCGATGCGCGCCGCGTTGAGCGACAGGCTTTTCACGTCGTTGATGATTTCCTCGCGCAGTTTCTTGTAGCGTCGCTCCTGGCTGGTCGACAGCGCGGTCTTCTCCGCCACCTCCTGGTCCTGCAGCTTTCTCAGCGACTTGTAGGTTTTGGCGATCCGGTCGAACGTTTCGAGAACCTGCGGTTTGAGCTCCGCCTCCATCGCCGCAAGGGAAACGTTGTTCTCCTCGTCGTCCTCGTCGGGCTCCTCCGCAATGGTCGGCGTATCGAAATCCTCAGGCGACAGCACATCGCTATACTCGTCATCGCGTGCGCGTGCGCGCATCTGTATGGCCTGGCGCCGCTCCCGTGGGCTTTCCGGCCGCTTCGGCTCAAGCTTCACCACCTTCGCGCTCTCGACCGGCACGATCGGCTGCGCTGGAGCTGCTTTCGCGTCTGGCCCGGCGTAGGTCGCCTCGAGATCGATGATGTCCCGCAGCAGGATCTTTCCATCGTTCAGCTCGTCGCGCCAGATGATGATCGCCTGGAAGGTCAGCGGGCTTTCGCACAGGCCCTGGATCATCGCCTCGCGCCCCGCCTCGATGCGCTTGGCGATCGCGATCTCGCCCTCGCGCGACAGAAGCTCGACCGATCCCATCTCGCGCAGATACATGCGCACCGGGTCGTCCGTGCGATCGGAAGGCTCCGCCGTCCGCTCCACCTTCACCGGCAAATTGGGCTCTGCCTCTACCGCCTCGACCGGCGCGGCGGCCTCCTCCGCTTCCTCTTCCGTATCGACGACATTGATGCCCATGTCGGTGAGCATCGCCATCGTGTCTTCGATCTGCTCGGAAGAAACCTGCTCGGATGGGAGCACCGAATTCAGCTCGTCATAGGTCACATAGCCGCGCGCCTTGGCGGCCTTGATCATTCGTTTGACGGCCGCATCTGTCAGGTCGAGCAGCGGCGAATCCTGTGAACCGGCCGGAGCCTCGACCGTCTCGGTCTCGTCCTGCTGGTCGCCCGGCGCCGGCTCGTCCCTCGGCTCGCGGATCTGCACGCGTCCCGCCGCTGCCTTAGCCTTTGCTCCTGCCGGGCGCACGGAAATTTTCGCCATTAATTCGTCTCCGTAATCGTGATTCGGACGGTTCAGGCAACCCTGCCGCCTATTAACTATTTTTTTGTCACGCGGCACTGCAAAACAGCACCGCCAGTCAAATGATCGATCAAGCGACCGGACTCTGTGGCCGGCCGGAGTCCTCTCCAAAACCCTCGATAAGCGCCTCTTCACCAGCAGCCGAACGCATCTGCTCGCGGATCTCGTTGAGATTCTTAAGGTTTTCGTCCGAAGGGTGCTCGGCCAGCGTTGTTTCCGCCGCCTTGAGTTCCCGCGCCAGTGTGATCGTCTTTCGATGCAGTGCGACCATTTGCCGGAAACCGGTGCGAACATCCTTGACTGCCGCGTCTGGCAGCACGAACCACTCCCTCAAGCGTTGAAACTGGGCGTCGATGCGTTCGAGGAGCGGCCCGAAGCCCTTACGGTGTAGGTGGTCCCGCAAGATGGCTGCGTCAAGGCTCGCCTCAAGTGCGGCGATATCTATGATTTGTCGCCGCAGACTGTCAAGCTCGCGGGCAGAAAATTCAAGGTCTGCGAAGATTTCGGCGAAATCGTCCAGCAGCCTTGGATGATTGATGACTGCCAACAGGATGGCCCGCTCTCGCCGGTCGGCCGCCTGCCGTGACTGGCCCTTTCGGGCCATGGCTTTGAGCTCCATCGATACCGGCTGGACGTAGTCCCACGGCCTGGGAACGATCCAGCCCTTACGGTTTCGCTCCCGACGCGTCACCACTGCTAGTTTGCTTCCGAAAGCCGCAACTGCGGTCCGCCACCTTTTCGGCGGCGCTGCTCCTCCGAGCAGGGCCTTCACTCGCGAGGCGACTTCGGCCGCGTAGTAAAGGCGCACCTTGCCATCCCCGATACGTGAAATCTCCAATTCAAGCTCGCTTTCGAACTGTGCCCGGCGTTCCGGCGTCGATCGGTCGTTGCTTTCGATCGCCCTGCGCCACAACACATCGATCATTGCGTCGGCCGATGAGATAACCGCTTTTATCGCCGCAGCGCCCTCGTGCTTGAGCAGATCGTCCGGATCCTGATCTTCGGACAACAGTGCGAAGCGCAGCGACTGCCCGGGCTTTAGCAGCGGCAGTGCAAGATCGAGCGCGCGATACGCCGCTTTGAGACCCGCCGCGTCGCCATCGAAACACAAAATGGGTTCGGGTGCAGTTCGCCATAAGAGCGCAAGCTGGTGCTCCGTAAGAGCCGTGCCGAGCGGTGCCACGGTGTTGGCAAATCCCGCTCGCACCATAGCGATCACGTCCATGTAGCCCTCAACCGCGATGATCGTGCCCTGCTCGTGCCCGGCTGCTCTTGCCTGGTCGAAATTGTAGAGCACGCGCCCCTTTTGAAAGAGCGGCGTCTCCGGCGAGTTCAAATATTTCGCTTGCGCGTCATCCGAGAGTGCCCGTCCACCGAATGCGATGACTTTGCCCCGGGGGTCTCGGATGGGAAACATCACGCGATCGCGAAACCTGTCGTAGGCAACCGGAATATCTTCACCCGATATGACGAGGCCCGCTTCGATCATCTGCTCGAGCGTGACATTCTTCTCCGCCAGATGGCTTCGCAACGCCTGCCGGTCATCCGGCGCATAACCCAGACGAAAGTGTTGCTGCACTGCCTGCGGCAGGCCGCGGTCGGCGAGATAGCCGCGCGCAGTCGCTCCCCTGGGCAATTGGAGTTGCGCCTCGAAAAATGACGCAGCCATTTCCATCACCTCATAGAGGGTCGAGCGCCTCGCTTCGCGCTCTTCCTCCGCGGCGGTGAATTTCGGCATCGGCAGCCCGGCCTCTTGCGCAAGCCGCTCGACAGCCTCG
Source organism: Aestuariivirgaceae bacterium (assembly GCA_036555325.1). Lineage (GTDB taxonomy): Bacteria > Pseudomonadota > Alphaproteobacteria > Rhizobiales > Aestuariivirgaceae > DATBLQ01. The sequence goes on along the minus strand of DATBLQ010000065.1, from coordinate 6,702 downwards.
GGAAAAGCAAATCCCTCCTTCTCGACCAGGAAGGTAAAAATGTCACCCGATTGCCGGCAACCGAAACAATAGTAGCGACCCTTGCGGTCATCGGCATGGAACGATGGCGTCTTTTCCATGTGGAATGGACAGCAGGCCCAAAAATCACCCCGCGCCGGAACTGACTTCCGCCGATCCCATTGCACTCGTTTTCCGACAACAGACGAAATGGCAACCCGGTTACGGATCTCGTCCAGAAAGCCTGGAGGAAATTTCATGTGACTACCTCGATCGAAGGGCAATCAACCACTATGGAGGCCCCGGCGGCGACCGCCGACTCGCACTTATCACCGAAATTCACACTATCAGAACGAAACAGGAACATCAAAGTTCCAGGCCGTTCGAACGCATTCACGATAATTGGATCGCGCTATTGCAAACGAGAAGCATTTGCAATAACCTGCACCCCCACCGATTCTCTTTCCAGAGGCTTGCATGCAATTCTCCCGCCGCTCCCTATTGGGCACGCTTGCCGCAGCCGGGGCCGCTTCCGGTGTCGCCTCGCTCAAGGCTGCGCAGCAACCGACCGATCATTCCCACTCTCAGGCGAGCCCCGTGTATGGGTCCCATCAGCATGATGGATCCAATCTGGTGGTCGGATCGGTCGATCACGCCCGCAACGACTTCGACCCCCTCGATATCGTCTCTCGTTTCGATACCGGCACCCTCGTCACCGATCCCGATGGTCGCATTGTCCGCGAATGGGAGGTTGTCGCCGTGGACAAGGAGGTGGAGATAGCGCCCGGCATCATGTTTCCGGCCTGGACATTCGCAGGCCGCATCCCCGGCCCTACCCTGCGCTGCAAAGAAGGCGAACGGCTGCGCATAAGATTTCAGAACGGCAGCCAGCATCCGCATTCCATGCACTTCCACGGCATCCATTCCTGGCGGATGGACGGAGTGCCGGGTGCCGGCCTCGTTCAGAGCGGTGAAATGTTCGAGTATGAGTTCGACGCCTATCCTTTCGGCTGCCACCTCTATCACTGCCATGCTTTGCCGCTGAAGCGGCACATCCACAAGGGCATGTACGGCGGCTTCATCATCGATCCCGATCCCGCTCTTCACCCTGAGTCCGCAGACGCCGCAAAGTCCCGGCTCATGGGCACGCCCGAGAACGCGAGGTGGCAGGAATTGGTGATGGTCATGAACGGCTTCGACACCAATTTCGATGATGAGAACGAAGTCTATGCCGTGAACTCGATCCCCTTTGCCTATATCGAGCGGCCGATTCGCATCGACCGCAGCCGCCCGGTGCGGGTGTACCTGATCAACGTCACGGAGTTCGATCCTATCAATTCGTTTCACCTGCATGCCAATTTTTTCGATTATTACGATACCGGAACGAATCTTGTCCCCAACCTCCGCATCATCGACACGGTGATGCTCTGCCAGGGCCAGCGCGGCATCCTGGAGTTTACCTACGCCAACCATGAGCCCGGCATCTACATGTTCCACGCCCATCAATCCGAGTTCGCCGAACTGGGCTGGATGAGTCACTTCGATGTCGTTCAGGGCGTTATCGGCCAGGCCGGATGATCCGATGAAGAAATCCCTGATCTGGTTGGGTCTGCCGCTTCTCGTGCTTGCGGGGCTCATCGCCATTCTGCTTTTCGCTCGCCCGCTCAACGAGCTGACCGCTTCCGCCCCTCCGGTGGAGCAGGTGAGCATCGAAGCGGTCAGGCTTACTCCCGGACAGATACGCCTAACAGTCAGAGCCGACGGCTCCCACCCTGTTCGTATCGCCCAGCTGCAGGTCGATGGCGCCTATCGCCAGTTTTCCCAAGACCCCGAAGGCCCGATCAAGAGACTAGGCAGAGCGCACATCGTGATCCCTTATCCATGGGTCAGCGGAGAAGCCCACCACATCGCTCTTCTGACCGGCACCGGAGCGATCTTCGAGCACGAGATCGCGGTCGCGCATGAAACGCCGCGCTATGAAGTTCCCGCCCTCGCCACTCTCGCCCTTGTCGGGTTGCTCCTGGGAGTTGCTCCGGTTGCCACCGGCCTTCTTGCCTATCCCGGTCTGCGCGGTTTGGACCGCAATTGGATTCGCTTTGTGCTGGCGCTGACAGTTGGGCTATTGGCCTACCTGCTTATCGACACTTTGGGCGAGGGGCTTGAGGCGGCGCGAGGCAGTATCGACCGTTTCCACGCGCAAACGGCCGTATGGGTGTCGGCCTTGACGACATGTGCACTTTTGTTGGCGGTCGGCCGAAGAGGGGGTGTCGCCCCGGAAGGTTTGAAACTTTCCTTTTTCATCGCCCTGGGAATAGGTCTTCACAATCTCGGCGAAGGCTTGGCTGTCGGCGCCGCAATTTCTGCCGGCGAGGCGGCCCTTGCGACCTTCCTTGTCGTCGGTTTCACCATCCACAACGTCAGCGAAGGCTTCGGCATTGCCGCTCCGCTCGTCGACCGTCGACCGCCGTTTGTCGCATTCGTCGCGCTCGCCGCCCTGGCCGGGCTTCCCGCGGTGATCGGCGTATGGCTCGGCGCCCAGGCCGTGAGCCCGCTATGGACAGCGCTGTGCTTCGGAATTGGTGCCGGTGCGATTTTCCAGGTCATTGTCGAGATCGCGGCGCTCATCGCCCGGCGCGACGGTCAGGCCGCGCTGGCGACGCCTGCATCCCTTGGCGGTGTGATCGCCGGTCTCGCCGTCATGTATCTGACCGCGCTGTTGGTGTGAAACGAGATCCCGGCCATGACGAATACGACGCGTCATGCGCGGACTTGGGTCCTGCGCATCTTACTTCCCAAGCAGTGATTTCACGATCGCGCCGGCCTTAGCCATGTCCACTTGCCCGGCATAGCGCTCCTTGAGCGCCGCCATGACCTTGCCCATGTCCTTCATGCCCGCAGCACCGGTGTCCTTGACGAGTTTGTCGATCTCGCGCCTCACGTCCTCATCGGAAAGCTGCCTCGGCATGTAGCCCTGGATAATCTCCATCTCCTTGCGCTCCTGAGACGCCAGATCTTCACGTCCTGCCTGCTCGTAAGCGGCTAGCGACTCCTGCCGTTGTTTCACCATCTTGGCGAAGACTTCGATGAGCTGTTGGTCGCTTGCCCCGGCATCCCGCCCTGCGGTGCGCCCCTGGATGTCGCGCTCCTTGATGGCGGCATTCATCAGCCGCAGGGTCGACACTCTGATCTTGTCGCCTGCTTTCATTGCCGTCTTGAGGGCATCATTGATTTCATCGCGCAGGGGCATGGGCGGCTTTCACTGATCGTCTTGCGCGGACTTGAAATCCGCGCGTCTCTTCTCTCTTCAAAAGATAACCGGGTCAAGCCCGGCGATGACGAAGCAATTACAACATCCTTGATTATCGCTCACCGCTCTCCTATTCGAGCCTCATGCCGCCGCGCAAATCCTCAAAGCAGACCCAGGCTCGCAAGCCTTGGGCCCCTCCCCGGACGACCGCCCTGCTTGTTTTGGCCGACGGCAGCGTCATCGAAGGGGCTGGCCTCGGTGCTGAGGGTTCGGCCGTTGGCGAAGTCTGTTTCAACACGGCCATGACCGGTTATCAGGAAATCCTCACCGACCCCTCCTATGCCGGCCAGATCATCACGTTCACGTTCCCTCACATCGGCAATGTCGGTGCCAATGACGAGGACATCGAAACCGCCAACCTCGCCTCCTCCTCGGGTGTCCGCGGCTGCGTGATGCGTGCCGATATCACGGATCCCTCCAACTATCGCGCCACCCGCCATCTCGATGACTGGCTCAAGTCTCGCGGCATTATCGCCCTTGCAGGCATCGATACCCGCAGCCTGACAACCCTCATCCGTGAGAAAGGCATGCCCAACGCCGTCATCGCGCATGAACGGAGCGGCCGTTTCGATCTGAAGCGACTGAAAGCCGAAGCCAGGTCCTGGCCTGGCCTCCTGGGCATGGATCTCGCCAAGGAGGTGTCCGTCACCCAGCGCTATGACTGGGACGAGATGACCTGGGTGTGGGGCAAGGGCCACGGGCGCCAGCTTAAACCAAGGCATCATGTCGTCGCCATCGACTACGGCCTGAAGCGCAACATCTTGCGTTGCCTCGCGAGTGCAGGCTGCAAAGTCACCGTCGTGCCGGCGACCACCTCAGCGGAAGACGTGCTGGCGCTCGAACCCGACGGTGTCTTCCTCTCCAACGGGCCGGGCGATCCCGCCGCCACCGGCGAATACGCCGTGCCGGTGATCGCCGAGCTCATCGCCTCCGGCAAGCCTGTCTTCGGAATCTGTCTTGGCCACCAGATGCTGGCGCTCGCGCTCGGCGCCAAGACGAGCAAGATGCGCCACGGCCATCATGGCGCCAATCACCCGGTGAAGGACTTCACCACCGGCAAGGTCGAGATCACCTCGATGAACCACGGCTTCACTGTTGACCGCGACTCCCTTCCCGCAGGCGTCGTCGAAACTCACATCTCGCTGTTCGATGGTTCCAATTGCGGCCTGGCCGTCGAAGGCAAGCCAATCTTCTCCGTGCAGTATCACCCCGAAGCTTCCCCCGGCCCGCAGGACAGCCACTACTTGTTCAGGCGATTCATTGATTTGATTGAGAAAAACAGCGCGAAAACAGCCTGATTACTTGGCATACTGCCACTTCTGCAACCATTGCATGTGAAGAAGTGTAATAACTATTTAAAATTGCACTGTGTAATCTACGCAGGTTACTGTTTCCACGAAGTTGATTCGGACCGGGAGGCACGTCTTGGGAAATGCCGCGCACCATTCCGCGCGAAATATGGCGTCCGCGCGCGCCGCCCTAGACTCCCGGCGCCGCCGCCGATACCTGCTCGCCTCGACCGCCAGCTTGCCCGTCGCCAATCAAATGCTGTCGAAACCATTTCGCAAGTATTTGCTGCTTCTCAGCACGGCTCTTGTTGCCTCGACCATGGTTCCGGGCCACGTGACGTTTGGCCAGACGGCAGGATGCACCTACGCCGGGATTGGGACCGGCACCGCAACAATCACTTGTGACGACGCCGGCAACGTATATCCGACCGGCATTCCGGTTAACAATATCGATGATCTGACCATGATCGTCACTGGGGACGTGGTGATCACTCCGACTACGGGGGTGAAAGGCATTTCCATCATCGATGCCGGCGGCAATTCCATCAATCTCGATATCTACGAAGGGGCGCAAATTACCACCTCCGGCAATAACGCCTCCGGCATTTACGTGAAAGGAGGAATAGTTGACATCGACACTTCCGCCGACATAACGACAGCAGGAGCCTCGACTGGAAATGGCGCCCACGGCATCCACATTAAGGCTGCTCAGTCAGTAAACCTCACCTCGCGAGGGGATATCCTTACTCAGGGCAATTCGAGTTCGGGCATCGAGATCTTTGGTACAATGGGCGATGTCGCTCTAAGGTCCTATGGCGACATCACTGCCACCGGCGATTTTTCTGTGGGCATCAACGTCGACGTCACATATGGCGATGTTGATGTCCAAACGACCTCCGACATCACGATTCAAAACAGTCGCGGAATTCGTATTAGCGGGGTTTTCTCCGGCGGCAATGTGACGCTCATCTCTTCTGGGACGATTGTAACTTTACCCACCACTGCGACTGTAAGACACGGTGTGATGGTGAACAACGTCGATGGCAACGCAACCGCTGAGATTGACGGTGCCATAACAACCTATGGACCAAATGCCAACGGAATCTACATCAACGCGATCGACGGAAATGTTGACCTGACTTCTTATGCTGCAATTACTGTGAATGGCCAAAACTCTCATGGCATCTTCATCAGAAACACCGGAAATGCGACCGACACCGACACGGAAACGGTGCTGGTCGATGTCGACGGCACCATCACGACTCATGGGAACCAATCCCACGGCATCTACATCGCCGACACCTTCGGCAATGTCACCGTCACCGGCACCGGCGACATCAGCACCGATGGCTATCGCTCGCACGGCATCTTCATCGACGACACCAGCGGCACCGCGACCGTCGATGTCTCCGGCGACATCGTCGTCGGCAAGGATTATGCCTCGTCTCCCTCCACCACCAGCGATGCCAATGGCATCCGCGTCACAGACACCGAGCAATCCGTCACGGCCACCCTCGAAAGCGGCGGAACCATAAGAACCTATGGCGCCTCGGCCCACGGCATCAAGGTGGGCGGCACGGGAGACGCAACCGATTCCGATGACGAAGTGGTGACGATTGTGAACAAGGGCACCATCGTCACAGATGGCGAAACTTCGCTCGGAATTTACGTCTATGCGACCGATGGCAATGTAATCGTTCGGAATTACGGGAGCATCATCACCGATGGCCCCAATTCCGTCGGCATTTCCGTCAATGACGCCGACGGCAGTGTAACGGTCAACACCCTTCTCGGCAGCACGATCACGACCCAAGCCGTGGGAGCAGGTGGCATTCACGTCGCCTACGCCGATGGCGACGTCTCCATCACCGTCGCCGGCGACATCGCCACCGGAAAAAGTTTTCTCGCGACCCCGGCGACCGACAGCCTTGCCCACGGCATCTACATCAAAAAAGCCTACGCAGATGTTGAAGCCACTCTCGCCAGCAGCGGCAGCATCAAGACCTATGGCGCCAACGCGCACGGCATCTTCATACAAGATAGCGGTTATGCAACCGACCTCGATACCGAACTTGTGACGGTCGATGTCGATGGCACCATCACCACCTA
>DATBLQ010000031.1:0-12953 GCA_036555325.1 Aestuariivirgaceae bacterium | reverse complement strand
GTGGTCAGGTAGGGCGCAGCGTTGTACTCATGAAATTGTGCGGCAAGCGCGATCACATTGACCTAATCCTTGTTCTGAACTGATTTGAGGAACTTGACCAACGCCATCACACGCGCTTCGACTTCCTTTGCCGCTGCATTTGCAGTTTCCAGCGTAGTGCTATCCTCAAGAGTTTCGTCCATGAGCCAGTCTCCCCAAATTGGCATTTCGCGTGAGCCATGAGAGGCTGGCATGTTAAGGCCGATGATCCAGTCAAAGACCGCCTGCTCATCGAACGTCCCGCCGGCACGCTTGCTGATCTGGGTCAAGTCGGGTGGAGTTTTGGTCAGGTTCTTTGCCATAGGGCCGTTGCCTCTGGCGTCCTCCCCGTGACATTCAGCGCAAAGAACCAGGAAGTCCTGGTGAGCTGCGGATTGGTCGTTGTCTGACGCCAAAACTGCCGTGACCCCGGAACCGGTGCCAATCACGAAAGCAATCGCAAGAACCACGCTGGTAAAATTATGACTCAGAAATGTTCTCCTACGCGAAAAGGGCCGACACGGGTTGAAGCAGCGACCAGATAGTGACTGGGGTCATCGCTTTCATCGGACACCTCTCAGTTCTTGGCGTAAGTAGCTGTTAGCTGTTCAGACGGCTGAGCTGAGTTAGGTTACGCAAGACAATCTGCCGCGAACCTACGAACTCGATCATCGATGATTGGGCGAAGTGGGTGAGGGTCCGCGAAACCGTTTCGATCGTGAGACCAAGATAGTCGGCGATGTCCTGGCGCGACATGGGAAGTTCAACCGCACCATTGTCGGCTAACCGGTCGGCCATTTCGAGCAGAAATGCGGCAAGCCGTTCCTGCGCGCGCTTCACCAATAGCAAGCCATGACAGCGGGAACGATTAAGTTCCGTAACCATCAGAGAAAGCAGGCGCGATGCGATATTTCTGTCCTGCTCGGCTAGTTTGAGCACAGCGCTCCGGCTTATGGCGAGAACAGAACAGTCCCCGATGGCCTCAGCTGAACTAGCATGTTCTTTGCCGAATTCAAGTCCGAATATGTCGCCAGGCAGGTAAAATCCATTGATTTGGCGGCGGCCATCGCTCAAAACCTTGTACGTGCGCACCGATCCTGAAATGATCTTGTATACAAACTCTGCAGGTTCACCTTCGCCGAAAATCTCCTCATTTCGGCGATAGGGCATTGATATGCCCCTCAGATCCGCATAACCGAACAGCATGGACTGACTCGCGACTGGAGACGAGCTAGGCTGAGATGCCGACGTGTGCTTTTGGAGCTGCATGGTTGTGTTCCCCGTTGACCAGGAGAGCCTATGCAGCTGGGTAGACAATGAAAATTCGGTATCTCACCTTAAGGGGTATCCCGGAGTGAACAGCGCAGAAACAGGAAATCCGGCCGCTTTCAGTCCTCCGTCATTAGCGTTTGGATGAGGTCACCCATGGATACAGTCATCCCGGTCAAAGCAACTGCGGGACTGCAGAAGCGGCTCCAGGCACTGGAACACGCCCAGGCCATGGTGCGGGGCCTCGACGGCCGAATCGGCTTCTGGGCCCGGGGCATGGAGCGGCTCTATGGATATGAAGCCGAGATGGCCATCGGCCGGTTGTCCCAAGAGCTTCTCAAAACCGAATTCCCTAGTCCGCTGTCAATGATCGAAGCGGAGCTTAAGGCGCGTGGACGTTGGAATGGTGAATTGATTCATTATCGGCGCGATGGCGGGCGGCTGATCGTGGCGAGCCAATGGTCGCTCTGGCAGGAAGGAGATTGGACGGCTGTCACTGAGATTAACACCGACATCACCGAACTGAAACTGGTACAGCAGGATTTCCTTTCCCGCGAGGCACATCTGAAATCCATTCTAGAGACCGTGCCCGATGCAATGGTCGTTATCGACGAGCTCGGGATCATACAATCCTTTAGCGCCGCGGCGCAGCGGCTGTTCGGCTATGTTTCCGATGAAATCGTAGGCAAAAACGTGAAAATTCTGATGCCCTCCCTCTATCGGGAAGATCACGACGAGTATTTGAAACGCTATCTCGCCACGGGGGAAAAGAGAATTATCGGCATCGGGCGCGTGGTGGTGGGCGAGCGCAAGGACGGTTCCACCTTTCCCATCGAGTTGAATGTCGGGGAGATGAAATCGGGAAATCGTCGCTACTTCACCGGTTTCATCCGCGATTTGAGCGAACGCCAGGCAACTGAGGCTCGGCTCCAGGAGCTTCAAGCCGAGCTTGTGCACATGTCGCGTTTCACCGCACTCGGAGAAATGGCCTCTGCGCTTGCACATGAACTAAATCAGCCTCTGTCGGCAATTGCGAATTATATGAAGGGATCGAAGCAGCTTTTGGAAAAACAGAGCGATCCGGATTCGCTGTTGGTTCGGGATGCTGTTGGAAAAGCGGCCGAGCAGTCGCTGCGTGCGGGGCAAATTATCCGTCGACTGCGTGAATTTATTGCGCGGGGCGAGACTGAGCGGCGGGTGGAAAGCATTCGCAAGCTCATCGAGGAAGCGAGCGCGCTCGCTCTCGTGGGCGCGAAGGAACTTGGTGTCAAGGTTCGGTTTACTTTTGACCCAACCGTTGATCTCGTCATGGCAGACAGGGTGCAGATCCAGCAGGTGATACTCAATCTGCTTCGAAACGCCATCGAGGCGATCGCACGGACTGAGCGACGAAATCTGCTTGTGTCCACCCGTGCCTTGGCGGGCGACATGGTTGAAGTCAGTGTCACCGACACCGGCACCGGAATTTCCCCGGAGATTGCAGTGAAATTGTTCCAGCCCTTTGTTACCACCAAGTCTCAGGGTATGGGGATCGGGTTATCCATTTCGCGATCCATCATAGAGAGCCATGGCGGTCGGATTACTGCAGAGGCAAATCCAGACGGAGGCACGATCTTTCGCTTCACGCTAAGAGGAGTCAGAGGAGAGGAGATGGTCTGATGGCGTCAAATCCATTGGTTCATGTCATCGACGACGATGAAGCCATGCGGGATTCCCTGCAGTTTTTGTTGCAGAGTCACAAGATCGATGTTCGGACTCACGAATCGGCGAAAGCGTTCTTACAGAAATTATCGGGACTAAAGGTCGGATGCATCATCACCGATGTTAGGATGCCGGAAATCAGTGGAGTGGAACTCCTTCACCGATTGAAGGAATTGCGTACGGGAATGCCAGTCATTGTCATCACCGGCCACGGTGACCTCCCGCTTGCAGTTGAGGCGATGAAGCTCGGTGCCGTTGATTTTCTGGAGAAGCCATTCGATGACGAAGTATTGCTCGCAGCTGTTAGGTCGGCCCTCGCACATTGGAACCAGAAGTCCCTCGAGCACACAGAAAAGGCCGAATTGCAGGAGCGGTTCGCTAGTCTTTCGACTCGGGAACGTGAGGTGCTTCAAGGACTGCTCGCGGGGAGTCCGAACAAAACTATCGCCCACGACCTGGATATCAGCCCGAGGACCGTAGAAGTTTACCGCGCCAATGTGATGACCAAAATGAAGGCGGCGAGCCTTTCCGAGCTTGTGCGTATGGGACTGTTGGTGGGCATGATTGGCTCCCACAATAGTTGACGGGCGAGAAGGGATTTGAGCTAGGTCAAAACATGGCTGACCTGACTGCTGCATAATGGTACTCAACCTTATGGCCAGCGTTAGCAAATGCCTGGAATTGCTCACATCACTCCAACGATTCTCATCATCGATAGCGATCCTGCAATCTGCAATTCGCTGAAATTTTCCCTGAGAGTGGAGGGCTATACCGTCCGTGACTATTCGAGCGCGCTCGAGTTGCTGGCCGAACCAGCGCTCCCCACGGATGGGTGTCTCGTTATTGATTTTCATCTGCCGGGACTCGACGGACTGCAGCTTTTAGGGGCACTTCGGCAGCGAACCGTCACCATGCCTGCGATTCTGCTCGCGACCGATCCCAGCGGCCATCTTCGCGTGCGTGCAGCGAAAGCCGGCGTGCCGATCATAGAGAAGCCGCTTCTCACCGAAGCCCTGTTTCAGTGCATTCGTGCCACGCTGGCCGATGCCCGGACCTGCAGGGGGACGTTTGATCAAGATCAATGAAGTCCATCCCGGATCGCCCGCATGGTGCCTCGACTTGTGGAGAAATCATCCATGAATTATAAGACAATTCTGGTCTCACTGAACGAGGTCGAACGGCTCGACACACTGCTCGAGGTGACTGCAACATTGGCTAATGAGCATGATGCCCATGTTCTCGGCCTCTACGTTATCCCCGCGCCGGCCGTCTATCCGTCGGCCGGAACCTATGCCATCCCCGAGATCTTCGACAGCTTCACCAAATACTTCGAAGAACAGTTAAATCGCGTGAAAGAACGATTCGAAAGTGTCATGGACCGCAATGGCGTTAGATATCGGTGGCTGATGATCAGGTCGCCGGTGCCGGCTATTTCGGATACCGTAGATGAGATCGGCAGGATTGCAGACTTGGTGGTGCTGAGCGAGACCGATCGGAAAGCGCAGAAAGGCGTCGAACTGGATCTTGTACAAAATATCGTGCTTAGCGTGGGGCGGCCCGTCCTCGTACTGCCACAGAACTGCGGAAAAGACCTTAAGATTAGCCAAATCATATGTGGTTACAACGGCTCGAAGGAGGCAGCGCGTGCTGTTCATGATGCCTTACCTTTCCTCAAGAGAGCAGACGATGTTCGACTCGTGTGGGTCGATCCCGCTCTCGTGAGCGAAACTGCCGGGCCGCTCCCTGGAGCCGACATGGCAGAGAGCCTGGACCGGCACGGGGTACGAGCAACAGCCGAATCCATGCCAACGAACGGCATCAACCCAGCAGAGGCATTGCTGACACGGGCGCGCGATCTAGGATCCGGAATGATCGTGATGGGCGCCTATGGCCATTCACGATTGAAAGAGTTCATCTTAGGTGGTGCGACGCGATACGCACTATCTAACATGAGGGTTCCCCTTATGCTGTCACATTGATATGCATTTGCCTTCATGGCCTGAAACAACTTTGATCAAGGAGACGCGGTGAGCAAAAAGACGGGTTTCATTCCACTAGCTGGGTTGGCTTTGATCGCGATTGGTTCGACGGCGACGGCGCAGACCGACGACCCGATGACGGAGAGCGAGCAGATTGCCGAGGGGGAGGCAATATTCCATCTTTATTGCTCTCCGTGTCATGGGCGCGACGCCAGAGGTCACGGCCCGGTGGCAGCAGATTTGAAGACCGAGCCGCCTTCGCTGCGCGAGATTGCCAAGCGGCGCGGAGGCAATTTCGATGCAGGAGAAATCAGGGCCTATATCGACGGTCGTGACATGCCGCGAGCTCACGGTACGCCGGAGATGCCTATCTGGGGGAGTCTCTTCCGTTATATCGCGGAAGTTTCTGATGCGCTCGCGTCCGACCAGCAGGCAATTGAGAAGAAAGCCGAAGAGCGCATTTCACTGCTCGTGAAGTACCTTCAGACGATTCAAGACAGGTAATGCAGGTGGTTGGGAAGGCTGGCTTGCATCCGTGATTCTCAGTCATATATCACTCTCTTCAATTGCTGTTACCACTTCCGGTCATGGTCACAGCTTTTCGACTGTCGGCCAAAAATCGCATGGAAGACGACAACATCAAACCCCTCCGACTCCAGGCGCGAACGGGCGGCTGGCTGCGAAGGCTGATTCACGGTTCCTGAATGACTTTCAAGGGTTTTCCTGCTGCATCGACTCAAGCAGGTCGAGAAGTTTTTCGATTCGCATACGGACTTCTTCCTCATCCATTGAACCGAGCCCTTCTCCCTCGAGCTTGAACCACTCCCCCCAAGCTGGCATCTCGCGCTCTCCGGTATGAGCCTTGATGTCGTCCCGGCCGTCAATGAGCCGCGCAAGTCTTTCGCGCGGGAAGCTTCCACCATTGCGCATGGTGAGCGTGGTGAGATCGGGAAGCGGCTTACTAACGGCGAAGGCGAGCGGTCCATTGCCCCGACCATCTTCGCCATGGCACGGCGCGCAATAAAGTGCGAAAGCTGCTTCCGCCGATCGCGGCGGTGAAGTGGTGGAGGGGTCTTCATCTTGTGCAGCGACGACGGCCGCCATCTGAATTATCAGCATGGCCGCGACCCCAGCACCGGTCAGCAACATTGCTTTTTTGTGATACATTACGAATCGCCTTTTTGAAAATCAGATTGCGAATAATTTCTTCGTTGAAGCGGAGCTGTCATTTGATATGGATCAAACTCTGCAAGTATTGAACCGTTTATCTAGATAGCGCTCGACACTCAGTGGATCGCATGACCATGAAACGAATACGGCTGGAACTTGCTCGGGACAAGCAGTTTCCCAATGGCAGCAAGCGGCACGGCTATGAATTCGTCGCACCACTGGATGCGGGTGGAAAGATTGACCCGGTGGAGTGGCAAAAGCAGCGCGACGAGTGCCGCGTCCTCCGTTTCTGGGGAAACGTAGAACACGAGCACGGATGGCTCTTGCGGCGGCCAGGCGGAGCTTGGTCGTTCCATTATGAGCATGCCGGTGACATAGATGTGGCAGATGAAACCGGGTATCGCTTCGGCGATCATGTTTTCCGCGCCGGTGAATATGTATCAATTCGCGAGGCGGACGAAGAACTGCGTACTTTCCGTGTTGCGGCCGTTAGCGACTTTGCGCGCTGAGGTCACTTTCCGCAAGGATGCAGGTCGTGGCGTTCCACAGGAGCTTCAAAAATGTCGCCACCGCGATAGGGAAAACACTGCGCAGAAGAACTGCCAGCAGTGACAGGACTGTCCTGGTGCTGATTTTCCTCGTGTCGCTTACGGTAGCGCTGCTATCTCTGATTCAGATCAAGAACAGAACAGCGGTCCTCTTCCTGGGAGCTGCTGCGCTCCTATATTTGTTTTTTCGTTTTTTTCGGAGGTGACTTGGCGAACCCCCAAACCGTTCTCCCACGACGTAATTCGGACCTAACACTTGTTCGATCGCGATCACCTGCAGGTGTCGACGCACTGCATTCTACGTTTGCTAAACTGTGACCGAGTAAACACAGATGGTCGAAACACCAAAGAGAACGACGGGCACTGTTAGCATTGATGCGCTGTTGCCGTCTGACATAGCGGTTCTTTGCGAGAACGCGGGCGTTACCAAGGCGGGTCGTGATACCTTTTCGCTCAGCTTTGGCAAGTCAGTGGGTTCGACACCGAGAGCGAAAGTCGCAGATTTACCACTGTCGCAGAATCTCGATGGAGACGGTCATCCGGCTGCGTCGCCGGCAGATTTGATCCTGATCAATCACGCAAGCTTTCAGGGGCAATAGATAGTTATAGTGGATTGCAGGAGAGGTGAGACATGAAAGGGTTCGTTGCTGATATCGAAGAACTGACAGAAAACAATTCTGATTTCCGGCATGTGCTGTATACAGGCAAAAGTCTTCAACTTGTGCTCATGTCCTTGAAACCCGGAGAGGAGATTGGCGAAGAGGTTCACCCCGACCGGGACCAATTTTTCCGCATTGAAAAGGGAAAGGGTGAAGTGTGGATTGATGGCAAACAAACGAAAACCAAGAGCGATGATGCCATCTTGGTGCCGGCTGGAGCTCTCCACAACATCATCAATACCGGTGACAAGCCACTACGGCTCTACACTCTTTACGCGCCCCCGGAACACCGTGACGGGACGGTACAGAAAACAAGGGCCGATGCCACCGCTATGAAGGAGCACTTCGATGGGAAGACAACCGAGAGCGTGTGAGGCGGCGGCGATGCAAGACTTGATATGAAATTTCAGCTGCTGCGCAATCCGTCGAGTTCTGGCAGACAAAATCATCGCCATCGACAATGAGGATTGTCGGCCTGGTATAGGCAATGTCGGGCGTTCTTGGGTCATTGGCCGACATCATGCTAGCTGGCTGGCCCGCATGCTTTGACCGAGCTCAAATCCCTTTGACCTGGATCAACTGAGAGATGTTTGTCTGCGATATGGTGTCATCGACAGGCCACCAAGGAGAGACAAATGTCGAGGGTCAAGATCGTGGCGTTGATCGCTGCAACACTAGCAGCGGCAAGCGGAACAGTTTTCGCTGTTTATAGACATCAGATAGGACAAGTCCGCAGGCAAGCGGAAGCGGGGTCCAGAATCGCGCAGACCAAGCTCGGGCCTATTGAATATGCAATCAGGGGCTCTGGCTTACCGCTCCTGATCATCCACGGCGCCGGGGGTGGTTATGATCAGGGCCTCTTCATTGCCGGGAATTTGCCGGCGAGCTTTCAGATCATTGCGCCATCGCGGTTCGGTTATCTGCGAACCCCTGTGCCTTCCGATGTTTCACCCGCAGCGCAGGCAGATGCGCATGCTGCTCTCCTCGATAGCCTTGGTATCGAGCGAGCGGTTGTGATGGGTGTATCTGCCGGAGCGCCGTCGGCAGTAGAAATGGCACTGCGCCACCCCAAGCGGGTTCGAGCGCTTATTCTGATGGTGCCGAGAGGCTACGCTCCCGGCCGTAAAGTTGAGGTTCCAGCCAACTGGTCGAATGCTCAGGTGATGAAGCTACTGTTATCTGGGGCCGACTTAGCATATTGGGCGGCTCTCCGGCTGATTCGAAGGAAATTGGTGCGGTTCATGGGAGTGCTGCCTGATGTCGAGGCCGGCGCACCTGCAGCGGAGCGCGAGCGCATCAGTTTCATTCTCAAGAGCATACTTCCGCTTTCGCAGCGCATTGCCGGCATCAGGGCTGAGGCCGAAGCTGTGCTCACACCATTGCCGCTTGAACAGATCAATTTGCCAACTTTGATTATCAGCGCCAAAGACGACCTTTTTGGAACTCTTCCGGCTGCGGAATATATGGCCGAGGGGATTCGAGGGGCCGAACTGGTCATTTTCGCGAGCGGTGGACACCTGCTTGTCGGCCGGCAGCGTGCGGTGAATGAGAAGATCGCGGATTTTCTGAGTGGTATCCAAGAAAATGCCGCTCAGGCAAGGCCTGCTCATGCAGGGTTCTGATCGTGTTTGTCGCTGCTCTATGTCGCGATTGAGGGGGTGCACAGCGGATCAAATTCGGCCATGACGTCTTAAGGAACTGCGTCATGCCCGGACCGGGCGTAAGCCCGCGATCCGGGCATCTCGCTGCAAAATTACGTCGTCATCTACTGCTTCAACGCCTTGACCTCGTCCCACAACTGGATTTGCGCCGTCAGGATCGGGCTCGGAACCGGCGTGAATAAAATCGCGTTGTTCATATGCTCGACCGGATCGACGATGATGCCCATCGCCTTGATCGCCTCAGGGTCGGCAATTTCGAACGACTTCTTGTTGGCGTGCCCATAGCCGCTGCCCTCGATCAGCGCCTTGCCCGTTTCGGGCGACAGCCAAGCGTCGATGAAATCATAGGCCGCCGCTGGATCGGCCTTGCCTGTGTTCAGCAGTGTCATGCCGCAGAACCATGTGAAATAGCCTTCCTTCGGTTTGGCGAAGGCCGCCGGTATGTTCTGCGACTTCAGGTTCTTCACCGTGTCGTTCCAGGAATAGGCCGCAACGATTTCTCCCGAGGCGAGGCCCTGTTGAATCTCGGTTGGCGCGTTCCACAGGAAGCGGCTCACCTTCACCGCCTTCTCGAGCAGCGGTTTCGTTTTCGCCAGCTGCTCTCCCTGCATGAGGAAGGCCTGTTCGGGCGTGAGCCCCAACAGCAAGCCGGCGATATGCACGGCGACTTCATTGTCCAGCATCGAGACGCGGCCGGCATATTTCTCGTCGTAGAAAATTCCCCATGTCTCGGTTTTCTTGAAGTCCTCGTCGATGAGATCAGGCCGGTAGGCGATGCTGGAGTTGCCCCAGTCGGCGGGCGCCATCACTACCTGCCCCTCCACCACCACACCCTCGGCCGTCTGCAGCGCCGGGAAGATATCTTTCCAATTGGAGAGCTTGGCAGTGTCGATCGGTGCCGCCACTTTTGCCTCCACGAACCGTCCCACGGAATAGTTGCACGGATGCATGATGTCCGCCGCGAAGCCGCCGCGCACTTTCTGCAGCGCTTCCTCCTCGCTTGCGAAAATCGAAAAACTTGGCAACCCCCCATGCTTGGCAACGAAGGATTTGCAGTAATCCTCCAGATCGTAACCCGCCCACTCAAGAACGGTGAGCTGTTCGGCAGCCCTGGGGAACCTTGGCATCACCACCACCCCCACCCCGAAGGCTGCCGCATGTCTCAATATATCGCGGCGTGAAATACGGCCTCGGCTCATATCGTCAATAAACTTGATCTGTTTCATAATTCTTCCTCCTGTACGCGCCCTGCACCGTAGGCGGACTATCCGGAGCTTTCCGGTTCGGTGTCAAACCCCTTTCGTCCACGTCCTGCGCAAGCGCTTGACAGCGGAAGCGCCTGCGCACAAACCTGTTTCGACCGCCAGGGGGATTGATCAGGTGAACGTTGCCGTCGCAGGTAAGGGCCCCACCGCCAGCATAACCACCCGCCGTCCTTCTGTCATGCGACGATACGAATGGCTGCGCGCCTATCTTCTTCTGTCGCCGACACTCCTCCTCATGGGACTGTTGCTGGTTGCCCCGCTCGCCGCGCTCCTCACCATAAGCTTCTGGACGCAGATCGATTTCAACATCGACACCACTTTTTCGCTGCGCAATTACCGCTACCTGGTCACTCCTTCCGGCGACACAACCTACTGGTTGGGAATTCCATTCCCGCTTGCCCATCCCGTTTACGCGATCCTGCTGGTGAAATCCGTCCTGCTGTCCCTGGCGACAACCGTGGCGGTCATAGGTCTCGCCTACCCCATGGCCTATGTGCTCGCCTTTCGCATAGCGCGGCACAAAATGCTCTGGCTCATCCTGATCACGGTGCCGTTCTGGACAAGCTATCTGTTGCGCGTCTTCGCTTGGAAAATCGTGCTTGGCTACAACGGCGCCATCAACTCGGGCCTCATGTGGTTGGGCTGGATCGAAAAGCCCCTGGAGTTTCTGCTCTACAACCCGCTCGCCGTCATCATCACCCTCACCCACGCCTGGGCCGCCTTTGCCATACTTCCAATCTATGTATCGCTGGAAAAAATCGACCGCTCTCTTCTCGAGGCGGCCACCGACTTGGGCGACACGCCTTGGCGCCGTTTCTGGCGCGTGACACTGCCGCTTTCGGCGCCCGGCACCATCTCGGCCGCATTGTTGGTGTTCATTCCGACAGTCGGCGACTATGTCACTCCAACCCTTGTCGGCGGCTCCGGCGGTCACATGATCGGCAACGCAATTCAGTCGCTGTTCGGTCGCCAAAACGATGCGCCTTTGGGCGCCGCCCTTTCGGTGGTCATGATGCTGTCTGTAACTCTGCTTGTATGCCTGTTTGTGTGGAGTGTCGGGTATCGGAAGGTCCGGGCGGCGCAATAGGAGCGAGTCGGTGAAAAAGACGTTTGATCCCTTGCTCGTCTACGCGCTGTTGTTTCTGGTCTTTCTCTATGGCCCGGTGTTGCTGATGCCGGTGTTTTCCTTCAACGACAACATCTTCGCCACTTTCCCGCTCACTCGGTTCACTTTGAAGCACTATCAAGCGCTCACATCCCAGACGGGCATGATAGCTGCGTTGCAGAACAGCCTGATTGTGGGCTCTTTCGTTTCGGTGTTGAGCACGATCTTCGGTCTCCTGGCGGCCATGGCTGCAACTCGTTACACGCTCCCCGGCAGAGGTATCGTCTTGGGCGCAATCATGCTGCCGCTGGTGGTCCCCAGCATCATCTTCGGCGTCGGCCTGCTGGTGATCATTCGCCGCGTTCTCGATTTCGATCTCAGTCTCCTCACCGTGGGGGCCGGTCACCTGCTCGTGTGTGTTCCTTTTTCCATGCTCGTGTTGATATCACGCCTCGAGGGTTTCGATCGCAACCTGTATGAAGCATCGAACGACCTCGGAGAAACCGACTGGATGACGTTTTGGCGCGTCACCCTGCCTATCGCGTTCCCCGGCGTGATCGCCAGCCTGCTCATGAGCTTCACGATCTCGTTCGATGAATTCGTGCTCGCCTTCTTCCTTAGCGGAACCGATCAGACGCTGCCCGTCTATCTGTTCAGCCAGCTTCGCTTTCCGCAGAGATTGCCGGCCACCCTCGCCCTGGGTTCGGCCATCCTTTTCGCGTCTACGGTCATCCTCGTCCTCTCCGAGGTGCTGCGCCGTCGTGGCGTATCTTCCAGCGGCGGATTGAGCGCATAACATGGCCGAAGGCGACGCAATCATCTCCTTGAAAGCCGTGTCGAAGACGTTCGGGCCGGTGCGGGCCGTCGACGGGGTGAGCTTCGACATCATGCGCGGTGAGTTCTTCTCTCTTCTCGGGCCTTCAGGGTGCGGCAAGACCACTCTGCTGCGGATACTGGCCGGCTTCGAAGATCCAAGCGCGGGCGATGTCCTCATCGATGGCCAATCCGTGATCGGCGTGCCTGCAAACGAGCGGCCGACCAACATGGTGTTCCAGAGCTACGCCATCTTCCCGCACCTGACGGTGGCCGAGAACATCGCCTACGGGCTGCGCAAGAAGGGCCTGAGCAAGGCCGAGATGGCGAGCACCGTCGAGAACGCCCTCGAAATGATCAAGCTCTCGGGCTACGGCGACCGCGGCGCCCACCAGCTCTCCGGCGGCCAGCGGCAGCGGGTCGCCCTGGCGCGGGCCCTGGTCTGCCGGCCGAAGGTGCTGCTGCTGGACGAGCCGCTGGGCGCGCTCGACAAAAAGCTGCGCGAGGAGATGCAGATCGAGCTGCGGGCGCTGCAGCGCTCGGTCGGCATCACCTTCGTCTTCGTCACCCACGACCAGGAAGAAGCGCTCACGCTCTCCGACCGCATCGCCGTCATGTCGAAGGGCAAGACGCTGCAGATCGACAACGCGACTCGCCTCTACGAGGCGCCCAACTGCCGGGAGGTCGCGGACTTCATCGGCTCCATGAATTTCTTCGACGGCGCCATCAAGGGCATCGACAACGGCCACGCCATCGTCGACGTCG